>NZ_CP157823.1:708571-1417143 GCF_041898185.1 Corynebacterium belfantii | reverse complement strand
TTCAACTGCATCCTGAGCAATCAACAGATGCATTTGTGTTGTATCACCCAGAAGCAAAATACTTCAATGTGTAACTAGTTAACCGCGATGCATAGGTCGATTGCTAGCCTATGACATATGCTTCGCGGAATTTTATGGGATATGGACGGCACTCTTGTCGATTCTGAAGGAATTTGGGCTCAAGCCACTTTTGCAATGAGCACCGAAATGGGTAAACGTCTAACAGCAGCTCAACAGCGGGAAACTGTGGGCTCTAGCTTTAATTTCACTGTTAGCCTTTGCGCCAGCAACGCTGGAATAGAACTAGATTCTGAAGCCAAGAAGTACTGGCAATCGTTTATGTCACGCTACGTCACGGAAAAGTTCGATAGTTCTCTTTTGCCAAATCCAGGAATCAAAGAAGTACTGGACTCATGCCGAAATGCTGAGATTCCAATGGCTATTGCAACAAACACCATTCGGTCAATCGCAAATCATTCCATAGGAGCAGTAGGGATCGAATACTTTAAGGCGACAGTGTGTGGCGATGAAGTCGCTAATCCAAAACCTGCTCCCGATGTGTATCTTAAAGGGGCACAAGCATTGGGAGTGCCTCCAGAAGGGTGCATTGTTTTTGAAGATTCAAAGAGCGGAATGCTTGGTGGATTAGCTGCCGGCTGCATCGTAATTTCTGTTGTCGATCACCTGAATAACCAGCCATTACCCGAAGGTGTTGTTCCGTTATCACGACTACACGGATCTGCAGATTTCAGAGGTGTATCAGCCGAAGAAATTGTGCAATGGTACGCAACATTGTCACCGAATGCTCAATAGGTATGTCATACTAAAGGGGTGAAAAATTTCGATTCCTTTTACCATGAACTAGCCGAACGAGCAGAAAAGCGACCTGAAGGCTCCGGCACGGTTGCTGCTTTAGATTCGGGCCTCCACACTTTAGGCAAAAAAGTTATTGAAGAGGCCGGTGAAGTTTGGCTAGCCGCTGAGTACCAGAGCGATGCAGAACTCGCTGAAGAGATCTCGCAACTTATGTACTGGGCCCAAATCATCATGATCAAACGTGGCCTTACTCCGGAAGATATCTATAAATATCTTTAATTACCGCAGATAACCAGAGTGTTTAGGTAGGTTTTTGCCGCATGCTTACCCCCATTTATTTCGATAAGACTACACAAATATATGCTAAAAATTGCTATCCCAAATAAAGGTTCTTTGTCTGAGGCTGCAGTAGAGATTCTCGCTGAGGCGGGTTATGCCGGCCGAGGAGAATCTAAGACTCTCAATGTTTATGACAAAACAAATGACGTAGAATTCTTTTTTCTTCGTCCTAAAGACATCGCTATTTATGTCGCTGGAGGACAACTAGACCTCGGCATCACTGGTCGAGATCTTGCTACGGATTCCCATGCAAACGTCGAAGAAGTGATGAGTCTCGGATTTGGCAATTCATCCTTTAGATATGCAGCTCCTGCAGATCAAAAATGGACTGTTGAAATGCTCGAAGGCAAGCGCATTGCAACTTCATACCCCAATTTAGTTCGAGATGCTTTGCAAGCGCGTGGTATTAACGCAACTGTCATTCGGCTTGATGGTGCTGTAGAAATCTCGATTAAACTTGGCGTAGCTGATGCCATCGCTGACGTAGTTTCAACAGGCCGGACATTACGCAAACAAGGTCTCGCAACTTTCGGTGACGTGATTTGCCAATCCGAAGCTGTCATTGTCGGTCAAAAAGGTAATGTGGTTGACAACGAGCAAAAGGTTTTCCTTCATCGCATCGAAGGTATCCTACATGCCCAGAATTACCTCATGCTTGATTACAACATCGATCGAGTAAACCTCGCCGCTTCTGAAAAAATCACACCAGGTATTTCAGGTCCAACCGTCTCACCTCTGGCCCGCGAAAACTGGGTAGCAGTGCGTGCAATGGTGCCGCGTAAAGAAGCCAACCACATCATGGACCGGCTTTCTGAGCTAGGTGCTCAAGCAATTTTGGCTTCTGAGATTCGTATTGCACGCTTGTAGTTAGCCATATCATTTTTAAAAATAAATTAACTGCACATTAATGGTGATATCACCTAATGTGCAGTTTTATTTCTATACCTTTATAGTGTGATCAATTTGTCAGTTGACTAACTATTGTGGCAGAAATGCACTGTGACCTTACAAAATGATTTACTATTCGATATTTACATAATCTAATGCATGAAATCCGGCTTATTTCTATTAAAAGCTAGGTTGCTATAACCAGTTTCATAAGTGCACGATAGAAAGGAAGCTGATTTCTGCATTTGCGGAAATTTGTAGTGTCCCTCCAGCGACATCTCGTCGCTACTCATACCTGCATAATGCAGACCTGAAATATGTAAAGGTCGGGTGTCACAGTGGTTTTCGTCCACATTCTCATCGTGCTCGCCGCAATTGTCCTCGGTGCACGACTCGGCTCAATTGCTATCGGCTTTGCCGGTGGCATCGGAGTCCTTCTTCTCGGTGCCACCGGAGTGCCGGTGACGAGAGAAGATATTCCTTTCGACGTTATCGGTATCATCATGGCTGTTATTGCAGCGATTTCTGCTATGCAGCGTGCCGGTGGCATGGATTATTTGGTGCATTTGGCGGAACGTGCTTTGCGTAAGAATCCAAAGCATATTACCTATGTCGCACCTGTAGTTACCTATCTGATGACCTTGTTCGCAGGAACAGGGCATACAGCGTTTTCCACGCTTCCAGTGATCGTGGAAGTTTCTAAAGAATCTGGAGTGCGCCCTTCGCGTCCACTTTCTGTTGCCGTTCCGGCATCCCAGATGGCGATTACAGCATCTCCAATTTCTGCAGCAGTCGTCTTTTTGGCTTCCGCGCTGGAACCTTTAGGGGTAGGGTATCTGTCCCTTTTGGCAATCGTTATCCCCGCAACATTTCTTGCTATCTTCCCAACTGCTTGGCTATGCAATCTTCTCGGGAAAGACCTATATGATGATCCGGTTTACCAACAGCGTCTTGCAGATGGCCTCGTTGCAGCCCCTGGCAAGAAAGAGTCCTATGTCCCAACAAGCGCAGCAAAGCTTTCGGTAGGAATTTTCCTTGCAGCAATTGTCGCCGTTATGGTGTACGCCACATTGATTTCCGATCAAGTAGGACTGATTACGGATCCTGCGTTGCCTCGCAATGAAGCGATTATGTCGATGATGCTCACTGCAGCGACAATCACCGTTATGGCTTGCAAGATTCCGGCAGGCGACATTTTGAATACTCAGGTATTCCGCTCCGGGATGTCCGCTTGTGTCTGCGTTCTCGGCGTTGCTTGGTTGGGAACAACTTTGATCAACCATTACATCGAGGGAATTAAGGGGTTCTCAGGTGACATCCTCGAGCGCTCGCCGTGGATGCTCGCGGTCGTTCTCTTCGTCGCCGCCGCGCTACTCTATTCGCAGGCTGCAACCGCTAAGGCGTTAATTCCTGCTGCACTGGCTATCGGTGTCTCCCCACTGACCGTCATCGCCTCGTTTGCCGCTGTATCGGCGCTATTCGTTTTGCCAACCTATCCAACTCTATTGGCTGCAGTTGAGATGGACGATACAGGTTCGACAAGGATCGGCAAAGCCGTGTTTAACCACCCATTCCTCATTCCTGGAACTGTTGGTATTGCGATATCTGTGGCATTGGGATTCCTTTTTGGCGGACTTATTCTCTAATTCACGGTTCATTGCGATCCATCATCCCGTCGAATATTGATTTCTAATCGAATATCGAAATATCACCTCAATCTAGGGTGACAAAAACCACCATTTTTAAAATGGTGGTTTTTGTTTTCTCAAATGTGCTTTGAAGTGGAAAAAGGTTGAAATATCTAACTAACAGCAGGTAGAGCTATTAATTTCTAATTAATTATCGGGTGCATAATTCCTTATTTTGACGTACCCTTTAAATGTAAGAAATCGCCCAGTCACTACAATAGGAGAGTTTAAATGGCTTCCCAAGCTAAAAACACAAAGGGCTCGAAAAACGCCGAGGTAACCAATGATGTTCTCGACGGAAAAACCGAAGGCACCACAGAGAAAGTAAGCGATGCCCCCATTGCGGCAGATGTAACAACAAAGCACGCCACTAAGAAAGCTGCACCAGGATTCCGTATCGAAGAAGACCTCTTGGGCGAGATGGAAGTTCCTGACGACGTTTATTATGGCGTCCACACTCTTCGCGCCATCGACAATTACAAGATCTCTAGCGCCACCATTAATGATGTGCCAGAGTTCATTCGTGGCATGGTTCAGGTAAAGAAGGCTACCGCGCTTGCCAACCGACGCCTCCATACGCTGCCGAAAGACAAGTGCGATGCCATTGTATGGGCTTGCGATCAAATCCTGGATCACGGTCGTTGCATGGATCAGTTCCCAATCGATGTGTTCCAAGGAGGCGCTGGTACAAGCGTCAACATGAACACGAATGAGGTTATCGCCAACCTCGCACTGGAGCATCTGGGTAAGCCAAAGGGATCCTATGACATCATCAACCCCAATGATGACGTCAACATGAGCCAATCAACTAACGATGCCTACCCAACAGGATTCCGTTTGGGTGTCTATGAGGCTATGCAGGAACTGATCACTCGTATTGACGATCTACAGTTCGCATTCCATGCCAAAGGTGATGAGTTCACCGATATTCTGAAGATGGGTCGCACACAGCTCCAAGACGCTGTACCGATGACTTTAGGTGAGGAATTCCAGGCATTCGCTCATAACTTGGCTGAGGAGCAAAGCGTTCTGCGTATGGCTTCCGACCGGCTCAAGGAAGTTAATTTGGGCGCGACCGCTATCGGCACTGGCTTGAACACCCCAGCCGGTTACCGTTATCAGGTTGTAGCAGCATTGTCCGAGTGCACCGGCTTGGAAATTAAGTCTGCACGCGATCTTATTGAAGCTACTTCAGACACCGGTGCGTATGTTCTTGCCCATGCAGCTGTTAAACGTACTGCGATGAAGCTTTCTAAGATCTGCAATGATCTTCGACTGCTCAGCTCCGGACCACGCGCAGGTCTCAACGAGATTAATCTTCCCGCTCGAGCTGCAGGTTCATCGATCATGCCGGCAAAGGTCAACCCAGTTATCCCTGAGGTTGTTAACCAAGTTTGCTTCAAGGTTTTTGGCAACGATCTTACCGTCACCATGGCAGCAGAAGCTGGCCAGCTCCAGCTCAATGTGATGGAACCGGTTATCGGCCAAGCCCTGTTTGAGTCGATTCGAATTCTCGGTAATGCTGCAGTCACCCTTCAGCACAAGTGTGTCGAAGGGATTACCGCAAATGCTGACGTATGTCGCGCCTACGTAGATAATTCCATTGGTATCGTTACCTATCTCAACCCTTTCATTGGTCACCATATGGGTGACGTGATTGGCAAGGAAGCTGCTGAGACCGGTAAGTCCGTACGTGAGCTCGTACTGGAAAAGGGGCTCATGGATGAAGAGACTTTGAACCAAATCCTGTCCAAGGAAAATCTAATGCATCCTTCGTTTCGCGGAACCCTCTACCTAGATAACTAGTTTTTCAGTCGAATAAGCCTCGATACCCTAAACTGATAGTTCAAGGGTATCGAGGCTTATTAATTTGCTCAGCTATCGATACTCCTTTGTTAGTGCTTGTCCACCAGTACCTCGACTAGAAAGCATCGAATCGCCAATGCCGACGGACGTTGAAATTGCCCAAGCTCATACCCTCGAGCCCATCGCTGACATTGCCAATCGAGCTGGAGTACCTTCCGATGCTCTGATTCCTTATGGCTTTACAAAAGCGAAAATAGATATTAATCGGATTCCGCGCGAAAACACTGGAAAACTCGTGCTCGTGACAGGGATTTCACCAACGCCCGCCGGCGAAGGCAAATCGACTGTCCTCATTGGTCTTTCGGACGCAATGCGACTACGCGGCCATAATTCCATTGTTGCTATTCGCGAACCTTCTCTAGGACCCGTAATGGGAATTAAAGGTGGAGCCGCAGGTGGTGGATATTCGCAGATCGTCCCTATGGAAGACATCAATCTGCATTTCACCGGAGACTTTCATACAATCACGGCAGCTAACAACACGCTGGCAGCAATGATTGACAATCACATTCATCAAGGCAATGCTCTAGGAATTGATGTCCGTCGGATTACTTGGCAACGTTGCCTAGATGTAAACGACCGCTCTTTGCGCAAAGTTGTGACTGGTCTAGGTGGTAAAGCACATGGAGTGCCAACTGAAACAGGATTCACGATTACAGCCGCGAGCGAAATCATGGCGATTCTATGTCTGGCAGCAGATCTGACAGATTTGGAAGCACGCTTGGAACGAATTGTCGTAGGCCAGACATTTATCGGTGAACCAGTTACCGTTGGTCAACTTAATGCGCAAGGAGCACTTGCAGCGTTGCTTCGTGATGCAGTTAATCCGAATTTAGTTCAAACATTGGGTGGAACACCTGCGTTGTGCCATGGTGGGCCATTCGCGAATATTGCCCATGGGTGTAACTCTCTTATCGCTACAAAAACGGCACTGTCACTCGGAGATGTCGTACTGACGGAAGCAGGATTTGGGTCCGATCTCGGTGCTGAAAAATTCTTCGATATTAAGTCGCGTGTAGGCAACCTCAATGTTGCTGCAACCGTCGTTGTCGCAACTGTAAGGTCCCTTAAATACAACGCCGGCGTTCCTAAAGATAAGCTCACAGCCGAAAACCTTGAAGCTCTTGCATCTGGAGTCGTCAATCTCGAACGGCACGTTGAAAATATTCGTGCGTTTGGTATCGAACCAATTGTTGCACTGAATAAATTTGCCTCGGATACTGATGCAGAAATCAATCAGCTCAAAGCTTGGGCTGAAACAATGTCAGTTCAATTGATCCCGGTCGAAGTTTGGACTCATGGTGGGCAAGGGGCACTGGAACTTGCCGACGCAGTTGCAGTCTCGATGCAGAATCAAACTTCGCATCAACTTTATGACCCCGAACTGGGAATTGAAGCATCACTGCTCACGATTTCGCAAAAAATATACGGCGCGGCAGATGTTGAGTTGTCTAAGCAAGCGCGTCAAGATCTGGCATATTTGCAAGAAAATGGATGGGATCGCTTGCCAGTATGTATTTCCAAGACGCAATATTCGTTCAGTGATGATCCATCTCAGCTAGGGCGTCCAGAAGGACATACTCTTCACGTTCGCAATTTATTGCCACGAATCGGTGCAGGATTTATCGTTGCTCTTACCGGTGATGTCATGACCATGCCTGGCCTTCCGAAAAAACCAGCCGCTGAAAACATCGGAGTTGAAAATGGAGAGATCAAAGGCCTTTTCTAAAAGGTAATTAAGCGGGAAGCAGGAACCATACAATAGCCGCTTCCCGCTTTGATCGGCCTCTAGCGCTCTTGCTCTAAAAAAGTGTCCCAATCTTGTTGTCTGCGAATCCATAATTCTGGCGATTCTCTGAAAACATGAGCAAGACCGAAAGCTAAAACATCATCTACGTCAGTTTCGCCTGCGATGAAATGATCAAGAGATGTTTCTGTGATATGTAGTTGCTTGGCAAGGTCATAATGCGAGATCTTTTGTGGGACGAGATACTCGGTTTCCAATACCTTGCCAGGATGGCGGGGCACTGGATTGAACGGAGCGTGTGCACTCGACATTCTGGAATTCAGCACAATACTTTCCACCCTTTCCTGCAATAGCTGTAGTCTCATTCCATGCTATGCGGGATCGGGCTTCTAGCTCTACCTTGGTTAGCCTGTCAAACCCTTTGAAGCGTTGACAGTGGAACACGGAGGAGCATCAGCTATGCCTGGCCAACCTGGGTAGGCTGGCGGTGTTCCGTCAAAAGCTGGACAAAGGTTTTGAAATGAACACCAGCCACAGAGTTTCGAAGTTTTGGGGCGAAACTGACCGGTTTCTCCGTCGGCGACAATTTTCTCCCATAGTTCTTGGATATCACGTTCGAAATATTCAAGTTCTTCACGTGATGGAGTAAGAAACAACGAGTCGGCGACTTTGAGATACATCAATCGCAATTGATCTGGGATGCGTCCGTAGATCCGCCAATACACCAGAGCATAAAAGCGCATTTGGAATTGAGCTTGCTGGCTAAAACGAGGAATTGGTTTTTTACCCGTTTTGTAATCCACGACGCGAATTTCGCCGGTCGGAGCTTTATCAACTCGGTCTATGAATACTCTGATGGGTACTCCATTAGGCAATGTCGCATTGACGTACATTTCACATGCCAGTGCATCGAAACCTTGTGGGTTTTCCAGCTCAAAGTAGCCTCGAAGAAGTGAGCGGCATTCTACGAGAAAATCATAAGTATCTTCTTCCGGAACCAGCGAAACTAATTCAGAATCTTTGCTGCACATTAATGACCAATGGGGTTTCAATCGTTTAACTGCAGCTGGAAAAAGTCGCTCATTTCGAGGCCAGCCATGCATTTCTTCAAGCACGGCATGTACGAGTGTGCCTTTGACTTGGGCTACAGTTTTGGGCTCTGGAAGTTTGTCAATGGCACGGAAGCGGTACAGCAATGGGCATTGCTGATAATCGTTAGCACGAGAAGGCGACAAGGCGAGGGGAGAGGCGGAAGGAGTTGAGGTTGTCATCAAGTCCAATATTGTATGAGCCTAGACTGACATTTGCATGTTGCTAGTCACAAGCTTGAAAGGAAACACGCGTTGTTTAAAGGATGGGAAGGCTAGACTGGGTGATTATGGATTCATCATTTTCTGATCGTCGCGGTATCCCTAAAGCTGATCGGGACCATAGCGAACACGTTCGTTCACAAACGGAAGCTATGGCTTGGGAGCTGGTTAGTTTTATCGCTAATTCCCCTAGTTCATTTCATGCTGCTCAGCAAGGCGCACAATTGTTACAAGAAGCGGGATTTCATCAAGTCGATGAAACTGCCGATTGGGATAGCACCCCAGGCGGTCATTTTATGATTCGCGGTGGGGCACTGATGGCATGGTATGTCCCGACGTCGGCTGATACTTCATCGGGTTTTAGGATCATCGGTGCGCATAATGATTCACCCGGCTTTAAGCTGAAATATCACCCTGATCTTATGTCTTCTGGATGGCAACAAGCATCTGTAGAGGTCTATGGTGGTCCTATTTTAGCTTCTTGGTTCGATCGTGAATTAGTTTTAGCCGGTCGCATCGGACTTATCGACGGCTCCACTCGCACTGTAGCTACTGCTCCTGTGCTAAGAATTCCGCACCTTGCTATTCATCTAGATCGAGATGCAAACACGTCGTTATCTATTGATCGTCAACGGCATACCCAACCAATATTTGCCGTTGGCGAACCAGATTTATCGATTATGGATGTGATCGCAACTGCAGCAGGCGTTAACAAGCAAGAGATTATTTCACATGATTTGATTACGGTAGATGCTCAGCCTGGTGAAATTTTTGGCGCAACCTCTGATTTTCTCGCTGCAGGGCGTTTAGATAATCTTTCCAGCGTTTTTCCTGGGCTTAAAGCATTTGTGGAGGCGGCTGAAGATAATGTGCTTGGCCGTGCACCGATGAAGGACATTCTTGTTTTCGCCGCTTTTGACCATGAGGAAGTCGGTAGTGCCACAACAACTGGGGCTGCCGGACCTATTTTAGAAGACGTACTAACTAGAACAGCTGCTGGGTTAGGTGCAGACGCTGAAAAAACAAAGCAAATGATCACACGCTCCACGTGCATTTCAGCAGACGCAGCTCACTCAATTCATCCAAATTATGCGCATCAACATGATCCTTTAAATCATCCTGTTATGGGTGGCGGCCCTGCATTGAAAGTCAATGCGAACCAACGTTATGCGTCCAATACTGAAACAGAGGCAATGTGGGTACGCGCTTGCATGAAAGCCGGAAGTAGTCATCAGGTCTTCGTGGGCAATAACAGCGTCCCATGTGGTTCGACTATTGGCCCCATAACGGCAACTCGGCTGGGCATTACTACTGTAGATGTCGGAGTTCCGTTGCTTTCCATGCACTCTGCTCGAGAATTAGCCAGCATCACAGATATCTATTGGTTATCACGGTGTCTGCACGCGTATCTGGTAGGTTAAATTCTCATGGCAAACTCTGGACCATTTCAGGCTGGTGATCGCGTACAACTCACTGACCCCAAGCGCCGGCATGCAACGATAGTTCTTGAAGCAGGTGGTGCGTATCATACGCATAAAGGCATAATTCATCATGACGATATTATCGGAAACGCTGAAGGCACTGTCGTTAAGTCTGAGCAAGGATACGAATACTTATGTTTCAGACACCTGATGGTCGATCACGTGCTTTCTATGCCTCGCGGTGCTGCAGTGATTTATCCAAAAGACTCTGCCCAAATTTTGGTCGAAGGAGATATTTTCCCCGGCGCGCGGGTGTTAGAAGCCGGTGCAGGGTCAGGTGCTCTATCGATGGCGCTATTGCGGGCTGTTGGCCACGAAGGTCATGTCTTTTCTTATGAGATTCGAGAAGACCATCTTGAATATGCCGAAAATAACGTTGATGAATTTTTCGGTTACCGTCCCGAAACATGGTCCCCTCGCTTAGGTGATTTGCAGGATGTAACTGTTGAAGATCTGGGTGGTTCAGTAGACCGCATCATCTTGGACATGCTGGCCCCTTGGGAGTGTTTGGAGACAGCGTCTCGGTTGCTCATCCCAGGCGGAGTGCTAATGGCGTATGTAGCGACCGTCCCTCAGCTGATGAAGGTCATGGAGGGGATTCGCGAACTTAAATGTTTTACCGAGCCTCGTGCTTGGGAATCTCTCGTCCGTGAATGGCGTGTAGAGGGGTTGGCTACGCGACCTGAACACCGTATGAATGCTCACACTGCATTCTTGATTTGGACACGTCGACTTGCCGACGGTACCGTCCCACCACGTCCGCAGCGACGCGCACGTAAGTAGGCTCCTAGCAGGCAATAAGCGGCACCTTATAAAAAAGGTGCCGCTTATTGCCTGCTAATGGCAACACCAGTGTTGGGAAATTAGTAAGGTAAGGGTCATGCTTACATCTGATCCATCCGAGTCGACGGCGCATCTGCAACGAACCATTTCGGACCTGAGCGCACGTAATGCGAAATTAGCTGAATTGCTCAAGGCTTCTCGGGATAAGCTGTCTATTTTGCAGGATCAGCTGGAGGCTTTGGCAGCTCCTCCGTCCACGTATGGCACGTTTCTTGAATTTTCTGGTGGTCGAGAAACTGCAGAGGTTTTTACCGCCGGTCGGCACATGCGTTTACGGATTTCACCGAATGTAGATAAATTTGAACTGGTTCCCGGTGTGCAGGTTCGCTTGGGCGAGGCAAGTCAAGTAGTAGAAGTATGCGACATAAGTACTACTGGGCAACTGGCTACACTAGTAGAACTTCTCGCTGATAATCGTGGTTTAATCTGCGATCATACTGGCGAAGAGCGCGTTGTTAAGCTTGCCGCAGCACTGACAGAAGGCGTCGATAAGCTGCCTAAAGCAGGTGATACGCTCCTCGTCGCTCCACGCGCCGGCTATGCCTTCGAAGTAATACCCAAAACGGAAGTGTCCACATTGGCGCTGGAAGAAGTTCCTGATGTGACATATGCAGATATCGGCGGTCTAGATAGCCAAATTGAGCTTATTCATGATGCTGTAGAACTTCCGTTTATTCAGCCTGATCTTTATCGTGCTTATGATCTCAAGCCTCCCAAGGGAGTTTTGCTCTATGGGCCACCTGGTTGTGGTAAAACTTTGATCGCTAAAGCCGTGGCCAATTCTTTGGCACAAAGAATCGGAGCGGGTAACCGTAGTTATTTCATTAATGTCAAAGGCCCCGAACTGCTGAACAAGTATGTCGGTGAAACTGAACGTCGAATTCGACTAATTTTCGAGCGAGCTCGCGAACTCGCCGAAGAGGGACGTCCTGTCATCGTATTTTTTGATGAAATGGAGTCCATTTTCCGTACCAGAGGATCTGGAGTTAGCTCTGATATGGAAACCACCGTGGTTCCGCAACTTTTAACTGAACTTGATGGCGTAGAGTCCTTAAGCAATGTCATCATCATCGGTGCTACAAATCGTGAAGAATTAATTGATCCAGCTATTTTGCGTCCAGGCCGTTTAGACGTGAAGATTCGTGTAGAACGTCCTGATAAACAAGCAGCCCGTGACGTTTTCGCGCGCCATTTGAAACAGAACATTCCAACTGCTGAGCCTATTGATTCACTGATAAATAATGCTGTCGATCATCTTTATGCTGATAATCCCTATGTGGAATTGTCGTTAATCGATGGTAGCACTGAAATCCTGCACTACCGAGATTTTGTTTCAGGGGCGATAATCGCCAACATCGTCGATCGTGCAAAAAAATGTGCGATCAAAGACCATATCGCAGGCCGACACTCAGGAGTTGCTTCAGAACACCTGATTGCAGCGATTGACACTGAAAATCATGAGAGTGAAGACTTGCCGAATACATCTAATCCTGATGATTGGAGTCGTATCATCGGCCGCCATGGACTTCGAGTAGCACACGCCCGAGTACTGGGAGGACAACGATGAGCAGATTTGTTGGTACAGAGACAGAATACGGAATAGCGACTCCGTCAAACACCATGCTGAGCCCTATCGTCACGTCGACTCATGCAGTGGTGGCGTTTTCGCTGGGGGAGCGGTGCGCGTCTCAAGCTCGTTGGGACTTTTCAGAAGAATCACCACTAAGAGATCTTCGTGGCTTCGATTTACGTCGTTACCGCACAGTTCCGGTCGTGGATCCTCATGCTTTGGGCGTAGCTAATTCAGTTCTCATTAACGGAGGACGGTTTTATGTTGACCATGCGCACCCAGAGTATTCATCGCCTGAAACAAGTTCTGCTTTCGAGGCGATGCTCTACGATGCCGCAGGTGACGTAGTAATGAATCGTGCAGTGGAACTTGTCGCTGAAAATTCCCAGCGTAAGCATTCGGTGTTAGAACATCATGATCCATGTCCACCACTAAAAATTTATAAAAACAATGTGGATGGTAAAGGCGCCAGCTATGGTAGCCACGAAAATTACCTCTATGATCGCGCAACTCCTTTTGAAGAGATTGCTTCAAGTTTGATTCCCTTTTTCATTATTCGGCAAGTAATCATTGGAGCGGGTCGAGTTGGAATAGGGCAACATGGCGAAAAATCTGGTTTCCAGATTAGCCAACGTGCCGATTATATTGAGCAAGAAATTTCACTGGAAACAACGCTTAATCGTGGCATTATCAATACCCGCGATGAACCGCATGCAGATAGTGAACATTTTGGTCGCCTGCATGTCATCATCGGTGATGCCAATATGTCGCAAACTTCTAACTATTTGAAAATTGGCATGACTTCGTTAGTGCTCGACGCGATTGAAACTGGAGTTGATTTTTCCGACCTCGCGGTTGCCAATCCGGTCGCAGAGGTAAGTGCGATTTCACATGATCTCACGCTTACGCACAAAATTGTCCTTCGCGATGGAAGAACTTTGACGGCACTCGAGCTCCTCGACGAGTACCGCAAACGCGTATCTCCACAGTCAGATGACGATCTTGACGTTTTGAAGGAATGGTCTGAGATACTGGATTTGCTACACAAGGGACCTTTCTATGCTGCCGACCGACTTGACTGGTGTGCCAAGTGGCAGCTTATTTCTTCATTCATTAAGCGTGGAGTATCGATTGATGATCCTAAGATTCAGCTCATCGATCTGCAGTACGCTGATATTGATCCGGCCAAAAGCCTTTATCACACGCTCGTCCGCAAAGGTCGCATGAGAACTCTAGTGTCTACCGAGCAGATTAATAATGCTGCTTGGTCACCGCCAAAAGGTAGCCGTGCTTATTTACGGGGCAGCCTAATCTCACGTTTTCCTGACAGCGTTGTCCAAGCAAGTTGGGATTCCATCACACTTCAAACGTCTAGTGATCAAGCTACAAAGATCAAAATGCCAGTGGTTCAATCACTGTCGACGGAAGCAATCACCACTGTCGACACTGCCTCTTCAGCCAAAGAGGTTGCTACTATTTTGTCTCAATGGTTACCGGTCACAACTATTTCCTTGACGTAAAACTTTGTTCTCATGCAAGGGTACGCTAATAACTTAGATCTTTAAGGAGCAATCATTATGAACCAGAACGGTAGCCGAATTCATTCCGGTGGCAATGGACACTCTGACGATACTGCCACTCCTGGGGTTTCAGCTGGTCAAGTAAGTATCAACACAGCTGGAGTTGATGATCTTTTAGACGAAATTGACGGTCTTTTGGAATCAAACGCTGAAGAGTTCGTTCGTTCCTATGTTCAGAAAGGTGGACAGTAAATCCGTGAGCGAGCACGAACGCACAGTTTTTACACGACGAATCACGGGCATAGAGACCGAATACGGAATCACTTGTGTCGGCGACAATAGTCGTCAGCGCCTCGGTGCGGATGAGGTAGCACGCTATATGTTCCGTCCCGTTGTGGAGGAATGGGGAAGCTCCAACGTGTTTATCCCCAACGGGGCGCGTCTATACTTGGACGTGGGTTCCCACCCCGAATATGCTTCTGCCGAATGTGATTCGCTTTCCCAGCTAATCACCTATGACCGTGCTGGCGATAAAATTGTTGATCAGTTAGCGCGACGGGCGGAAACTGCACTTGCAGCGGAAGGAATTGAAGGCAGGGTTTACCTATTTAAGAACAATCTTGACTCGCTCGGAAATTCCTACGGCTGCCATGAGAATTATCTTGTAAGCAGAGAGGTTGTCCTCAAAACTCTGGGAAAACAACTTCTGCCGTTTCTAATTACCCGTCAGCTTATTTGCGGAGCTGGATCCATCCAAGATGGGCAATTTCAAGTCTCTCAACGAGCTGACCACGTGTGGGAGGGCGTATCTAGCGCCACAACTAGGTCCCGTCCGATTATTAATACTCGAGATGAACCGCATGCAGATTCCCATCGTTTTCGAAGACTCCATGTCATCGTCGGCGATTCAAACATGTCCGAGACAACATGTGCGTTGAA
The DNA here is from genome assembly GCF_041898185.1 of Corynebacterium belfantii. Lineage (GTDB taxonomy): Bacteria > Actinomycetota > Actinomycetes > Mycobacteriales > Mycobacteriaceae > Corynebacterium > Corynebacterium belfantii. The sequence continues at coordinate 1,402,136 of NZ_CP157823.1, read as the reverse complement.
GATAGGCTCCACACAACTGGTTCTTGAGATGATTGAAGCTGGTGTTTTAAGCCATGACCTTGAGCTGAGCAATGAAATTGCCGCAATTAGGGAAATCTCTCGAGTTATTACTGGCATAGTTCCAGTGCCGCTGAAAAACGGGACATCGATGGCAGCCATTGAAATCCAGCGTCGATATGCCGAAAAAGCTCTGCGCTGGCTCGAGCAACGCGACGACGCAGAAGGAACGCCAAACGCTGAAATGCATAAGGTTGTGTCATTGTGGCTCGATACTATCTCGGCTATCGAATCGAACGATCTCCAAGCTCTATCTCGGGATATCGACTGGGCTATCAAATTATCGCTATTGCGCCGAGCTCAGCGTCGCATTGGTTGCAGTGAGTCTGACTTTACTCATCCAAAATTGGCGCAATTAGATTTGGCATACCACGATATTCGCCCTGGCCGAGGCATTTTTCCTGTTTTGGAATCGAAGCAGTTAGTCAATAGGTGGATCAACGAAACCGATATAGAAAATGCCACACGCATTGCGCCATCAACTACCCGCGCAGCTCTGCGCGGAGAGTTTTTAGCTGCGGCTAGGCATCTTAACGCGCCCATAACTGCTGATTGGCTGCGGCTTAAAGTAAACCGGCCAGAGCCTCAAATTATTGAGCTTACTGATCCATTTGAAAACACGGATGACCGTGTGGATCAACTCATTAGCTACATGAGAACTCATGCGGATTCGTACAATACAGAAACTGCAAATTCATAAGTGCGGATAACATGGAGGCTTGTCATGGGTAAAGATGTAGCGCTGGAAAGAATCGTGAACTTGACCTTTGCATTTTTGCGCGCCGAAACCCAGGGCAGACACTATATTTCAGCTGACTGGGTTATAAAACATGTAGATGGTTATGCAAAAAATTCTGCAGGTCAGATCCGCAGCGATGCTGCTGCGCATCAATTATTCAAACGTGATCGCGCAGCCCTTGACCGCGCCGGTGTTCCGATCGAAACAATCGCTACCGGTGCACAAACTCTTTATCGTTTGCGCACCGAAGATTATTCACTTCCTGAAGTGACTTTCACTCCTGAAGAAGCGACGGTTTTAGCACTGGCTGGACAAATGGGCCTAGGAGACGAATTAGCTACTTTTTCTCGATCTGGGTGGACTAAAATTGCGGCTAGCGGTGTTCAACGCGAGCTCACGAGTACTCCTCGGTACACGCCAGTAAACGACGTTAATGCTATTGCCGCCCGCGATTTTGATGCGATCTTAGCTGCCCGCACACACCGAAGTGCCATAACTTTTGATTATTACGAAACGTCTACTTCATCGCCTCAACAACGCGTTATGGATCCGTGGTCGATTGTGAGCGAACGAGACCGAGTTTATCTAGTTGGCTACGATCACGATAGACAAGCACCTCGTTGTTTTCGCATCACGAAAGTTGCTGGGATCCGACGCATTGATTCAGAAACTGATTTTGTAGAGCCAGATGCCAGCATTGACCTTCAACAATTAGTAAAAGAACAACTTCGTCGTGGGAAGCTCCTCGTCAACGCAGTGATCGCGGCACAGCCAGACAAGGCACAGGAGTTGACAAGTAGGGGAGAATGGCAACAAGACGGCACATTGTTACTTCGCGATGTCGACCGTGATTGGTTGGTGCGAACGCTTGCACGATATGCGCCGCATGCACGAGCGCTCAGCCCTACCGATCTCATTACTGATGTCGTATCGCTGCTCAAACAAGCTGCAGGGGCTGATTAAAATAGAGCCTACTTATCGCAATAACGCCAATCACCGACTTGCTGATCTGGTCCGTTTGCTTAATTTGTTGCCCTACTTTCAAGCTCACCCAGGACGTTCCATGATGGAGGCTGCGGTTGATTTAGGATCGACGCCAAGCCAAATTAAAGAAGACCTCAACCGACTGTTTTGCTGTGGTCCAGGTACCTTTCCTGATGAACTAGTTGATCTTGATGCACAACTTCAATCTGTAACTATCCTTGATAGTCAAGGCATGGACGCTCCGCTTCGACTTACACGAACTGAAGCAGGTGCGTTGCTACTATCTTTGGAATATCTCGAACAATTTCCTGAATTAGTTCACATGGAAACGGTAAAAAGTGCAGCTAAAAAACTTCGAGAAATTATGGGCCCTGAATCTTCCGCTGTATTCGATTCGCAGCGTTTCGAAGATACTCCTCCCGCAGAACCAGTTATTGATGTCATTCGCGACTCTATGACTCAACGGGTGCAACTGCGATTTGTTTACTATTCCCGCGCAAAAGACACCACAACAGAACGAATAGTTAGTGCTACTCGGCTTTTTAGCGCTGATGGATCCACCTACTTAGTTGGTTGGGACCACAAAGCTCAATCACACCGAACGTTTTTGACGACTCAGATTCGCAATGTGCGGTTGAATACACAACCTGCCGAGCCACACGTATCTTCTTTGCACTTCGATGCCTCCGACCCGTTTGAACTCCAAACAGCTGAACAACACATTGAAATTGAAATATGCGAATCCGCCCAATGGCTAACCACGGTATTTCCACTCGAAGACGTTCAGCCCGCACACAACGGCTGGATTCGAGCGGTCATGCCAGTAGTCTCCACTTCGTGGCTCATTGATACTTTAAAACGCAATGCAGACCGCATGCGTTTAAGAGACGTCAGATCTCCTCTAGTTAATAGCGTGCGTGAGTCAGCCAAATTGGGCTTGACCGCGTATGCTAGTGAACATGCCGAGGGCAATCAGTTTGAGGGGAAAGAGTCCTTAGAATGATTGCTTACTATCGACCTTGAAAGAAAGGCTCATCATGAACCTAGGACCTACCGAAATCCTGTTAATCCTCGTCATCGTTGTACTGCTTTTTGGTGCCAAAAAGCTCCCCGATGCAGCACGTTCTCTTGGCCGCTCTATGCGCATTTTTAAGTCCGAAGTAAAAGAAATGAGCAATGACGATCAACGCTATGAGGAGCAACAGCAGCAGCGCCAGATCGCAGCACAGGCTCAGCAGCAAGTTGTCAATCCTGTAGAGATTCCACAGCCACAGCCAACTGATATTCAGCGTCCACAGCAATAACACTGGTATTTATGCGTAAGCCCCAACCATATATAGAAAGGGGTTTACGCATAATGTACTTAAGGAACTCAAATGAGCAACGTTGATGTTCAGTCCGCTACCAAGGCGACGAGGGTTCGTCGGAATCGGATTCATAATCCTTTTTCTGTACGTCCGAAACGTCCTACCGATGGCTCGATGTCTCTTGTAGAGCATTTGCAAGAACTTCGCCGTAGAGTGATCATCTCAGTTTTGGCTTTGATTGTTGGCACCATCGTGGGGTTCATGTGGTATCAGCACCCAGTCAACCTCCATTGGTTTACGCTACGTTCCCTTGGCGATATCTTGCGCGGACCATACTGTTCGCTTCCGCCTGAAAACAGGGCTGTGTTAACTCTTGACGGTGAGTGCAGACTCATCGCCACCAGCCCGTTTGAGATGTTTATGCTTCGCCTCAAAGTTGGCGCGCTTGCAGGTTCAGTCTTCGCTTCGCCAGTGTGGCTGCACCAGTTGTGGGCTTTTATTACGCCAGGATTGATGAAAAACGAACGCCGGTGGACGTTGTGTTTTGTCACAGCGGCAGTTACTTTATTCGTTTCCGGTGCTGTTTTAGCCTATTTTGTTATCGCAATTGGTCTGCAGTTTCTACTCACAATGGGTGGCGAGTTTCAGGTAACCGCGTTGTCTGGCGGCCAATACTTCAATTTCATCCTCACCCTGCTTGTCATGTTCGGTGTGAGCTTTGAGGTGCCACTTATTATCGCAATGCTCAATCTCGCCGGAATTTTAAGCTATGAATCAATCAAAGATAAGCGACGCATCATTATCGTATCTGTCTTTATTTTTGCTGCGTTCATGACACCAGGCCAAGATCCATATTCAATGGTGGCGCTCGGCGCGTCATTATGCCTGCTTGTAGAACTCGCGATTCAATTCACTCGGTTGAATGACAAACGGCGTAAGAACTCACGCCCAGATTGGATGGACGTTGATGATGAACATGCATCTACGCTCACACCAGCATCCGATTCTCTTGACAGCAGTGCACCTATTGCTTCTTCAGATCCAATCACACCAAGCAGTCCTATCGCCGCACCGGCCCCAGAATCTCCGGCAGCTGTGACTCCTTCCGCATTAGAACGACCACAACGGCTTGATACACAATCAAATTTTGATGACGTACTTTAAAGAAACCATTCAGAATTGATAAGCGAGCAGCAACGCCTTAATACAGTGTTGCTGCTCCCTTATCTTTGCTGAAGCGTTGGAACTATTGTGCTCCTTCAAAGCCCAACTGGCGCCAGGCTTCATAAATCGCGATGGATGCGCAATTGGAAAGATTCATGGAACGACGTGCCGGTAACATGGGGATTCGTACCTGCTGAGTAATGCGAGGATGTTCAAGGTGTTCAATTGGTAATCCTGTCGGTTCGGTACCGAATAGGAGGACATCACCTTCTTTATATTCGATATCGGTGTACCAAGTGGTTGCATGAGAGGAAAAAGCAAAGACCCTAGAATGCGTTAAAGCATTCATGCAGGCATCGAAAGTCGAATGAATATGGACATCAGCTAAGTCGTGGTAATCCAACCCTGCACGTTTGAGGTTCTTGTCTTCAAAGTTAAACCCCAGCGGCTCAATAAGGTGCAAACTTGCACCAGTTACGGCGGAAGTCCTAATAGCATTACCTGTGTTATTAGGAATTACTGGATTATCAAAAACGATATGAAGTTTACTCATAGTAAAAGAGTGTAGGGCTACATTAACTAAAACGTGACACCACCATGATCCATCACCCCATTTACGTTTTCTCCGCATCTAGCAAGTAGCCTTGAAGACATGAATGCCACCGTGGAACCAGAATCACATTTAAGCTATTTTGCTGCACGTCAAAAATTTCCACTTGATGAATTTCAAATCCGAGGGTGCCAAGTGGTCGAAAGCGGCCGGGGTGTCCTCGTTTGTGCACCTACGGGAGCTGGAAAGACTATTGTCGGTGAATTTGCGATTTCCCTAGCCCTCTCGCAACAGACTAAGTGTTTCTACACCACACCGATTAAGGCACTTAGTAATCAGAAATTCCACGACCTTGTAAAAGCTCATGGTGAAGATAAGGTCGGCCTACTTACTGGTGATGTTTCCATCAACCGAGATGCTGACATAGTCGTCATGACTGCTGAAGTTCTTCGTAATATGATCTACGCAGATTCAGAGGCTTTAGATCGTCTCAGTCACGTCGTGATGGATGAAATACACTTTTTGTCTGACTCCTCCCGTGGTGCAGTTTGGGAAGAAGCAATCCTTGGCCTTGACGCATCTGTAAACGTGATCGGTTTATCCGCGACGGTGAGCAATTCAGAGGAATTCGGCCGGTGGCTTAATACTGTTCGCGGTGATACCGAAATTATTGTTTCGGAAAACCGCCCTGTGCCTCTCAACCAATGGATGCTCGTTGCCCGTCGTATGCATCCCCTATTTGAGCCCGGTACAACTGGAGAAGTGAATAGTCGTCTCGTCGAGCACATCGAACGCCTCGAAGGAACAGACACAGATTGCACAGAGTACGGCCGCGCACAGCTCAATGCTGGAGGATTCCGAAATAGATCTCGCGCGATGGAGTCAGATAGCCATGCTTCTCGACGATCCCAGCACCGTCGTTCGGACAAACATCGAGCTTTATCGCGTCCAGATGTTCTTCATATCTTGCAAGAACAAGACATGTTACCTGCGATTACGTTTATTTTCTCTCGCGCCGGTTGTGACGCCGCACTCCATCAATGTATGCGATCGAGCCTTGTCCTTACTACTCAAGAAGAATCGGAAGAAATCTCCGATATCATCACCGCTGGAGTAGCAGGAATACCTGAGGATGATCTTCGTCTACTTGACTATCGTCGCTGGCGCCAAGCACTAATGCGCGGATTTGCGGCGCATCATGCAGGTATGTTGCCCGCTTTTCGTCATATCGTAGAAAAGCTATTTACCAAAGGACTAGTCCGAGCGGTGTTCGCTACAGAAACATTGGCACTTGGTATCAACATGCCGGCGCGCACGGTTGTTTTGGAAAAACTCGTGAAATTTAATGGTGAAGGGCATGCCGACCTAACGCCTGGACAATATACGCAGTTGACTGGACGCGCTGGGCGTCGAGGTATCGATGTCATTGGAAACGCGGTGGTGCAATGGGCACCGGCGATGGATCCAGGACAAGTTGCTGGACTTGCCTCTACTCGCACTTATCCATTGGTCTCTACCTTTGCACCAGGTTACAACATGTCAGTGAACTTGCTGAAGACTATTGGTTTCGAACCTGCACATCGCTTGTTAGAAAAATCCTTTGCCCAGTTCCAGGCCGATGGTGGTGTTGTCGATGATATTAAAGCAATCGAATCCTTGGAAAAATCCGTCGATCAATTAACCGAACAGCTCCATGCTGCCTTGGATTGTCACGATGAAGGCGGTGCAGGAAACGTCGATAGTTTCTTGGAGTACATCCATATACGTCGTGAGCTTACCGACGAAGAGCGCAAACATAAGCGTTTGTCTATTGAACAACGTGACATGGAAACGACGAGGGTATTAAGCAAGCTGCAGCTTGGTGAAGTAATAGCAATGCCTGGTAAAAAGCATCCACTACTAGCCGTAGTGGTTAATCCAGCCAATAATAAAAAAGACCCACACATATGGATCACGATGGAAACGGGTTGGTCTGGACGCGTAGGAACTGATGCATTTGCCATGCCTCCAGTGGCTATTGGCCATATGCGGTTGAGCAGGCAAACTATTGCACAACCACGGAAAAATTCGCGTTTTGTAGTTGACCAGTTTCGAAAAGCGAATTTCCAACGTCCTAGACGGCTGAAAACTTCTCCGCGGAATCGTCCAAATGCGACTATTTCGGCGCTGAGGGAGCAGCTTCGTTCACACCCTGCACATCATTGGCACAAGAGGGAAGATCTTGCTCGGGTGGGGGAACAGTTGGTGCGACAGCAACGCTTGCTCGAGACAGCTCAACGCAAAGTCAACGAGGCAACCGATACGCTTGGCCGTACTTTCGATCGAATTGTTAACTTGCTTGCCGAATATGATTACGTCGAATTCTGTGACGGGGTTCCTGTCATTACTGAGGAAGGCGAAAACCTCTGCCAGATTCATAACGAGTCTGATCTATTAGTGGCACAATGCCTCAAGCGGGGAATCTGGGATGACCTAGATCCTGCAGAATTAGCTGGTGTAGTTAGCATGTGTACTTTTGAAAATCGCCGAGAAACTCGTGGAGAACCTGACGCTGCAACCGAAGAAATGGCGAAAGCTATGAACAACACCGTACGGATTTGGGAGGAACTTGGCACTGACGAGCGTCGTTATCGGCTACCCGTCACTAGGTATCCCGAAGGTGGATTTGCATTGGCGATGCATCAGTGGGCGGCCGGCGCTCCGCTCGGTTATTGTATTGCTGCTGCCGCGGAATCCGGAGCCGAGCTTACGCCTGGAGATTTTGTTCGCCAATGCCGACAGGTTGTCGATTTGCTCGAACAAGTACGATCAACTGCTTACAATAACTACACCCGGCGCGCAGCGCGCAAGGCTATCGACACTATACGCAGAGGCGTCGTAGCGATCGGAAACTAGATTTCATTAACTACCTCGGTGTGTGACACCGAGGTTTACTATTAATCACTATGATCAATACATTTCCTTCAAGTGTATATGCAAAAAGACTCCAGCAAGCTTCTCAAGGGGCAATCAATCACGGGCTTCGTGGTGTGGTAATTGGCCCAGGACCACAGCTGGAATATCTCACTGGTCTACGCATAGATACCCACGAGCGTTTTAGTGCTTTGATTATCCCAGCAGATTTTTCTTCAATATCTGATGTGGTCTTTGTGGTGCCTTCAGTGGATCGAGGCGATGTAGTTCGCAGTGCTATAGCTGAAATGGGCGTTAGAACCCAGTATTGGGATGATGGGGAAGACGCGCATACTCTAGCTATGAATGCCTTATCGCCGCTAAAAGACTCAGATGTAATCGGAGTTGATGATCACCTTGAAGCGGCACATCTTATTAGTCTGATGGGGCTTGCAGGACAAAGGGTTTCGTTTGTACTAGCAAACACTGTGATGAGCGAACTTTTTATCAATAAAGACCCTGATGAAATCGCACAACTTCGCTCTGCAGGTGAAGCAATCGACAAAGTTCATGCCGAAGTTCCCCACCTGATTACTGCGGGACGCACAGAAGCCGAAGTTGCAGAAGATCTTCATCGTCTTATAGCCCAAGAGCATTCTGCAATCGATTTCATCATTGTTGGGAGTGGCCCGAATGGGGCGAATCCGCACCATGATTTTTCAGACCGTATCCTCAATACTGGTGACATTGTTGTTGTTGATATCGGAGGAACTTTTGGAGCTGGATATCATTCGGATTGCACGCGCACTTTTGTCGTTGGTGGCCCGCAACATGCACCTTCCGACGCTAAAAACTTATACGCAGTACTAGAAAAAGCCCAAGAGGCTGCAGTAGCTCACGTTCACCCAGGGGTAACGGCCGAATCTGTAGATAATGTCGCGCGAGAGATCATCACGCAAGCAGGATATGGAGAATATTTCATTCACCGAACCGGACATGGAATCGGACTATCTACTCACGAAGAACCATTCATTATGAAAGGAAATAAGTTAGTACTTCAACCTGGAATGGCGTTTTCCATTGAGCCAGGAATCTATATTCCAGGAAAATACGGCGCCCGAATCGAGGACATAGTCGTCGTTACTGAATCAGGCTGTGAACGTTTAAATAACCAGCCGCGAACATTGCAATGAGCTACAACATGAAAAAAGTAACAGAAACTGTCGTCATTGTAGGAGCTTCAAGCGAAATCGCAGGGCGGATTGCCATCAACCTTGCTTGCGACCACGATTTTGTTCTTTTAGCTCGACGATCAGAACGTCTTACCGCCCGCGGCGGACTAGTATCCGTGCTCAAAGAACTAGGAGCCCGCAACGTCGATGTCCGAGAGTTCGACGCAACAGATTTTACGTCTTTAAGACCTATAATCAGCCAAATTCCACGCATTGATCATGCCGTAGTCAGTTTCGGAATCCTCGGTGACCAGAATAAAGCCGAATCAGACGAATCGCATGCAGCTGAAATCGCTACGATAGATTACACCGCACAAATTGTTGCCCTTACAGTCCTTGCCGACATCATGAAACGACAAACGCATACGTCGACGATCACCGTATTTTCATCTATCGCAGGATGGCGGCCTCGACGGGCCAACTACGTATACGGATCGACCAAAGCCGGACTCGATGCATTCAGCCAAGGACTTGCCGACTCTCTTCATGGCAGCTCAGTAAAAATGATCATCGCTCGACCAGGTTTCGTAATCGGACACATGACTCGAGGAATGAAACCCGCTCCTATGTCAGTTACTCCCAGCATCGTAGCCGAAGCGATTTGCTCAGCAATTACTCGATCAACAAAAGAAAAATCTACAAGCACAACTCTATGGATACCGTCGAAGCTAGCGATTCTCGCCATAATGATGAAGCTTGTCCCACGCCGAATCTGGCGCAAAATGCCACGCTAAAACGGGGTAGAGTAGAGGAATTATGAGTATGGAAGCAACCGCACGCGTTTCTGAATTGGGACGCCCCAAAAACGACGATGGCCAAGCACACACCGGTGCCATTACCGTCGTCGGAATTGGAGCAGGCGGAGTAGAAGAACTCGGTGCGCAAGCTCGCACCGCACTACGCCAAGCCACAATCATCATCGGATCCAAACGCCAACTCGGGCTACTACCTGAAGACTTCCAAGGCGACCGAATCACATGGCCATCTCCACTTCTACCAGCGATCCCCGCACTCTTCGCTGAATTCATAGACAAAGAAGTCGTAGTCCTTGGATCCGGCGACCCCATGTTTCATGGTATCGGCAGCACGCTCCACCGACTACTTCCGCATCACAGCATTACGGTGATCCCGCAGCCATCATCGGCATCGCTAGCGTGCGCTCGACTCGGTTGGGCACTCGATACAACAAGCGTCTACAGCCTCGTTACCCACCCCATCGCACATCTCACATTAGCAATCGAACAAGGGGACCGTTTCCTAGTATTAGGACGCAACCATGAGTCTCCACACGAGATCTGTGAACACCTTATTTCTTTAGGTCAAAGCACCGCAGAAGTAACCGTTCTAAGCGATATCGGCAGCGTAAGCGAAACAATCACATCAGGAACCGCTACTGACTATCCTTCGAACGATTCAGCACTAAACATTATTGCGATACGCCCTCACACAGCCACCCGCAGTAGAATACCGGGGCTGCCAGACTCGGAATACATCACCGACGGCCAGCTCACAAAACGACATGTACGAGCACTCACGCTATCAGTGTTAGCCCCTAAACCTCATGAAACACTATGGGATATAGGAGGAGGATCCGGTTCCATCGCTATCGAATGGCTGCGTTCAACCCCACAGACAACAGCTATCTGCTTCGAAATATCTGAAGAACGTCGCGAACGAATCCTCAGCAATGCAATCAACCTTGGGGTTTCCGATAGGATAGCGGTGCAGCAAGGTGCCCCCAGAGCATTCGACGATGTTCCAGACAACCCCGACGTAATCTTCATTGGCGGTGGACTTACCGCGCCGGGTGTATTCGAGGCCGCATGGAAACGTCTACCAGTAGGGGGTCGATTAGTGGCCAACGCAGTGACGGTAGAAAGCGAACAAATGCTTTGGGCGTTGCGTAAGCAATTTGGTGGAACCATGAGTTCGTTTGCCATTTCGCATGAGCACACAGTGGGCTCATTTATCACCATGAAACCTGCGCTACCGGTACACCAATGGACCGTAGTAAAAGAATTGACAAAGGAACTCTGAGTAGAAAGCAATAAGGTTTAATTCATTATGACTGTTTACTTCATCGGTGCAGGCCCCGGCGCTGCAGATCTCCTTACGCTTCGTGCGCATAACATCATCAAATCAGCACAGGTGTGCATGTACGCCGGATCTATTGTTCCACCAGAAATATTGGAATCTGTCCCACAAGACGCTCAGGTGATTAATACAGCCCGCATGCCGCTTGACCAGATCATGGAAAAAATAGTTGCTGCGCATAAAGATGGATATGATGTCGCCCGACTGCAGTCTGGTGACCCCTCTATTTATTCGGCTGTGGCAGAACAAGTGCGCAGGCTCACTGCGCTGGGGATTGACTATCAAATTGTCCCAGGAGTACCCGCTTTTGCTGCTGTTGCCGCAGCTTTGGGGCATGAACTTACTGTCCCTACAGTCGGTCAAACAGTAATCCTCACTCGAGTTTCGGGTCGTGCATCAGCTATGCCGCAAGGCGAGGATCTGCCCACTTTAGGCAAGAGCGGCGCAACTTTATGCATCCATCTCGCAGCACATGACATTGACCGTGTCGTATCGGAGCTGCTTCCTCACTATGGCGAGCATTGTCCCGCAGCTGTAGTTGCTTACGCATCTCGTCCAGAGGAGGTAATTGTCCGGGGAAGACTTGCTGACATCGCAGAAAAGACACGAAACGCTGACATTACCCGTACAGCAATCATCGTGGTCGGAAAAGTTCTCGAAGCTGAAGGGTTCCCTGATTCATTCCTATATTCCGATGACCGACCGCGAGATGAGCACGGTAGGACGGTTCCATGCGCGCACTAATTTTGGGAGGCACTGGGGAAGGCCGAGACGTAGCTGCGATTCTTCATGCTGCTGGTTGGCGCGTGACAAGTTCCTTAGCTGGGCGCGTTTCCAATCCGAAGCTTCCAGTCGGCGAGGTCAGAATTGGAGGCTTTGGAGGGCCTGCTGGACTGACACAATGGCTATTGCGCGAAGAGGTTGAAGTTATCATTGATGCAACCCATCCGTTTGCAGAACGTATTAGTGCCTCGGCCGCCGAAGCGAGCAGAGCTACTGGTATTCCTTTGATTGCGTTGCATCGCCCCGAATGGAAGCCAAGGCCCCGTGACCGTTGGATTCCAGTGAAATCGATGCAGGAAGCTGCTGAAAAAGCCGCGCGTGACTATCACCATATTTTTCTAACAATTGGTCGGCAGCAACTAGCACCATTTGCTCAGGACTCTCATAATCTTTATGTCGTACGTGCTGTGGAACATCCACAAGTGGCGCTACCTCAGCGTCATCGGTTCATACTTTCGCGTGGTCCTTTTACACTGGAAAGCGAAAAGAAATTGATGATTGATAACCAGATAGACTGTGTTGTCACCAAAAATTCTGGCGGGCCGCTCACACACGCCAAGCTTGATGCAGCACGCGATCTTGGTATTGACGTAGTAATGGTGCAACGACCTCAATTGCCCAAGGTTACTCATGTTGCTACCTCAGCTGCAGAGGTCGTTGAAATTATTGATTCCTTGTAGCTCAGGATGTAAATAATCGGTGTGGCCTCAAGCTTTTCTAATCTAAAAGCTTGAGGCCACACCGATTTAAATGCTCAACAAACTAGGTGTACCACCGCGATGTAAATACGCGGACTCCATCACTACCTTGGTAAGTTTTAGTCGTCGACGCCCCGATAATGACCATTGTTCTCATATCAACAATGTCTGGATCAAAGTCGTCAAGCGTCGTCACCGTCACTGCTTCTTGATCGGATCCCACAGCACGAGCGACGATGACAGGTGTTGATCCTGCCTGATACTCACTAACGATTTCTTTCAGGCGCGCGACTTGCCAACATCGCTCTTTTGACGCAGGGTTGTAGCAAGCAAAAGCCATATCAGCACTGGCTAATGCTCGAATTCGTTTTTCTACGATTTCAAAAGGCTTTAGCCGGTTAGATAACGAAATCATGCCAAAATCATGTCCCAAAGGTGCGCCTACTCGAGAGGCAACGGCTTGAGCCGCAGTCATTCCTGGGATGATGCGAACCGGTACATCACGCCACTGATCGTCATCAGCGGTTTCCAAGACTGCTGCTGCCATTGCAAATACTCCGGGATCACCAGAAGAAACTACAGCAACTTTGCGGCCTTGTTTTGCCATGTCTAAGGCCATGGCTGCTCGTTCCGCTTCGACTTTGTTATCCGAAAGGTGCCTCCGTTGTCCCGCTTGCTGTGGCACCCGATTCACATACGTGGAATATCCAACAATGTCGGTGGCTTGTTTAAGCTCAGCGATAACTTCGGGAGTTGTCCAGCGATGAGCACCTGGGCCAAGGCCAACAACTACTACTTCGCCTTGTTGTTTAGCACCCGAGTTCCCATTGGTATCTGTGATAGAAGGAACCACAGCTACGGAGAAGTAGGGAATGGCCTGTGGGTCTGCTTCCATGACAGGAACTGAGTGCTGATCAGCCATTCCGACACGTACCACCACGTGAGCACGGCCTGCGACGCCAGCTTCAATCATTGCTTCGCGGACTTTATCGAAGGTGCGACCGAGCTTCATGACGACGGCACCGTCAGAATCTGACAGGCGCGCCACGAGCTCGCTATAAGGCAATGTTCCCGGAAGGATCGTAAGTACATCGTCATCTTCACACAGCGGTTTTCCTAGCACATCAGCAGCTGAAGTGACCGAAGGAATGCCAGGAATAATTTCAGCCTCAAAATCTTCAGACAACAATCGATGAATATGCTGGTACGAGCTATAAAGCATCGGATCTCCCAGTGCAAGAACTACTACGTTCTTACCTTCGATCAGATGATCACGTAAGCGTTTGCCCACACTGGCGTAAAATTCTGCCATCGCACCGGCATACCCACTTGGATGTTCTGTAATACCGGTCGTAACAGGGTATTCCAGTAGCTCGAGCATCTGGTCTTGGCGAATGTACTGTTCCGCAATACGATGAGCAGCCGATTGGCCATTCGACTTCGCATGGAACGCAATAACATCGGCCGACTTTATTGCTTTTACTGCTTTAACGGTAAGCAGCTCAGGATCACCAGGACCTACTCCAACTCCGATAAGCTTTCCTGCAGTCACAGTTGTCATGGAAGAATCTCCTTTTCCGTCGCCAGAGCATTGACCGCGGCACAGGTGATAGCTGATCCGCCACGACGCCCGTGAACAGTGACAAATTCGACGCCTAAGTCGTGGGCAACATTAGCTAATGCTGCTTTCGATTCTGCGGCACCAACGAATCCCACAGGAATACCCAAAATCGCAGCAGGTCGTGGTCGCTGCGGATCCTCAGCAAGCCAATTAAGCAGGTGAAAGAGTGCCGTAGGCGCATTGCCGATAGCAACAACTGCACCAGCAATATGTGGCTCCCACAGTTCGACAGCGGCAGCACATCGAGTTGTACCAAGTTCCCGAGCTAGTTCCACCGTACGAGGTTCATTGAGCAAACAGATTACTTCGTTGTCTGCAGGCAATCGATTACGAGTCACGCCGCTTTTGACCATATTGACATCAGTCAAGATTGGTGCGCCTCGGCGCAATGCATCACGGGCGGTATCGACAACATTGGTGGACAATTCTATGTCTTCCGCCAAATCGACTTCACCTGCTGCGTGAATCATTCGAACCGCGATCTGTGCCTGTTTGTCATCGAACCGGCTTAAATCCGACTCTTCACGAATCATGGCAAAGGATTGCCGATAGATCTCGTTACCGTCTGTGATGTATTCGAAGCTCACCGTTCTGAAACCTCATATTCTCCGTCGCCGACCGCGACGTATTCAGTGTGATGTGACAAAGGGTGACCGCACCTGCGATCACACCCTGAAAAGTGTACTAAACCATTGATCTCATCACCGGATTGGACAAGCGTCATCGCATCTTGTTGCGTATTGGTCAGCGATTTTTGACAGCCTGGAAGGCCGGTACAAGCTGTGACCTTGAGCCAAGGGGAGTGGGCATCAAAGATAAGACCTTGCGGCGCCAAAACCTTTGTTACTGCTTCTGCTTCATCTTCTTTCAAACCATGGATTACAAGCGAAGCCCAGGGCGTAATCGATGTTTCAGCTCCTACAGCCGCAAGAATGCGAGCAACCTTCGACGTCAGAAAACCAAACCGCAATCCTGCGCCCAAGGTCACGGTACTGTCGCCTGCTGAAATCCAGCCAATCGGACGAGCAGATCCTTGAGCACGTGGGACAGCAACCTGACGACGTACTACGTCGAAACGCTCATGAAGCTCCTCAGCGATCCGTTGACGTGCAACAGGACTTTCGTGTAATCTCCATTCAATTTCACGCATATTTTGCCAAATCTCCGCAGCTGCAGTGAGGATTGTGGCAACTTCATCAGAATCAGCTATAGCGACGCTCGTTGTTTTACCACCCAAAATCAGCTGGTGAGCTCCGTCTACATATACCACGCCAAAATCGGGATTCTGGCTCACGATATCTCCAGAACCGGCATCGAAACCAAAAAGAGTACGGCCAGAAAGGCCAGCAACCACGTCGTTTTCTTGAAGAGTTTGATCCAAATCATCCGTAAGCTTCCACAGCTCAGGGCTCAGCGGTGAGCACAAAATGTTTCGGATCTTATCGTGGCGACGGGAAGGCAAAAATCCTGCAGCTTCAACTACATCTGCAAATGCTGCCTCATCCGATACACCTCGGAACTGCATGTTGCCTCGAGTCGTGATGTGAATGCTTCCATCACCTAGCTCATCAGAAATCCGAGCAATGTCTTCCCATTGAGATGCACGAACACGACCACCGGGGAAGCGAACACGACCAATGGCACCATCATTTGCATGGTGAAGTTTTAGCGCTCCAGGGCACATATCGGAGCGGCTTCGGTCAGGATGTGCGATAAGTACAGCAGCAGACTTCACATCTGCGCTCTTCTGAAAAGTCATGGCGCTCATAGTAGTCACATAAAACCAACAAAACTCACTAATGTGAGGTGTTCAATGCTGGCTTTTGTCACATTAGGTCATCATAATTTTTGATTAGTGTCCGACCGAATTGAACCCGAGTGCATCAACTCAGCGCGACATGCAGTGGAAATCCTCGCACTCAGTTAAGCTAGACCGGAACCATGACGTAGTCACAGAACACTTTCACGGATAAAAATCACAGTCGTGAACTCGGTGAAAACCCGGACGGTCGCGCCATTGTTACAGTCAGACCACAACAGTGATGCTTTTCTTTCGAAAGACGTGCTCTGAAACAGAGACATATGTCATGCAACTTTTACACCTGCGCTGGGCGCGCCTCCCACGAAAGGAATTGACGTTTTACAATGATCACATTGCTCTCCACCTCTGATACAGATTTACTATCGGCCAAAGCAGCTACATCACAATCAGAAGTAGAATTCCAGTACTTCAATCCCAACTATGTGAATGAAGAAAAACTAGGCGAGCTCATCTCCACAACCGACATCTTTGTAGTTCGTCTACTAGGTGGAAAACGGGCTTGGGAAGCAGGCCTTGATACGCTCCTTTCTACGCATATTCCTGTTATCGCAGTTTCCGGTGAACTAGCAGTCGATGCAGAACTCACTGAGTTATCGACTGCTCCCGCAGGCGTTGTCACAACGGCACACACTTACTTAGCCGAAGGTGGAGCAACAAACCTCGCCAATTTGCACAACTTCTTGTCTGACACGCTGCTGCTGACTGGTCTAGGATTCGATCAACCTCAGCACATGCCATCCTGGGGATTTTTGGATTCCGCCGCACACCAGAACAGCTTCGAATCATCGCTACCGAAAATCGGCATCATTTATTACCGAGCCCAACACATTGCAGGAAACACTGCATATATCACCGAGCTTGCCAACGCTATTGCAGCTCAAGGCGCAGTACCCGTACCAATCTTCTCGGCTTCCTTGCGCCAAGCATCAGAAGATCTACTCGCTGAACTTTCTACATGCGATGCCTTAATCACTACAGTTCTTGCAGCTGGTGGTACAAAACCAGCAACCGCAGGCGCAGGCGGAGATGATGAAGCATGGGACGTCGCCAAGCTAGCTGCCCTCGACATTCCTATCATCCAAGGCTTAGCCCTCACCAATTCCAAGTCCGACTGGAACGACAACGACGAAGGACTAAGTCCCCTCGACGTAGCAACCCAAATCGCCGTACCAGAATTCGATGGACGACTGATTACCGTCCCATTTTCTTTCAAGGAATACGACGAAGACGGACTTATCGCCTATGTTCCTGATAACGAACGCTGTGCTCGACTAGCTGGTATCGCAGTACGCCACGCCCAATTACGCAAAAAAGAAAACAAGGACAAAAACCTTGTTCTCATGCTTTCCGCATACCCAACTAAGCACGCTCGTATCGGCAATGCAGTCGGCCTTGATACACCGCTATCTACGCTAAGAGTTCTAGAAGCGCTACACACCGCAGGCTACAACATCGGTGACCCCGCCAATATCCCCGGTTACAGCACCGAAGGAGACCACGACGGCGATGCCCTCATGCACGCCATCATTGCAGCAGGTGGACACGACCCAGAATGGCTCACCCAAGACGTACTAGACAACAACCCCCTCAAACTTGCAAAAGACGACTACCTCGACTTCTTCGCAACCTTGCCTAGCGCAATGCAAGAAGAAATGACCGAACACTGGGGTGAAGCTCCAGGAACTCACTACGTCAACCCCAAAACACACGAGCTTTACATAGCCGGACTACAGTTCGGCAACGTCGTCGTCATGGTCCAACCACCTCGCGGCTTTGGTGAAAACCCAGTAGGCATTTATCACGACCCAGATCTACCTGCTAATCACCACTACCTCGGCGTCTACTTCTGGCTCCGCGAAAAATTCCACGCTGACGCCATCGTCCATATGGGAAAACACGGCAACATGGAATGGCTACCTGGCAAAAACGCCGGCCTATCACCAGAATGCTATCCAGACCAAGCGATCGCAGATCTCCCCTTGATCTACCCATTCTTAGTTAACGACCCAGGCGAGGGGACACAAGCAAAGCGCCGAGCACACGCCACGCTAGTTGACCATATGATTCCACCAATGGCACGAGCAGAAACCTATGGTGACATCACTCGACTCGAGCAGCTACTCGACGAACATGCAACCATTGCAGCCATGGACCCAGCTAAACTTCCCGCAATCAGGCAAGAAATCTGGACCCTCCTTCAAGCCGCAAAAATGGATCGCGACCTCGGATGGGATGAACGACCAGACGAAGACGCATTCGACGACAAAATGATGGAGATCGACGGCTGGCTCTGCGAAATCAAAGACGCAGCTATCCGTGGTGGCCTCCATATCCTTGGCGAAAACATTACCGGAGAAATTCGCGTCGAACTCGTTCTCGCTATGCTCCGCGCACGCCAACTTTGGGGAGGAGAAGAAGCAATCCCAGGACTTCGCGAAAGCCTTGGGCTCTCCGAAGCAGGCGACGAAAACCGACACCGTGTCGACGATATTGAAAACATCGCACACGGAATGCTCACCCGCCTCGAGCAAAACAACTGGGACCCTACATCAGTAACCGAAATCGTCGATAATGACGAGCTACCAGATGATGCCAACCGCGCCGGGGTTACGTCGCTGCTCATTTTCGCATGCAACGAGATCATCCCACGTCTCGAACAAACACCCCGCGAAATCGATCAAATTCTCCGCGCTCTAGACGGACGCTTCATTGAAGCTGGCCCATCGGGTTCTCCAATGCGTGGCCTAGTCAACGTTTTACCTACCGGACGTAACTTTTATTCAGTAGATCCGAAATCCTTACCTTCACGCCTAGCGTGGGAAACTGGCCAATTGCTGGCAGATTCTTTAGTTCAGCGATACCGCGATGAGCACGATGGGCAGTACCCTAAGTCTGTCGGACTTTCCGTATGGGGAACGTCCGCAATGAGAACTTCTGGCGATGATATCGCTGAAGTATTCGCACTGTTGGGTGTTCGTCCGGTATGGGACGAGGCTTCTCGACGCGTTGTTGATCTTGAAGTCATTTCGCTAGAGGAACTTGGGCGTCCCCGAATTGATACAACCGTTCGCATCTCGGGCTTCTTCCGTGACGCATTCCCACATGTACTAGCCCTTATCGACGACGCAGTTCAGCTAGTTTCTCAGCTGGACGAACCAGCAGAACAAAACTTCATTCGTGCGCACATAATGTCGGATCAGCACGATCACAATGTACCGGTTCGACGAATCTTCGGATCGAAACCAGGAACCTACGGCGCTGGACTTCTAGAACTCATAGAATCTGGCAATTGGCGCGACGATCAGGATCTTGCAGAGGTATACACCAACTGGGGCGGATACGCCTATGGCCGAGGAGTCAACGGCGTAAAAGCCCACGAAGAAATGCGAAGTGCGTATCGACGCATCCAAGTGGCTGCTAAAAATGTTGATTCTAAGGAACATGACATTGCAGACTCCGATGATTACTTCCAGTTCCACGGCGGAATGGTAGCTACAGTTCGTGCGCTTACCGGATCAAATCCCGAGGCGTACATCGGGGATTCGACTCGCCAAGAAACGGTCAAAACGCGAACGCTACATGAGGAATCTCGTCGTGTATTCCGAGCACGTGTAGTAAATCCTCGCTGGATTGAAGCAATGCGTCGCCACGGGTACAAAGGCGCTTTCGAGATGTCCGCAACCGTTGACTACCTCTTTGGCTACGATGCCACCACTGGCCTCATGGACGACTGGATGTATGAAACGCTAACCGATACATATGTAAAAGACCCTAGTAATCGCGAGTTCTTTGAAAAATCAAATCCGTGGGCACTTCGTGATATCTCGGAACGTTTGCTTGAAGCTGCCGATCGAGGCATGTGGGAAAACCCAACAGCAGAGGCACTGGATACCTTGCGTAATACTTTCCTAGAAATGGAAGGAAATCTCGAAGAAGACACACAAAACTAGGAGCCTTGTTTCGTCTCATGAGCAGGTAGGGTAGGAGTATGCGTCTTTATTTTGCTTTGCCCTACTTCCTCATCGAGGCTTTAGCTTTTTGGGGAGTATCTCGGTGGCTCGGAACTGGGGTCGCCTTGATCCTCCTTTTTGCGTGCTTATTCGGTGGACTCATTCTTGCTGCATGGGAAATGCAAAATATTTCTCGCAAACTTAGCCGCGGGACGGCTTCCGCAGGACGTGCAGTAGGAGACCTTGGTTTGATAGGTGCCGGAGCAATGGGCGTTGCAATGCCGGGGTTTGTTACCTCGATTGCTGGTCTACTACTTATCTTCACCCCCACACGTGCCCTAGTGAGAAATCTCTTGGCAAAAAAGCTTCGGACAAAGATCGAAGAACTCGGTGCTATAAGCTTTGAAGCAACAAATGCGTATCGACAACAAGCACACTACGGATCGTTCGCTCAACCTCATGCCTCGGAACAAGTAATCGATGAGGAAGAAATACAATCGTGGACTCGAAACCTTAAGCCGGAAGATTTCGGTACCGATGATCCAGGCTCTAACGATTCGGGCCGAAAGTAGCTTATAAGAGTGAATCGGAAAAATCCCCAAGCAGCTCGAGCCCTTCTCACGCGTTTCGCTGCAGCGGCAGTCTCAGCGTTGCTCGTTTTTTCGTCTTATCAGCCTCTAGGCTGGTACATCTGTGCACCAATCGGTATCGCATTGCTGCTATGGTCACTAGCTCCTCGGCGTTCAGAATATGTCTCCTCGGGAATGAGCACACTTATCGCGATACTTCATTCCGCAACACTGTTTTTATTACTTCTTCCATGGGTCGGCGAATTCGTAGGGGCTATGCCTTACATTGCGTTGTCCATATTTTTATCTCTGTATTCAATTCTGTGGGGAGCACCATTAGTAAAACTGCTCGCTACGCGAATAGGGTGGATTACAGCTCCCTTTGTATTGCTCGCAGTAGAATGGCTGCGGTCCAGCTATCCATTTGGCGGTTTTGCATGGGTTCGTCTCGCCTGGGGCCAAATAGGAGGCCCCTTAGCGCCCTTGGCAGCATGGGGCGGCCCTGCATTAGTCTCATTTGCCACAATGATGGTAGGAGCATTGATCTTTGCACTGCTCCAGAGGACAAACACACGATTGGTTCTCACGATCTCTGCCATCATGAGTGTAGTCACGGCCAGCACATGGTTTAACCTCAATTTCACTGAAAGCCAAGAGTCAACAGGGCAGCACCAAGTCACCGTGGCTGCTATTCAAGGCAATGTTCCTCGACTTGGACTAGATTTCAATGCTCAGCGTAGAGCTGTATTAGCGAACCATGTCCAAGAAACAAGAAAATTAACTGAGCCAGTAGACTTCATAGTTTGGCCAGAAAATTCCTCGGATGTCGATCCTTTTGCAGATGTTCGCGCACGCAATCTCATCGACTCTGCGGTCGTTTCAGCACAAGCGCCCATCGTTGTCGGGACGGTCACAACCGATGAAGTAGGCGCTCGGAATGCCATGGTAGTTTTCGATCCGGAAAATGGAGAAGGGGACTGGCATGTCAAAAAGTTTTTACAACCTTTTGGCGAGTGGATGCCTTGGCGCGACTTTTTCCGAAAGTTTTCTTCGCTCGTTGATCTCGCAGGCAATTTCAAACCAGGTGAAGGTAACGGCGTTGTACGAGTTCATGCTGCCCAATTAGGAGAAACAGTCAAGCTCGGAATAAGCACTTGTTACGAAGTGGCATTCGACCAAGCAGGACGAGACGCGGTACTGGCGGGGGCACAAATTTTAGCGACGCCTACGAATAATGCCACTTTTGGGTTCACAGATATGACTTATCAACAGCTTGCTATGAGCCGTATGCGCGCAATCGAACTCGACCGAGCAGTGGTCATTGCAGCTACTTCAGGTGTTTCGGCTATAGTGACGCCGCGTGGTGAAGTTCTCGAACACTCGAAAATATTCGAATCGGCAACTCTAGTACAATCGCTTCCGTTGAAAGAAACCATCACTTTTTCCGCGCAGTATGGCACGCTATTGGAGGAAGTCTTAGTTATTATTGGAACTCTATGCGCAGTATCTGCGTTAGCTATACGCAGAAAGATGCCTAAAGCATCAGCTCGAGCACCAAGCAAATAGAATTGACCAATTGAGGAGCTACGAAAAACTCATGTCCATGCCCAGCGAAAAAACCTTGGTGATCATTCCAACGTATAATGAGTTGGAAAATCTCCCATTGATCACGGGACGTGTACGTAAAGCAAACCCTAACGTAGACATCCTCGTCGTGGATGACAATAGCCCAGATGGCACAGGAGAAGCCGCCGATGCCTTGGCGGCTTCCGACTCACACATTAAAGTGCTTCACCGCGAGGGTAAAGGCGGTTTGTGTGGGGCCTACGTCGCTGGCTTCCGATGGGGCCTGGAACGCGACTACACCGTACTATGTGAAATGGATGCGGACGGTTCACATGCACCCGGGCAACTTCACCTGCTGCTTGCACAGGTAGATAACGGCGCGGACCTCGTCATCGGTTCTCGTTATGTACCAGGTGGCGAAGTTGTGAACTGGCCGAAGAATCGATGGGTGCTTTCTAAGGGCGGTAATATCTACATTTCCTTAGCACTCGGCGCGGGACTTTCTGACATGACCGCGGGTTACCGTGCTTTCCGCCGAGAGGTACTCGAGACAGTTGATCTCAACGAGCTATCTAATGCTGGCTACATTTTCCAAGTAGATATGGCGTGGCGTGTCATCCAGCTTGGCTTTGATGTGCGCGAAGTTCCGATTACCTTTACAGAGCGAGAGATCGGTGAGTCTAAACTTAACGGTAGTTTTGTCAAGGATTCCCTCCTCGAAGTAACAAAGTGGGGCATCCACCACCGCAAAGAACAGATCACCAATCTTTATACAGAGTCTTCACGTCTCATTCACCATGAGATTAGCTCTTTCCGTAAGAAGCATCTTATCTAGAGCCCATCTCGAATAGGGGCGGTGCACAGGATTTCTCCTGTGCACCGCCCCTATTCGTTTCAAGTCGAAATCTGACTTTAGGAATTTTGAGCTGCAGCAGCTTCTTCCTGCTGTTGTTTCAGCAAACGCGCAGCATTGCGACGTCGTTTACGAAGCATTTCAATCCGCTCTTCCAAAAGAACATCAAGTTCTTCAAGAGAACGACGTTCACGAAGCATATCCCAGTGTGTACGTGCTGGCTTAACGGGCTTAGCTTCTACGCCTTCACCTTCCATAAGGATGCCCAGCTGACCATTCTTGCACAGCCACTCACTTGGTATCTCAGCGTCATGAGCGAAAGGCACGTCAAAAATTTCACCCGTTTCAGTTTTGTAACGGACCATCTGACGTGGAGCGAGATCATGATCACGGTCAGTTTCGTAGCTCACAGCACCCATTCGACTGCCACGTAGTACGCGATCTGCCATAAGAGGAATCCCCGTCCTTTCGTTCTAGCGATTCAAACATTGGATGTTCATAGTGTCATGTTTCTTCACAAGTAGGAGAGAAACCGACATGACTACACAGATCTTTCACTATAACGTATGGTGGCTAGCTTTTTGTTCCCAGCATGGCCTTTATAGGAGTTTTACCGATATAAAAATATAAAATCCATAAAATTCACCTACGAAAAGGGCCTTTGATATTAGTCGAATATACGGTAGGGAGTTTCATTCGCTATGATATGGCGGATGCCTACGAAACGAATCCCGACCTGCGCCTGGTGCGGCAAAGAGCTAGACTCCAACGGCCGTGGTCGTCCGAAGAAATTTTGTAGCCAATCTTGCAGACAGCGCGCATATGAACAGCGACATGGATCCGGAGCAAAAACCGCGCTCCCAGAAGGAGCAGTTGTCTTAGTACCCGAAAAAGTAGACAACCTCCGCGATGCACTGTACGAACTACGATGTTCCGCCGAAGATATAGCCACAGCCGCAGATGAAGGCATCAGCGCCGAAGATATGAAAGAGCTTTGTGCAGAGCTTGTCTCATTGGCAAAGAAAATCGAGAGATTAAGGTAAAAGAGACATCACTATGGATAAAAAGCAAAAGCCCATTATTATTGGCACTTTTATAGCGGTCGCGGTTCTCGCCATCGTAGCGGTAGCCATAGCCCTTATCCCATTGCTCACAAACCCAGGGGTAAAAACCGAACAGGTAGACACCTCCAATGCACAGCCAGCTTCCACAGATATTGATGGAGAATGGTCCGTTACTTACGGAAAAGCCCCCAATATCAGTTCTGCAGGTTTCACCTTCCATGAAGTTCTACCTGGTGACAAGAGAATCACATCAGGATCCACACGGTCAGTGTCAGGAAATGTTTCCGTTAAAAATTCACACTTAACTTCCGGAACTGTCACAATCGATATGGCAGATATCCACACCGACAATCAAAAGCGCGATACCAACGTACGCTCAAAGATTTTCGAAACTGCCAAATATCCTGAAGCGTCTTACGAGATTTCCCAAGAAGTAGATCTTTCGGCCGTACCAAGCGATGGAACATCTATCGAACTTAAGATTCCCGGAAAACTCACCATCCACGGTGTAACACGTGACGTGACACCAGATTTCACAATTATTCGCGACGGCAATACTGTAAAAGTATCGACGACCATTCCGATCAATCGGCTCGATTTTAATGTACACACGCCTGAGTTTGTAGCCGCAAAAATTGGCGAAAACGGGGAAATCAACGTCTTGCTAAACCTCGAAAAGTCCGGATCCTAGTAAAGAGGCTCGATAACGATGGTACATAGAATGATTCCTGCATTGTGGCTCCGGATTATTGTGCTAATAGCGTTCATGGCGTATATCGTTCAACAATCTTTGCCTTGGCTGACGCTTATCGCTGCAGCATTTGCTTTACCTACCGGCCTACAGTTGTGGGTAGCGTATCGTTCTAAAAAAGATGATCGAAATTTTTCTTAAATCAAAACTGTAGGTCGATGAGAAACGCCCCCGTTATTATGTCACTGTGACGTAATAACGGGGGCCGTTGGCCTTATTGATCGCATCCCCAAAAGGAAAGTTGTCACCGTTCACAGGCCCGCATCTAGGCCAGTCGAATAGGAGTTACCATCACGTATAAATTTGAACCTCAATACCACGTTGCTCAAATATAAATCTCCGTTAAAGGCAAGCGTTGCAAACGGTGCAAGCAGTGAAGATTGGATGCCATTAATTACCAAGCTGAACGGGCTTGGCCTAAGGGATATTTGAATGGTTCCAAATGTCCGATAATGTACATTATGCCATTTAGGACTTCCCTTCGCGAAAAAGGCTGTAATGCACTTCCACATCACAGCCGATTTGTTCTTGCTTCCTTTTCCTACAGCGCCTTACGTCGAACTATCGCCGCATAAATCGCGCCAGAGATATTTGCATAGATTGTCGCAACTGCACCGGGCAACGCCGCTTTCGGTGTAAAAACTGTGTTGCCATCGGAGCTGCCAGTCCAGAGTTTTGTATGACAACCTCGATCGACGTAGTACGACATGAAGCTTCTGGTTGACGTACTGCACGAGCGCTCCAGTATCCAGCAATAAAACCAATAAGATTTTGAATCGCAATACCTAACACAACCACGATGCCAACTGTTACTAATTTAGCATGCGCCCCAGCTACAACGGTCATCGTCACGATCCCAATCACTACAATCGAAAGCCACGGCAATACCGGCAGTACAGCATCGACAAAGCGCTGTGCGAAAAACCTTAAAATGAGCCCAAAACCAACAGGAATCAATACAGTTTTTAACAGGCTCACCATCATTTCTCCAGCTAACAGCAGCATGATCAGTGGTGTGGCAAAAAGTGAAACCAATGTAGAAACTGATGTCATTGCCACAGACAGTGCACGTCTCCTTTTGCTAAATACGCTAATACGTTGGAGGCGGTGCCCATTACGTTGTTAGCAGTTCCGCTTGAAGGAACCCAGGATTCGTACCCCTAGCCCCCATGCTGGGGCAGGCTATGTTTTGTCTGCGTTCCTTCTGCCTTGTGGCAGTTGAACTAGTCGCTGGCTTCGGTATGGCTTGTTTTCGTCCCTGTCTGAAAATGATCCCGGGGTGATACCACCGAAGGCAGTGACATACCCCAGACTGATAATAGGAACCTGACCCGCACAGTATGCGCGAGGTCTCACAGTAATGTGGATGCCAGCGTGAAGTATGTCCGACCACCAGCGATGAAATAAGTCTCATACTCGTTCAATTCGCTAGGAGTTCTGGCATGACCTACGACTATGTCATCGGCATGGACGTTGGCAAATACTTTCACCACGCTTGCGTCTTAGATATCGACGGCGCCCAAGTACTATCAAAGCGCATCAACCAAAACGAAAAATCCCTGCGCACACTCTTTTCAACATTCAGCGCAAACAACCACAAAGTCCTTGTCGTCGTGGACCAGCCCAATAACATTGGGCGACTAACTGTCGCGGTTGCCCAAGATATCGGAATCGACGTGCGCTACCTTCCAGGTTTGGCTATGCGCCAACTTTCCCGCATCCACGCTGGTAATGCCAAAACTGATATCCGGGATGCATATATCATCGCCCACGCTGCAAAACCTTCCGGAATCCCTCCGCAGTGTCGACCACGTCGAAGAAGCCTTCCTCCAGTTGAAAGTCCTAGGACGGCATCGACGAAGACTTAGCACGCTCCTACACTAGGCTCATCAATCAGATTCGAAGTGCACTAGTTGGCTGCTACCCGCAATTCGAACAAGCCCTTCGCGGCCAGATAATCCACCGCACATGGGTTCTGCACCTCCTTGCACACTACGGCGGGCCCACCAAAATAAAGAGCCTCGGAAAAGCCAAAGCAACTGCCTTTGCTCGACGCTATAAGGCACGCAATCCCGAGCCCATCATCGATGCCATATTCGCTGCCATCTCTGAGCAAACAGTCGCCATTGCTGGTGCACACTATGCCGAAATGGGCGTAGCAATGTCGGCGAAGGACGCACTTGGTAAAGCTCGAGCACCGCAAACAAATCGAGCAGGAAGTCATCGAGCTCATCAACGACATCCCCCACCTCGGACCTGACCCCCGTTTGGTGGACACCTAACATCCCAACATTCTGGGACAGAAAGGTAATCTCCACACCATGCCAAGCAAGACCTACACCGAGGAGTTCCAGCGTGACGCGGTCGCCTTGTATGAGAACTCCACGGGGGCTTCAACCCAGACCATCGCCACTGATCTTGGTATCAACCGGGCCACCTTGGCGAACTGGGTGAAAAAGTATGGAACTAAAACCCGTGCCACCAGCCCTGCGACTGAGAAATCCCCCTCTGCTTCAGTGACCGAAGCTGAGCAGATCCGGCAACTACAACGTGAAAACACCCGGTTGAGGCAAGAGCGCGATATCCTGCGGAAAGCTGCGAAATATTTCGCGGAAGAGACGAACTGGTGATCCGCTTCCGGTTCGTTGACGACGTCTCCACGACCTACTCGGTTAAGCGGTTATGCGAGGTCCTGGGGCTTAATAAGTCCTCGTATTACAAATGGAAAAGAACTGCTCCTCTGAGGAAGAAACGCCTGCTCAAGGACTCGCTTCTTGGCACCAGAGTCAAGACCGTGTTCATCACTGAACGCGGCTACTACGGGGCAAAACGCATCACCGCCGAACTCAAGGACCAGACTGGTCATGAACCGGTGAATCATAAGCGGGTCGCCCGGATAATGCGCTCGTTGAAGCTGTTTGGCTATAAAAAGAAACGCAAGGTCACCACCACCGTATCCGATCAAAAGAAACCAGTGTTTCCTGACTTAGTGGGCCGGAAGTTCACCGCCGACAAGCCTAACCAAGTTTACGTTGGGGACATTACCTACCTGCCGATTGCAGATGGGGCGAATATGTACCTGGCCACGGTCATTGATTGCTATTCACGCAGATTGGTGGGGTTTTCCATCGCAGACCATATGCATACCTCCCTAGTCCAGGAGGCGCTAAAAATGGCTAAAGGCCAACGAGGGAGCCTTGCGGGTGCGATTTTTCACTCGGACCACGGAAGTGTGTATACCTCGAACGCGTTCCAGAACACCTGTAAGGACCTCGGGATCAGACAGTCGATGGGATCAATGGGAACCAGTACGGATAATGCTTTGTCGGAGTCGTTCAACGCGGCGATGAAGCGGGAAATTCTTCAGGATTCCAAGACCTTTGAGAATCAATTGCGCTGTCGCCGGGATGTATTCCGCTGGTGCACCAGGTATAACACCACTCGCCGGCGTTCCTGGTGTAAATATCTCACGCCAGCGGTGTTTGAGGAACGCGGTCCTGCTATCTTGAAATCTGCTTCTTGATTAAATCCTCCGTGTCTACCAAACGGGGGTCGGGCCCGTCTTACCTGCCACCGCGTCGATGCCGTGTAGTCGCAACACACTGCACGGCATCGACAGCACCTGCAATAAAGAGCGCTTCCCGCATAGCTAATTGGTAGATCCATAAGCGTCGATAAACCACGTCAAAACCATCAGCCGCAGCTTGGCGAATATTGCCTTCAAATGTTTCTCTCTGCAACCGGAGTCCCGCCTGATAATGACCAGGAAAATGGGTCTGAGAGATAATCCTTAAATTGGTAAACCGGTCTACTAGTTTATGCATATCCGACAATCGCATAGGACTAAAAGCAGGCCACACATAAGCTTTATGTACACTCATGGCTGCTGCTGCAATTTCTGCTTTTCCCTCGTTTAAAACGACACTTTGGCATGCAAATGCCCCGCCAACTGCAAGCATACTATCGATAGCTTGCACGTATCGTTTCTTCATTCTTGGTTGCATGAGTTCGAGTTTTTCGACACTCGTAATCACGTCATACTGCGTAGGCCACGCTTTGGGTGCTGGGATGGGATCGTCGATAAGTTCAACATGCGCACCGCCTTCTACATTCGCCAAATCCAATATTTCGCGAATATCAGTGGCGAAATCCAAG
Source organism: Corynebacterium belfantii (assembly GCF_041898185.1). Classification (GTDB taxonomy): domain Bacteria; phylum Actinomycetota; class Actinomycetes; order Mycobacteriales; family Mycobacteriaceae; genus Corynebacterium; species Corynebacterium belfantii. The sequence goes on along the minus strand of NZ_CP157823.1, from coordinate 1,373,285 downwards.
TCTGTAGTAAGCGCATCAACCGTCGCTCCTCGATAGCACGCATTTATAGCCAAGGCGCCACCTGAACTCGGGAAATCTAATAGGTGCGTTCCCGCATGTACTCCAGCTGAATCCAAAAGCGCAGTTGTAGAACGTAATTGACCTGCACCAAGATCAGCTTTCTCTACCAAAGTCGGATCGCTTAGCATAGTTTTATCTACAAAACGAGTAGCCGGCTCGTTCGCGCGTCCCGCGCCTTTTACGTAACTGCGTACCGCAATACGCTCCGTTGTGGGAACGCCAGAGGAAAACAGAGTTCCTTGAATGCTCATGCCGTCTCCAGAAAATAGCTTAATAAGCTGGGTATCGACTTCCATTCCAGAATAATCTCCACCGAGATCGAGCTTAGGCATTTTCGGATGGTAGCCCACAGCAATCAGTTTTTTTAAAACATCTACCAAATTTTCTGCATACCACTCGCCTGCCATATATGATTCAGCGACTCCCAACCAACCAGCTGCCGCGATGCGTTTAAATAGCGAATCCTCTCGAACAATGACATCTGGAGCATCACCGAAGAGCTGAATTCCCGCCTTTTCGCATATAGCAGCAAACTCCGATTCGGCTTTACGCGCTTTGACTTCTATACGACGACCTTGCGGAACCAGCGCAATATTTGGCCATCGATCTGCATTAATTCGGGCACGTTGGTCGTTGACATTCACAATGGTCAAGCCTACTAACTCTGCTAGATATACGGGTGGAGGCGCGCACCAACCCCACCTCGATTCAGCTGTTACCGCCAAATGGGTCTAATATTGTGACCATCGTCGCGTTAGGTTAAATATCACACCCAAATTTAATGCGGTTTACAAAAATGTTTGAAGGAGCATTCCATCACCATGACTAATACCCCATTTCGCCCAGAAGGTGGACGCCACCACGTTGTAGTTATTGGCTCCGGCTTCGGTGGACTATTCGCAGTTCAAAACCTCAAAGATGCAGATGTCGATATTACCCTCATCGACCGGACAAACCACCACCTTTTCCAGCCGCTGCTTTACCAAGTAGCAACCGGTATCTTGTCGTCTGGTGAAATCGCACCACAAACGCGTCAAGTTCTTGCACAGCAAAATAATGTGCACGTTCTTAAGGCTGAAGTCACCGATATTGACACCGAATCGAAGATAGTCGTCGCAGACTTGGATGATTATTCGAAAACAATTGAATACGATTCCCTGATCGTCGCCGCTGGTGCAGGTCAGTCTTACTTCGGAAATGATCACTTCGCGGAATTTGCGCCGGGTATGAAAACAATCGATGATGCACTCGAACTGCGCGCGCGCATCATCGGCGCTTTCGAACGCGCAGAAATGTGCGAAGATCCCAAAGAACGTGAACGCCTCTTGACTTTTGTCATCGTTGGCGCAGGGCCAACAGGCGTAGAACTTGCAGGTCAGCTGGCTGAAATGGCACACCGCACGTTGTCTGGAGAGTACACGCAGTTCACGCCTTCCAACGCGAAGATCATCCTGCTTGACGGCGCTCCTCAGGTGCTTCCTCCGTTCGGCAAGCGTTTGGGTCGTACTGCACAGCGTGAATTAGAAAAGATTGGTGTAACGGTCAAACTGAACGCTATCGTTACCGGCGTAGACGAGAACTCAGTGACATATAAGTCCACCGTTGATGATTCTTTGCACACGATCAATTCCTTCTGCAAGATCTGGTCGGCAGGCGTAGCCGCTTCCCCACTAGGCAAACTAGTTGCAGAACAGCTTGATGTTGAGGTTGATCGCGCAGGACGCGTCCCAGTCAACGAAGATCTTTCTGTTGGCGACGATAAGAACGTCTTTGTTATTGGCGATATGATGTCGCTCAACAGGCTTCCAGGAGTCGCACAGGTAGCAATCCAAGGCGGTGAATACGTTGCTGAGCAGATTGCTGCTGAGGTCGAGGGACGTTCCTCGTCTGAACGCCCAGCTTTTGAATACTACGACAAGGGTTCGATGGCTACGGTGTCACGCTTTAACGCCGTTGTGAAGCTTGGAAAAGTTGAAGTTACGGGATTTATTGGCTGGGTCATGTGGCTTCTCGTCCACTTGATGTTCTTGGTCGGCTTCCGCAACCGAGCAACTGCGGCCTTCTCTTGGGGCATCAATGCACTTTCACGTAAGCGTTGGAACCTCGCCACCACTCGTCAGCAGCTTCAGGGCCGTACTGGTTTGCAAAAACTTACTGCACTCGTCGATACCGCCGAAAAGAAGTAATTAGCCCCGCTAATAGTTTAAAAACGCCAGCGAACAAGATCGTTCCGATGCTTCAAATTCGCTGGCGTTTTCTCATTTACTTAGGTTTACGCAAAAAGGCTACGAGAAATTGAGACCGGTTGGTCATTGGATTTAGATCCCAAGACTCGAAGTTATTTTCAATAACAAATCCTACGTTACGGGCATCTTCGAAAAATTGTGGAAACACATATCCTCGGCCAGCACCAAACCCAATAATGCACCGGCCATTGGGGCGCAAAGCTTCAAAAATATGCGCTAAAGCGGCTTCTTTTTTATCCGGCTCTATAAAAGTAATAACGTTCCCAGCGCATACAGTAATATCGAATCCCTGATCCGGAATCGATTCACTCCCTAGGTCACCTACACGCCACGTTGCGTCTGGGAATTTCCTTTCCGCCTCAGAAATCAAATAATCATCGATATCTATGCCAGTTACGATATGGCCTCGTGCCGATAAGTATCCACCAACGCGTCCTTGTCCACATCCTGCATCAAGGATTTTTGATCCACGCTGAACGAGGGCGTCGATAAGCCGAGCTTCGCCGTTGATATCATTACCTTCAGCTTCGAGATTTTCCCAGCGTTTTGCATAGTTATGTGAATGCTGGGGGTTTCGTGCTTTGATGTCGTTCCAAGTTGGCATACGTCCGATAATAGACACTAAAACACCAAAAGAGGTCTGCATAAAGCTATGAACGAAAAGAATCGCCAGCTACCAGCATTCACCCCGCGAAATCGCCGCGCGCACCCCATAAGCGCTGAGCGTAAGCAACTTGGTGTTGACGATATTGTTGATCACTGCATGATTTATGTTGATGGACGAGCAATTCAAGGGTGGTTCGATTACGAATCAGGCTTAAAACGCGTGAAGGACTTCATTGCTTCGGGCCATAAAGCTTTCATGTGGTTATCTCTCGAAGAACCCAGCGAACAACACATGATTCAGGTTGCCGATGATCTCCACATCCACGAACTCATCGTCGAAGACGCAGTAACTGCACAGCAGAGACCTAAAGTCGAACACTACGATGATCAAATCTTCATGGTGGTTCGATCAGTTTTCTACCGTGATCACGAAACGGTTGATGACGCAAACGAAATTATTAAAACCTGTGAAGTCCAAATGCTGAATGGGGAACACTTCATCATCACAATCCGACACCGCACCCCTATGCCTGATTTAACGATGCGTCTCGACGACCCGCAAGAAATCAGCAGCTATGGGCCGATGATCATAGCTTGGGCGTGGGCAGATTATCTTGTCGACGGATACCTGCGTATCGTCAATACACTTGCCGAAGAAGTTGATGAGCTTGAAGAAGAAGTATTTACCCCAGGTAGCAGCTTCAACATCGAGCACATCTACATGATTAAACGCGAAATTTTAGAAATGCGACACGCCATTGATCCGTTAGATCCCGCATTACGCATGCTCGTTACACGAGCATAAGGATATGATCGCGAAACAACTCCGGTCGTATCTGCGAGATGTCCTTGACCATGAAATGGTAGCCAAGGACCATGTCGCGAACTTTGACGAACGTCTTAGTTCCCTAATCGACGCTGGCGTGGCAAAGATTTCACTACAGCAAAACTCTGACATGCGCGCTATATCTGCCTATGTTGGCTTGGCAGCGGTTCCTACACTTATAGCCGGAATTTACGGAATGAATTTTGAAAATATGCCGGAACTAGCTACCAACTACGGCTACTACATTGTAATTCTTGTCATGGTACTAACCGTGAGTCTCATGTGGTGGTACTTCCGCAATATGAATTGGATTGGAAACTAAGCCATTTTATCTTTCTGGGGCTTTGCTGGTTGCGGAGCTACCAACAAAGTACGAAGTGTTGCTCGCGCCACTAGCTTGCCCCTGTGGTGCATGTCAACGGCGACCACGTGGGTAGTACAGCCACGATGGATGATTTCAGCTGAAACGTCGATTACTCCAGCATGAACCATTCCCAAGAAATCGGTCGCACAATGTACTCCTACCGCCAGTGCCCCATCTGCAGCAACAACACTTGCTATTGATCCAGCTGTCTCAGCCAGAGCTGAATACACACCACCATTGACTACACCTGATACTTGAAGATGCTCAGCTGCTACTGGAAGCTCCGCGTGCACACCTTCAGAATTGATTTGTGTGAAACGTAAACCGAGTGTCTTAGAGAATCCTTCTAACTTTTCGTTAAATTCTTCCAGCTGTTCGATGCTCAGGCCTTCGACATTGGCGCTTTTGAGCAATTCCATAATCTGATCGTTGTTACTCATGTTGCCCAATCTAGTCTTTCTCCATGTCCATTCCGCAAGCTGGGTGGGTAAAATTGTTGCAGTCAGGGTATTGTCACAGTCATGACTGATCAAACACAACTAGCGCAGATCGGCGTTGTCGGTCTCGCTGTCATGGGCTCGAACCTCGCACGCAATTTTGCTCATAAAGGCCACACGGTTGCTGTTTTTAATCGCAGCTTTGAAAAGACCCAAGCGCTCATGGATCAGCACGGAGATGAAGGCAATTTCATCCCGTCCGCCACAATCGCAGAATTTGTTGCTTCGCTAGAAAAACCTCGTCGCGCCATCATCATGGTTCAAGCAGGATCTGCAACTGACGCCGTAATCAACCAACTTGCCGATGCGATGGATGAAGGCGACATCATTATCGACGGCGGCAACGCACTCTACACCGATACGATTCGTCGCGAAAGCGAAATTGCTCAACGAGGCCTCAACTTCGTTGGCGCCGGCATTTCCGGAGGCGAAGAAGGAGCTCTCAACGGTCCTTCTATCATGCCTGGTGGTCCTGATAAATCTTGGGAAGCACTTGGATCGCTGCTCGAATCCATCGCCGCGCAGGTTGACGGCACACCATGTGTTACTCACATCGGCCCTGACGGCGCAGGCCACTTTGTCAAGATGGTTCATAATGGAATCGAATATGCCGACATGCAAGTGATCGGCGAGGCATACCAATTGCTTCGATACGCCACCGAAATGCAACCATCTGAGATTGCAGATGTGTTTAAGACATGGAACCAAGGCGACTTGGACTCCTACCTCATTGAGATTACTTCTGAGGTGCTGGCTCAGGTCGATTCTGAAACTGGCACACCACTTATCGATCTCATCGTCGATGAAGCTGGTCAAAAAGGCACCGGTCGTTGGACGGTGAAAGCTGCTCTAGACCTTGGTATTGCAACTACTGGAATCGGCGAAGCAGTATTCGCTCGCGCGCTTTCAGGTGCAACCACTCAGCGCAAGGCAGCCCAAGGTAATTTGCCAGCTGGCACGTTGGAATCATTGGCCTCGTTGAACATCGATAAGAACCAGTTCGTAGAAGATATCCGTCGCGCACTCTACGCTTCAAAGCTCGTCGCTTATGCGCAGGGCTTCGACGAAATTATCGCCGGATCAGCCGAGCACAACTGGAATGTCGATCCTCGAGACCTCGCTACTATCTGGCGCGGCGGCTGCATCATTCGCGCAAAGTTCCTAAACCGCATCGTTGAAGCTTACGACGCTAATCCAGAACTCCCGTCCCTCCTACTGGATCCCTACTTTAAGACTGAGTTGGAATCGCTTATCGATTCATGGCGCCGCGTAGTCGTTGTAGCTACACAACTGGGATTGTCTGTCCCAGTGTTCGCTTCATCGTTATCCTACTACGACTCTTTGCGAGCCGAACGCCTACCAGCTGCGCTTATTCAAGGCCAGCGTGATTTTTTCGGTGCACACACTTACCGTCGCACGGATAAAGACGGAAGCTTCCACACCTTGTGGTCCGGTGATCGCAGCGAGGTAGAAGCTTAACGCTTCTTCTCGACGAAACATTCACCTTCATTTTAGAAAACAGGCTGGGCATTTTCGCCCAGCCTGTCTGTTTTTCACGCAGATTGCAGTAGAATTGTCCCAATGACTTCTTTTCTCGACCTCGGACTTCCTAGCAATATCGTCCAGGTTCTATCCCGCCTAGGCATTGTTGAGCCGTTCCCTATTCAAAAGGCGGCTATTCCCGATGCGATAAGCGGACGAGATATTCTCGGACGAGGCCCCACAGGCTCAGGTAAAACTTTTACTTTCGGCCTACCCATGATTACTCGACTGCAGGAATCTGGAGTGTCAAAGTCCGGTAAACCACGCGGCCTCATCTTAGTTCCTACCCGTGAGCTCGCCGCCCAAGTTCGCGAACGTTTGGAAGAACCTGCTTCTGTTATGGGCTTACGAGTCCTCGAGGTAGTAGGCGGCGTCAGCATCAAGCGACACATTACATCACTAGCTTCTCCAGTCGACATTCTGGTAGCAACTCCAGGACGCGCCCAAGATCTGATTAATCAAGGAAAACTTTCTCTATCTGAGGTAGAGATCTCTACGCTTGATGAAGCCGATCAGATGGCAGACATGGGTTTTCTACCACAGGTAACCAAACTACTGGAACTTACCCCGAAGACTGCTCAGCGATTGTTGTTCTCAGCAACACTCGATGGAGACGTGAATAAACTGGTCGATCGTTTCATGTCGGATCCAGTAACTCACTCGACCACCGCAGTAAAAGCAACCGTAGAGACTATGTCGCACTACCGATTCCATGTGGGCGACAGAGAAGCACGAAATTCTATAGTCGAAAGAATTGCTGGTCGCGACGGCAAAACAATCATGTTCATGCGCACGAAACATGGTGTTGATCGCCAAGTAAAGAAACTTCGCCGCATTGGTATAAACGCAGCTGGTTTACATGGCGATAAAGGACACAACACACGCGCAGCCGCCCTAGCTGGTTTCGCGGACGGCAGTGTTCCAGTGCTTGTTGCCACCGATATCGCATCCCGAGGAATCGATATTGACGATGTCGATCTAGTGGTTCACGTAGATCCCCCAGCTGAGCACAAAGCTTACGTGCATAGGGCAGGCAGAACCGCCCGCGCCGGGACAGTCGGTAAAGTTGTCACACTTGTCATGGATAACCAACGTGAGGAAGTAGACAAGCTCCTCGGCAAAGCCGGAGTTTCTCCTGTTATCGTCGATGTGCATGCAGATTTAGCTGAGCTGACGAATATTACTGGGGCCAGCAAGCGTAACGGCAAAGCGTTGCAACCATTCGGTGCGCAGCAACAGACCTCACTGCGCGGAAAGAAACAAGAGACAACTACACAGGCAAATCAGCCCAAGCGTGGCAAATCTCCTTCATTCCGTACACGGCAATCCAAAAAGAAACGTCCCATCGCAACGTTTGGTGGGCACAAGAAGAAAGATGGTCAAAAGGGTCGGAGTTAATTCTTTAACCCAGCATTTCTCACAATGGACATTCTGTTAAGTATCCTCTCGCTCTTAGGTTTTGTGCTTCTCACCGCCAGCACAGGACTTTTCGTTGCCATTGAGTTTGCGCTCACCAGTTTGGAGCGCTCAACCATTGAAACCGAAGTAAAGGAGCGTGGGGATAAAAAATCTCGGGCGGTACAACGCGATTATCAAAATCTCTCCTTCGTCTTGTCTGGCGCCCAATTAGGTATCACCATCACTACCCTTGCAACGGGTTATCTAGCAGAACCAGTTCTTGCAAAGTTTTTAACACCGCTTTTGGAATTGATAGGCTTGGAAGCGTCGACAAGCGTAGCTGTCGCTTTAGTGTTGGCGTTGATCATCGCGACGTTCTTGTCAATGGTGTTTGGCGAACTCGTGCCCAAAAACGTTGCAATCACAAACCCAATGGGTACCGCGCGCCACGTCGTCGGATCAGTTAATGCCTTCAATACCGTATTTAAGGGCTTTATCAAGTTTTTAAATCACTCGGCTAACTGGGCAGTTCGAAAAATGGGAATTGAGCCAGCCGATGAGCTCGCCACAGCTCGTTCCACTCAAGAGCTCACGGCCATCGTCAAAAGTTCTGCGGAAACTGGCGATATTGATGAAAATACAGCCCTTGTTCTTGACCGCTCACTCAAATTTGGTGAGACAACTGCCGGTGAGTTGATGACTCCTCGGTCTACGGTTGAAGTTCTCTCAGCAGAAGACACCGTTCTTGACCTCATCGCACTAGCTATAGAGACAGGACACTCACGCTTCCCAGTCATCCGTGGCGACCTAGACGATACGATCGGCGTCGTCCATTTTAAAGATGCATTTTCTGTTCCGGAAGATCAGCGCCACGTAATTCCATTAAGTTCAATAGCACGCCCTGTGCCCATTGTCCCTGAAAGCCTAGATGGTGATGCCGTCCTCAATGCGGTGCGCTCTGCTGGATCCCAAATCATCCTCGTTGCAGATGAATACGGTGGAACTTCAGGCCTCATCACAATCGAAGACGTCGTTGAAGAAATCCTCGGTGAGGTTTATGACGAGCATGACGATGCAGACGCAGAACGTGACTTCAACAAATTTGGCAATAGTTGGGAAGTTTCCGGCCTAGCCCGTATCGATGAAGTTGCCGAAACAATTGGATACGTCGCCCCAGACGGCCCCTATGAGACTCTCGGTGGATTAGTAATGCAAGTCCTAGGCCGAATTCCTGAAACTAACGACGAACTACTACTACCTGAAAGTGACAATCCAGCATTAGCTGAATTTGAATCCGGTTACAGTTGCCGCTGGCTCGCTAAAGTCTCCGCCATGGAAGATCGCAGAGTAGACAAGGTGATTATTTCACCGCTGCAAGATGATGAAGTAGCCCAGTATGAAAAGGAACAGAATTCATGAGTCTCAGTAGCACCGTATTACTGATTGTTCTTTTGCTCCTTGCCAATGCTTATTTCGTCGCATCCGAATTTGCACTTGTTTCTTCGCGCAAAGATCGAATTGAAAATCTGATAGCTCAAGGACAGCCACGGGCGCAAAAAGTTTTGCTGTCCATGGAGCACCTTTCTATCATGCTTGCGGCATGCCAATTTGGTATTACGATATGTTCCCTGATTTTGGGTAAAGTTGCCGAACCAGCTATTGCACAATTTATTGAGCAACCATTCCACTCCCTTGGTTTACCTGCTCATCTGCTCCACCCGTTTTCATTCGTCATCGCACTAGGCATCGTTACTTTCCTTCATATTCTCGCCGGAGAAATGGTTCCGAAAAATATTGCACTTGCAGGGCCAGAAACTCTTGCGCTTTGGCTGATTCCTTCGCTGCTATGGTTCATGCGTTTGACAAGGCCGATCATTGCAGTAATGAACTGGCTGGCTCGTATAAGTTTGCGCGCCGTCGGCATTGAACAAAAAGACGAACTTGATTCCGCCGTAGACCCAGACCAGCTAGTGACCATGCTCTCTGAGTCTCGATCAGAGGGCTACCTCGACGCAGAAGAACATGCACGGTTGAATAAAGCACTCCGAGTTGAAGATAGGTCTCTTCAAGAGGTCATGATTCCTCTCAACAAAGTGCGTTCCCTCAACTTTGGAATGCGGGGACCACTTCTCCAAGAATTAGAAACTGCTGTTGCAGAAACTGGGTTTTCACGTTTCCCAGTGACTGGAAAAGACGGCTCGTATCTCGGTTACGTGCACATCAAGGACGTACTGGATCGTTTTGATCATTCCAGCCCTGATACCATCATTCATCGCTCAGAAATCCGGCCATTAATCATCGTTGATGCAGCTGGAACTATGGACGAGGCCTTGCAATCGATGCACTCCAAGTCAGCACACATGGCCCAAGTTCGTGATCGCGGCCTCCTCCTAGGCGTTATCACCCTAGAGGATCTCATCGAGGAATACGTTGGAACCTTCTCCGACTGGACACACGAACAATCATGAGCAATTTTGATCTAATTCGTCTCACTGAAGCTCAATGGCAAGCCCGTGAATCTGCTCACCAACTTCGGGCAGATCGGCTTACAGCTGACCACATGAAACGTCGTCGTGCAGGCATTAGTCACCCAGTCTATGATTTTCTTTTCGAATACTATCCAGTACGCGTTGCCCACATGAAAAAATGGCACCCTGGTGTCGGTGTAGGACTCGAAGGAAATCCCCCACATTCACGTTGGAAGGGTTACACCACCATTGACGATGTGACCGTAGTCGACGTCGAAGCCCTCAAAAAGAAACGAAGCTCAACGCTTCACTACGTATCTAATCTGTTGAAACAAACGCAACTAAACCCAACTCATTTTGACTGTTTTGGGCTCCACGAATGGGCTATGGTTTATCAAACCTCTCAGCCTCGACACACTCTTCCATTGCGGCTAGGCGCGCAAGGCAGCAACAAAGTCGTAGAATCCCACAACATAAGATGCACGCACTTTGATGCATTCCGGTTTTTCACCGAACCTGCCGTGCCGCTCAACTTTCAGGTGCTCACGCGCGAAAACCAACCATCCTGTGAACAACTGGGCTGTTTACACGCCATGATGGACCTCTACAAATGGTCTGCCAAACTTGGCCCACTTATCCCTGGTGATCTCTGGCTTGACACCTTTGAGCTCGCTTGGGACTGTCGAGTGTTAGATATGGAAGCATCTCCATACGACTGCACCGATTTTGGCTTGGGAATCGTCCCAATTGAAACAGCCGAAGGGAAAGCCGAGTATGTTCGCCGTCAACGTTTACTGTCTGAGCGTGGTCAGCTGCTACGTCAACGGCTTGTCGCAGAGCTAGAGCGAATCAACCGGTTTACACTAACCTCCTAGATCTATTTCCAATTCCAGAAAGGCGCCAATTGTGGCTAAGCATTCGGACGGGAAAAACAACTATAGACTTTCGCCCAGTGTGATCGCGGTAGCGATCGTCATCGTACTGGTTGCCGCTGGTGTTTTCTTGTGGACCCAGGCTAAACGAGAAGACTCTGCAAAATCCTCCTGTATCAATGGGAACTTAACTCTTCCTGTTGCTACCAATAACAAGGACGTAGCAAGCCAAATTATCGATGCCTACAACTCTTCAGGGCGCGTCACTCGCGACTACTGTGTTCGTGCTGAACTAACCGATTCTGTCGCTCATGCTGGGGTTTACCTTGGCGACGAAAGTGATCATCAGGTCAACCAAGTGTTGTCAGCCGAAAAACGGTCACCGGCAACTTTAGAATGGCCGACAGTCGCGACTGACCAAGTGGGTATAGCTCGTCGTGAAGATGCCACGGAAGATGCGCCCGTTACCTACCCGATGAAGTCCGATGCGGTGTCTTCCGCGCTCGTTGCTGCTTTTACCCACAAAAATGATGCTTCTGCTGCGGCCAAAATGCTTCGTGATTTTGGTGAAACAACAATTGATTCTGCTGTCGCTCAATCAGCGCCAAAGATTGTTGTGTCGAAATCTGAAACTCCACAAGGATATTCATTTGAAGAAATTCAAAACCTGTCGAAACCGCTACGCGCAGTAGCTCTAAACCCTACCGATTCGGTTAATGAGGAAGTCGTTCGAGCAGGAGCAGACTTTGGTACAGCAATTGCGGCAAACACACTTGATGCTCAAAAACCACAAAAATTGTCACAAGAGGTCGCTACGGCAGCAGAAATTTTGGCTTTACTCACTGATAGTTCACCAGCTGTAGATTCACAATCCAATCAGAGTCCAAGGGATGTCCTGATGCTTCTCGATACCTCAGAGTACATCAATGGTGTGAGCACAGATGGAATCCGTTGGTTCGATGCAGCATCACATGGGCTCATTAATCTTGCCCAAAAGCAAGAAGAACGCGGTAAAGCCATAGGACTGTGGAATTATTCTTCCCCACTGACTCCTGGAATTACCCAAGGCTGGCGGTCGAACCTTAATTTCGACACCCCTGACGCTATTCGCCAAGTCAAAGATGTTCTCGGAAATTTTGGAACTGGCGGGCAGCCGCAGACTCTTGCGGCAACATCAGCGGCGTTAAATTATGCCGTAGAGCATGCACGGCATTCTGGGAATACAAGCGTGGTCATTGTGTTCACAGGAACAAATGACTCATTCACCGGATTAGCTGAATCAGTCAGCAAAGCTCAAGAATCTCACGTTTCACTTCATGCGATTCAAATCGGTGACGGACAAGATGATACGAGCATCGCGCAAGCTGCAAATGACACCAATGGCAGCTACGTGCACGCAACATCGGCGGCAGAACTAGATAGAGCTATTGCCGCCATAACGAAGTAACCATAATGGATGCACCCTCGTTTCTATCGGCCAGAGAAAATGATAGAAACGAGGGCGCTTTGCATATCAACGCGTTACGACGTCTTCCGAAGGCGACGTGCTGCTAACTCATCAATTCCGCCCGCAGCTGGGCTATTGGACAAAAAATCGCTGATCTTTTCTGAAGGGAATGAAGAAATAGTTCCGGTAAGCTCTCGAACAATTCCAGGTACCGCGATTCCAAACACGCCTTGACCACCGCCGAGGAGATCAATTACCTCTTCATTCGAACGGCACTCGTACACCGTAGTGCCATCCGAGACAAGTGTAATTTCCGCTAAATCATCTACTCCACGATTACGCAATTTGTCTACAGCGAGACGAATGTTTTGCAAGGAAATTCCAGTATCCAGAAGTCGCTTGACAATCTTCAACACCAGAATGTCTTTAAAAGAGTACAGACGTTGAGATCCCGATCCTCGTGCAGTGCGAATTGTCGGTTCCACTAATTTAGTACGAGCCCAATAATCCAATTGACGGTACGTAATTCCTGCCACTTGGCATGCAATAGGAACACGATAGCCAACTTCTTCATCAGGTCCCATATCAAAAAGCGCTTGTTGCACTGGGATATCGTTGTCGTGCATTTCTTCCATCAGGTGTCTCCCCTGCGATCTCTGGCTTCGCATCGAGCTTGGGCCGTAGGTATTGCTGTTAAGCATCAGGTTAGAGCACGAACGCATGGAAAACGTGCGACACGCCCGAAACCTCAACCTCAAGTTGAAGTTTAGACATTTGCCGAAGCTTTAGCTATCCCCCAGATCAAAAGAATCTTCCCCAAAGTCATCCGACCCCAAAAGATCCTTCTCACTTACACCAAGACTCTCCATAAGATTGGAAAAATCTGCATCTGCTTGAGTTTTCGTGGGATCTGAATCTATTTCATCTTGGTCATTTTTAGGAAATACAAATCCCAAATAGGCTTCCATATCGGATTCAGGAACAAAAACGCTTGCCTGGTTGAGGACCTCATCATCTACGGAGATTGCAACGCCCATCAACTCTGAAATCACAATCGCATCACTTGGTCGACAATCAATTTCTTCTTGATTATCAAGCACTAATGAACAGATAAAGACGCCTTCGTAATAACTCACGATGCGGATTGCCTCGATGCTAACCCCCATACGATTCATAATCTCAAAGAGCACATCGTGAGTCAACGGCCTACGAGGAGCTCCATGCTCACTTCGCTCCGAAAGCCTGATACCCTCTTCAAGATCAACCCAAATGGGAAGAATTCGGCGTCGTTCGGCCCAGGAGAAAACTAAACAAGCATCATCTTCTGGCGGGAAAAAATGGACGCCTTTATATTCAACTTGGCGAAAAGCCATAAATTAATTTCTCCCCAAAAGTCTTAGCGGTTCAGCTCGTCACGCAACATCGAACGCAGCATCGTAGCATTCAATGAGACTACTAAAGAACTAAGTTGCTGCGACATTTCTTCTGCACGTTGACGTGCACTCTCACTCTGCGAACGAGCGACAGGCGTAGTCGCACGCGAAATCAGATCGGCATGGCGCGAAGCAAGATTACGCAGTGACTTGAGATGCCTAACATCGAAACCAAATTCCTTTAGCTGCACTGCGACCGATACCACTTGTACATCGTCCGCGGTAAAGAAACCTGAAGAGTCCGGTCTAATCAACCCAGCCTCGGCAAGTTCACTTACTTCCGATTCAGCAACCTGAGCTCTCGCTGCAACATCGCCATCAGAAAGCCTAGTGACGACCGAAGCTCGAAACGACTCTGGGCTAACTACGGACGCATTGTCACTACCCCGTGTAATAGGCGTGACTGCACCAGAATCCATTGCCTCAAGTTGTTCCCTGATAACCTTAAGCGGCAAGTAGTTATCCCGCTGTGTAACAAGGATGTAGCGCAACCGTTCGACATCATCTTGGGTAAAACGACGATATCCGGTTGAAGTACGCTGAGGAGTAATTAGTCCTTCGGACTCAAGGTACCGGATTTTCGACACCGTGACATCAGGAAATTCCGCGGTGATTTTTGCGAGCACAACACCGATCGACATCGTCTTTTTCGACGAAGACAGCGACGATGACTGCGGTCTAGGCTGATAAGAACCAGCCGAACCTGAATCATTTCGTTGCGGAAGTGCACTCATAATCTTGTGAATCGTTTCTTTCGATGACGTATGCGGCTAATGTCACGGGATAATCTGAAAGCAGCAGGATTTAAGTCCTACGCGCGAGGTCCTTCAATGAAGACCAAACGGAACTTGCCAATCTGCACTTCATCGCCACTGGACAGTACTTCGGAGTTACGTGGCTCACGATTAACGTAGGTGCCGTTGAGACTTCCAACGTCTACGACCTCAAATGATCCGTCTTGAAGACGGAATTCAGCGTGACGACGAGACACAGTGACATCATCCAAGAAAATGTCACTCTCAGGATGGCGCCCCGCTGTTGTTGTTGGACGGTCGAGCAAGAAACGAGCGCCGGCATTGGGCCCACGCTTGACGACCAGCATGCCTGCGCCTGCAGGTGGAGTCACATCACTTCCTGATGCTGGAGCCGCCCCTGCCCCCGATTCCATTTCCTTGAGTAAATCTGCACGGAAAACGGAAGTGGTCTCGACCTGAACGTCGGGAGCACCGGTGTTGTCGCTCATTATTCAACCTCCGATAAAAGACAAGATTCGGCTTCACGCCGAACTTTCAACAATGCTTTACATCATAGCGCTAGTTTGACCGTGATGACCAAGGAGAAAAAATTATTTTCCAATATCTACTCTTGAGCTGCCATTTTAGAACAAACTAACCCATGGCAGCACAACTTCTATCTAAAAATACTTCCTATTCGATTTAATACGGAACGATTATTATTTGATAGTGGATTATCGCTAACCATGTAGGTCCACGTTGCTGATGGTCGCATTAATCCAACGTCTGCCATATGTGCCCCATCTTGGTCAATTGTTACATCCCGGAAAGTCTCAATAGCGAGATCAACAGCACGTTGCGCTAGTTGCTTAAACTCTCGTACTGCGATTCGGTGATATTCATCAAGTGGAGTTTCTCGTGCAATAGCACGTAAATGTATGGACTCACGGACATCATCCATGAGAGCTAGGTGATCACTCCAACAGCGGTCAAGATGGTAGAGCATTACTTCTCGCGCAGCCTGAGCAAGAACTGCTGAGGGTAATTCCTCGCTTAATTTATGAGCTTTTTCAGGCACTGCCTCGGACAGTTCCATCCACGCCTGATCGGTGTCGAGAAGTCGCACGCGACGCTCATCGATAATGACTCGTTGATCCGCCAATAATTTATTGTATTTCCATGTTTGAGAATGAATTTCCAATAGCTGGCCTTCGGTTACACGTTGACAGTGCGCTACAAAATCAGTGATTCTCTTGGAATCGATGCGACCTTCAGCATCTGGTAAAGCTTTAATTTCTTCTCCGACACCACCTACGACAACAACGTCGTCTTCTAAAGACACGAAAAACAGGGAAAGGCCTGGGTCTCCTTGTCGACCGGCACGACCGCGCAACTGATTATCCAACCGGGAACTGCGGTGACGGCTTGATCCCAAAACCGCAAGTCCTCCCTTTGCCACTACTGCATCCCTATCTTTTTCGTTTGCCCCACCGAGGCGGATATCGGTTCCACGGCCAGCCATTTGTGTAGAGACCGTTACTCGACCAATGTCTCCAGCTTCTGCGATGATCTGTGCTTCTTTCGCATCATTTTTAGCGTTCAATACATTGACCGTGATGTCTCGCGCCTGCAAGGCTTGCGCTAATTCTTCAGATTCTGAGACATCACTTGTACCAATCAATACTGGTTGTCCAGTGGCATGAAGCAGCTCAATTTCTTTCACAAGTGCTCTGAATTTTTCAGCTTGGGTTGCGTAAACGCGGTCAGCTTCATCAAATCGTTGGGACTGTTTATGCGGTTCAATAACGGATACTCGAAGATCATAAAACTGCCGCAATTGATCCGTAGCTTCGACAGCTGTTCCGGTCATACCGCAAACAGTTGGATACCGTCCCATCAGCGATTGAAGTGTGAGGGTATCGAGGATTCTGCCACCTTCAGTAACGACCAATCCTTCTTTCGCTTCTACTGCCGCTTGAACCCCATCAGGCCAACGCTGAAGCTGAGCTACACGACCTTTGGAGGCGTCAATAAGAGCAATCTTTCCATCTCGAATGATGTAATGAACGTCCCTAATGAGCAATGCCTGCGCATGTAGCGCTAGATTTACCTGGACTAGCGTTGTTCCTACATGAGCATCGTCGTAAAGACTGTGAATGCCGAGTGCCTGTTCCACCAATGCAGCACCTTGATCATTCAGAGATACATTTCGGCGGTCTTCGTCCACACTGTAATGCTCGTTCTCTTTTAGGCGCCGCACTATTTCGGTAATCCGGCCAGCTGGGGCCGTACCAGGTTCATTTCCGGCTAAGACAAGCGGCACGAGAGCTTCGTCGATAAGCACTGAGTCCGCTTCGTCCACGATTGCAACATCTGCTCCGTTTTGGACGGCTTGGCTACGCTGCGTAACCAACTGATCCCGCAGTACATCAAATCCAATTTCAGTCACTGGCGCATAAACAATCGAAGATGCATACGCGCGACGGCGTTGCTCAGTATTAAGAGATTCTGTCACCGCACTGACTGTGAGCCCGAAATATCGAACAAGATCACCCATCCACTCAGCATCACGCTCCGCCAGATAATCATTTACGGTTATTGAGTGAACTCGCTTCCCCTGCAACGCATACCCGACTGAGGCCATTGCCCCAACTAGGGTTTTACCTTCACCAGTAGCCATATGGATTACGTCGCCTTCTAGAATGCGCAGCACTGCCTGCAGCTGCACATTAAAAGGATTCATAGACAAGGAGCGCTGGGCTCCAATTGATAGCAACGCTAAAAGATCGGCGCGGCTTTCATCGTCTGAGTGCTGAGCACACTCATGTGCGCGTGCAACCACATCTGCATCTGAAAGAGAAGCAAACTGCACATTACGCTTAGCAGCTTGGGCAACGATGTTTTTACTCTTCGTTTGATTACAGGTAGTTTTCCCGCCCATCGCATCCCAAAACCAACGGAATCCAGCCACTCTCTTGCCTTCCTTTTAGCATTTGCGATTGAATCTGCTTGTAAAACTATTTAACTCTATTTCAGGTATTCAATCTAATGTCTGAGCCTGTCAATGCCTGACAGGGATCTCATATGACTTACATGAACAATCGTGAGTTAGCTTTCATTGACAGTAGCGACTTGATCAACAAAACACTCAGGATCTGTGCATCTATACAACAACCACCTATAGTCTGGAACTTGGAAACACATACTCGCTACCAAGAGATAATAAAGGAGCATTAGGAATGCATTCGCGCAGCGTGAAGTTCCCCTCAAACAAAGGGCACCAAATCGCCGGAACAATTGATTTTCCTGACGGCACTCCACGTGCATTCGCAATGTTCGCGCATTGTTTCACAGGATCGCGTTTTACCCCTGGCGCAGCGCGAGTATCCAAGGAACTAGCTGAGCGTGGCATTGCATGCCTCCGTTTCGATTTTCCAGGCCTTGGGCAATCTGAAGGTATTTTTTCTGAAACTTCTTTCAGCGAAAATGTTGCCGACATCAAAGCAGCAGCGGATTGGCTAGGACAACATTATTCTGCACCTCAGCTCCTCATTGGGCATTCACTCGGAGGAGCAGCATCACTTAAAGCTGCAACGACGCTCAAATGTCTACGCGGCGTTGCGACGATCGGCGCTCCTTTTGACCCAGCTCACGCCGTATTACACTTTGCTGACCGTATCGGTGAGGTCGACGAAAACGGCGCCGTAACGCTAACTCTTGGTGGACGCGATATCACCATTTCGCGTGAATTCTTGGAAGATCTTGCAGACACTAACCCTGAAGCGTATCTGCCACGTTTACGGAAACCTCTGCTCATCTTGCACTCTCCCATTGACCAAACAGTGGGAGTAGATAATGCCCAGCTGATTTTTAGAACCACACGATACCCCAAGTCATTAGTTGCGTTGGACAAAGTTGACCATCTGTTGACTAAGCAAGGTTCGGCCCAACAGGCAGCCCGAATTATCAACACATGGTTTGAGCAACACATAGTTGCCGAAAATGAGGATCCTAACGCCGACGCTCTGCCTGAAGGCGTAGCAGTAGCCCAGTCGATTCCAGCGGGTAAATTCGCCGACATCATCCGTACCGGTACACATTCTTTTACTACCGATAGAGAAAAAGCTCTTGGCGGCAAAAACCTAGGAGTCTCCCCAACTTCACTGCTTATTTCTGCATTAGCGGCTGCCACATCTCAAGAAATTCGCTTAGCAGCAAAAGAATCTCGCATCCATTCGCTGGAAGATGTGAACGTAACTATCTCCAAAACCGTAGGAGATGGCGAACGTGTACACTTACGTCGAAATATATCTCTCATAGGCGATCTTACGGATGACGAACGCCATGAATTGCTACTTGCTGCTCGCAATAGTGATATTGAAAAGATGCTTCAAGGACACGTAACCATCAACGAGCAGGACGTTTAGCACCTCATGATGAATTGCCCATGTGGTTCCGGCAGCAGTTATTCAGACTGCTGCCAACCTTTTCAAACCAAGGCTAAAAATGCACCAACTGCTGAATTATTGATGCGATCACGCTATTCAGCTTTTGTGCTGGGGAATGAGGAGTACCTTCTATACTCTTGGGCACCTGAAACCGCGCCTCGTAGTTTGAATCTTGAAGAATTTATTATGTGGCGCGGACTCACCATCCATCAGTCCTATCACGGCGGCCTTTTTGACTCGACGGGGATTGTCGAATTCACTGCCAGGTATGCTGTCCGTGGACAACTGCAATCACAACATGAAACGTCCCATTTCAGACGTCATGATGGGCACTGGGTCTATGTTGACGGAGATCTTCATTAGAAATCCATCTAAGTGCTAGGGATTCCCCAAGTTCATGCTCCAGTCTAAGAATCAGAGTGAACATTTTCACTAGCAGAAGTTCACTGCGGCTTAAGGGTCAAAAGGGGATGCGGACGGAATCTTGGAGGATTCCATTATGAACCGTTCCTACACCAACACGCAGAAGCGCACAGCACTGCGGGTCTACAAACGCACACAATCAGTGACTAAAACAGTCCGCGAACTCGGCTACCCAGGCAGATGGACCCTGTATAAATGGCTACGCGAGCCCAAAACCCCACCACAACCACGTAAACAAGCCAAAACCCTGACCCACTACCCATACGAAGTCAAACTTCGCGCAGTAGAACTTTTCCACAATGGTTGGCGACCAGCTGATATTGCCCAGGAATGCTGCCTGCACACTCACGCCAGCGTCTATGCTTGGGCGCAACGCTACCGTGAGGAAGGACAATGGGGCTTGATGTCGAAAAAAAGAACGCGCAGGCCATGGCCGCATCCCTACTAAAGCAGCACTAGAAAAATCATTGCCGGATAATCCAACACAGTTAAAACAGCAGATGGCCACGCTGCTGGTAGAAAAAGCCGTGTTGGAAAAGGAGCTGGAAATTATAAAAAAAAGACGTAAGCGTCATCCCCGGTCAGCTGAGTAATAAGCACAAAACCGACGTGGTTGACGCTTTGCGTAGCACGTTTCCATTAGCAATGCTGCTCGCTGCTAGTGGTCTTGCTGCATCCAGTTTCTATTACCACCTGAAAAAACGACGCATGCCTGATAAGCACGCAGCTATTCGCAGCATGGTGCACCGCATCAGTTCTGATTCACATAATACCTATGGTTATCGCCGTATCTGGTGGCAATTACGACATTTAGGCATAACTATCAGTGAAAAAGTAGTTCGCAGGCTCATGCGCGAAGAAGCAATTACGGTGCGGTTTCCGAAGCGGAAGGTGAAATATTCCAGTTATCAAGGAGAAATTTCTCCGGCTCCGCCGAACCTGGTCAACCGTTGTTTTCATGCCACTGCTGCGAATACGTTGTGGCTGACTGATATTAGTGTTTTCGCTGCGAATGAGGGGCGGGTGTATTTGTCTGTGATTATTGATTGTTTCGATGGCAAAGTCGTTGCTGCTAAGACGAGTGTGAATCCCACTATGGAGTTAGCAGAATCTACGCTGCAGGCCGCTATTGATGCTGAGGGTCTTCCACCGGATGGTTCATTAGTGATTCATTCAGATCGTGGTGTGCATTACCGTGGTCGGAGTTGGCATAGTCTGACTGCGAAATATGGCATCGTTCGTTCGATGTCGAAAAAGGGGTGTAGTCCTGACAATGCGGCATGCGAGGGGTTTTTCGGGCGGATGAAAAATGAGATGTATTACGGCAAGAGGTGGCAGACAATCCAAGAGCTTGACGATGCCATTGCTGCTTATATCGAGTTTTATAACAATCATCGCATTAAAGTTAGTCTCAATGGTATGAGTATCGCGCGTTATCGCATGGCTGCGGTAGCGTGAGGTTGAAAGTGTCTAACAAAACGTCCGCAAATGGAGAGTGTCCGATTGTTTGTGTGCGGGGGGGCTTGGTTTACAAGTAGTCCGCGAATCGGTCGGGGTAAGCCACGGCTAGTTGGTTGATGGCTTGTTTCCACCCGGTGGCTTTCGCTCCTTCAATATAGCCGTTGCATTCGATGGCGCGCTTGGCTTTCTTCGCTCGCTGGGCAGCGCGCTTGTCCTCGATGTTGCAGATCATCAGCCACAGCGTTTTCAGCGCCGCGGTATCGTTCGGGAACTGGCCGCGGTTGCGGGTGGCTTTCCGCAGCTCAGCATTCAGCGATTCGATCGAATTCGTGGTGTAGAGTACCCGCCGTGCCGCAGGCGGGAACTGCAAAAATGGCACAAACCGGTCCCAGGCGTCGCGCCAGACTTTGACCGATTGCGGGTATTTACGGCCCAGTTCACTGGCCTCGAATGCGTCCAGGGCGGCGCGGGCGGTGTCCTCGGTCGGTGCGGTGTAGACCTCCCGTAGCGCACTTGATACGGGTTTGCGGTCTTGGTAGGACACCCACCTGTTGGCCGCCCGGATCAGGTGCACGATACAGGTCTGCACCATGGAATTCGGCCAGGTTGCCTCCACGGCTTCCGGCAGGCCTTTGAGCCCGTCGCAGCAGACGATGAACACGTCTTGGACCCCACGGTTGGCAAGGTCAGCGCACACGGATGCCCAAAAACTGGCGCCTTCATTGTCTGCGATCCACAATCCCAGGATGTGCTTGATGCCGTCCATGTCGACGCCTACCGCCATATAACAGGCCTTGTTGACCACGCGGTGGCCATCGCGGATCTTCACTCGCAGCGCGTCGAGGAAGATCACTGGGTAGAACTCGTCGAGCTGGCGGTTTTGCCAGATCATGACCTCTTCTAACACCGCGTCGGTAATGGTGCTGATCGTATCTGGGCTCATATCCACCCCGAGGGTGGTGGCGAGGTGGTGGCAAATATCGCGCACGGTCATCCCACCGGCGTACAGGGAGATGATCATGTCATCAAGCTCCGTCAGACGGCGGGTGCCTTTAGGCAGCATCCGCGGCGTAAACGTGCCAGCTCGATCCCGGGGCATAGTCACATCAAAGGTGCCGTAGCCAGAGTTGACGGTTTTGGTGTACGACCCGTTGCGGTGATTGCCACCATCCGGGGTGCCCAGCTGGGCTTTCGCCGTACGATCAGAGTGCGCGTATCCTAGATGCGCGTCCATTTCAGCCTGCAGACCAGCGTTGATCGATGCCTGCAAAAGACCTTTGACCAGGTCGCTGGCATCATCGGTGGAAGTCGACAACTCGCCGATCAGTTCGGCGATTTCCGGATTTTCCATCAGCTTAGCGCTGATCTCGTTGACCCTGTTCGGGTCATGACCTTTCCTCGGTGACACGGTAGTCATTATCAGTGAAACTCCTTCTGGATCAGAGCCTCACACACAAAACACCTGACACCCTCCCCCAAATGTCCCTTAAGCCTTCACTGCGCACCTAGAAATACGAAAAGCAAAAACGGTGTTTTTGACCGAGAACACCGTCTCCACCAAAAACACCAGTTAGTGCTTAATACCGAGCACTGGAGATTAACCAGAAACTCGCCATCACATTAATTTGTCGGACTAACAGGATTTGAACCTGCGACCCCTTGACCCCCAGTCAAGTGCGCTACCAAGCTGCGCCATAGTCCGTCCGCTTCCGTTAAAGCATAAGCCCAACGTCTGCTGTTACATGCTACAACACTCCTAGCCAATATGGCTAATCGACACGTCAAACAGTTGTTATACGTCATGATCACAGACCGCCATATTGTGCACTTAAAGCAAAAGTTGCCCGAATAGCTTCTCGCCAAGTGCCAAAATCATGTCCCCCTGGCACTTCAAGGTATTGAGTGTGCATTCCAGCATGCTGCGCTAGATCATTCAAGCGCTTCAAGCCTTTCTGCGCTTCAGTGTCTTGAGCGCCTGCTACAAATACACCCGAAATAGAATTAAACCGGTTCCCATCACTGTTTTTCTTCAAAATCGCAGCGGGATTGGAATCGTCGTAACGCTTTTGATCGCCACCAAAAAACTTCGCTAATGTTTGCTCGTGAGTGCCCGAAACTAATTCATCTTGGCCTGAAAAATCTAGGAAATGGCCATAAGAACTAGGGTGATTAGTAATCACCTGAAAGCTACAGGTTCCACCGTAGCTCAGTCCCCCAATTGTCCATTGAGACTGATCAGGATTGACTCGAAACACCTCCTTAATCCGCGTTGGAACATCTTGGGTAAGATAAGTCATCACTTTAAACTCAGGGCCATCAACGCAAAGCGGATCCCCGCTGAAAGTTGCCGTAGCATCAACGCTAATCACAATCGGCGATTTTCCATCATGCTTACGCTGATATTCGTCAGCAACGGCGTCTACTCGTGCAGACTCGAACCAATCCGAAGGACTACCAGGATTTCCCGCCATAAGCACCAAAACAGGTAAAGCTTCTTCCTGTTTCGTCCAATAACTAGGCGGAATGTAAGCAATGGCATCACGTGCAGGAAAAGAGGATTGTTCTCCTACAAGTGAAAAAGTTACCATCGCCCCTATCGTCCTGCCATGAGCTGTAGGTGCCTTGGCAACGCGAACAAACTCGTCATAGGACATCTCACGCGCAACCTCGACTGGAACAAGCGAACGAAGATCTGGGTACAGCTGGTATGTTGCATTTGCAACTCCTGCTGATCCGATAAGAGACAAACATAGTGCGGTGATCAAGAAGATACGGCGGCGAACAAATGCAGTTGCCACCAAAACTATGACAGCCAATGCCACGCCTGCATATATAGGTAACGGTATGGAATCTGGAAAAGGTCGCCAAAGTTTTTCTACGATAAATTTAGCTGCGAACATCCCAACCGTGATCGCCAATAATGCAACGATCACACCTTTTACACGCCACTGGCGCCAAGTGGTATGAACCATCATCAGTAATGAAACTACGCATAACCCCATGAAAAACCACATCATGGATGGTTGCGTAAGGCTAATCGATAAAACTCGACTCATGGAAATTCATTCTTTCGCGGTTGCAGGGGTTTTTCCAGTTTGCCATATCCTTTTAGAAAAACTGTCAGCACATTCACATAATCATTCGGTTGCACCACGAACTGCGACTACTATCCCCAAATGATGAAAACTCATAACTTAAAGATGACCACTCAACACAGTTCCGATATTCGGAATTCACAAAGCATTTCGGCTTCCTTTGTTGCTCCTCATGATGCACCTGTTACTTCACGCAAGCATGCTCCAAAATTCAATTCGGATAACCATCGAATTAAAACTGCGGCAGCTTTCGAAAACGGATCCGATATATATCACGCAGTCCGCCCCAACTATCCAAATTCAGTAATTGAACTTTTAGATCTCTCCCCTAATAGCACTGTGCTCGATATCGGATGTGGCACAGGTAAGCTCACGGAGCAAATCGCACAACAATCAAGCTCCGTCTTTGCTCTGGAACCAAGCAAAGACATGCTTGATTCGTTTCGGTCCAAACTAAAAATTCCCTCTTGGCAAGCTACGGCAGAACAAACTGCAGTTTCAGATTCTCGCTTTTCGACGCTTACTTGTGCACAAGCATGGCACTGGGTAGAACCTCTTGCAGCTAGTGCCGAACTCGACAGAATTAGCACCGACGACGCACAGTTACTCCTAGTGTGGAATACCCTTGATGTCTCCATACCATGGGTGCACCGTCTTAGCCGCATTATGCATTCAGGCGATACCCTCGCCGAAGGATTTATTCCTCATGTGACACAACCATGGGAATTAGTATCTGTTCTCCGCGGAAACCATACTCAGGAGCTCTACCCCGACCAGATACATGCTCTCGCCCACACTCGTTCGTATTGGCTACGTGCATCCGAAAAAACGAGAGAAAAACTAACGCATAACCTCTCGTGGTATCTCACCGATCACCTCGAATTGCCTAACACATCTTTGGTAGAAATCCCCTATCGTTTCGACGCATTTTTATATAAAAAAGCGCTAGTCAAAACTCAATAAGAGCTTGACTAGCGCCTTCTCACCCTTACGCTAAAGGAGTACCTGTGCTAATACGGTTCCCACAACGCAAGACACGATAACGCATATAAAGCCAGGGATAATGAACGAATGGTTCAAGACATACTTACCGATTCTGGTAGTACCAGTCTTATCGAATCCAATACAAGCCAAATCTGACGGATATGTTGGAAGAATAAAGTAGCCGTACGCTGCGCCGATAAAGCCAATAACCGTTGCAGGATCGAGGCCAAGCTTAAGGCCCAACGGTACAATCGCCACGATCGCTGCGCCTTGAGAGTTAACAAGTTTAGAAACCAGCAGCAAAACTAATGCATAGGCCCATGCATGACTTTGCGCCACTCCACTGAGTGCATCTATCAGAGAATCTAGATGCGCTTGGAAAAATGTGTCAGCCATCCACGCAACACCGAACACAGAGAACACAGCGGTCATTCCCGCCTTGAACACAGTTGTCGAAGCAATCTTTCCAGGTTCAACCTTGCACAACAGCATCATGAGTGCACCGGCCACTAACATGATCATCTGGATGACAAGATTCATAGACAATGGTTTCAGATCACCATTGGAATTAGGGAATGATGGGCGCAACCATTCGATCGCGCCGAGTAACACTACGATCGCAATGGCCCCCAAGAAAATTCCAGTGACACGATACGCACTCTTTTCAAATCGCTGTCCGATCAAAGAATGCGACTCACTATATACACTCCTTTTAAACTCTGGATCTTTAAGGGCTCTTCCGGTTTTAGAGTGCATTGATTAGCTCGCCGGGGATTCGGGCGTGGCACTACGCAGAGTAGGAGGTTTTCACAACCATGGCTTGGCTAGGATTGGCTGGGATTGGCTGGCGTTGGTGGGCGTTGGTGGGCGTTGGTGGGCGCGCCACCCCCGCTCACCCCCGAAAAAGACGGCACTTCACACCAAATCCGCCCAAACGGCCGGTTTTCTTGCGATTTGGTGTGAAGTGCCGAGAAAAATCCTTCGAAATACCCCCGTTTAGTAGCTCTTCCGGTTTTAGAGTGCACTGATTGTGTGTCGCATGTTGACGGCGTGGATCAGGCACCACAAGATGTAGTGGTCGAAGTAGACGAGGATGTCCTTGCAGCACTTGTTCATGGTCCTACCCAACTGCGCGATCTCAGCGATACTAGCGTCTTTCATACCAACAATCGTGTCAATGAGCATGCTCATGGCTTTGTTGGCTGCTTGCTTGTTGGTAGTAGTTCCAGGTCTGTTGTAGCGGCGTATAGTCGTCGTCGAAGTCAAACAGTTTTTCAAGCCTCCTACGGGGCTTGTCGGTCAGCAGGTGCATGGGTGGTCAACAGTGTTGTCCGGTTGCGGTAGAGCAGGTCTTTGCTCCCGGCTGCGCCGGACTGTTGTTTCTCACTAAAGCTTGGTGCGACACGTGGTGAGCTTGTCACCGGTTAGGCGTACAACGTGGAATAGGTCTTTGACTTGGGTGGTGTTGAAAATGACGTCGCCGGCGGCGGTGGCATAGCCTTGGAAGCCGTCCATGCTGGTGATGGTGACCTGATTATGAAACTTCGCTTTGATTATTTAGTCATGTTCGCAATACGTCAGTGTTTCTTTCTGGGACAATGTCAAGAAGCTGGGTGGGGCGGATGACGTGGTCGCGCAATACTCCAGGCTGCCCGCACGTGGGGCATTCATTGATGGACTCGACGGGCTCGGCTTCAATAACGGTAACTATCACCGTGTTCTGTGGTGCGGTAGATGGTATCGACGATGGCATTTCCGTTGGGCTGCACGGTAGGTTGGGTCTGCTGAGGGTTTGGTTGACAGTTTTCCTTCTGATTTTTAGGCCGCAAGGGATGCGGCTGGTTCCATGATTGTTTCGTATTCGATTGGTGTCAATTTACCCAGTGCTCGTTGCCGTCTTTTCCTGTGATATGTCCGTTCAATCCAGTGAGTGATCGCGGCAGATAGTTCACGGCGCCTGTTCCAAAAGCCACGATCAAGAACGTTCTTTTGTACAAGAGCGAAGAAAGATTCCATCGCAGCGTTATCCCCACACGCTCCAACTCTGCCCATAGATCCCTTCGCGCCGTAAGATTTCAGCGCGGCACGGAATTTTCTAGAACGAAATTGCGAGCCACGATCAGAGTGAATGATTACGCCATGGGGATTGCCTCGTTTCCTCATCGCATCATCGAGCGCCGCCACCACGAGGCGTGATTTCATCCGCCCACCGGTCGCATAGCCCACGATTCTTCGCGAGCACAGGTCTTTGATCGCACACAGATACAGCTTGCCCTCTTTGGTCCAATGCTCCGTAATATCTGTAACCCACGCAACGTTGAGCGCATCAGCGTGGAAGTGACGCTGTAACAGGTCATCATGTACTGGAGCACCCGACTTCTTCCCACGCGACTTACGCCTAGCGATCACCGAGAACACCTGAGCATGAGAACACAAACGCCATACTCGACGCTCAGAAATCTCTATCCCTTGATCATGGAGCTCGTCTGCTATCAGGCGGTAACCAAATTCAGGATCGTCACTGTGAATCTAGCGAATCTTGTCTATAAGTTCTACTTCTTGGGCTTGCCTGTCCGAAACTGGCTTAGCAGCCCATTTATAAAACGCTTGGCGGGAAAACCCCAGTACCCGAGCCGCTACCGTCAAGGTCGCCTTACCTGCCTTGATCAGCTTTTCCACGGTCGGGAAGACCCTTTTGGGCGAATCCTCTTGAGACAGGTACGCCGCCGCTGCACGTAGCACTTCGTTTTCCATCTCCAACTCGCGAATCCGTTTCAAAGCCTGGCGCATCTCTTTAGCCACTACCGGATCAGCACACGGTTGCATCCCCTGAGCCTGCAACCTCGCATCAGTAATCCATTTTTGCAACGAGGAACGCGAGATCCCTAAATCAGCACACACCTGACGGCGAGAGATCCCAGACTCCACCAACGCCACGGCATCAGCTTTGAACTGCTCTGAATACAACTTCGACATAATCAACATCCTTCCCTGCCCCGCCCCAGCGAAACAAGCTAGACGTCAACCAAAACCTCAGCAGACCATGTTCATCGACTCCCAAGAATGCGAACCCCGTCTAGGTGACAAGGGTCGCCGTAGACAAGCTGACGGCAGGCATCTAGTGCGACCTGGTTGACCAGGTCCCAGCCCACACCGAGTGTTTTGGCGGTAGCTGACACACTCATCCGGTCAATAGCAAGGCGCTGCAAGATCCAGCGGGTGACCCGATACGTGAGCTTGGCACCGTCATCAGCGCAGGTTAAAGATTCTTGGAAGATCTTTCTCTTACATGAGGCGGCTGTGCACCGAAACCTGGTGGCTTTTATGTGCAGTCTGGTGGGGAATCCGACGACAGGAAGATCAACGAGTCGACGGGTGATGTGGTCGCGTAACTTGCCAGATGGGCCGCAGTCTGGGCACACGCCGATAACGGCTACGGGCGTGGCCTCAATGATGGTCAGTGCTCCGGCATCAGCGGCACCGGTGATAGCAAGTCCGTTTTCCGCGGTACGGCAGATGGTGTCAGCAACGAGGTTTCCAGTAGGCTTCACAGTACGGGTCTCTGGTGGGTTTAGATGGTCGTGTAGCAACTTTCATCTTCACACTAGGGACCCGTACATGTTGTGGTGACCCGCTGGACCCGTTGTTTTCTATCTTATCCCGCTACGCACCCCAAAACCGGAAGAGCCCCTTATTCCTACAAAGCCAAGGACCCCAATATCTTGTGCCACGCCCGAACCCCCGGCGAGCTAATCAATGCACTCTAAAACCGGAAGAGCCTCTTTAAGACGTTCTTGGAAGGCCTCATCTTTATCCAAGTCTTTGCCTCGATGCAGGGACCACACCGCAGCCACCAAAACACCGCATAACGATGCAGGCATCGCAACCGCCAAAATTTGCGGAATAGAATATGCGGATTCAGTTACACCAGCATGCTCCGCCAAAATAGAAGCCAATGAAACAATAGCTACCGACACTGGCGAAGCTCTGATACCCATCTGCGCGGCTGTAGAAGAGACAGCCATAGGCCTTTCCGGGCGGATATTTGTTTTAATCGCGATGTCTTCGATGATCGGAAACATTGTATAAACAACATGCCCAGTGCCACACAATACAGTTAATAACCAAGTAGTAATCGGGGCCAAAATCGTGATTCGCTCGGGGTGCTTTCTTAAAATTTTTTCCGCAAATTACATCATCACATCAAGACCACGCGCCTGTTGCAAAGTAGCTTCGCAACCGATGACCGCAATAATCGTAAGCATCACCGACCCCGGTGGTTCTCCCAGTTTAAGGCCAAATATAAAGGCAAGGATAAATAAACCAATACCAGAAATAAGACCTAGACCCATTCCGCCATATCTCGTGCCCAACACGAGACAGGAAAGAATTACCGTAATTTGTAATAAAAGCGCGATACCAGACGTGGGATCGAGAATTGAAGCGAGCATGCGTAGAAGCCTTTCAAATTAATGCCGCCGATTTCCTAATGTTTTAACAATCATTCCTCAATCTATTTCCCGCATTATTGAAAATTCATAACCGGATCTCCGTGTCATTTTTCACATTAATAAAATGAATTAAATTCACATTGAAATATATGGAAATTGAATGCAAAAATCACCCATCTGCATAGGTACTGCATAGCAAATGGGTGATCGACGATAAATCTTTAAAAAATTATCACTTCATTGATCGACGTTCGCGCACACGAACTGCAATCTTAACTGGGGAACCCTCGAAACCAAAGCTTTCCCTAAACTTGCGTTCAAGGTAGCGACGATAACCAGCGTCTAAGAAACCAGTGGTAAATAGCACAATCGTTGGTGGTTGAGTAGAAGCCTGTGTGGCGAACAATACGCGAGGAACACGGCCCCCCTTCATTGGTGGTGGGTTCTGTGCAATAGTCGCACGCAACCAGTTGTTTAGCTGACCCGTTGTAACACGCTTATCCCAGCTTTCCAACGCTTCCAACATGTACGGCTCTAGTCGTTGAAGGGCACGTCCAGTCTTAGCCGAAATATTTATGCGTTTTACCCACGGAATGTGCGCAAGTTGCAGATCAATTTCACGTTCTAGTTCCCAACGACGATCTTCTCCCATAAGATCCCATTTGTTGAAAACAAGGACGAGCGCTTTACCTGCTTCCAAGATCATGGATAAGACACGTTGATCTTGCTCCGAGACTGGTTCCGAGGAATCGATCATGAAAATACATATTTCAGCAGCATCAATAACTCCACGAGTACGTAAAGACGCGTAATACTCATGCCCTTGGGCATTTTTCACTTTTTTGCGCAGTCCCGCAGTATCAATGAACTTCCAAAGGTGCTTATCGAGTTTTACGATGGAATCCACCGGATCCACCGTTGTACCGGATACATTATCGACAACTGATCGATCTTCGCCAGACATCTTATTTAGCAAAGATGACTTGCCCACATTGGGTTTACCCACAAGGGCAACGCGACGCGGTCCTTCAACAATCGAGGTTGCACGTGGGGTTTCTGGGAATGCTGCCAAAATTTGCTCGAGAACGTCTGCGCCGCCACGACCATGCTGCGCAGAAACCGGCCAAGGGTCGCCCAAGCCCAACGCATAAAACTCTGCCATATCGGCATACTGGCTATCCGAATCAAATTTGTTAGCCACCAAAATTACTGGGACTTCAGATTTTTGAAGTTTACGGGCCATCACCGAGTCGGTTTCCGTAATACCCACCTTGGTATCGACAACCATAACGATAACGTCGGCTGTAGTCATCGCAGTTTCCGCCTGACGGGCAATCGCCGCGTGGATTCCCTTGACGTTTGGATCCCAACCACCAGTATCCTGAACCCAGAATCGGCGTCCGCCCCAATCCGCTAGATAAGAAATTCGATCTCTCGTGACGCCAGGGAAATCCTCAACCACTGCTTCTCGACGCCCTAAAAAGCGATTAACAAGCGAAGACTTGCCAACATTTGGGCGGCCTACGATGGCCACGGTGCAGAGGTTCTCTGACTCAATCGCACGAGCCCCAACACCGAACGCACGCTCGAGCTCTTCCCAACCTTCATCGGTGTAGTCTTCACCAAAGTCGGCGTCTCCGAAATCAGCTTCATCGAATACGACATTTCCTTCAGAATCATGCTCAAAATCGAAGTCAAAGTCATCCTCATCAAAGCCGTCAGAAGCGTACCCAGTCCCATCGACCACGACGTCTTCTTCTACGAATGCTTCCTGAGCATCGACTTCACCATGTGCAGTGTGATAGACGAAAACCGTTTCTTGATCTTCATCCAAGGAGTTATTTCCGCCAAGCGGTTCATTGTGCGCATTGCTCATCGTGCGGCCCTTTCAGCAGATTTTTCGATCAGAGTCATCAAAGTAGAGACAACTTGATCAAGAGTTAACTCAGAAGTATCGACGAAAGTTGCGTCGTTAGCTGGCACTAATGGAGAAACAGATCGGTTGCTATCGAGCTCATCACGGCGTTTCACGTCGGCGAGCACTGTCGCCAAATCTGTTTGTCGTCCGGCTGCCACATCCTGGTCATACCGCCGTTGTGCGCGTACCTCAGCAGAGGCAGTCAAGAATATCTTTACAGGTGCATCGACCAGAACGGTCGATCCGATATCTCGGCCATCGACAACGCATCGATACGCAGTAGCTGCTAGTTCGCGCTGTAGAGCTACCAGATTTTCCCGAACCTCTAGGATTGCAGCAACAGCAGAAACATTTTGCGTTACTAGACGGCCACGGATTTCACTCGACACATCTTCCCCATCAAGGATCACTTCACGTGAAGCCGGATCATCATTAACGGTCAGAGGCAGCTCCTTAGTGGCTTGAACTACCGCAGTGGTATCGCTCGGGTTGATTCCTTGGCGTAACACGTGAAGCGTCGCAACGCGGTACATCGCGCCAGTGTCCAAGTACTTTGCCCCGAGCATAGAGGCAATCCGTCGACAAACCGTAGACTTGCCGGCTCCAGAAGGACCATCGACAGCTACGATCAGCCCACCCTCAGGCATATTGCTCAGTACAGTGCTATCAGATGTGCTCATCTTACATCCCTACTGCCTTATACAAGCTAGCTAGTTCGCTACTGTTGAGAGCTCGGATCGCTCCTGGGGTTTGCTCTCCAAGCTGAATTGTGTGAATTTTGGTTCGCACTAGTCGTTGAACTGGGAATCCTGCAGTTTTGAGCATCCGTCGTACGATGTGTTTACGACCTTCATGCAGCTCAATGCGAATCAAGGACTTGCCTTGGAAAGTATCAATGATCTGAACAAGATCCGCCTTAGCTGGACCGTCATCAAGCTCGATACCATCACGTAATTGCTTAACAAGGCGCTTATCCGCCTCACCGAGAACAGTAGCCAAGTAAGTCTTCGAAACTTCGTATCGAGGATGCATCAACCGATTAGCGAGTTCTCCGTCGTTAGTGAGAAGCAGCAAGCCTTCCGTAGCCGCGTCAAGACGTCCCACGTGGAATAAACGCTGGCCTGCAGAAATTCTCTCTCCCACGATGTCGCCAACACACGGCCGCCCCATGTCATCGCTCATAGTCGATTGCAACCCGCGAGGCTTATTGAGAACGAAGTACTGCAAGTTTTCATTAACATTGACTCGTACACCATCAACGCGAATGACATCGACATTTGGGTTAACTCTCATGCCCTGAGTCATCACGATTTTTCCGTTGACCTCAACACGGCCGGCATCGATCAAAATCTCAGCGTGTCGACGAGACGCGACACCTGCCTGAGCAAGGACTTTTTGAAGACGAATGCCTTCAGTACTGCCATCTCCTGCTTCGCGACGACCCACATGCTGGTGGCGTGCTGGACGCGCATTCGAAATCAACATTTCTGAATCACGCTGTTTACGGTACTTTACGGGACGGCCCGAATTTGCCGATTGCGGCTTGGCATGGCTACGCTTCGGCTTTCCGTAGTCTCCGCGGGAGCCTCCCTGAGAGCCTCGACGAGGCTTTTCCGGTGTGCCATCACGGCGAGCGGTTCTATTCACGATACTTCCTATCGATCAAATTATGCGGTTATAAATCTCTGCCACTGTAACGCAGTAGAATCAAGAATTCTAGCTTATCCACTATCTATTGCATATTTGAGGTTTAAAAATACTCATCGATACTATCAATATCTGGCAAAAGTGGAGCTAAGTCCGGCAAACGCTCAAGCGAATCGATTCCCAGTAAATCGAGGAACAACTCTGTTGTCTCATACTGATGAGCGCTACCATTCACCCCCTCCGTGCCAGGATTAATAGCAACCTCACGTATTAGGCCACGGAGCTGAAGCGTTCGCATGACTCCATCAACATTGACGCCTCGAACCGCAGCGACCTGTGCTCGTGTTGCTGGTTGGCGGTAAGCCACCACAGCTAACGTCTCCAAAGCCGCTCGTGAAAGCTTGGTATGCGAACCATCTAATAGGAATTTCTCCACCACATCAGCGTTACGCTTTGCAGTATAAAGGCGCCAACCTTCTGGCGATTCTCTGACCTCAATACCACTACCTCGATCCTCAAGCTCTTGAGCCATCGAACGTAAAACGGAGGTGACTGTTTCAGGTGCAGCCTCCGTAGCTCGTGCCAAGGCAGCAACAGAAGCCGGTTGGTCCACGACCAACAAGATCGATTCAATTTGCGATCTCAGTACTGTCATCATGATGAAGAAATGCCCTTATTATCTCGTTGATTTCTCGGCGGCGATGATCTGGCTGTCGATTTCAAACAGAACTTCGTCAACAATCATCGGGTCGACGTCCCGCTCGCTTCGAGCTCGAAGTAGCTCAGCTTGAGAAGCATACAAGGCTTCAAGCCGCACTTTATTAAACAGAGCAAAACGACGCTCTTGCATCTTCCGACGCTCTTCAGGTGTCATGGCATCGTCGTCATCTTCATCAGCATTAATGTCATGTTCGAAGCGACGTCGTAAGGAAGCCATAAATTCTTCTGGGATGTCATGAGAATAGGAATCCAGTACTTGTCGTGCAGCAAATCTGGCGCGAACAAATAGCTTTTCACGTGCGTAATCGCCAAAAGCATCCGGCCCTTCTTCAAGGTTTAACACCTTCATGAGGGCAGGAAGTGTCAGGCCAGGAATCACCATCGTTACAAGCAAAACAGTAAGTGCGACGATAGAAAGCTCTCGGTAAATTGCAAATCCGGTAGTCATCGGGATTGACAATACGAGCGCCAAAGTGACTAATCCACGCATTCCACCCCAAGTAAGTAACAGTACTTCTTGGAGTCGCAACGGTGCACCAGTTCGTCTACCCGCCTTTTTGTTCCCTACATAGAGCAAGTACAGCCACAGTGCCCGCACTGCGATGGCAGTCAATGCCAGCACTAGGCCGAACCACACCCCATGCCACAGGTTCGCTCCAGCAGAATGGATCGCATCACGCACCGAAATTCCAATGAGTCCGAATGCCACACCAGTAAAAAGCAGCTCGACTACCTGCCAAAAAGCCGATCCAGACAGTCTATCCTCGGCACCAGCTTGACTCTTGGAATTGAATTGGATCGCAGCAATAACGATGGCAATAACACCCGAAGCATGCAATTCCTCAGCAGCGATAAAAGTAGCAAACGGAATGACCCACGTGAATGCATTCCTAGCAACTGATGAAGTCATCCAAGAATGGAGTTTTGCAGATCCGGTTCCCAAGACAAAACCAATAACCACGGCGACCGCTGCTGAATATATAAACGTAGATAGCGCCGACCACCAAGTGATATCGTGCCCAGACTGCACCACTGACAATGCCAAATTAAAAACGACGATCGAAGCAGCATCATTAAAGAGGCCTTCAACTTGAAGCGTATTAGATAACCGTCGTGGAACACCTGCCGGTTCTGCAACAGCATCAACAGCTACGGGGTCTGGAGGAGAAATGGCTGCGCCAATAACAACCGCAGCTGCAAATGAAAGAGTTGGCACTAATAAATATGCGACAAAACCCACCGTAACTGCAGTAACTATAACTAATAGAACTGAAAGCAAAACTACGGTTCGCCACTGCCTTTTAATCGACGCCCAGCTACTATGTCGCGCCAGTGCCCATAGCAATGGCGGAATAAAAATCGGGAGGATCATCTCTTCAGGAATCGTTACTTCGGGAAGCCACGGAAGAAAAATTCCACCGGCAGCAACCAAGGTAAGTAACGCAGGCCATGGCAGACCGGTTCGGTCACCCACGGCCACCATGATGACCGTTGCAAAAAGCAACGCTAGCAAACCAATAAGAATCTCCATCTAACCCGATAAGCTCCTTGAATTAACTGTGTGCAGTGACATAGTCAATCATAGTGATTGCACTATCTTTAAGGAGCTCACCACCCGGTCGATCAGGGCTCTCGGCCTGCTCGGATTACGGCCACATAGTGGGAAGATCTAGATCTTCTACTAGTTGACAAAAGGCTTCCTTGCTCAATTGCCCTGCACCTTCTGCGATAGAACCCCACAAAGGTATGCCTGTCACCTTTTCCATTTCTGCAACATTAAGCGAGATAGCCAAGTCAGGATTCTTAGGCATACTGCCACCAATCAGCCCTAAAACCTTCAATCCGCGTCGTTGTGCTGCTTCTACAGTGAGTTCTGCCGCATTGAGTGAGCCCAACGCCATATTTGTTACTACGATGAGAGGTGCGTCTAGCTGCGCCGCAACATCTGCGATCGTAAATGAATCCGCCAAACGAACTAAGAGTCCTCCGGCACCCTCGACAACAACAACTGTTTGAGGTCCATCGAGTTCACGAATTTTATTAACTATTTCTTCCAGATTTAACTGCTGCATGCCAGCCCGCTGCGCAGAAAGATTAGGCGCGAGTGGTTCTGGGAATCGGGCAAAGCACTTTCCTACTATTCCGGTTAGTTTTTCAATGGTTTGTGCATCGCCTGACCCCTCTGGCTCTCCAGTTTGGACGGGCTTAACTGGAACGACTCGGAATCCTTGTCGTGCATAATGCTGACATACTGCGGCGGAAGCGATTGTCTTTCCTACTTCTGTGTTTGTACCGGTTACGACTACGATTGCCATGACATTTCTCCTTTAGCGTTCGAAACGTTCCTGCTCCGTATGCACGATAGAAGCAATTGCACACGAAATCTTTTGTATTTGTTCATGAGTACAGACAAATGGAGGCATTGTGTATACGAGCCTGCCGAAAGGACGGAGCCATACACCTGCGTTCACCGCAGCATGAGTAGCACGTTTCATGTCAACAGGTTCTTTCATTTCAACTACACCAATTGCACCGAGGACTCGTACGTCATGAACAGCAGGGTTGGAAGCTAGCGGAGCAAGCCCCTTTTTTAGCTCGCTTTCAATTTCTGCAACCTGCTGCTTCCAATCACCTTCTGCAATAATGCTTAATGCTTCGCTAGCAACAGCACATGCCAACGGGTTTCCCATAAATGTTGGTCCATGCATTAGTGCTCCCCCTCCGGCAGAGAGTGTCCGATTGTTTGTGTGCGGGGGCTTGGTTTACAAGTAGTCCGCGAATCGGTCGGGGTAAGCCACGGCTAGTTGGTTGATGGCTTGTTTCCACCCGGTGGCTTTCGCTCCTTCAATATAGCCGTTGCATTCGATGGCGCGCTTCGCTTTCTTCGCTCGCTGGGCAGCGCGCTTGTCCTCGATGTTGCAGATCATCAGCCACAGCGTTTTCAGCGCCGCGGTATCGTTCGGGAACTGGCCGCGGTTACGAGTAGCTTTACGCAGCTCAGCATTCAGCGATTCGATCGAATTCGTGGTGTAGAGTACCCGCCGTGCCGCAGGCGGGAACTGCAAAAATGGCACAAACCGGTCCCAGGCGTCGCGCCAGACTTTGACCGATTGCGGGTATTTACGGCCCAGTTCACTGGCCTCGAATGCGTCCAGGGCGGCGCGGGCGGTGTCCTCGGTCGGTGCGGTGTAGACCTCCCGTAGCGCACTTGATACGGGTTTGCGGTCTTGGTAGGACACCCACCTGTTGGCCGCCCGGATCAGGTGCACGATACAGGTCTGCACCATGGAATTCGGCCAGGTTGCCTCCACGGCTTCCGGCAGGCCTTTGAGCCCGTCTCAGCAGACGATGAACACGTCTTGGACCCCACGGTTGGCAAGGTCAGCGCACACGGATGCCCAAAAACTGGCGCCTTCATTGTCTGCGATCCACAATCCCAGGATGTGCTTGATGCCGTCCATGTCGACGCCTACCGCCATGTAGCAAGACTTGTTGACCACGCGGTGGCCATCGCGGATCTTCACTCGCAGCGCGTCGAGGAAGATCACTGGGTAGAACTCGTCGAGCTGGCGGTTTTGCCAGATCATGACCTCTTCTAACACCGCGTCGGTAATGGTGCTGATCGTATCTGGGCTCATATCCACCCCGAGGGTGGTGGCGAGGTGGTGGCAAATATCGCGCACGGTCATCCCACCGGCGTACAGGGAGATGATCATGTCATCAAGCTCCGTCAGACGGCGGGTGCCTTTAGGCAGCATCCGCGGCGTAAACGTGCCAGCTCGATCCCGGGGCATAGTCACATCAAAGGTGCCGTAGCCAGAGTTGACGGTTTTGGTGTACGACCCGTTGCGGTGATTGCCACCATCCGGGGTGCCCAGCTGGGCTTTCGCCGTACGATCAGAGTGCGCGTATCCCAGATGCGCGTCCATTTCAGCCTGCAGACCAGCGTTGATCGATGCCTGCAAAAGACCTTTGACCAGGTCGCTGGCATCATCGGTGGAAGTCGACAACTCGCCGATCAGTTCGGCGATTTCCGGATTTTCCATCAGCTTAGCGCTGATCTCGTTGACCCTGTTCGGGTCATGACCTTTCCTCGGTGACACGGTAGTCATTATCAGTGAAACTCCTTCTGGATCAGAGCCTCACACACAAAACACCTGACACCCTCCTCCGGCACCGGAAGAAATGCTTTCTGCCACAGCATCCGTGGTGATGGTTGCAGCTAACGACATAAACCCGCCAGTTAATGACTTTCCAACACAAAGAATGTCGGGAGTTACTTTTGCAGCTTGGGTGGCAAATAAGTTACCCGTTCTACCAAAACCAGTCGCAATTTCATCTGCGATAAATAAAATTCCATGTTGATCACAAAGCTGTCGAATACCTTTGAGAACCTCTGGAGCGTGGAATCGCATGCCACCAGCTCCTTGAACAACGGGTTCAACGATGATGCCGGCAATTGTTGAATCAATCAACGAATTGAGATGATCTATGTACGCAGAAATTTCATTTGCTGCAGCGCCCCACAGCGGCGGCCGAGGCGCAAAAACATTATCCATTACGCGCCCCTCCCACATTGCGTGCATTCCCCCCTCTGGATCACACAAGCTCATCGTGGCAAAGGTGTCGCCGTGATACCCACCACGCCAGGTCAACATACGACGCCGTTCGGGATGCCTTTGCCCAAGTTGGTATTGATACACCATCTTCAGTGCCACTTCTACGGCAACAGATCCCGAATCAGAAAAGAAAACCTTGGTAAGAGGTTCATCCGTAAGTTCACACAATTGACATGCAAGCTTAATCGCAGGCACATGCGTCAAGCCACCAAACATGACATGGCTCATCACGTCAATTTGGCGATGAGCAGCCGCTTTGAGCCTCTCGTTCCCATGCCCGAAGGCGGCAGCCCACCATGAACTCATTCCGTCGATTAAGCGCGTTCCGTTGTCTAGAATGATGTCCGTGTTGTCAGTGGCTGCAACTACGTAGGGGGCAACCGTAGCCGGCATTGGGCCATAAGGATGCCAAATATGATCACGGTCAAATTGTGCGAATGAATTATTTTTCAACTCATCAGTATTGAACACCGTTTAATTATACGGCCAATCGACTGACAATTATCCCCCTTTTGGCAATAATGTACGGTATGCAATTAATTGAAAAGCGTTCAATTAACTCTAAAAACAACCGCGCGATGTTTTGGCGCCATCCTCGAATGACGGTATCTCTCGTCAGCATTGAAGCATGGGAGCGCTTCAGTTTCTACGGCATGCAAGCGATCCTCGGTTTCTATCTCTACTATTCGATTGCCGACGGCGGACTCGGCATTTCCAAAAAAGGTGCAACAGCCTTAATCGGAGCATACGGCGCATTGGTATACCTATGCACGTTCATCGGTGGCTGGGTGGGCGACCATCTCCTTGGGGCAGAAAAAACGCTTCTGAGCGGCGCCGCGTTGCTCGTCATAGGCCACATTAGCCTGTCTACATTTCCTGGGTTTCACGGACTAGCGATAGGTTTACCCCTGATCGCTGTGGGATCTGGCTTACTAAAAACAGCTGCTATCACCGTGCTTGGCGCAGTTTACGATGAAAATCCGAAACAGCGTGAAACCGGATTTCAGTTCTTTTATCTAGGAATCCAAGTGGCAGCATTTTTCGGCCCGCTCCTTACCGGCTGGTTAGCTCAACAGTATTCTTTCCACATCGGGTTTATAGCAGCAGCCTTTCTCATGATCATCAGCATAACGCTCTATGTTTTCGCACGCCCCGCTGCCATGGCGTCGCTTTGCACACAAACTCGACAGCGCATCACACAGCCTCAATTGACTGCCACTACTACCCAAGCAACATTCATTGTGGGAGGCAGCACCCTCGCTTTATATAGCGCAACATTCTGCGTTGCAACAGGCTTGATTAAACCTGTAGTCCTTGCAACATTTCTATTAGCACTGACACTGGGAGCGGCTCTGCTTCTCTACACTTCTATGTTTCGGAGCAGTGAAGTCACGCCAGCAGAAAAGATACAGTTGCTACGCTACATCCCTATCTTTTTAGCATCGGTAACCTTTTGGGCAATTATGAACCAAACTTACGGAGTTTTAGCAGTTTACTCCGATGTACGCCTTAACCGCTCAGTTGGCGATTTCTTAATACCAGCTGCTTGGCTACAATCACTGAACCCTTTTTATGTGTTCGTACTTTCGCTTCCGCTTGCCTACCTATGGTTACGCCTTGGCGATCGCAGTCCCCGCCCTGCAACTAAGCTTTCAATCGGTGTCGGAATTGCCGGATTAGGTTTTGCAATTTTAATCCCCTACGCAGGTGGCGAACCTAATTCCACACCATTTATCGTCCTGGCAATCAGTATTCTTGTAACAGCCATAGGTGAACTGCTGATTGGCCCAATTGGCATGGCAGCAACCGCTCAATATGCACCTCGAAAATACGCAACCCAATTCTCGGCGATGTTTTTCCTCACCATGGCGATAGGCACAGCGTTATCAGGACACATTTCTCAGTACTACAACCCAGACAACGCCCAAGCAGAAGCTCGCTATTTTATAGCATGCTCGGCTACCGCAATGGTTATCGGCATCATTAGCTATATGCTGACTAGAATAATCACGACCAAAACTCAATAGTTACCACTCGTCGGGAATGAAAATCGTCGACAATGCTTCTGCAAATGGCTCGCAACCCAGCGAGCCTACGCCATCGTTCAAACTGCCAATAAATGGCACTCCAGACGCACGCGACGCCTCCACTAAAGTTAAGCGAGTACGTAGATCTGCACCCGCCGGCAGTTTCCCCCCCAACAAGCCCGCAACATTTGCCCTACATGCTCGAGCAAAACCAACGGCATTTACTGCAAGTTCTACAGCACCGCGATTCATTCCCGAGACAACTACCAACGGAGCATCTAGTTCAGCTGCAATATCCGCAATTGTTTTCTTTCCTATTAAGGCAACACTCAGCCCACCAGACCCCTCAACCACAACAGTTTTGCCTGATTCAGAGAGATGACGCACTTGAGCCAATGGATCATCCAACTGCGAAAAGTCCTCTCCTCGGATACCCGTTAACTTTTCAATCGTGCCAATATCTGGAGAAGCACCCAAGTTTTGCAATCGAGCTATCTTAGCTGGCACAACATCCCTACCTTTTGCTTGCAAGATTTTCACGATCGCTGCAGTTGCCGTGGTCTTACCTACTCCCGACGCTAAACCAGACACAACCACGATACCCACTTCAGTTTCCCTTCCCTTTTAATACGCGCGTAACAGAACCACAGTTTTACCGATGGTAGACCACTACAAGACCTTTTATGAGAGACTCCCCCATATGTAGCCTTACTCCGGATCTATGCCCAGTTACTTGCTGCGACTATTGCGGGATCCACATGAATTCCTGTCCACGACACCCGCAAAGCGCCTAATGATTCCTCCTGTTCTAAGGAAACCGCTCGGGCCTTATACAACTCGAGTAGTGCAAGGAAGCGCCCAACGACTTCTAATGAAACTCTGCAGCCAGTAATCAGATCCGGAAAATCCATCCAGACGCCCTTGCCACACTCAACAAGCAGATCCAAAACCTTGCCAGCTTGTTCTGGAACAGACACTTCAACACCATGCACATGACTTGTGCTAACTGTTTCCGGAGGTTTTGGCCTAAAAACACTTGCAGCCAATTCAGCGAAAGACTTAGGAGTATGACTAATTTTAACCGGAGGAAGTAATGAAGAAAACTGTTCTTCCATTCCTACTGCCCGCGGATAACGTCGCTGCGCAGCCAACTGCCACCGGGTAAACTGATCTGCAACCTGTTTATATGCTTTGTACTGAAGCAACCTAGCAAACAAAAGATCGCGCGACTCTAAAAGCTCAAGATCAGACAGATCTTCCACTTCACCCCGTGGAAGCAATCGAGCAGCTTTAAGGTCTAATAACGTGGCTGCTACAACAAGAAACTCCGTGACTTCATCCAGCTCAGCGAATTCCCCTAGCGCACGCGTGTACGCTACAAAATCATCTGTAACTTTATGCAAAGCTACATCAGTTACGTCTAGTTTTTTCGCACTGATCAGCTGAAGCAAGAGGTCAAACGGACCTTCGAAATTATTCAGGACGATACGAAAACCCGTTATCTCAGGTTGATTATCCGGAACAACAGTTCTCGCCATAAATCCTCAAATTTTCAAACTTTTTATGCCTAAGCGTATGAGCTAGGCGGTACGCTCGATCACTTCGCGTGCAAGCTGCCGATACTGCTGAGCACCTTGAGAACTCGGAGCCCACGTAGTAATGGGTTCACCGGCAACAGAAGTTTCTGGAAAACGAACTGTCCGGGTGATCACAGTATCAAAAACCCTATCTTCAAATACGTCAATCACTCGAGACATAACTTCCCGAGCATGGGTTGTCCGCCGATCAAACATCGTTACCAAGATTCCAACAATCTCTAGATCAAAATTGAGCCTATCTCGAACCTTTTCAACAGTATCTGCCAGCAATGCCAATCCGCGCAACGAGAAATACTCACATTCCATAGGGATAATGACTCCATGAGAACAAGTCAACGCATTGACGGTAAGAAGACCCAAGGACGGCTGACAGTCTAAAATAATAAAATCATAATCCCGCATCACTGGCCTTAGCGCCCGCGCTAAAGTTTGCTCGCGTCCAACCTCGTTTACAAGCTGGATCTCAGCCGCCGAGAGATCAATATTCGCAGGTACCAAATCCAATCCATCAACCGAAGTGTGATGGATTGCTTGGTGAATCGATGTATGCCGATCAACTAAGAGATTGTAAACGGTGATTTCGAGTTCTTCGTGGGGAATATTCAAACCGGCAGACAATGCACCTTGTGGATCAAGGTCAACGAGAAGTACTTTCCTCCCCGCCTCTGCCAAGCAAGCTCCAAGGTTAATCGTCGAAGTAGTCTTTCCGACTCCACCTTTTTGGTTACACATCGAAATAATCTTCGCAGGACCATGTTTATGCAATGGTTCAGGTTCAGGGAATTCCCGCAACGGACGCCCTGTGAGGCCGACCTTTTGATCGGGTGTATCAAACAATCCCGATTCGCCCATGTCTATCCCTCTTCCTTGATTTTCACCCTGAAAATTATTTTTATTTCACGTA
This sequence comes from Corynebacterium belfantii, assembly GCF_041898185.1. Lineage (GTDB taxonomy): Bacteria > Actinomycetota > Actinomycetes > Mycobacteriales > Mycobacteriaceae > Corynebacterium > Corynebacterium belfantii. The sequence goes on along the minus strand of NZ_CP157823.1, from coordinate 1,330,497 downwards.
CCGCCAAGTCGAATTTAGCCTAACAGCACACCAATAAACTATAAATTACACGCTTCGGATTCATTCCGTGTCTTTGGGGCAATTTTATGAAGAAAAAATCCATAAATCTAGCCCACTGCCTTTACAAAATCTAACCATGTCAGTGAGCTCGCGGATGCGAACGTGACCAGACCAAGCGTAGATTATCTGCAGTTACATGGGTGTATATCTGTGTAGTTGTTACTGACGAATGCCCTAACAATTCTTGTACTACCCGAACATCAGCCCCGCCTTCCAAAAGATGAGTAGCAAAACTATGTCGCAAAGTGTGTGGAGAAATATCTTTTTCAATTCCTGCACGTTGAGCCGAGCTTTTGAGAATTTGCCAAGAACTTTGTCTGGATAGTTGTCCTCCACGTTTATTAAGGAAAAGTGCATGCGTTTTCCCTTTTGACATTGCGGGCCTGCCCCTCACAACATATCGCTCAAGCGCTAACAAACACTGATCACCAACAGGCACAATACGCTGTTTTTGACCCTTTCCAGTTATTCGAACAATGCCTTCATTTTCGACAATGCCAGCAACGTCATCCACCACTAGAGCGACCGCCTCCGATATACGGGCTCCAGTGGCATAGAGAAACTCCAGTAGAGCACAATCCCTAAGATCTTCAGGCGAAGCTGCTTCATCTATGGGTATGGCCTCTATGAGACGTTTCACTTCTTCGACTGAGAGAGTATCAGGCAGATGACGTCCCGTTGCCGGTGGAGACACATCAGCCGATACATCCTTCTCCACCAAGTTTTCTAACAGAGCAAAACGATGTAGACCACGAGCAACGATCAAAGCACGGGCCGCAGACGAGGCGGCTAGAGGTTTCTTTCTGGTATCACTGTCCCCCTTCCGCAATTCTTGAACATACCTCTCAATATCTTGTACAGAGATATTCTCAATATTTGCAATTCCTTGTACTTGCAGCCACTGTGTATACCGTTCGAGGTCACGACGATAATTAGACAACGTGTTATCGCTAACCCCTTTTTCCACTGCTAAGTGAGTTAGCCATTGACGGGCAATATTATTGATTGAAACCATAATTATCGACGATGTACTGCTGAATCTTGATGCCGTTGCACCAAAGAAGTAGGTCTAAGTTCAAATTCGGTGACTGCACTCGGTAAAGACACTCCAGTCTCAATATGCTCTCGTGCAGCAAAAATACCTGCGATCGCAATGGAATTCACGATCCTTCCACACATGATCATTTCTATAGCATCGTCGAGCGCAACCCATTGTGTCGTAATGTCAGCTTCTTCATCTGACACCTCAGGTCGAGGCACAGCATATACTCGATCAGCTAGGAAGATTCGAACTGCTTCGTCACAAAAGCCAGGACTAGTAACTAAATCAATTATGCAAGACCAATGATGAGATGCGAGTCCTGCTTCTTCTTTTAACTCTCGTTGAGCAGCCTGCAACTCAGATTCAGATGGGATATCAAGTAACCCAGCTGGAAGCTCCCACATGCGCCTACCTACACTATGTCTATATTGTTTTATCAGTAGAATTCGCCCAGATTCATCGCGAGCCACTATGGCTACAGCGCCATAATGCTCGACGATTTCTCGATAGCTTTCGTTTCCTTTCGGCATAAGCACCTTGTCCCGTCGCACCGCAATAATTGGAGCATCCAAAAGCAACGTACTATCTGTCACGACAAACGAATGAGGAGTCATAATCTCAACGATAGCTGCAATCTACTCAGGATTTTTAATTCCCGGAGATGTAGCGTCGGCATTCCCCGCTGCACCATAAGCACCAGATTTACCGTCGAGTTGTTCCTTAAGCGCTAAGATTGCGGCAATTTGTGCCCAATTCTGGTCAATTGAATCAATGGTAGAAACAGCTTGTTTATCTTGTGCCGAGGACCGAATTGTTCCCAAAAGACCAGTGCCACTTGCAGTATGAATTCGACCTGCGACAAGCAGACCAGAGCCTTTGGATTTCAAAGCGGTGGCAAATGAGGCTTGATTTTTAATAGAAAAAGCTGCTTTTGATCCGTCAGAATCTCCTGAAAGTAAAACTATCGCATGAGCCGGTTTTACGCTCGCCTCATCAAAATCGATATAGCCGCTTTCTCGCAGTGCACCTAGCACAATCCCACGATCTTCTTTATTTGCTTGCTCAGAACCATCATCTTTGTTCAACAAGATTGCACTGCCCAACGCATCTCCGGCATGAGTACCAGAATCCATTTTCTCAGTAGAAAGTTGAGCACCAGCTGGAAGCGTAATGGCAATAATATTTTTTAAACCATCAGCTCCTTCTTGAGTGAAAAATTTCTCGCCCAATTTAATGGTTCCAGCATTTTCCGCTCCTGCATTTTTTAGCGCTTCAGACAAGGCATCCGCATCGCTATCAAGCGAATCTGAGGTACGGAACACCAATACTTTCTTTTCTTTCAGGAGATCAGTAGTAATTCCCTTCCCAAGTGCCGACACTACACTATCGGCACTTTTAGCTTGCGCCTTTGCAATCTGGGCAGACTCAAGAGCATCGTCACGTTCACGTTCCAAGGTGGAAGTTGTTTGATTTGGACCACCAGCAACATTTGGAGCCAACACGTACATCCCAGCCCCGATGCCTAATGCAAGGCCGAAGGAAAGACCTGCAATAGCAGTTGCAGTGCGTCCAGATTTTCTAGCCATATTTTTGTTCTTCCTTCGAGGGTTTTATTTAAACCAACTTTGCGCTGTCAAAGCAAAGTTATTCCAAGTGTCAATGAGATTCTGGCTAAAAGAACCATCGCCAGACGTTCCCGCAATAGTGATAATGACCGCAGCTGCCACCAAAATACCCAAAATTGCCCATAGCCAAGCAAGACCCATTGAAGAACGTACTGTATAAAGATCTGTGATCACTGTGGCGTCTACTAATCGTGACCCCAGCTTCGAACGTGTCAACAACGTAGCAGGTGATGCGGTCTCTGAATCGGCGAAAATCAAATCCAAGTCGAATGGAGAACCAGCGTTTACCACTAGCTCTGCACCGTGATAACCAGCCAACAAAAGGGCTAAGTTGGTGGATGAATCTACAGAGGACGGAAAAGTTACTGCGCCAACACCTAGGTCTTGGATTCGTTCCAATCCCAAGGCATGACCATCTGGATCCGCGGGAAGAACTACCTGGGCGCCGCTACGTAATGCATCAGATCCAATTACTGATGGATTACCAACGATAAAAACGGGTTTATATCCCAATTCCACCAATGTATCAGCTGCAGCATCGACACCAATCAAAACCGGCTCGTATTCTCGGATAAAATTACGAAGCCCCTTTAGTTGTGTACGGTGTCCTTTCCCTGGGCTGACCACCAATACTTTGCGCCCGCGAAGCATCCCACCGCGATCAGGTATGCCAAGCCCATCAATGAGCAACGGGGCCTCAGCATGAATGAACTGGATGGTATTTCCAAAATAGGCTTCCATTCGATCAATTAATGACCCCTGTGCCTCTACGAAAATAGCTTCAGCTTGCTCTGCGGTAATTACTGTTCCAGAAGCGATGAGTTTTTCGCCATAGAAAATCTGGCCGTCTTCCGTTAACCGCGCTTTCTTTCCATCTTTTAGACTCGTCCACACATCGTGTCCAACAGCATCAATCAGCATGATGCCTGCATCGATTAACATTTGTGGGCCAAAATTAGGAATCGCCCCTGTGGAGAATTGTTCGCTATTGACAACTGCAAGGGGCTTGGCATCGATCAACTGCTGTGCAATGGACCGAGTTATGTCGGGTGCGTCAACGACTGCGATCTCTCCGCTTTTCAGTCTTTTTAGACCTCGATTAAGCGATGAACAATCGCGCGTCACTGCATGAATACCGGGAAGATCCGCAGAACGGTTGAACAGACTCATGGTGAGCATTGTGCCTTCCATTATTGAATTGTGTACAGAGGCGCGCGGAAGGAGAAGCCTTAATCCTCATAAAATTTCCACATCCACGGCATTTGTACAATGCTTATTAAAATCTACCGTTGAACGCGAAACGCACGGTTTTCCTCTTGAGCCTTTTCAAAAAGCTCTCTGGCGTGTGCCCGCCCAGTATCAGTATCCTCAAGCCCCGCAAGCATACGAGCAAGTTCTTCAACTCGACGTTGTTCCGACAAATTTTCTACACCCGACGTCACGGTTGATTCACCAACGTCTTTCGCGAGATGTAAATGGGTATCTGCATAGGCCGCTACTTGTGGCAAATGCGTAACGACAATGACTTGGTTATTTTGGGCAAGACGAGCTAATCGCCGCCCGATTTCTACTGCAGCGCGCCCACCAACCCCTGCATCCACTTCGTCGAACACAAGCGTATTTCCATGTTGCTCTGCCGAAAGAATAACTTCCAAAGCAAGCATGACACGAGACAGCTCACCTCCTGACGCCGATGAAGCCAATGGCCGAGGATCAGTAGCTTTATTTGGCGCTAAGCAAAACTTAACTTCATCGAATCCAGAAGGTTGTGGTTCCGTTGGATGTACAACCACTGAAAACATGGCCTTGGGCATAGCCAATCCGTGTAGCTCTTTCGTGACTGCATTACTAAGTTCCTGCGCAGCTTCGATACGAGCTGCGCGCAAAGCCATACCGGCATCATTCATTTTTCGCTCTGCGAGAGCTGTTTCTTTTTTGAGCTGATCGAGAGCTTCAGGTGAAACATCAATCGACTCCAGTTTTTGCTCAGCTTTAAGCTTCCATTTGATAACGCCATCGATGTCAGAAGCGTACTTGCGTGTTAACTGTTTAAGTGCCTGCTGCCGTTGAAGCAATTCGTCTAACATTTTAGGATCCGCTGGTAATTCATCCAGAAAACCACCTAATTGAGCAGAAACTTCCATCAAGATTGATGTAACAGCTTCTAGCTGTTGCGAAACACCTTGTAATATGGGATCACTACTTACCCTGACACTTGATAGTGCTTGACCAATAAGATCCGAAGCTGCATTGACGTCACTAGAGTCACCCGTAGCATATCCTTCAACCCCTGCAGCACCATCAATTACAGAAAGCGCTCCTACAGCCTGCGCCCGAAGATCATCTACATCTTGTAGTCGTGTGATTTGAACAAGAAGATTCGCTTCTTCATCTGGTTGCGGATCGACCTCACTGATCTCTCGAATAGCAAACTCTAGGCGATCGACTTCTTGTGCAAGTTCCCGTTTCGATGCTTGACGTTCCCGGAGGTCCTTCGAGAGATTTTTCCACGCTCTATACGCTTCGGAATAAACTGTCGTTAAAGCACCAATCTTTTGGGAAAAACGATCCAGTGCATCTCGCTGGCGATCGCTATTAAGTAACCGAAGCTGGTCATTTTGACCATGAATTGTGAGAACTTCTTTCGAAAACTCCGCTAAGTTCGCTGCAGGGACGGAGCGACCTCCAAGGTGCGCGCGAGAGCGCCCTTGTGCACTCACTGTGCGGGAAACTATAACCTCACCATTTTCATCTAGCGCACCTCCTGCTGCGGATACCACCGCATGTGCCATTTCGGCTGATTCGGGGGCAACAGAATCCAGTAAAAATCGCCCTTCTACAACAGCTTGGCTACTGCCACTTCGCACACGTTGAGCTTCGGCACGACCACCTGCCAGCAGTCGCAATCCTGTAACAACCATCGTTTTACCGGCGCCTGTTTCGCCGGTCAAAACGGTAAGACCCTCACTCAGCTCAAGTGACGCACTCGGAATAACCCCTAGGTTGTGAATGGTGATATCTGAAAGCATAGAGTTATTGTACATCAAAATCTTTCAATTCAGGAACAGATGTTCTATTGCGTTCGAATATCAAATTTTTCTGCCACAGCATTTTCACCAATCGCCAACTAAATACTGGCGAAAGTTACACTTCAATTGGGATTAATTTGTGGAATCATGCTTCTTAGGCCCCCTCCACCCTTCTACGGGCAGTCGCAATTTTGTGACAAGTCTGTCAGTGAACGGGATGTCATCCAACCGTACCCACTTAATCGACCGAGAACCGCGCTTGACTTCTACCCGTGCACCTGGTGGGACGGAAATCGAACGGAATCCATCCATGACAGCAGTAGCAGGAAATGCGCTAGGATGTGATTCCACTGCCACAGATGACCGAGGGCTTACTACTAGTGGCTTGGTGAATAGTGCATGTGCGTTGTTCGGAACAACCAAAATTGCGTCTAGTTCAGGCCACAATACGGGACCACCTGCGGAAAAGGCATAAGCGGTCGATCCTGTAGGTGTTGAAACAATGATGCCGTCACACCCAAACGAACTTACAGGCCGACTATCAATTTCTAATGTTGCATCCAAAACACCACTTCGGTTGCTATTTTCGATACTAACTTCATTCAAAGCCCACCCTCGACCAATTGCAGTACCGTCTGAATCGTAAACGCTGACAGCGAGAGTCATACGTTCTTCAATTCTGAAACTTCCTTTTGTAACTCTATGGACAGCTTCATCTAAGGAATCTTTCTCCCATTCAGCCAAAAAACCGACATGCCCTAGGTTGATACCTAACACTGGTAGATCAGCACCATGCGCGAGATCAGCTGCACGCAGAAATGTACCGTCGCCGCCTAATACCAGTACTAGATCAACACTTTGAGTCGCTTCAGGAGAATGAGAAACTCGCTCAAATTGTCCCAAGACTGGATGCGTTGCAATCGTTGTGTCTTCGGCCGGAACGAGAACACGAACTCCGACGCCTGAATCGTCGAGAAGCTCGGCAGCCAGCGCAGCTGAAGCAACATTTTGAGGTCTTCCGGTATGCGGAACTAGTAAAACTCTGCGATCTTCAAGGCAATCGATAGTCATTACTGCGGACCTTTCTGGACTGCTTCCGCGACTTTTTCATGAATTTCTTGTACCCCCTTAGCAGACCTACCTGAGTCCTTTTTCAGCCAGAGGAAATATTCAACATTTCCTGATGGACCAGGTAATGGTGATGCGACTACATCGACAAAACTAAGTCCAAGTTGCTGAGCAAATAATGCGATATCTTCGGTGACCTCTGCCCGAAGCTTGGGATCACGGACCACTCCGCCGCGTCCCAGTCGTTCTTTACCTACCTCAAACTGGGGTTTAACCATGGGTAAAAGGTCCGCACCATCACTCATGCAGGCTGCGATAGCTGGCAAAGTGAGCTTCAGAGAGATAAACGAAAGATCACCCACCATTAATTCGCAGGGGCCATCTGTTATTTCCAAGGTCAGATTTCGAATATTGGTGCGATCCAAAACCTTAACACGATCATCATTTTGTAACCGCCAAATGAGTTGACCATACCCAACATCGACTGCTACGACCTCAGAAGCAGATTCCCATATTAGAACATCTGTGAAACCACCAGTTGAAGCACCCGCATCAAGTGCACGACGTCCAGAAACATTCAAGCCTTTAGATTTAAACTCTTCGAGTGCACCCAATAATTTATGAGCGCCACGAGATGCCCAATCATCCAAGCCGGCATCTTCTACACGAATTGACGCCTCTGGGGTCACTTGGGTGGATGGCTTCTTGGCAACGAATCCCTGTACGTGGATCCGGCCATCTTTAATCATCTCTACTGCTTGCTCGCGAGAGCGTGCGATTTTACGACGAACAAGCTCGGCATCGAGGCGCCTTCTAGGTTGCATCTGTTGTAGCTCTTTCCGATAACGATGTGTGCCATCCCGTTTTAGGAAAGCGCATCATGTAATAGTGAATGAGCCCGCGTTAATAGCTGGGTTTCATCGTGAAGATTGTTGGGATTTTGCGCCAATAATTCGCTTATATCTGCCGCAATTTGAGAAGGGCTAAGAGAATCTTTTTGAGGATCATGAGGCTTAGGAATCTCCATTTAGCTTAAACCACCTATTAACGCCATTCAGACATACACCGAATAGCATGTTCACTGACCGGTTTAACAGTGCCACCAAATTCAGCACTTTGCCATGCAACAGACAACACTGATCTCAACGCTTCCGTAGAAGTCGAAGCCGTCGAACCACCGTCAAGAACAATTTCGGTTCCATGGAGATAAGCGTTAAAATTCCCCTGCATTTGAGGCATTAACACACTTCTATCAGAGCTAAGAGCACGTAAATCCTCAGCTATAAGAGTCGGTCGTTCCGATTCAATAGCATGAATGAGCGCCCAATGCTGGGATACACCAGTAAGAAGATGCAGAGTATCAAAACCCGCAGCAACGCCACCGGCAATATCGGTATTTAAACGATCACCGACAGCTAACGGACGCTCTGAAGCCAGTTTTTCAGCGGCAACATTGAACATAACAGCTCCCGGTTTGCCCGCCGAAACTGGTTGAACTCCTGTTGCGCTCACAACCGCCGCCACCATTGACCCGTTACCGACGCAAAGCCCTCGTTCACTCGGAAGAGTTGTATCTAAATTTGAGGCGTAATATTTAGCGCCACATCTAATAGCCAGAGCAGCCTCGCTCAATTCAGTCCAACCAGTGGCGGGATTATGGCCATGGAAGACGGCAACAGGATCCATATCAGCAGAAGTCACAACCATATACCCTGCTTCTGCAGCCAAAGATTTAAACGAATCTGTGCCTAACACCAAGACGTTGCTACCAACAGGTACCTCTTTGAGAGCTAGATCGATCGCTGCTTGAGCTGACGTAAGAACCTGTTCAGGTTGAGTAAAAATACCCATATCCGATAACAAAGAGGCAACTACTTCTGGACCACGCGAGGCATTGTTGGTCACATACATAAGCGGAAGATTTGCTTGATTAATTGAATCAACGGCAAAAGGTAACGCCCTGTCTCCTTCCCAAACAGTACCGTCTAGGTCAAACAACAGGGCATCATACTCATCCAAAACAGTCATGCGTATCAGCATAGTAGACGAAAGAGATCAGAGCTCAATTAAGCACAAATTAATGAGTTAGAGACTCTAAACGAACAACTACATCGGTAGTCTCAACAATATCTTGTTCTTTGCAAATGGTGAACCAACGAAAAGCATCCTCTTTTCTTCCAGCTTGTAACAATGCATCAGCATAGGCATAAGAAAGTCGGGCTGCTTCGAGTCCAGAAGCATTTTCTTTTGGATTCATGCTCTCCAAAGTTGCTACCGCAGAATCAGGTTGTCCCAAATCAAGATGTGCACCAGCTACTACAATCGCTAGCTCAATACGGGTCTCGTGATCCAAATGCTTAGTATTTTCATCGCGGGCAAGCTCAATAGCTTTTTCTGGGCGTCCTAAACCGCGTTCGCAGTCAGCCATAACTGCGATGAGTCCTGGGCCACCACTCATACGACGCGCGGCACGAAGCTCAGACAAAGCTTCTTTCCATTCACCTGCGTGATATGCAGCAATACCGCAGGTCTCACGAGCGATTGCTACCCTTCCTGCACGATCTTTAGCTGCACGAGCGTGCTTCAAAGCTAATTCTGGATCTTCAGCCATCCAAACTGCCGCCATGATCATATGCTTCGCGACTGCGTCAGCGTTATCTTTAGCCAGTCCCTTTAGATCTTGAAGAACCATTGGGTCCAGATCATGCACGTCTATATCAGCGGGCAATGCAGGCTCATTTAGACGCTTAGTGATGCGTTCTTCGCGATATCCAGAACGCATAGGCCCATTGAAATGCTTATTCCGATCGGAGCCACTACGTTGGCTATGTTGGCGCTTTGGGCCCTTAGACTCGAAGCGATTACCACGTTCAGAACGATAATCATCACGACGTTCACCACGGTTACCAGGTCGATCAGAACGGTAATCCTTACGGTCACCACGTTTCCAGTCGCCACCATCGCGGTCATGTCGACGTTGCGAATTCGCCGAATCTCCTTTATAGCTGCGACGGCCACCGCCCTCTTTTTCCCATCGTTTACCGTGGCCTTGACCACGACGAGACTCAGAGGTTTGGTTACCAAAGCGACGAGGTTTTCCGCCTTCTGAACGCTTTTTACCGTAGCTACCTCCACGTGGTCGCCCTTCGTTGGAACGGCGAGGTTCGTCGTGTGAGCTACGTGATGAAGAATCAGCCATAGAGAAAATCCTTTGAAATTACGTAATATACGATAAAGCGTGTGCAGAAAAGAAAACATTCTTTCCTGCACACGCCTTACCATATTACTTTTAAGTTTTAGGTTGGCAGCGACCTACTCTCCCACACCCTCCCAGGTGCAGTACCATCAGCGCAATCGGGCTTAGCTTCCGGGTTCGGAAAGGGACCGGGCGTACCCCCGACACAATAACCACCAACACACACAACCAACCACCCACGGCGACAGGCATGCCATGCCAGACACTGCACAGCAGACGCAAGCAACACTTTTATTCATTCAAACCATCACCCACACAAAAAAAAGGGGTGAGATGTCCATAATGCTTTATTATTCTTTTTGCTCGTTACACAATGTTATTACTCGGTCATATTAGTACCAGTCACCTTAACGCATTACTACGCTTCCAGATCTGGCCTATCAACCCCCTAGTCTAGAGGGAACCTCAAAAGAAACCTCATCTCAAAACAGGCTTCCCGCTTAGATGCTTTCAGCGGTTATCCCTCCCGTACGTAGCCAACCAGCCCTGCCACTGGCGTGACAACTGGCACACTAGAGGTACGTCCGTCCCGGTCCTCTCGTACTAGGGACAGCCTTCTTCAAGTTTCAACGCGCGCGGCGGATAGAGACCGAACTGTCTCACGACGTTCTAAACCCAGCTCGCGTGCCGCTTTAATGGGCGAACAGCCCAACCCTTGGGACCTACTCCAGCCCCAGGATGCGACGAGCCGACATCGAGGTGCCAAACCATCCCGTCGATATGGACTCTTGGGGAAGATCAGCCTGTTATCCCCGGGGTACCTTTTATCCGTTGAGCGACACCACTTCCACAAGTAGATGCCGGATCACTAGTCCCGACTTTCGTCCCTGCTCGACCTGTCAGTCTCACAGTCAAGCTCCCTTGTGCACTTACACTCACCACCTGATTGCCAACCAGGCTGAGGGAACCTTTGGGCGCCTCCGTTACATTTTAGGAGGCAACCGCCCCAGTTAAACTACCCACCAGGCACTGTCCCCAACCCAGATCATGGGCCAAGGTTAAGGTGCTCAATCCGATCAGAGTGGTATTTCAACTTTCGACTCCACAACCACTAGCGTGACCACTTCACAGTCTCCCACCTATCCTACACAAACCGAACCAAACACCAATACCAAGCTATAGTGAAGGTCCCGGGGTCTTTTCGTCCTGCCGCGCGTAACGAGCATCTTTACTCGTACTGCAATTTCACCGGGCCTGTGGTTGAGACAGCAGGGAAGTCGTTACGCCATTCGTGCAGGTCGGAACTTACCCGACAAGGAATTTCGCTACCTTAGGATGGTTATAGTTACCACCGCCGTTTACTGGGGCTTAAATTCTCCGCTTCGGACAACAATGCCCTAACAGGTCCTCTTAACCTTCCAGCACCGGGCAGGCGTCAGTCCGTATACATCAACTTCCACGTTTTCGCACGGACCTGTGTTTTTAATAAACAGTCGCTTCCCTCTATTCTCTGCGACCACCACCAGCTCAACCACGTCGGTCACCAGCAATGGTCCCCCTTCTCCCGAAGTTACGGGGGCAATTTGCCGAGTTCCTTAACCACAGTTCACCCGATCGCCTTAGTATTCTCTACCTGACCACCTGTGTCGGTTATGGGTACGGGCCATATATGCACTCGCTAGAGGCTTTTCTCGACAGTACAGGATCACCAACATCAACCACAAAGGTCTACGCATCACGCCTCACCCACTATGCGACACGGATTTACCTATGCCACGGGCCACACGCTTACACCACAATCCACTACATGGCTCAGCTACCTCACTGCGTCACCCCATCACTTGGCTACTACCAACGAAGATCCCACGCACATCACCACCAACCACACAAAAAGCATGACCAGAAGATCCATGGATGGTTAGTACCACTGATTCACCACTGGGCGCACATACACGGGTACCAGAATATCAACTGGTTATCCATCGACTACGCCTGTCGGCCTCGCCTTAGGTCCCGACTCACCCTGGGAAGATTAGCTTAACCCAGGAACCCTTAGTCATCCGGCGGAAAAGTTTTCCACTTTTCATTCGTTACTCATGCCTGCATTCTCACTCGCACACACTCCACACCATCAAGTCACCCAGGTGCTTCACAGCAGTGCACGACGCTCCCCTACCCAACCAACAAAAAATGCTGACTGCCGCGGCTTCGGCGGTGTACTTGAGCCCCACTACATTGTCGGCGCAGAACCACTCGACCAGTGAGCTATTACGCACTCTTTCAAGGATGGCTGCTTCTAAGCCAACCTCCTGGCTGTCTTCGCGATCCCACATCCTTTTCCACTTAGTACACCCTTAGGGGCCTTAACCGGCGATCTGGGCTGTTTCCCTCTCGACCAACGGAGCTTATCCCCCGCAGTCTCACTGCCATGCTTAACATTACCGGCATTCGGAGTTTGGCTGACATTGCTAAGATTGTAGTCCCGCTCAACCAACCAGTAGCTCTACCTCCAGCAAGAAACACACAACGCTGCACCTAAATGCATTTCGGGGAGAACCAGCTATCACGGAGTTTGATTGGCCTTTCACCCCTACCCACAGCTCATCCCCTCAGTTTTCAACCTAAGTGGGTTCGCGCCTCCACAACCTCTTACAGCTGCTTCACACTGGCCATGGGTAGATCACCCCGCTTCGGGTCCAGAACATGCCACTAACAAACACCCTCATTAGGATTCGCTTTCGCTACGACTACCCCACACGGGTTAACCTCGCGACATGCCGCTGACTCGCAGGCTCATTCTTCAAAAGGCACGCCATCACCCCACAAAAAAGGCTCTGACGGATTGTAAGCACACGGTTTCAGGTACTATTTCACTCCCCTCCCGGGGTACTTTTCACCATTCCCTCACGGTACTAATCCGCTATCGGTCATCATAAGTATTTAGGCTTACCGGGTGGTCCCGGCAGATTCACAGCAGATTCCACGAGCCCGCTGCTACTCGGGAACATCATCCACTCACATGCATGCACTTTCACGTACGGGACTCTCACCCACTACGGCAGGCCATTCCAAACCACTTCCGCTAACACACACATACACAAGCGAGGAGCCGGCAGCCTCCTCCAACAACGCCCCACAACACCACACACGCAACCCCTGCCAGGTATCACACGCATACGGTTTAGCCTCATCCACGTTCGTTCGCCACTACTAGCAGAATCATTAATTATTTTCTTCTCCTACGGGTACTAAGATGTTTCACTTCCCCGCGTCACCCCCACACCAGCTATACATTCACTGATGGGTAACCACACATAACCATGGCCAGGTTTCCCCATTCGGACACCCTCGGATCAACGCTCTATTGGCAACTCCCCGAGGCCTATCGCGGCCTTACACGTCCTTCATCGGCTCATAATGCCCAGGCATCCACCGTGTGCCCTTCACAAACAACACACATGTAACAAACAAAAACACCAAGAACAATTAAAGAATAAAGATTACTCGCGTCCACTATACAGTTCTCACACAACACACCAACCACAAGGTCCCATGACAGCACAACCAGCACACAACCAGCCACACCACACAAAACCACGTGAGTGATCAACCAGAACAACCACGTTGCCCCAGACACCCAACAGCGCACCAACACACACAAACAAGAAAAAACACACAACAACCACAAACACAACAACCACAACACCCTCACACCACACAGCGCGAGAAAAAACCATCATGGGTCACACGCATCCACCCGGATACAAAAAACAACAGGCAACAACTGTCACCCAACAATAAAAACTCCTTAGAAAGGAGGTGATCCAGCCGCACCTTCCGGTACGGCTACCTTGTTACGACTTCGTCCCAATCGCCGATCCCACCTTCGACAGCTCCTCCCACAAAGGTTAGGCCACTGGCTTCGGGTGTTACCAACTTTCATGACGTGACGGGCGGTGTGTACAAGGCCCGGGAACGTATTCACCGCAGCGTTGCTGATCTGCGATTACTAGCGACTCCGACTTCATGGGGTCGAGTTGCAGACCCCAATCCGAACTGAGGCCGGCTTTCAGCGATTCGCTCACCCTCACAGGCTCGCAGCGCGTTGTACCGACCATTGTAGCATGTGTGAAGCCCTGGACATAAGGGGCATGATGATTTGACGTCATCCCCACCTTCCTCCGAGTTAACCCCGGCAGTCTCTCATGAGTCCCCACCATAACATGCTGGCAACATAAGACAAGGGTTGCGCTCGTTGCGGGACTTAACCCAACATCTCACGACACGAGCTGACGACAACCATGCACCACCTGTATACAGACCACAAGGGAAAACGTATCTCTACGCCGATCCTGCATATGTCAAGCCCAGGTAAGGTTCTTCGCGTTGCATCGAATTAATCCACATGCTCCGCCGCTTGTGCGGGCCCCCGTCAATTCCTTTGAGTTTTAGCCTTGCGGCCGTACTCCCCAGGCGGGGCGCTTAATGCGTTAGCTACGGCACGAAAGTCGTGGAAGACCCTCACACCTAGCGCCCACCGTTTACGGCATGGACTACCAGGGTATCTAATCCTGTTCGCTCCCCATGCTTTCGCTCCTCAGCGTCAGTTACTGCCCAGAGACCTGCCTTCGCCATCGGTGTTCCTCCTGATATCTGCGCATTCCACCGCTACACCAGGAATTCCAGTCTCCCCTACAGCACTCAAGTTATGCCCGTATCGCCTGCACGCCCGGAGTTAAGCCCCGGAATTTCACAGACGACGCGACAAACCACCTACGAGCTCTTTACGCCCAGTAATTCCGGACAACGCTCGCACCCTACGTATTACCGCGGCTGCTGGCACGTAGTTAGCCGGTGCTTCTTATCTAGGTACCGTCACAAAAGCTTCGTCCCTAGCGAAAGAGGTTTACAACCCGAAGGCCGTCATCCCCCACGCGGCGTCGCTGCATCAGGCTTGCGCCCATTGTGCAATATTCCCCACTGCTGCCTCCCGTAGGAGTCTGGGCCGTATCTCAGTCCCAATGTGGCCGTCCACCCTCTCAGGCCGGCTACCCGTCGACGCCTTGGTAGGCCATTACCCCACCAACAAGCTGATAGGCCGCGGGCTCATCTCGTACCGAAAAAACTTTCCACCACACACACTAAAGCATGGTCCTATCCAGTATTAGACCCAGTTTCCCAGGCTTATCCCGAAGTACGAGGCAGATCACCCACGTGTTACTCACCCGTTCGCCACTCGAGTACCTAGCAAGCTAGGCCTTTCCGTTCGACTTGCATGTGTTAAGCACGCCGCCAGCGTTCGTCCTGAGCCAGGATCAAACTCTCCATAAAAAATCAGTCAAAAGACCAACCCTTTTAAGCTGGAACAAGCCCAACCAACTGGCTAAAAACCACCACAAACAACACAACATTGCCTGCGACTGGCAAAAAAATAAAAAATAATGATTTGCTCTATCAAAAACGTGGCCATCATCCCTTTGACGAGGAAAAATAATCATGACCACCAACACAACAATTCACAATAACCATCATGTTATTTACAAGCCATGGCACACTTGCCGGCCGTATGACAACATCACGTTCATCATCATTGCATATATCTTTTTCTTATCCGATCCCCACCCCATAAAAAGATGGGAACCAAAAGTACATTGGCACACTATTGAGTTCTCAAACAACACAATCACACAACACCAACCACCATCACAATGATGACCAGAACATTGCGGTGAATGAAACGTTAACCCCTGATGAACATAAAGTCAAACAGGATCAACACTTTTTCTAATTTTGTCCAATCCGAACAACCTCTCAGCGTCGGCGACTCGCTATAAGTTACACACGTTCACACAAACACACAAACACACAGGTAGAAAGGTTTTTGAAGATGTTAAAATGACTTAAGGTCCAATCTCACGAGAAAACGTGAGATTGGACCTTAAACATCAATCTTTATGCGGAGTACTTCACACCTGCAAAGTTTTTCTTGCCTTTGCGAAGCACCAACCATGTTCCATGTAGTAAAACCTCATCAGTTGGTTGCCAATCTTCTGATTCCATTCGCTCATTATTGACGTATGCACCGCCTTCTTTAATTGTTCTACGCGCTGCACCCTTCGAATCAACAAGACCCGCGCCAATTAGAAGATCGACAATCGTGGGCGATTCGCCTGAAGCAACTTCAAAAATGACGGTTTCGGACAATGCGCCTTCCAACGTAGCTTCATCTAAATCTCCTAACGATGCTCGGCCGAAAAGTGCTTGAGCGGCCAGCTCTACCGAAACAGTTGCAGCGTGCCCATGAACTAAATCGGTCATCTCTTGAGCAAGTCGGCGTTGTGCTGCTCTTTGGTGAGGACGCTCCCGTACTTCAGTTTCTAATTCAGCGATTTCTTCTTGCGTTAAGAAAGTAAACCATCGAAGGTAATCAATGACTACGGAATCTCCCGCATTGAGGAAATATTGATACCACGAATATGCAGAGGTTTTCTCAGGATCAAGCCAAAGCTTTCCGCCACCTGTCGACTTACCAAACTTCTGCCCTTGAGCATCAGTCACAAGCGGAACGGTTAGAGCGTGGGTTTTTGTCCCTGATACTCGACGATTGAGATCCACGCCCGAAACAATGTTGCCCCATTGATCTCCACCACCGATTTGCAGTACACAGTCGTATTCACGATTCAGCTGAACAAAATCATTAGCTTGGAGCAGCATGTAGGAAAACTCTGTATAAGAGATTCCGTCTGTTTCCAAGCGTCGTTTGACAGTTTCACGATCCAGCATCGTATTTATTGAAAAGTTTTTTCCGACATCACGCAAAAAATCCACAACTGACATCGGCATAGTCCAGTCAGCATTGTTTACCATGATGGCTGGATTATCACCATTGAAGCGAACAAATGACCGAAGTTGTTTCTTAATCGACTCAAGATTGAGTTCGATAGTTTCGTGGGACAGCATAGAACGCTCCCCCACGTCGCGTGGATCCCCAATAAAACCTGTTGCACCCCCAGCAAGAGTAATCGGTCGGTGACCAGCTTCTTGGAAACGCCGGAGCATAATCATCGGTACCAAATGACCTGCGTGCAGAGAGTCACCTGTTGGATCAAACCCGCAGTATAGTGTGATCGGTTTTTCGCATGCTTCTCGCAACGCATCGATGTCGGTGGACTGATTAATCAGGCCACGCCATTGGAGTTCGTCGATAATGTTCATAAAAGATCCCTAATTATTTTTCTGCTGGTGGCCACGCGATGGATTCGTCGACAAGCATTACTGGAATGCCGTCATCAATTCGATAGGCAATCCCGAGGCGTTCATTAACGAGGACTTGCTCTGCCTCGAGATATTTTAGTGGGCCTTTATCCTGAGGGCAGGCCAGCACTTCAAGCAGCTTAGGGTCAATACTCATGATTGGCATTGTACCTATCCCAAAAGGCAATACTGATATCGCTACCCCAAATAAGAAAAATGCCAGTGTATCTATTCACTGGCATTTTCAATGTCACTTACGAACAGGAGTTAGCGCCCATTCTTTAAAAGATTGCGAGGCGGCTTCTACTCGAGAACGTTGTTCTTCAACTCTTACGCCTGCTGTCCCGCCGCGTGTAGCTCGCGATGCAACCGCGCCTTCTACAGTAAGCACAGTACGTACTTCGGGTGTCAAACGTATATCCACGGAAGCAAGTTCAGCATCAGTAAGCTCGTCGAGGCCTACGCCACGAGATTCTGCGATTCTGACGCATGCTCCGGAAGCTTCGTGAGCTTCGCGGAATGGAACACCTTGACGTACCATCCACTCTGCCAAGTCAGTAGCAAGGGTAAAACCTGCTGGAGCTAATGAGAGAAGTCGATCCTCGTGGAAGGTAAGCGTAGACACGAGACCAGTCATAGCTGGAAGCAGCAAATTCAACTGAGCAAACGAGTCAACAATAGGCTCTTTATCTTCCTGAAGATCTCTATTGTAGGCAAGCGGCTGTGCTTTAAGAGTTGCCAACAGCCCTGAAAGATTTCCGATCAAGCGTCCGGTCTTGCCACGAGTTAGTTCAGCGACATCAGGATTCTTCTTTTGCGGCATGATTGATGAGCCAGTTGACCAAGCATCAGAAAGAGTTACATAGCCGTACTCTGGTGTACACCAGTAAATAATTTCTTCAGCTAATCGCGACATGTCAATGGCAATTTGCGTTAGAACATATGCAGTTTCTACTGCAAAGTCGCGTGAAGATGTACCATCAATCGAATTATCACACGCTGAGTCGAAACCTAGTTCCTCAGCAATCGCCTCAGGATCCAAGTGCAAAGATGAACCAGCTAATGCACCGGAACCATAAGGAGAAATAGCAAGACGTTTATCTAGATCTCTAATACGATCAATGTCACGAAGCAACGGCTGCGCATGGGCAAGCAACTGATGCGCTAGCAAGACAGGTTGGGCTGCTTGAGAATGCGTCTTTCCAGGCATAATCGCACGGGGATGCTGAGTAGCTTGATATACCAAGGCATCGACAAGCTCGGTGACCTGCAAGGCTACTGAACGCACGGCATCACGAACCCACATCCTAAACAAGGTAGCAACCTGATCGTTGCGGGAACGACCGGCACGTAAGCGTCCGCCTACTTCAGGCCCCACGATGTCGATAAGTCCGCGCTCCATTGCACCATGGACGTCCTCATCAGTCGGCAATGGATTGAATTCACCTGAAGCTACAGCTTTGCCCAACTTGTCGAGACCGTCAAGCATTGTCTCTAAATCGGGGTCAGAAAGTAGTTTCGCCTTGTTCAAAACACGAGCATGGGCTTTTGAGGCTAGAACATCGTACGGAGCTAAAACCCAGTCAAAGTGCGTAGATACAGATAACGCGAACATCGCCTCTGAAGGGCCGCCAGAGAAGCGGCCACCCCAAAGCGCGCCTTCATTAGTACCGTGTTTTTGCACTATTGTGCCTCACGGTCACGCTTGTTCGAGATCTTGGATGACAAACCGTGAAGTTCTACGAAGCCCTTAGCCAAGGTCTGGTCGAAGGTATCACCGGTGTCATAAGTAGCCAAGTCGAAGTCGTAAAGCGAATGCTCAGAACGTCGTCCGTTTACGGTGCACTTACCAGCATGCATGACCATGCGAATGTCACCTGTTACGTGCTCTTGGGTATTTTCAATGAACGCATCCAAAGAACGCTTGAGTGGCGCGTACCACAATCCGTCGTACACCTCTTCAGACCAACGAGCGTCGATTCCGCGCTTGTAACGTGCAAGCTCACGCTCAATGGTCACATCCTCCATAGCTTGGTGTGCTGTAATCAGTGCAATTGCACCTGGAGCCTCGTAGACCTCGCGAGATTTAATACCAACGAGACGATCTTCCACCATGTCTAGACGGCCAATGCCTTGTGCACCTGCACGACGGTTCATTTCTTCAATCGCTTCAAGTACGGTGACTGGACGTCCATCGATTGCTACCGGAACACCAGATTTGAAGCTAATGATGATCTCATCAGGAGCATTTCCGAGAGCTGGATCTTCAGTGTAGGAGTATAGATCTTTTGTCGGCGGGTTCCAGAGATCCTCAAGGAAACCGGTCTCTACGGCGCGTCCCCAAACATTTTGATCGATGGAGAATGGCGACTTCTTGGACTGCTCGATAGGTAGATTAATCTCTTCAGCAAAAGCAATCGCCTTATCACGAGTCCATGCGTAATCGCGGGCTGGGGCAATGATCTGCAGTTCTGGAGCAAGGTTGCGGAAACCTACCTCAAATCGAACCTGATCGTTTCCTTTACCAGTACAACCGTGGGAAACATGGGTACCACCATGTTCTTTAGCGGCTTCTACTAAGTGCTTCACGATGAGCGGACGAGAGATTGCAGAAACCAAAGGGTACTGCTTCATGTACATACCGTTTGCTTTGATAGTCGACAGGCAGTAATCATTGGCAAACTCATCTTTAGCGTCAATGACGATAGATTCAACCGCACCACAATCGAGCGCACGCTGACGAACGGACTCCATGTCCTCTCCGCCTTGGCCAAGATCCAAAGAAACTGCGACAACTTCGCCGCCAGTCATCTTAGCCAGATATGGAATTGCAACGGAGGTATCGAGTCCACCTGAATAGGCGAGGACGACACGATTGGTCATGGTTTTCTCCTTCGAATAAAGCTTTTGCAATACAGAAAGTTCAAGATGTCTACAGCGCCAAGAAATTCTGCATATATTAAGTCAAACGGATAGTTTACGCCTTTTATAGAAAAGACAACACACTGGCATGGATTTTAGTGAAACTGATAACTCATTTTTAGAGTGAGGTCCGTCGTTGGCTTAGGAATTCTCCCAATTCCTTGCCCGTCATAGGGTCACGCGCCAGTACAAACACGGTGTCATCGCCTGCGATGGTTCCTACCACCTCGTCCATTCCAACACGATCAATAAAGGACGCTAAAAAGGGGGCCCCCGCCGGAGGTGTACGCAGCACCGCAATGTTTCCAGAGTGGTCTACTGACACCAAAAGATCATCTAACATTTTTCGTAATTTTTCACGAGTTCCCGCCGTCGTAGATGACACAGCATCCTCAGATGTCCCTACGGCATAAAATGCACGCCCACCATTAGGGCGGATTTTTTTAGCCCCGAGCTCATCTAAATCGCGTGACAAAGTACCTTGAGTGATGTCAACGCCGCGTTGCTTTAATAATTCCGACAACTGCATTTGACTCGACACTTGGTTTTGCTCGAGCAAATCCAAAATAAGTGCTTGACGAACCGTCCTCGTAATCGGGCCATTGCTCATAGATTCATCCTTAAAGAACTTAAAACGCGGGGGAAAAGTCTGACTCCACGCCTGATACTAAATAGTACAAAGCCAGACTAAAACAAATGAAATGCCAGTCGATAAATTATCGCGGTTGATTTTCCATAAGCCAGACAAGCAGGGCTTTTTGCGCATGAAGTCGATTTTCAGCCTCATCAAAAACAACTGATTGCGGTCCATCAATGACCGAAGCCGCCACCTCACTACCTCTATATGCCGGTAAGCAATGTAAGAAAATTGCTGACTTTTTCGCTAAAGCCATCACCTCATCATTGACCTGATAAGGCAAAAATGGAGTGCGTCGGTCGATACCGTCATTTTCCATACCCATAGATACCCATGTGTCTGTGATTACAACATCTGCATCAGATACTGTGGAAATATCAGCTGTGATCGAAACAGTTGCGCCAGTCTCGCTGGCACGCTTTTCCGCCCTATCGACGAATTCTTGCTTTGGTTGGAATTTTTCAGGCGCAATAATAGTGATATCAAGACCAGCGGTAGCGAAACCGATCAGATAAGAATTCGCCATGTTGTTATCACCATCGCCCAAATACACAGCTTTCAGACCTTTTAAGCCAGGCACTCCTTCTTGCGGGCAAAGATGCTCGATACAAGTTTGCAAGTCAGCCAGTATTTGGCAGGGATGCAAGTCGTCTGACAATGCATTGACGATAGGAACAGTTGCGGTTTCTGCCATGTCCAAAAGATTTTGGTGAGAACCCGTTCGCCACACAATAGTGGAGACAAAACGAGAAAGAACAGCACCAGTGTCTTGGAATGTCTCCCCCTTACCCATTTGTGATTTGCCGGAGTCGACCACGATCGCATGTCCGCCGAGTTGCGAAATACCAGCTTCGAAGGAAAAACGCGTGCGTGTCGACGTTTTATCGAACAGAACTGCCACTGATTGTGGACCGTCATACGTCTTTCGCGAATATGGAGCTTGCTTCAATTCCGAAGCAAGCTCCAGAACTTCACGTTGCTGCGCAGGCGTAAGGTCGTCGTCCGCTAAAAAGTGGCGTACACGGGTTTGAGTACTCATATCTATTCTTTCTTCCGAAGACAACGCCCTAATGGCATTCTTTCTTCTTTATCTTAGTCAGCACTATTGAAAGTCGTTCAATTGATTCATGAATTTCTGCGTCACTGATAACTAAAGGCGGAGTAAGTCGCAGCACAGACGCAGAAGGTGCGTTCACGATGAGCCCATGTTCTAAAGCCAGTTTTACGCACTCTTTAGCAACTGGCTCGGACAACACCACACCAAGCATCAAACCACGTCCGCGGATCGACTCAACCAAAGGCAGTCGGCTCATTCCTTCGACTAACTTGTAACTCTTACGCTGGACGTTCTCGAGGAAATCGTCGTCAATTGTGCGCAAAACTGCCCCTGCCGCGGCACAAGACACCGGATTTCCACCAAAAGTCGCGCCATGTTTGCCAGGACCTAACAAATCTTTCGCTTTTCCCGTTGCAAGGCATGCACCAATCGGTAATCCCCCTCCCAAACCTTTCGCCATAGTAACGACGTCGGGAATGACACCAGTTTCATGCTGAAATGCGAAAAAATCCCCAGTGCGTCCGATTCCAGTTTGGACTTCATCAACGATCATCAGAATGTCAAATTCATCGCATAAGCCCCTAACCGCTAACAAAAATCCATCCGGTGCAGGAATAACACCAGTTTCACCTTGAATTGGCTCTAAAACTATGGCTGCGACATCTGTCGAGTTGATTTGGACAAGCTTACGCAAATAGTCAATGTCACCATAGGGATAAAATTCAACGCCTGCGGGCAGCGGATAAAACGGCATTTGTTTGTCAGGTTGGCCCGTCATAGCAAGTGCGCCCATCGTACGACCGTGAAAACCATGCTGCGCTGCTAATATTCGGTTCTTTCCAGTCATACGAGCCAACTTGAAAGCCGCCTCATTAGCTTCAGTACCTGAGTTACAGAAAAATACTCGGGTATCGTGAGCAATTTGAGCTGAGTCGGTGGTTCCTTTCGCGAAGCGTTGGATTAACCGAGCTGCGGTATCGATAACTGGTCGCGATCCGAAGAGATTTGAAACATGAGCAAAATTTGAAATCTGTTCTGTTACGGCCTCAACAATGCCCGGATGCGCATGACCCAAAGAGTTTACGGCAATTCCTGCCAGTAAATCGATGTACGTTTTACCTACAGAATCCGTAAGAGTGGCGCCATTTCCTCCTGTGATCGTCACAGGGGGTGTGCCGTAGGTATTCATAATGACATCAGCCCATTGAATCTCTGACGATTGTGAATCTGTGTTCGTCGCATTCTTAGACATGATTATCCTTTCGGTACACTGTCCCATTTGTCATTTCTATATCGGGTACAACCATGGTCCCAACACCGCCCGAAGTCAGTAACTCAAGAAGCACTGAATGCGCGACTCGTCCATCAATTACGTGAGCTGCCGAAACGCCATGCGTGACCGCATCTACACAGCTTTCCATTTTAGGAATCATTCCCGAGTCCAATGCTGAAAGCTTTTCATGCAACCTCTCAGCACCAATCACGGATACCAACGAGGCTTTATTCGGCCAGTCAGTATAAAGACCCTCGACATTCGTGAGAATCAGTAGGCGTTCGGCGGACAACGCAGCAGCCAACGCCCCTGCAGCTGTATCAGCGTTGATGTTATATACCGACCCATCATCGCCTGGAGCGATGGTAGAGACTACCGGAATTCGACCAGCATCAATGATATCCATCAAGCTTGAAGCGTTGACTGCTGTAATATTGCCAACTTGGCCAATATCGGTTAGTTCTCCATCGATTTCGACAAGTCGTTTCTCGGCTCTGAAAAGGCCAGCATCCTCGCCAGAGGTACCCACTGCATAAGGGCCGTGTGAGTTAATCAGTCCAACTAGGTCACGACCTACTTGACCAAAGAGGACCATCCGAACGATTTCAAGCACCTCCGGTGATGTAACGCGGAATCCTCCTTTAAACTCACCCTCGATGCCGAGGCGTTGCAGCATTTGTGAAATTTGAGGGCCGCCACCGTGCACAACAACCGGACGAACGCCTACTGTGCGAAGAAAAACCATATCTGCCGCGAAAGCAGCTTTGAGCTCTTCGTCGACCATGGCATTGCCACCATATTTAACGACGACAATTTTGTCGCGATAACGCTGCAACCATGGCAGCGCATCTGCCAGTACGGTTGCACGCTCTCGGGAGGTCAAGTTATCGATAGTGGCTGTCATAGCCCCACACCGGCTTTCTTGTCTTAAGTGTTTGAGTTATGAGGAATACGCTGAGTTAATTTCAACGTATTGATGTGATAGATCTGTCGTTCGAACAAAAGCCTTTCCAGATCCCCCTGTTCCAAGATCAACTCGAACATCGATATCAATTCCAGAGAGGTCCACCTGACGGGCTTCCGGAGTTCCACCGGATTGCAGGCAAACTGCTTGATCATTGAAATACACCGATATGTTATCTGGATCCATATCAGCATCAGCCATTCCAACTGCAGCTAGAACTCGCCCCCAGTTCGGATCAGAACCAAACATCGCGCACTTGAATAGATTGTCTCGTCCCAAGGTTCTAGCCGCATTCAGCGCTTGAGAATCCGTGGTTGTTCCGGTCACAGTAATGCGCACACGTTTTGTCACACCTTCGGCATCAGCTTGCAGCTGGTCGGCAAGATCAGCACAGGCTTGAAGGACAGCGTCGTTAAATTCTGATTCAGTGGGCGTGATTCCCGATGCCCCGTTTGCCAAAAAAATTACGGTGTCATTGGTAGAGGTTGAACCATCAATATCGAGAGTATTAAAAGTCACGTCGCATGCCTTGGACAAAGCGGCGTGAGCTTGTTCTTGGGTCACATAAGCATCAGTAGTAAGACATACCAACATCGTGGCGAGGGAAGGCGCCATCATGCCAACACCTTTACCCATACCCCCTAATGTCCAGCCATTACACTTGACAACTATTTCTTTAGCGATCGTATCGGTCGTCATGATCGACTCTGCAGCTTCCCCACCGTTATCTCCCAATGTAGGAATTAGCTTATCGACGCCTGCTTTTATCTTGGTCACTGGAAGAGGCTCTCCAATGAGACCAGTGGAACATGCTGCTATGTCTAGTGGATCTACCTTCAAATTCGAGGCAAGATAGTCCACGATTTCGTGTACGTCTTTATCCCCTTGTGCACCATTACAAGCGTTCGCGTTGCCAGAATTGTAAAGAACTGCACGCAAAGTACCATTTGCGACCGCTTTCTTTGTGTACTTGACTGGCGATGCCACAACTCGATTCCGAGTAAATACCGCTGCACCAACAAATTTCGGCCCTTGGTTCACAACCAACGCCATATCTTTGTTTCCAGATGGCTTAATTCCCGCAGTCGTACCTGCCGCAACAAACCCCTGTGGAGCAGTTACTCCGTGTGAACTCATTTAAATCCCCTTCGCATTGCCAGTTGTGTTGTACGCTACCCCGTTTAATCTCATGGTGGAGGATTTTGCAATTTCCTATGGTGTAACTCCACCACAAGGTAGACCTGAGGTTTCGGAAGCCCCGAGGGATAAATTCATACATTGAACTGCAGCCCCAGCTGTACCTTTTGTTAGATTGTCAATAGCAGAGGTAACGACTAGTTTTCCCGAATTATCGTCTACATCAACTTGTATGTGACACATATTGGAACCTACGACTGCCTGGGTTTGAGGCTGCTGCCCCGACGGCAATATATGCACAAAGGGCTCATTCTCATACGCATTGAGGTAAATCTCCCGAATTTCATCAAGAGTAACCCCGCTAGTTAACTTTGCCGTCGCGGTAGTAAGAATTCCACGAGGAAGCGGAGCCAAAACAGGAGTAAAGCTAACGACAACTTTTTGGTCTGCATATTCACTAAGATTTTGTGATATTTCAGGGGTATGTCGATGCTTTCCGGCCACGTTATAAGCCTTCAATGACCCCATTGTCTCTGCGCCCAACATAGCAACTGATGCCTTTTTACCAGCTCCAGACACTCCGGTAATTGAGACAACAGAAACGTCAGGTTCAATAATGTGAGCGGCAATTGCCGGCAAAAGTGCAAGTGTTGCACCTGTCGGAAAACATCCTGGCACCGCAATACGCTTTGATGATGCAATCAAATCCCTATGCCCAGGCATTTCTGGGATGCCATATGGCCATGAACCTGCATGTTTTCCCCCATAGTACGCATCCCAGTCTTTTTGATCTTTAAGTCGAAAATCTGCAGCACAGTCAATCACCGTAATTTCAGCAGGAAGCTGCTGAGCAATTTCCGCAGAAAACCCATGAGGCAATGCTAAAAATACGACATCATGACTTTTTAGTGTCTCAACATCAGTCGGGTCGACAACACGATCCGACAATTCGGGAAGATGCGGCATGAGTTCGCCAACTGTCTGGCCAACAGTTGAAGATCCCATCAGCGCTCCAATGCTCAGCTGACCTGATAAATACAACGGATGTTGCAGTAAAAGCCGAAGTATTTCTCCTCCGGCATATCCACTCGCACCAACGATAGCTACCTTGATATTCATAGCAGCCATCATACACATACTATGCATTTAAATGTAAAGTATTCGCCGTTGATATAATAAAATCCCTATGCCAATGAAAAATTACTTCATTGGCATAGGGATTCCCATTGGAGAACCATTGCTATTTTATGCACGCATCGTCGCGCCGAATAGCTCAGCAGCCCGACCCGCAGCTGCAAGCCTACCTTCAGAACATTCATCGTCTGTCAGCGTGCGATCCTGAGCACGGAATTCAAGAGAAAATGCAAGTGATTTTTTCTCTGCACCTAGCGCCTCAGAACGGTAAACGTCGAAAAGCTCAACCTTTTCCAGTAGCTCTCCTGCTGCATCCTCGATCACTTTACGTACGGATTCTGCCGGTACGGACTCGTCTACGACAAGTGCTAGATCTTGATGTAATGCAGGAAACGCGGATAGAACCGGCGCTGGAAATACTTCCTTCAATGGCAGTGCAGATACATCGAGTTCCATAGCGCACGTACGTGCTGGCAGATTCAATGCTTCAACAATCTGAGGATGCAGTTCGCCAGCATATCCAACAATGTGGTCACCAGCTTTTAATGCAGCACAGCGCCCAGGATGCCAAGGTAGCATCTCTACATTTTCGACGTTAAGTTCAACGCCTGATGCACGGGCAACAACTCGAGCCGACTCGATAGCATCGGCAAACGAATACGTTCGACCATGGCCCCATGGTCCCTCCAACTCCATAAAACCAGCGCCAACAGTTGCCACATGGAGTGGTTGTACTGGCAGGGAGTTCAGCAACTCAGCAACTTCATTATCGCTAGGACGCTGACGGACATCGAGCATTGGCGAAATACCTGAGCCACGTTTGAAGGACACCTGCTGAAGACCGAAAAGATTGACGGAAGTTTGCCCTCGAGAAACATTGCGGGTAACAGCCTCGAGCATAGAAGGCAGCAATGTAGTCGCGAGAACTCCGTACTCAGCGTCGAGTGGGTTTTGTACCGTGACGACGCTTCGACGCTCATCGTCTGCTGCAAGCCCCCACACATCGAACGTATCGTTTCGAATAAAAGGCGTAGGTAGGATTTCCGCATAGCCACTGTAGGCAAGTGCATGACCGATCGCACGACGACGCAATTGCGCAGGCGAGAGCCCAGATCCCACAGGTGCAAGCGGAACGATTGTTGGAATGTCCTCTAGTCCTTCGAGACGAAGAACCTCTTCAACCAAATCAGCAGACATAGTCATATCTGGACGCCACGTAGGAGGCGTGACAAGAAGATCATCACCATCGACTTCGACGGCACATCCGACTTCTTCCAACCGCGCAATCACAGTGGTGTCCGAATAAGCTACTCCAGCCAACTCGGCTGGGCGAGACGTCTTCATACGGATTTGAGGCATGCTTGGCGCAGATCCAATCAAAGTGCGGGTGGATTCCACAGAACCACCAGCAATACTGACGAGTAAGGCGCAGGCAACGTCTAGAGCTACCTCAATAATTTCTGGATCAACGCCACGCTCGAAGCGTCGTGACGCTTCGGTGCTGAGCTTATGGCGACGCGACGTACGTGCTGTAGTAATTGGATGCCAATTGGCAGCCTCAAAAAATACATCAGTTGTTTCGTCTGAAATTTCTGAAGTAGTTCCACCCATAACGCCGGCCAAGGATTGAATACCAGCATCATCGGAGATAACGACGTCTTCTACAGACAAAGTACGCTTTACATGATCAAGAGTCTCAAAAGACTCCCCTTTTAGGGCATTACGTACTACCAATCCGCCCTTAATTAAGTTGGCATCAAAGGCATGCATAGGCTGCCCCAAAAGTAACATGACGAAATTGGTCACGTCAGTTGCGGCATTCACACAACGCTGGCCTGACAGCATGAGCTCACGCTGCATCCAAAATGGTGTGGGAGCCTTTGGATCGATTCCAGAAACTTTACGAACTCCGAAACGACGTGCCTGCGTTTCTGCTCGCAGATCAACCTTAATTAACTCACCTGAGGCTTCTGGAACATCCGAAGTAGCGACGCCAGCCACGTTAAGATCTACTGCAGGATCAACGAACTTTAGATTAAAAGCCGAAGCCAGTTCTCGAGTTAATCCACGTGCAGACAATGCATATCCACGATCTGGCGTGATATTGACATCAAAAACAGTATCGTCCAAACCAACAATGCTTCGTGCATCAGTTCCTGGTTCTGCGATTTCATTCGGAAGCGTTATAATTCCAGAATTTTGCTTGTCAGATAGCCCCAATTCCGCTGCCGAGCAAATCATGCCAGCTGACATACGTCCATATGTCTCACGTGCCGAAATTGCGAAATTACCAGGCAAAACAGCACCTGGAAGTGAAACTACTACATAAGAACCTTCTTGGAAATTACGAGCCCCGCATACAATGGACTGAAGCTCTCCAGTGCCATTCGCATCTCCAACATTGACAAAGCAGTGACGAATTGGCTTTTTAAAGCCCTCTAGCTCTTCAATTGTTTCAACTCGACCGATGACGAGTGGACCAGTCGTCTCAGGGATTGCGCTATAACCCTCGGTTTCAAATCCGACTCGGACATATCCCGAATCCAGCTCAGCTGTACTAACTTTCCAATCTGGGTTCGATCGACCTAACAATTCGGTGACCCAGTTTTGTGAAATGAGCATGAAATCTAACTCCTGTTTATTCTTTCGATACTCGAATTGCTCTACGCCTGAACACCAAATGGAAGAGTGAAACGAACATCGCCTTCCACCATGTCACGCATATCAGTCAATCCATTTCTGAACTGCAAAGTACGTTCCAATCCCATTCCAAAAGCGAATCCTGAATACACTTCTGAGTCAATACCTGCAGCTTTCAACACGTTAGGGTTCACCATGCCGCAGCCGCCCCATTCGATCCAACCAGCACCGCCCTTTTTATTGGGGAACCAAACGTCCACTTCAGCTGATGGTTCAGTAAATGGGAAGTAATTGGCACGCATACGGGTTTTTGTTTCTGGACCAAACAAAGTCTTAGCCAAATGATCAAGTGTGCCACGCAAATGAGCCATAGTAAGGCCCTTATCCACAGCAAGACCTTCTACCTGATGGAAAACTGGAGTATGTGTCGCATCTAATTCATCCGTGCGAAACACGCGGCCTGGGCACACAACATAGATCGGCACCTCACGGGACAACATGGTTCGCATTTGCACAGGTGAAGTGTGAGTGCGCAAAACTTGACTCGAACCAGGCTCACCGACATGGAAAGTATCTTGCAACGTACGGGCAGGGTGATCAGGGATGAAATTTAGCGAATCGAAGTTGAAGTACTCTGCTTCTACTTCAGGCCCGTCTGCCACCTCATAGCCCATTGCTACAAAGATATCCGCAATCTTTTCGCTAAGGGTCGTAATTGGGTGTAGAGCACCTGTCTGATGACGCGTTGTGGGAACAGTGACGTCTATCCGCTCAGCCTTCAGCACCTCTTCGAGATGTTTAGCTTCCAAGACTTCTTTTACCTGAGCAAAGTGTTTCTCTACACGGCCCCGAGCCATGTTAACAAGACGACCGGCATCTTTACGCTGATCTTTAGGCAGAGTGCCTAGGCTACGTCGTGCTTGTGGAATCGGCGCCGCATCACCTAGATGATCTCGACGAGCGATATTCAACTCATCTAAGTTTGAAGCAACGTCAAAGGCACGAATCGCGGCATCAGCCGCTTGCGCTAGGCCCTCCTCAGTCAGCTCGACAGCGGAATAGTCCGGTTGTTCAGACACTCGATGCTCCTCGTCATAGTTAGCAGAAGTTATAGATAACCATGACATCATACCCCGTTATGCCAAGCCGAAGACCAACTCACCCACTACTGGCAAAGTGGGCCAATTACTCGTGAGAGGAATTCACCTGCTCAGTTGTCTTTGTGAGCTCGTGCTTTTGAAGATTCATACATACAGATACTTGCAGCAGTTGCGAGGTTGAGAGACTCTGCCCTACCACGAATGGGAATACGAACCGAATGATCCGCAGCAGACAATGCCTCATCATTGAGCCCATGAGCCTCATTTCCCATCAGCCATGCCGTGGGCTTTTCTAACAATTCACCTGCTGTATCCAAGTTAATTTCACCTTGGGCAACCGTCGCTAACATCTGCACATTTCGAGCCCGAAGAATCTGCCAGACTTTTTGCATGTCCGATTCTCTCACGACAGGAATATGGAATAAAGATCCAGCACTTGCCCTGACAGCCTTTGGCGATTGCGGATCTACCGTTGATCCCGCGAATATCACGCAGTCTGCCCCCATAGCATCTGCCACACGAACCAACGTACCCGCATTACCAGGTTCACCAGTTTCGACCGCCACGCACACCAATGATGGATTACCTTTTAGCGCTTCTCGAGCACTCCACAATACTGGAAGGCAAACCGCAAAAATCCCAGTAGAGGTCATGGTGTCCGACAGGCTCTTTGCAGCACGATCAGTAATCGGGTGAACAAAAACCCCCATATGCCCTGCAGCTGTAACAATTGCTTCAAATCGCTCAGCAGCTTTTTCGGTAACAAAAAGGTCCGTAGCAGCACCCGTAGCAACTGCAGCCTCAACTGCATTTTCCCCTTCAGCAAGAAAACGATCAGCCTTCTTACGGCCTGCAGAACGCAAGAGTTTAGCGGCGTTCACTACACGAGGGGTTCTTTCAGTATAAGGAGAGGAAAAATCAATCGGCATAGTTTCCTAGCCTATCAGCGCGCCCCAAACAAGCCTCTAGTTGACCACAATATTCAATGGTGGACTTGTCACCTACCATACCCATGGGCCTGACTAAAAATTGGTGACGCATCCGATAAATCACACCGTCAAAGCGCGGTTTCAAGTGGAAAGTACATACGTCACCGATGTAACTTATTCAAGGAAAGCAAAAATATTGCTCATACCACAGTGGAGTTCCCCTACCACTGACACAGAAAGGACCCCATGATTAAAACAACATACGGTGTACTCGCACGAGTTTTTGCGATTGTCCTCATAGTGGTTGGCACCGCAGCTATTTTCGGCGGAACCTACGCCCATAGTTTTGTGACTGAACAGCTAAAACAGGAAAGAATTACAATGCCAGCGCAAGAAGACATCGACAAACTCGAAGATCAAGCTTCAAAAGAAATTTTGCAGCAGTGGGTCGGCCAAGATCTCACTACTGGACCACAAGCCAAAGCATTTGCTGACAATTACATCTGGCAGCACATGATGGCTCTTTCTGGTGGCAAGACTTTCCAAGAATTTGGCACTGTTATTACGCAAGCCAAAAAGGATGGAAAATCGGCCGATGAGATTGCAGCACTTCAAAAGACACGCGATAGCCTCTTTCAAGGTAATACCCTCCGCGGCATCCTATTGAGCGCCTACGGATGGTGGCTTGTTGGAAGCATCGCTTTGGGGGCCGGAATCGGCTTGATCATTTTGGGCCTTATTTTGGCCGCACTCGGATTTGTTACGTGGAGCGCTAAAAAGACTCAAGCATAAATCTACAAAGTTGATTCCCTCCTCCACATATCACTTTGCTTCACACTAGGAAATCTGATTTCCAACAGCATCCGTGATACGTGAGGAGGGAATTTTCTAATCTACGGGCTCAACCTTTTACTACCGGCATTCAACACACTGGGAAACCAAAAACCGCATATACCTCAGTACGAATGGCCGCACTCTTGGAATAAGAGTGCGGCCATTCGCTAAGCTCAATGGAGCATTCGCTCACATTGATTAAAGCCTTATTAGGCAGCCTTAGGAGCGTTAACATCTGCTGGCAAAGCAGCCTTTGCAGCCTCGCAAATTGCGGAGAACGCAGCAAAGTCGTTAACCGCCAAGTCAGCCAAAACCTTACGGTCAACCTCGATCTCAGCAAGGCGCAGGCCCTGGATGAGGCGGTTGTAGGTGATGTCGTTCATGCGAGCAGCTGCGTTGATACGGGTGATCCACAGCTTGCGGAACTCAGACTTACGTGCGCGACGATCGCGGTAAGCGTAAGTCATGGAATGTAGCCACTGTTCCTTAGCCTTACGGTACAGGCGGGAACGCTGACCACGGTAGCCCTTGGCGGACTTCAGAATCTCGCGACGCTTCTTCTTGGCATTCAGTGAGCGCTTGACACGTGCCACGGTGTTACTTCCTTATCAGTTATATAGGTCTAAAGGGTAATGAGAATGAAGGGGAAAGGAATCAAGCCTTGCCCAAGAGACGCTTGATGCGCTTGGTGTCAGCCTTAGCAACATCCTCGGTGCCCTTCAAACGACGAGTGCGCTTGGAAGGCTTGCCCTCGAGAAGGTGACGGCGGTTAGCCTGCTCACGACGAAGCTTGCCAGAACCGGTGATCTTGACGCGCTTAGCGGTGCCCTTGTGGGTCTTCTGCTTCATGAAAATTACGTCCTTTTTGTTTTAAGTGTCTACTTCTTGCCCTTGCGCGCTGGACCAAAGACCATGGTCATATTACGACCATCCTGCTTTGGCTTGGACTCAACGATGCCAAACTCAGCAACATCGCCAGCCAGGCGCTCAAGGAGACGGAAACCAAGTTCAGGACGAGACTGCTCACGTCCGCGGAACATGATAGTGACCTTTACCTTGGATCCCTTTTCGAGGAACCGGATCACATTGTTCTTCTTCGTCTCGTAATCGTGGTCATCGATCTTGGGACGGAACTTCTGCTCCTTGACCACAGTCTGCTGCTGGTTCTTCCGAGCTTCACGCGCCTTCTGCGCCTGCTCGTATTTGAACTTTCCATAGTCCATAATTTTGCAGACTGGCGGTTTAGCATTCGGAGCAACCTCAACCAAGTCAAGGTCTGCTTCGTAGGCAAGCTTACGGGCGTCGTCGATACGCACGATGCCCACCTGTTCACCGTTCGGTCCGACTAGACGAACCTCGGGAACTCGGATGCGCTCATTAATGCGAGCTTCAGCGCTGATGGGGACTCCTCAAGTAGCAAATGTATGTGATATACCGCGCCCATCGCTTATAGAAACTTCTTCAAAGGAAGAACACACAGAAAAAGCCCGCCTCATAAGAGGCGGGAGATCTGTTTGCTGGGTTAAACCCATACCCTTTGACCTTTGTCCAGCTGTAAACAGCGGCTTCAGGTGGGAAGATCTCCACTTGCGACCTGATCAGAAGAATCAATCAGGCGGTAGTACCGAAATGCTAACAGAAGACAACAAGATTTGTAAAATATCGTTCGCTATTTCGAAGCTGCTAGAACTTCTTTGAGGAAACCTCCCGTATACGAACCCGAAACTTCAGCCACTTGTTCAGGTGTTCCTTCAGCAACCACTGTTCCGCCTCCAGATCCGCCTTCTGGCCCCATGTCGATAACCCAATCGGCTGTCTTAATGACGTCCAGATTATGCTCGATGATAATGACAGAGTTGCCTTTATCAACTAGCCCTTGGATCACCAACATAAGCTTACGGATATCTTCAAAATGAAGACCTGTTGTTGGCTCATCCAAAATATAGACTGTTCGACCATTCGATCGCTTCTGAAGCTCCGCGGCAAGTTTCACTCGCTGTGCCTCACCACCAGACAATGTGGTAGCCGACTGTCCCAGACGCACATATCCAAGACCTACTTCGGTAAGAGTTTTAAGATACCGATGTATAGAAGTAATGGGTTCAAAAAACTCTGCAGCCTCACTAATTGGCATGTCTAATACTTCAGCAATGTTCTTACCTTTGTATTTAACCTCTAGCGTCTCTCGGTTATATCGAGCACCGTGACACACTTCGCACGGCACATACACGTCTGGCAGAAAATTCATCTCAATTTTTAAAGTGCCGTCGCCTTGACACGCCTCGCAACGACCACCTTTGACGTTGAAGGAAAATCGACCAGGCTTGTAGCCCCGAACTTTTGCTTCTGTTGTTTCTGCAAAAAGGTTACGAACTTTATCAAAAACGCCGGTGTATGTAGCGGGGTTTGAACGCGGTGTTCGGCCAATGGGAGATTGATCAACCTGAACTAATTTATCGAGGTTGTCGATCCCTTCTACTCGCTGGGCGCGCCCTGGAACAGTACGAGCTCTATTAAGTTCATTGGCCAAGACTTTTGCCAGAATCTGGTTTATCAGTGTGGATTTGCCCGAACCCGATACTCCTGTCACACATGCCAAAACACCTAATGGGATCGTGACGTTGATCCCCTTGAGGTTGTTCTCCTTCGCACCAACAATTTTCAGTGCTCTGTCCGGATCAATCCCACGCCGTTTCTCAGGTACTCCAAGGACCTTTTTCCCCGATAAATACGCACCTGTGATGGACTCTTTACAGTCAACAATTCCTGCAGGCTCTCCTTGGTAGACGATTTCGCCGCCGTATTCTCCCGCTTTTGGCCCGACGTCGATAAGCCAATCTGCTGCCCTGATCGTATCTTCATCATGCTCGACAACGATCAGTGTATTTCCGATATCACGGAGTCGCTCGAGCGTCGAGATCAACCGCTGATTATCGCGTTGATGTAGTCCAATAGAAGGTTCATCGAGAACATACAATACGCCCGCGAGGCCTGACCCAATCTGGGTGGCTAGACGAATTCGCTGAGCTTCGCCGCCAGACAAAGTTCCTGCTGCACGATTCAGAGTTAGGTATGTCAACCCGACGTCCAAAAGGAACCGCAATCGCGCATTTATCTCTTTAAGAACAGCACCGGCAATAATTTCTTCTCGTTTGCCCAGCACTAAGTCCTGAAGAAAATTAGATGCGTCTTGAATAGAAAGCTCACTCAATCCTGCGATTGAAAGCTCTCCATGGCTCGATGATGCTAATCGGACAGCCAAGATTTCAGGTTTTAGCCTCGATCCATGGCACGTAGGACATGCGACCTCACGCGTATATTGCAGCAAACGATCTTTCTGCGACTCGGTATCCGCCTGCTCCAATTTACGTTCGATATAACCCAGAACCCCTTCGAAAGGGGCTGTCCACGTTCTCACACGGCCATATCGGTTTTTATATCGTACGGTTACTTCTTCTTGGCATCCATGAATCAACGCATCTCGCTGATCCTCTGATAGCTCATCAAAAGGAGTCTCAGGATCAAAACTTTTAGCTTTAGCGAGTGCTTCAATAAGTTTTTCAAAATACTTGTGGTTGGGACTTGAATTCCATGGCTGAACAGCTTTCAACGCTGGGGCGTGCGTATCGGGAATCAGTAGTTCGGTATCAACCACTGTTCGTGTACCTAAGCCATCGCAGGCGGGACATGCACCGTACGGTGAGTTAAAAGAAAATGCCCGTGGTTCCAACTCATCGACACTTAATGCATGCCCGTTTGGGCATGACATTTTCTCGGAAAATCGAACGAATCGCTGTGGGTCATCTTCACTCAGGCCCACAAATTCGAGAACCACAACGCCGTCGGCAAGCTTCAGGGCGGTTTCTACCGAATCAGTCAAACGCTGTTGTTGTGAAGCCTTCACTTGTAGACGATCCACAACAACGTCAATATCATGCTTGACCTGTTTTTTAAGCGTCGGCGGCTCTGAAAGAGAATAGATGGAACCATCGACGCGGACACGCGAATAGCCTTGAGTTGCTAGGTCCGCAAAGAGATCAACAAACTCCCCTTTGCGCGTGCGCACTACTGGAGCAAGAACCTGGAATTTTAGCCCTTGTTCCATGTCCATGACTTGATCAACAATCTGCTGCGGTGTTTGGCGTTCGACTTTGGCGTCACACACAGGGCAGTGAGCGGTGCCAGCGCGAGAAAACAATAATCGAAGATAGTCATACACTTCAGTGATGGTGCCAACCGTGGACCGCGGATTACGGTTTGTTGACTTTTGATCTATCGAAACTGCAGGTGACAATCCATCAATGAAATCAACATCCGGCTTGTCCATCTGCCCCAAAAACATGCGCGCATAGGAGGACAACGACTCGACATAGCGCCGCTGCCCTTCCGCAAAGATCGTGTCAAACGCTAGTGAAGACTTGCCAGATCCCGAAAGGCCAGTAAATACCACCATGGCGTCACGTGGGATATCAATATCCACACCTTTAAGATTGTGTTCACGGGCGCCGCGGACTACAAGACGATCAACCACTAACGATTCTTCCTTACGTATGGGGATGGGAAAAGAACAAAGTCCATTGCGATAACCAGCACAAATCGCTAGTTCACGCTTGGACACGTCCAGACTATCGAGCTATATACAACCAACACTACATCAATTCGAACATACTACCGAAGGAAAATTGATTAGTGTGGACACTATGACTAACACATCTTCCGCTGAAGGTATTTCACTACACCACATCTCAGTATCTGATCTAGACAACAACTGTTATCTACTAACCACAGAATCGAATGAAGGCACTCAAGGCTTGCTTATCGACGCCGCAGACAACGCGCCGGCCCTCCTAAGCTTGGCCGAATCAGCGGGCGCACGCATCACCGCTGTTGTAACAACGCACCGGCACTTTGATCATGTCAGAGCACTTGAGGATGTCCTGGATGCGACTAAGGCAACACATTATGCCAGTTCCGGCGATAGCCCTCGTCTCCCCCGATCCGCCGACACAACGCTAGGTGAAGGCGACGCCCTCCACTGGGCAGGCCATATCTTGAGAGCCCATATTCTCCGCGGCCACACCCAAGAAGGGTTAGCCCTCAGTATCAAAATAGATGGCATCTACCATCTATTTGTCGGAGATAGCCTTTTCCCAGGGGGGGTAGGAAAAACCTCAACACCAGAGGAGTTCAACCAATTGCTCACAGACGTTACAACTAGGCTATTCGATGTGTATCCGGATACTGCTGTTGTACATCCTGGCCACGGAAAACCTACTACTTTAGGAACTGAGCGTCCACATCTGGAGCAATGGTATCAACGCGGTTGGTAATTACTTCAGTTCATCCCACAGATCTTCTTGCATAAAGCCCATAGTCTTTACCAACTTGTTGCAATTATCGCGAGCAGGAACAAGCAATGGTCTGTAGCATGGGCATCGTACTCTGGTTTGATGATCCGGACACTAGACGATCAAAACTAGTGATTTTAAGGGCTTAAGAGAAAGGGAATTCTATATGATCCGCAAATTTGCTCGCCCCATGCTCGCCTCCGTTTACGTGGCTGACGGTGTCGACGTTGTTCTCAACAGCCAAGCTCATGTGGAAGGCACACAGACCGTTATCAACCGACTGCGCACGGTTGTGCCTCGCAAATACATGAAAAAGCTTCCAGAGGATCCACAGGTAATCACTCAAGCAGTTGGAGCAACCAAAGTATTAGCTGGCAGCTCACTCGCACTCGGTAAAACACCTCGAACCTCCGCTACAGTTCTGGCTGCCATTAGTATTCCAACTATCATTGCTCGTCACGCGTTTTGGGAAACTCAAGATCGTGAAGAAAAAATCGCTCGACGTCAGGGCTTTTTAACGAGCATCGCATTACTAGGCGGTTTGGCAATTACGAGCGCAGATACTGCCGGAAAACCAGGCTTGAAGTGGCGCACTGATAAGGCTGTACAGAAAGCATCCACGCAGATTCAGCAAGCCCTGCCTACTAAATCTGAGACCGAAAAATTTGGCGACCAAGCATCTGCAGTTGCAAGCCAAGCAGCATCCACAGCAAAAGATTTGTGGAACGAAGCGACTGATGCTGTTTCTCAATACAGTCAAACAGCGCAAGAGTACGTCGAAGATAACAAAGATGATTGGCTAGCTCTTGCACAAAAGAACGCTGTTTTGGCTAAAAAGAAAGCCGTAAAGGTTGCAGCACGCGCTCAAGAACGAGCAGCTCAAGCATACGAGAGTGCAGAAAAATCTACTGGCCGCAACGCTAAACGAGCTTCTAAAAAGGCTAACCAACTTCAGCGAAAAGCAGAAAAATCTCTGAACAAAGCAATGAAACGATTCGATTCAGCTTTCTAGAATCACTTTCATTCAATCCAGAAACGAGTGCTGGCTTTATCACCTAACGAGAGACGGTGATAAAGCCAGCACTCGCATTTCCCCACTACACGATGAGATGCAAGCCGTAGTTGAGAAGCGGTATGATTGACAGCTTGTTCTTTCATAACCACACGAAAGGCACGCCATCCATGAAACACCCCATCGATTCAACTTCTGCAGAGATTGAAGACGAACAGGCTTACGTCGATAAGCTTTTTGGAAAACTTGACGAGGAAGTAGTAGCAGCCAATCAGCGGCTCAACGACGTTATGTTGCACGTCGACCCTGCTAACCCCGATGCAGAAGCTTTGGTCAGACGTGAAACTGAATATCACGCGTTGAACGAAAAAATCGACCGCCTCAACATTGCCCAATTGGGATTAGTTTTTGGACGAATCGACGTAACCACCCAGCGCACAGACCTCATCGATAATTTGGTTGCAGGGACAGACAACGTCGATCGTCGTTATATCGGACGCATGGGGCTTGACGATCGCCAAAATGATTACCGAACCCTCCTATTGGACTGGCGTGCGCCATTAGCTCGACCGTTTTACCTAGCTACCACCGCACATCCCGAAGGTGTTTTGCATCGTAGACACATCCGAACTCAAGGACGTTCAGTCGTAGGTGTAGATGATGAAGTGCTCAGTGGTGTTAGTGCAGAAAGCGCCCACAATGAGCGTGCAAATGTAGTGAGTGAAACCGCTTTGTACCGCGCTATGTGTTCTGCACGCACCGGCCACATGCATTCCATTGTAGAAACCATTCAACGCGAACAAGATGATATTATTCGCGACCCGACACGTGGAGTCATGGTTGTTGAAGGCGGACCTGGTACAGGTAAAACTGCTGTAGCACTACACCGTGTGGCGTACCTTCTCTATACATGGCGCGATCAACTCGCAAAAACTGGAGTGCTCATCGTAGGACCAAACCGTAGTTTTTTGGACTATATTTCTCGAGTTCTTCCAGAATTAGGCGAGACTGGTGTCGTGTTATCAACTGTCGGGGATCTCTACCCTGGCATTAACGGCACCTCTGTTGAAGATTCACTCGCACGTGAGATTAAAGGCAGTGAGGAAATGGTCACTGTTCTCCGGCGACTGGTGCAGGAGTATCAACAGGTTCCTTCAGAACCATTTACTTTCAAAATCGATGGCCTAGAACTCACAGTCACTCCAGACATGGTGAAAAAAGCGCGAACGCGCGCTCGCAGATCAAGGCGACCTCACAATGAAGCAAGGCCACTATTCACCGAGCAGCTGACTGAGCTGCTTTCACACCGAATGGCAGACCTTATTGGTGCTGACCCCATGGGCGGAAAGAATTTACTCTCGCCTGCCGATATCGCCCAATTACATGATGACCTGTTAGAGGAATCTGCGGTCTCCGAGATAGTCGATGAGTACTGGCCACAGCTTAATCCTCAAGACACATTGATGAGTCTGCTTGAATCACACAACATGATCAGCAAAGTTGCCTACGACTACGACAAGGAAACTCAAGAGGCTCTATGGAGACAACAAGGCAGCCCATGGGCTGCCTCAGATGCAGCGTTGTTGGACGAACTAGCTGTCATCATCGGGGTACCGGATCCAGAAAAAGAGCGAGCCGAACAAGAAAAAGCGTGGCACGAACAAATCGAAGACGCTCAGGATGCGCTAGAAATCCTCACCGGTTCAGCTAATACAGACCTAGATGATGAATCCGACGCTGAAATCCTTTCAGCTCATGATGTCATCGATGCGGAAACGTTAGCTCGACGCCAAGAAGCTCGTGATATTAGATCAACAGCGCAACGTGCACGTGAAGATCTAGCGTGGGCGTACGGCCATGTCATTGTCGACGAAGCTCAAGAGCTCACTCCCATGGAATGGCGAATGGTTATGCGTCGCTGTCCATCACGATGGATGACACTTGTAGGCGATACCGCACAAACTAGTTCTCCGGCCGGGGTTGACTCTTGGGCTGAAACCCTAGAGCCGTTCGTCAGCGGTCGCTATGTAACCCATCACCTCACCATTAACTATCGCACACCAACAGAAATCATGGAATGGGCTAATAAAGTCCTTCACGTTTTTGCACCTGACGCAGTAGGAAGCACAGCTCTACGACAATCAGGTACCCCAGTACGATTTGAAAATAGTGATGTTCATGCAATTGAGATCGCACAAGAGCTACGCCGAGATGAACCATCACGGCTTACTGCCATCATCGGACCTGACAGCATGGCGAACAACGATATTCTCGGCGTTTCAGATGTCAAAGGGTTGGAATATGATCATGTTGTTGTGATCAATCCAATCGATATTGTCAATGGATCCCCGCAGGGATGGCAAGACCTTTATGTTGCACTAACTCGGGCCACACAGTCCCTTTGTATCATCGGCGATCTTCCTGATTTATCATAAAAAATGGTGCCATGCGTTATCGCATGGCACCATTGCGTATTTGCTCTTTAGCTTACAGTGTGAACAATCATGACGTCACAATCCGACTGACGTGCAACATCAGCAGGAACCGAACCGAGCAGACGGCCGGTCAGGGAATTAATTCCGCGATTACCAACAACGAGTAGATCTGCGTTGTGCTCGCGAACGATTGCCATCAATGCCTCAACTGGAGTTCCTGGACGAATGGCAGTCTCAATCTTGGTAGCGCCAATCTCCTTTGCTGCTGCAGCTGCTTTATCCAAATTCTGTTGAGCTGGATCATTACCCAACACAGTGACAGAATCTTGTCGCAGGGTCTTGGAAGCGTCTTCTTTATTTTCGTAATAAGCACAGCCGATAACCAAGGTGCAGTCCATAGCAGCAGCAATCTTTGCTGCGCGCTCGACAGCTAGCATTGAGGACTTGGAGCCATCTGTACCGACAACGATGGTGGAATAATCGCTCATGAGAGCCTTTCATTGTTGAACTCGCGTTACATGCTTTATTGCTAGCCAGCCTACTCCTAAATTACGAGCATGGCAGCCAAGCGCAATAACTGTAAGTCTAACAATATATTGCGCTTTTAAACACCAATCGAATGGTGACGTTATAACAAGCAGATAGCAGGATTAAGGCACGTCACAATAGGAAAAATTCAATACCCATATTCACAATAGTGGCCTAGAAAACACCCATTTATGCAAGCCCTATTTCTTCCATACCGCGAAGTTCTTTCTTCAATTCGGCGATTTCATCACGTAAACGTCCAGCTAATTCGAACTTTAATTCCCGTGCTGCCGTACCCATCTGGGCCGTAAGGTCGTCGATAAGCGATCGCAACTCTGCCACCGGCATCGACGACGTATTCGCTTTAGAAACAACTACGGCGTCAGACGAAGGTGTCGTAGTTTCGGCCTTACTTTCTTGGACCTGTTCCAAGATATCCGCAATCTTTTTGCGTAGCGGCTGTGGATCAATTCCATGCTCTTTGTTGTATGCAATCTGTTTTTCTCGACGCCGCTCGGTCTCATCGATCGCATACTGCATAGAGTCTGTGATCTTATCTGCGTACATAATCACAGCGCCTGAAACATTTCGGGCTGCGCGGCCAATAGTCTGAATCAGCGATTTAGTGGATCGGAGGAATCCCTCTTTATCGGCATCCAAAATAGCTACGAGAGACACCTCCGGTAAGTCCAAACCCTCGCGCAACAAGTTGATACCAACGAGAACGTCGTATTCCCCTAATCTGAGCTGCCTCAGCAACTCAACACGTTGCAAAGTATCGATATCGGAATGCAAGTACCGCACCCTAATACCATTTTCTAGAAGATAATCCGTAAGATCTTCGGCCATCTTCTTTGTCAGAGTGGTTACTAATACACGCTCGTCTTTGGCAGTCCGCTGTTTGATCTCATGAATGAGATCGTCAATCTGGCCCCGAGCCGACCGCACATCAATTTCCGGATCTACCAGCCCAGTAGGTCGAATAACTTGTTCCACGTACTCACCGCCCGAAGCTGCAAGTTCATAATCTCCCGGAGTTGCCGACATATACACCGTTTGACCAACGCGTTGTTCGAATTCTTCCCACGTTAGTGGACGATTATCAAGAGCTGAAGGCAACCGGAATCCAAATTCAACCAAATTGCGCTTACGCGACATATCTCCTTCAAACATTCCGCCAATCTGCGGAACCGTCACGTGGGACTCGTCGATAATCGTCAGAAAATCCTCAGGGAAATAATCCAGCAACGTTGCCGGTGCCGACCCAGCTGGTCGACCGTCTAGATGCCGAGAATAGTTCTCAATCCCAGAACAAAATCCAACCTGCTCGATCATTTCTAGGTCATATTCAGTGCGCATACGTAACCGCTGTGCCTCTAGAAGCTTGCCTCTGTTTTCCAAATCTTCGAGACGATCATGCAATTCAGCTTTAATATCCTCGACAGCTTTTGCCATGCGTTCTGGCCCAGCGACGTAGTGAGTCGCAGGAAATATGCGAACTTCATCTACCTGCCGAATAACGTCTCCAGTTAAAGGATGGATGTAATACAACGCATCAATATCATCACCAAAGAACTCAACGCGAACCGCGACCTCTTCATATGCGGGAATAATATCGACTGTGTCACCTTTTACACGGAACGTACCTCGAGTAAACCCAACATCATTGCGATCGTATTGAATATCTACAAGTAGTCTCAAAAAACGATCTCGTTCAACTTCTTCATCTACGCGTAAAACAACAGAGCGATCCAAATATGACTGCGGAGTTCCCAAACCATAAATGCAAGAAACTGAAGACACCACCACCACGTCACGTCGAGACAACAACGAACTGGTGGCTCTGTGCCTAAGCCTTTCGACGTCATCGTTAATTGATGAGTCTTTTTCAATATAGGTATCCGTTTGCGCGATATACGCTTCTGGCTGGTAGTAATCGTAATAAGAAACGAAATACTCAACCGCATTGTTAGGAAGCAATTG
This sequence comes from Corynebacterium belfantii, assembly GCF_041898185.1. GTDB lineage: Bacteria > Actinomycetota > Actinomycetes > Mycobacteriales > Mycobacteriaceae > Corynebacterium > Corynebacterium belfantii. The sequence goes on along the minus strand of NZ_CP157823.1, from coordinate 1,287,290 downwards.
ACGTAGCTCATTAGCCAACTGCGCCGCTAGCGTCTTGTTAGGGGCCATCACGAGAGTAGGCCGCTGTTGTTGCTCAATAAGCCACGCAGCTGTTGCGGACTTACCAGTGCCCGTTGCACCTAATAAAACAACGTCTCGTTCTCCACGTGACAATCGTGCGTCTAATTCCTTAATAGCAGCCGGCTGGTCACCAGCCGGCTCATATTCGGAGATGACCTCAAATCGCGCATCTGTACGCTCAATATCACCCACCGGACGAAATTCTGAAACCGATAACTCTGGATGTTCCGCCGCAAAAGCCATATCCAAAAGTGTAGTGTCTGAATCAACTTCTCGCTCGAGACGCCAAGATTTAATCTTCTACACCAGAATGCCCCGCATCTAACCACGGCTGCGGCATGTATGCACACGTAGGATCCGAAGCACGAACGTCACCAGTGAGTGCATAAGCAGTCGAACGCGAACCACCACAGACATCATGAAATTCACATACCGAGCATTTACCATGCCAGTGGTTGGGATCTCTTAGAGCTTGAAAAGTTGGCGATTGTGAATAAATAGTCTTAATTGATGCTTGTTTTACATTGCCGCAGTGAATTGGCAAGAAACCACTAGGGTAGACATCTCCGATGTGATCAATAAAAACAAAACCTGACCCTGAATTAACTGCCATCGGCGGACGCGGGCGGCGTGGTTGAACTGGGTGGGCACCTAATAATTCCGTAGTTTTTTGGGTGAGATATCGATAAAGTTCACCGCCTGGATACTTATCAAGCTGGCCTTCTTTCCGTAAGCGCTGCTGGATCACTACGCGGCGGTATTGCGGCGCTTCTGTAGTTTTAATTGCAATACGATCGGATACGTCGGTAAGCCAATGGAGAACATCTTCACGTTCTTGAGGGTTTAACGCGTTTAAGGCAGCTCCACGCCCAGTTGGTACAAGGAAAAATACGTACCACATTTTTGCGCCCATCCCCATCACCGTCTTCAATAATGCTGGAGCTTCTCGGATGTTGGACTTTGTAAGAGTGGAATTAATTTGCAGCCTAAAACCTGCTTGAAGAATATCCGCTGCGCGTTCAACAGTCGTGTCGAAAGTCCCGCTGAAACCGCGAAAGGCATCATGTGTTTCAGCAGTTGCACCATCTAAGGACATTGACATTGCCTTGCCGCCGAGCTCATGAAGTCGGTGAATTCGCTCTGGGGTCAAACGCGGGGTGACCGATGGTGACAGAGAAACATTTAAGCCAAGAGAAGTACCGTAATCCACTAACTCTTCAAGGTCTTGACGCTCAAAGGGGTCACCCCCCCGTAAGGATTACCAATGGCTTAGGTCGATCATATGACGCAAGGTCTGAAAGCAATTGTTTTCCCTGTTCAGTGGTCAGCTGTTCAGGGTGCGGCTCGTGCTGCGCGTCCGCCCGACAATGCTGACACACCAATCCGCATGCTCTCGTTACCTCCCAAATTGCAATGAATGGTTTGAGGTTGATGTCCCCACGAATGTGCCGGACCTCTTTAAAATCAGCAACATCACTTGATGTATGAGGCACTTGGAGCGAAGCTGGGTTAAGAGTTGTTGACACCTGACGTTGACCTCCGGCTTGGGGCAAAAATAACCACTGAGCAGTAATCCACAAAGTCAACCTTTTGATTGACTTTTGTATCAACCATTTTGAAACGGATTGCCTACCAAAATCCAGTTAGGCGACAGTAATTAAGACCACGTCGCCCCAGCGACCGCCCCAGTTTCAAAAATATAACCCCAGCTTATTCCACTCGAGTGGCGAAGCGTTGCCATAATTCACGAGCCAAACGCTCCAGCGCATCTCTAGACCCAGAGTTATCAATCACATAATCCGCCCTCATTCGGCGATCCACATCGCTCATCTGTCGCATAATCCGATGGCGCGCATCTTCCTCCTTTAGACCCCTCAAATCCACAAGCCTGCGAACTCTCAGCTCGGCTGGAACGTCCACTACAACTACGTCGTCCACCAGATCTGACATTCCAGATTCTAACAACAGCGGATGGTCAAGCACTAGGACATGACCCCCTTCCGCCCGAGCGCGCTCAATACCCCTTCCAATCTGACGCCTAATTGCCGGATGAGTAATGGAATTTAGTTGCGCTGTTTTCTCTTCGGAGATAAAGGCGCGCGCGGCCAACTCCGCTCGCTGAAGTTTTCCTTCCGGATCAAGGAGATCTCTACCAAAAGCTTGAGCAACTTCTTCAAGCACTATCGAACCGGGTTGCATTAGGTCACGAGCAATAGCATCAGCGTCTATAACGATCGCTCCACAACCTTGCCAAATCCTCGCGACTGTAGATTTGCCACTACCAATACCGCCAGTTAATCCAATAATCCGCATACTCGTACTGTAACCCAACGACTTTAACGCCACTCCACCCCCGAAAAGATCAAAATGTGATTCAGATCCAATTAACCCATCAGACTTACTAAAAAATGTTTGAAAACGTCTCTTTAACTGCTTTTTATAAAGAGTAACAATCCTTAGAGACATTGATACCAATAAATCGGTCAAGTTTTAGGGCTTTACATAATGGCGGTTACACCTTCCCTACAAGGTAGATACACATCACGATTGTCTTTGTTGCATAGCTAGTTGTATTCTCAAACATGGATTGTTACTTCGGGCAAGACCTAGGACGCTTAATTGCAGCGCCCTAGGTCTTTTCTGGTTTCTAGGATTTTAAAGAGATCGAGCCCATCCATAAATGAAAGGAAAAGCGAATGTCTACGCAAACCCGCGAAGATACCGCTCGGGCCATCCTTGATGGCATCGGTGGTGCGGGCAACATTACGGCGTTTACACACTGTGCAACTCGCCTGCGTTTCGAACTTGCCGACGCCTCTAAGGTTGATAAAGCAGCCCTTGAGTCCATCCCTAAGGTCATGGGTGCGGTCCCACAAGGCGGCCGCAATTATCAGGTCGTTATTGGTGGCGATGTAGCCAACGTCTACGACGACATGACGCATCTCCCTGAGATGAAGTCTGTGACTCCCTCAGATGCCGACATCAAGGCTGCTGCTCGCGCAAAGTCTAAGGGCAAACTGCCATGGATGGACTCCTTCTTTGAGTACCTATCCGACTCTTTCCGTCCAATTCTGGGCGTTCTGCTGGGCGCTTCCCTCATTATCGCGTTTACCGCTGTGCTCGATGCATTCCACATCGTCGACTTCCGTGCAGCCGACAAGTCGGCTTCTTGGGTCTTTGTCGATGCGATGTGGCGCTCGGTCTTCTACTTCCTGCCAGTCATGGTGGCCTTCAACGCGGGTAAGAAACTGCGTATCGACCCGTGGGTTCCAGCCGCCATTATGTTTGCGCTATTTACCCCAGAGTTCCTTGGCCTTAAAGAGAGCTCTACTGCGGAATGCGTGACCAACGCAGCCCTGGGCACCGAAACCTGCCACGCTCCAATCTTCGGCATCAACATGACTTTCCCCGATTACGGCGGAAACGTCTTCGTGCCATTGATTATGGCCGCTGTCGCTGCAATTGTTTACAAGGGCTTCCAGAAAGTCATCCCTACCGCAGTTCACATGGTTTTCGTACCATTCCTGACTTTGGTCATTATGATTCCTGTGACCGCCTTCATCATCGGCCCATTCGGTACTTGGGCAGGTAACGGTATCGGTCTTGGCTTGTCCTGGATGAACGAAAACGCACCATTCGTCTTCGCTCTTGCTATTCCACTGCTATACCCATTCTTGGTTCCACTCGGTCTGCACTGGCCTCTGAACGCCTTGATGCTCATCAACATTCAGACCTTGGGCTACGACTTCATTCAAGGCCCTATGGGTACTTGGAACTTCGCCTGCTTCGGTGCTACCGCTGGCGTCTTGGCACTGTCCATCCGCGACAAGGACACGGTGATGCGTCAGACCGCTGGCTCTGCTCTTGCAGCAGGTCTTCTCGGCGGCATCTCCGAGCCTTCCCTCTACGGTATTCACCTCCGCTTCAAGCGCGTGTACCCACGTATGCTCGCCGGCTGTTTTGCAGGTGGCTTGACCATCGCTGTATTGTCCACCATCTTCGAACCAGTAACCACCAAGGCCTTCGTCTTTACTTCGATCCCAACCATGTTCGTGTTTAACCCAGCGTGGATCTACATGGTTTCGATCTTGGTCGCTTTCACCGTGGCATTCCTCGCCATCTTCATTACCGACTATCGCACCGCAGAAGAAAAAGCAGAATTCTTCGCTCGTCGCGACAACGCTGACGGCGTTCCCGCAGCAACAGTCCCTGCCGCTACTACCCCAGAGCCTGCAGCTGTCGCTGCTAATCCTGCTGGCGAGTGCAAAGTCGGTTCCCCTATCACCGGCGAAGTACTCCCTATGACAGAAATTGCCGATCCTGTATTTTCCGCAGGCACACTAGGCGACGGCGTTGGAGTTAATCCAACGGCTACCGCTGGCGCCGACACAGAGGTTTATTCACCAGTCTCCGGCACTGTTAAATCTGCCATGAAGTCCGGCCATGCTTACGGAATTAAGACAGATGACGGCGTCGAGGTTCTCGTTCACATCGGAATTGATACCGTTCAGATGAAGGGCGAAGGATTCACTCCTGCAGTCCAAAAGGGCGACCGCGTCGAAGCAGGACAAAAACTGGCAACTGTTGATTACGACAAGGTCCGCGCTGCAGGATATGGCACCACCATCGTCGTTGCAGTTACCAACACAAAGGCAATGAAGGCCGTAACCCCAACTGGCGTCAAGCATGCCAGCGCGGGTGACACCATCTTCACTGTTACGCAATAAACTGATCATTCGATACGGTCCCCCTGTTATAGGGCAGCCTTCGATGTCACTTAGAGCCAAGAGCAGGGTCGTTTCCTTTCAAGGAAGCGGCCCTGCTTTAGAATGAATACTCATGCAAATTCTGCGCGTTTTTAACAACAATGTGGTTCTCGCCCGTCGTGGCGATGAAGAGGTCATTGTGACCGGCCGCGGCCTGGGATTCCAAGCTAAGACTGGAGATGACGTCGACCCCACAAAGGTAGTACGCGTTTTCGTGCCTGCTGATGGTCGAGATCCAGACCACTCCGCGCTCATGCTTGCCGCTATTCCTGGTGAATACATTCGGTTGGTACTCGAAGCCATGGAGCGCGCTGGTTTGTCAGAAAAACTACGCAGCACACTCACTCTCGTGATTGCCTTAGCCGATCACGTACATGCGGCATCGACTCGTACCAAATCAGTTGAGTATCCACTAGAGGCAGAGGTTCGTCACCTTTACGCCGAAGATTTTCATAGTGCGCAGCGTTTGCTCAAAGAAATTAACTCCGAGTTACAACGTCCTCTCGATGAAGCGGAGGCAATCGCATTAACACTCCACCTTGTTAATGCTGGTTTTTCCGTAGGAGATCTATCTGGAACGTATCGGATGACCGGCCTTATTGAACAGCTCTTGGAGATTATCGGCGGTTTTTATGGAACGACACTGAGCGGAGAAGATATTTCCGTCGCCCGTTTTATTACCCATCTGCGCTATCTTTTCGTCCGCATGGCCGAGCACAAACAGCTTGATTCGCCTACAGCACGGGTAGCAAGCACGATTGCCGAGCAATACCCGACCGCAGCTCAATGTGCCGAAGCTCTTTCGGCCATTATTGAATTACGCATGAATGCCCCTCTAACCGCAGAGGAAGTATCTTATCTCACCTTGCATGTCGTTCGTCTCGGCGCAGACAATCGCTAGGTAATTGTCATAGCAATTCTTGTGTCAGTCGTCACAAGTAGTAGATATTCTCCACAGAGGTCATAACCACTAACTAAAGTGGTTACTACATGGAAGTGTTGGATTAAGGCCATACGGGGAGATTACCGCGTCAGTTTGGCAAGGTCGAATGCTTTCACCCGCAAAGACCAGTGCTCCTTATATGACGCGGACGGTCGCTATGTCGAAGGACCTCAGATAGTGCTTTATCTTCTCATAGCCCTCATTTCCTTCGCCGCAGTGATGTACCTAATTATCAAGAAAGTCAACGCTGCTGCTTCGATTTTCTTCGTGGGTGTACTCCTTCTTATGATTGCGGCTATTTCTGGGAAAGCCGAACCGTCAGTAGAAATCAAACCATCTGGTAATAGTTTTTACGATGAGTTGCTTGTCATCGAGGCACTTTTCAAATCCAGGTTTTCTGGTATTGGCATGGCCATCATGGTGCTCTTTGGTTTTGTCTCCTACATGCGCACAATCGGTGCCGACGCCAAAGCAGTCGTTCTTTTGTCCGCACCCCTCCAAAAAATGCGCGGTTCTTACTGGATGGTACCGATCGGTTTTACCATTGGAACTGCGTTGTCTCTGATTGTGCCATCAGCGTCCGCACTTTCCCTGCTATTGGTCGCTACCCTATTACCAGCACTCGTCGCAGCTGGTCTTACCCCACTCACCGTGGCCGCTATCATCGTCACCTCATCAACCATCGTAGCTACACCTTTGGAAGCTGGACTTATCCAAGGTGCTGATCTCGTGGGTATGCCAATTTCAGAATATGTGTACGGCAACGTTGCTAAGGCCACTATTCCAACTCTTATGATCACCGCTTTTGTCCACATGGCTTGGCAACATCATTGCGACAAAGTAGACGCACGCAAATCAGCACTTCCCACAAGTGATAGCCCTTCGATTAAGCATGACACGTCAGCAGTTGACGACGCGCTCCGGCGTGCCGCCGGCCTCCCCGCATACTATGCCCTCCTTCCCTTGCTTCCGCTCCTTCTCATTTTGGTGACAGCCGTCTTACATCGCGCAGACCTACTATCTTTTGAAGCTGGCATTTTGCCGGTGACAATTGTGTCACTATTCATTTCGCTGATAATCGAAGCCATCCGGCATCGTTGCCTCATGAATGCGCTAGAAACAGTGAAGCTCTTTTTTAAAGGCATGGGAGAAGGCGCTGCGGGCGTGGTCGCGCTATTGGTTGCAGCTGCGGTACTCGTCGAGGGTGTAACCCAGCTAGGCGTGATCGATATGCTGATTAATGCTACTGAAGGATCCTCTGGCGCTGCTGTGATTATTATTTTGGCATTCGTTGCTTCAACAGCACTCATGTCAGCTTTAACGGGATCTGGCACCGCCCCTTACTTCGCATTCTCTGAAGTCGTACCGTCACTTGCAGCCCAGACTGGTGTTCTCCCCGTTCAAATGCTTACGGCAATTTGGGGAACGTCGAATTTGATGCGCCAGGTGTCCCCCGTCAATGCGGCAGTCATTATTGTTTCGACTGCGATTAATGTCAGCCCTATCAAACTCGTCAAACGTACATCTGTACCAATGATTGTTGCCACGATTTTGAACGTTGTGTTTGCGTTCCTTTTCATTCACGTTTAGTACGCCATACGACATATAAAAAGGTGGGGATCCTAGCGTATTTTGCTAGGATCCCCACCTTAAAGGCTTCTAATCAGTACTGATTAGTTACCAGTAAGCTTCTCGCGCAGAGCAGCGAGCTGCTCGTCGGAAGCCAAGGAGCCACTTTCTGCCTCGGTGTTAGCTGCGGCCGGAGCTGCCTCAGCGGACTCAGAGGAGTAGTTGGTAGCTTCGCCTGTTGCTGCAGCTTCAGCGGCCGCAACACGGTTCTTCTCGATTTGAACAGTGTGCAGCTGGAAGCGACGCTCGGACTCAGCGTAGCGAGCCTCCCAAGACTGACGCTGCTCGTCGAAGCCTTCGAGCCATTCGTTGGTCTCTGGATCGAAGCCCTCAGGGAAGATGTAGTTGCCCTGCTCGTCGTAGGAGTCAGCCATTCCGTACTTGGAAGGATCAAACTCTTCGGTGTAGTCCTCGTCAGCCTGCTTGAGGGACAAGGAGATGCGACGGCGCTCAAGGTCGATGTCGATAACCTTGACCATTGCCTCGTCACCGACGTTAACAACCTGGTCTGGAACCTCAACGTGGCGCTGAGCCAGCTCGGAGATGTGAACCAAGCCCTCGATGCCCTCTTCGACACGAACGAACGCACCGAATGGAACGAGCTTGGTGACGCGACCTGGAACGATCTGGCCGACAGCGTGGGTGCGTGCGAATACGCGCCATGGATCTTCCTGAGTTGCTTTCAGGGAGAGGGAAACACGCTCGCGGTCGAGATCGACGTCGAGAACCTCAACGGTAACCTCGTCACCAACGGTGACAACCTCAGATGGGTGATCGATGTGCTTCCAAGACAGCTCGGAAACGTGAACGAGGCCGTCGACACCGCCGAGATCGACGAATGCGCCGAAGTTGACGATAGAGGAAACGACACCCTTGCGGACCTGACCCTTTTGCAGCTGGTGCAGGAACTCGGAGCGAACCTCAGACTGGGTCTGCTCAAGCCATGCACGACGGGACAGGACAACGTTATTGCGCTGCTTGTCCAGCTCGATGATCTTTGCTTCGATCTGCTGACCGATGTAAGGATCGAGGTCGCGAACACGACGCATCTCAACGAGAGATGCAGGCAAGAAGCCACGCAGTCCGATGTCGAGGATGAGGCCACCCTTGACAACCTCGATAACGGTACCGGTAACTGGCTCGTCCTTCTCCTTGAGCTCCTCGATAGCGCCCCATGCACGCTCGTACTGTGCACGCTTCTTGGAAAGGATCAAACGGCCTTCCTTGTCCTCCTTGGTGAGGACAAGTGCGTCGATCTGGTCGCCGACTTCGACAACCTCATCTGGATCGACGTCATGCTTGATGGACAGCTCGCGGGAAGGGATAACACCTTCGGTCTTGTATCCGATGTCAAGCAAAACCTCATCATGGTCAACCTTGACCACGGTGCCCTCGACGATGTCACCATCGTTAAAGTACTTGATGGTTGCGTCGACTGCAGCGAGGAAATCCTCAGCGGTTCCGATGTCGTTAATCGCAACCTGAGGGACGTTGTTGGTTGGCATATGTATAAATGCTCCGAAAATAATGTAGGAATCGTTGATGGACAGGAACGCGTCTCTCAAAACACCACATAACCTTGGCGTTTGATCCCACTAGAGTTACAGTGCCACCCTCCTACTAAGGCAACCTGCAACTTAAGCACAGACACGCTGTGACAACAATAGTGCATAATCCCAGTTAGATCAAGCAGTTTGAATAGAAAAGAATAATCAATGATGAACTTCTCCCATAAAGACCGCCACAACAATCAAGAAATCTCAGACGCCAATCGAGATTGGTGGGATTCAGATGCCCAGCGTTACCACAACGACCATGCGGCATATCTCAATGGATTTCATTGGTGCCCAGAAATGCTCGCAGAACGTGAGGCACACCTATTAGGAGATATTTCAGGACTAAACGTTTTAGAGATCGGATGCGGATCTGCCCCATGTTCTCGCTGGCTATTCGATAATTATGACGCCTTTGTTACAGGGTTTGACCTTTCGATGGGCATGCTTAGACATTCTCCTACCGATGTACCTCTCACACAGGCCGACGCTATAAATCTTCCCTATAAAGACAGCAGCTTCGATATAGCATTTTCAGTTTTTGGTGCTTTCCCCTTCATAGAAAATTTAGGACCAGTATTAAAAGACATTGCACGCTGCCTTAAACCTCATGGCAAATTCGTATTTTCTACAAACCATCCCATGCGATGGATTTTCCCAGACGATCCCACCGAAGTCGGATTATGTGCTGAGCTGTCTTATTTTGATCGAAGTTACATAGAACGCGATAAGAACGGCAAAATAACCTACGCAGAATTTCATCGCACTATGGGCGATTGGATCGAACTTCTCAATACCTCTGGATTCATAATAGATCGTCTGATTGAACCAGAATGGCCCACCAATCTCACTGAAACATGGGGCCAATGGTCACCACTGAGAGGTCGGATCTTTCCTGGAACAGCTATTTTTGTAACGCATTGCCGTTAGCCCGTGAATGAATTCCACACTCAGCCACGGGCTCAATTCCAGCTTGGAATTAATGCGCAGCTTCTTCCCAGTTAGTACCGACACCTGCAGAAACCTCCAGCGGTACGCGCAGTGAAATAGCGGCGTCCATTTCTTCTTCTACAAGTTGTTGAACCTTTTCTTGTTCACCTGAAGCTACCTCGACCACTAATTCGTCGTGGACTTGAAGTAGCACCCTCGATTGGCAGTTTTCGGCGGTAAGGCGGGCGTCGACACGAAGCATTGCAATCTTAATAATGTCTGCTGCTGTGCCTTGAATTGGAGCATTCAATGCAGCTCGTTCGGCATTTTCACGTGCCACTCGATTATCTGAAGAAAGCTCCGGCAGGTAACGTCGACGGCCAAACAAAGTCGATGTGAACCCATCCTTTCGGGCTTGTTCGACCACTTGGTCAAGATATCGCTTTACCCCTCCGAATCGTTCGAAGTAGCTTTCCATGATCACTTTGGCTTCACCAGCAGGGATGTTTAATTGTTGGGAAAGACCAAATGCAGAAAGCCCATAGACCAACCCATAGCTCATCGCTTTAACTCGGCGACGTAGTTCAGGAGTTACTTGATCAACTGGCACATCGAAGACCTTCGAACCCACGTAATTGTGGAGGTCCTCGCCCGTTTGATAAGCCTCAATCAAACCTGGATCCTCAGAAAGATGCGCCATCACACGCATCTCAATCTGCGAATAGTCTGCCGTCAGCAGAGACTCATACCCTTGTCCTACAACAAAAGCTGAGCGAATTTTCCTTCCTGCTGGAGTACGTACAGGAATGTTTTGCAGGTTTGGTTCCGTTGAGCTTAAACGACCAGTTGAGGCGACTGTCTGATTAAACGTAGTGTGAATACGACCGTCATCTCCGACTGCTTTGATGAGGCCGTCTAGAGTGGTTTTCATCTTTTGGAACTCGCGATGTGCCAAGAGATGATCAAGGAACGGATGTGGATTTTTAACAGCCAGCGATTCTATTTCTTTTGCTGCCGTGGAGTATCCAGTCTTGGTCTTCTTAGTCTTAGGAAGCCCTAATGTATCAAATAAAACTACTTGAAGCTGCTTTGGGCTCGACAGATTTAGAGTCTCATCTCCCGCGAGTTCCCGAGCAGCGCTTTCTTCTTCTCTAACCTGCTCAACAAATGCGTCTCGCTGTTCCCGCAATGTGGCCACATCAACGCAAATTCCAGTTGCCTCCATGCGCGCCAACACGCCAACGAGCGGAAGCTCCATTTCCCGATAGAGCTCATACGCGTCGATAGCCTGTAGTTGCACAGTAAGTGATTTGCTTAGTTCCAAAATCGCTACAGCATTGTCAACAAGTTCTTGAGCATCAGGTGCGTCAAGCAACGAGAGTTGACCGCTCTCGCTAGAGCCGCCGCCTAGTTGACGTTGCAAATGGCGCTGATACACGTCTTTCAGATCATACGTGCGCTGGCCAGGGCGCAATAAGTACCCCGCAATTGCAGTATCATGCTCAATGCCGTTGAGAGTGTAGCCCCTGCCTGCGAGCATATGAAATACAGCTTTAGCTTCATGTAGGTATTTAGGCGAATCACTAGCAATCCACTGCGCAAATGCTTGGTCGTCATCGGCGTCAAGGTCACCGAAATCAAGTGCTACAGCATGAAATTGCTTATCGACGATCGCCGCCGACTCAGCATCACCACTAGCGGGACTACCATGACCTCGCACATACAAAGCCAGCGACTGTCCAGCACGATTGGCAAGCCATGATGCTAGTTTTTCATGGTCGATGACGACTTCAGGCTTGTCTTCTACAGACTCTTCAGAGACGTTCCCCTGCGCATCAACTGCATGGATCACTCGATCGCGGAGATTCAATCCAAATTCAAGTTCATCAAACTTAGATACAATTGCCGAAGCATCAGCGGGTTTGCGCTCGAGCTGATCTGGAGCATAAGGAAGTTCGAGATCCTTGACCATCTCAGTCAAAGTGCGATTCATACGCACCTGATCTAAACACTCTCGGAAGCTATTACCAGCTTTGCCCTTAATCTCATCGGCATGAGCAAGCAAGGAATCCAGATTTCCATATTGGACAATCCACTTTGTAGCGGTTTTCTCACCAACACCTGGGATATTAGGCAAATTATCCGAAGGATCTCCTCGCAATGCCGCGAAATCTGGATACTGTACTGGAGTTAATCCGTATTTTTCTTCCACCGCTTCTGGGGTGAAACGATGAAGAACGGATACACCACGCATGGGATACAGCACCGTGGTTGATTCGTTTACTAGTTGGAAAGAATCGCGATCACCAGTAACGATATACGTATCAAAACCAAGCGGGCCCGCTGCGGTAGCCAACGTAGCGATGATATCATCCGCCTCAAAGTTTTCTTTTTCCAAGGTGGTGATTCCCAAAGTCTCTAGGACCTCTTTAATAATTTCCACCTGTCCCTTGAATTCTGGTGGCGCAGCTTCACGCTGCGCTTTGTATTCAGGGAACATCTCGGTTCGAAATGTTTGGCGGCCAACGTCGAACGCAACTGCTACGTGGGTTGGCTTTTCTTCAACGAGCAGAGACGACAACATCGACAAAAATCCGTAAACGGCATTCGTCGCCTGTCCACCCGATGTAGAGAAGTTCTCCGCAGGCAGCGCGTAAAACGCACGGAAGGCCATCGAGTGGCCGTCGATAAGCATGAGTCGATTCGCATTGAAAGTCACGATGGCCAGTGTAACGAGTACATCTAACATTTGCCCGAATCCACCCTCCGAACAGGCGATTTGGCATAAACCCACCTAGATGGTCTATAGTTCTTTCCAGCGCCCCTGTATCCCAATTGGCAGAGGAAACGGATTCAAAACCCGTGCAGTGTGAGTTCGAGTCTCACCAGGGGCACCAATAATTACGGGGGCTTCCGTTTATTCGGACAAAACGTTCCGTAAACCTCCCCCGGTAAGCACGATGCTGTGCGAAACGACAAAAACCGGCCCTACCGCAGGTAGAGCCGGTTTTTCGTGTTCTCAGGCCGCGTGGTGGCGCGTTAGTTTATGCCACTTCCTGGTCGGAATTTTGGAGGAAATCGTCACCGTCGCCGGAGGAAAAGTCGGATACAGATTCATCACTAAGCGGGTCGAACCGTGGGTCAAAGGGGTCGGTCCCGTCTATCTGGTCAAGCTCGATTCTGTTGTGATACGCGCTGATCTTTCCCAGGTTGGATGACACCGCCCCGAGCGCGATCATGACTGCCGTGGACGCATACCCGCGAACTGGTCGATTGGACGTAGAGCCGATGGCGCAGCCTGCGTTCTCCCCCTCCATCGTTTTCATGTGCGCGTTGGTCGATTCGATGGCGTTGCGGCACAGTGCGTACATTCTCCGGTGTTCGCGCGAGCCAAAGACAAGTTCGTCTTGACGGAAGCGCTCGCCTTCTGCGTCGGGGATTGTGAGTGAGCACCCATTGGTGCAAATTTTGCCGGGTGCTCGGCGCACCGCAGGGGACGGTAATACAGTGAGCAAATCAGGACGGGCGTCCGAGCTTCCCCTCAACCAGCGGGCACGACACCGTCGGGCTGGCTCCCCGCGCAGGACAAATATAGGACACTGCCTTGTTCTTCTTGCACTTTGGGCGTAGGCGGTAAGTCTCACGCTGAGCAATCAGCTTGTCATATTCCTGTTCACTGATCTCGCCTTTCGTCGCAGTGCGCTCGCGTCGATCGGGTCTGCTCATTGCGGTGCTCACGCCCGAGCTAGGGGCCAGGCTCGTGGGCGGGTCTGGGTACCTGCGCTTTTCCTCGTCCCCTGCACACCCTGATGATGTGAGCTAGACTACAACTGCACCGAACGAGCGCATCCCCCGAGCGCGAGGGTGCGACCAAGTGGCCCCGAGTGCGTGCGGCCCACCACCGACCTGCCTAATCCCCCTGGCAGGTCGGTGGTCTTTTCCTTCCCTCGCCCGCTTGTTCGAGGCGTTCGGGCGAGGTGTCCGGGGCCCGTGCCATACTTGCGACCATGATGACAACTCACGAGTCCGACCGACTCGACCCACGGATCGCTCAATTCAAGCAAGAGATGTTCTCACTTGCGACCGGCATAGCCAATGCAGCCAACGGTATAGGTATTTCCTACCCGGCATGGGACTTGAAGGTTAGAGAACAGGTCAATAAGAACCTTGACCCTGCCATTAGCAATGTCGCACGATTGCCGGACGAATTGGCACGGACCATCATGCAGGTTGCCGGTGCGCACCTGCACCAGATCGGTCAACTCATGCGAAGCGAGTTCACCACTCCAGCGACCGTCGCACCCCTAGCTCGCTCGGCGCTGGAAAACATCGCGCTATTGCTCTACATTAACCGCCCCGAGGACACACCAGAGGAGCGTACTGTTCGAGCAGCGCGCGCGATCAAATATGGCATGAACAGGGGATAAAGTACACACCATGCCCGGACTTGTTGAGCTGTATGACGGACTCAACACGGTGGTTCAGCGCTATACCAAGAAGAATGTCATCCCCGAACTCAAGACCGAAGATGTCAAGTATGACGCAATGGTGAAAGAGACACTGGGTGAGCTGATCGGTGAGGACTTGTACGGCGAGCTGTGCAGCTACACTCACCACAATGCGTGGCGTGCGTTCTACCAGTTTCTCGCTGCAAACGAGAACCCAACACAACTCGAACTAGACAGCCTCCGCTTCGCCTACCGCGCGTCAATGGCCGTAGCGGGTGGGGCGCTGGTGCTGAGCAACTACCGAGACACGGAAGGTTCCGAAAAATATCTCTCCCATATCAACGAGTCCATCGCACTTGTGCAGGCGCTGGGCCAAAGGATTGAGTCCTACGTAGACAGCTTGGTCGTAGGCCCAGCCCCCTCCTAGTAGCCCTACACAAGCACAACCTGTAGCAGGCCCGCAGCCCACCCCCGGGGCCGGTCCCAAACACAAGGGGACATTCCACCGAAAAACAGCCCGGACCTGCTACGATGATGAAAACACACCACTGTTATTTACTTAGGGAGCACCATGTCACCGACACCTGAGCAGATCGCCCATGCTCGCAGCACCACGGCCAACGCCGTATGGAACACCGCAGACAGGTATTTGCGCTGTGTGGTTGAGCCGGAAGAATACGGCGACTACATCATCCCGTTCGCTGTGCTGCGACGAATCGAGTGCATGTTGGCGGACAAGCGCGAAGCCTTTGACAGGATGTACGAGACCATGTCCAAGGGTAGGACCGTGGACGTCAACCCGCGTATGCTCAGCCTTCGCGCCTTGCACGAGCTGGACCTGCCGTTCTACAACACGTCCCCGCTCGATTTGAAAGCCATCGGCAGCAACGACGACAACGTGGACACCGCCCTCAACACTTACCTCGACTCCTTCTCTTACAACCTGACCGACATCTGGCGCGCGTTCAAGTTCTACGACAAGATCGACACCCTCCAGGGCGCGGGCCGGCTCTTCGGCGTAGTACAGCACTTCGCAGGTATCGACATGCACCCTGACCTGCTCCCCGACACTGCGATGGGCGACATGTTCGAGGACATCATGTACCGCGCGTTCAACACCAAGGGTAAGGGCGCGGGCGCGTTTTACACCCCGCGTGACGCGATCTCCCTCATGGTGGACATCCTGTTCTCCTCCGATGACACGGGTCTGTCCGGTGACTCCCCCAGCCGCACCATCTACGACCCATGCGCCGGAACCGGTGGCATGTTGCTGGTGGCCAAGAACGAACTCAAGGCCCTCAACCGCAACGTGCAGGTCTCGCTCCACGGCCAGGAACTGATGGACTACGCCTACGGTATTGGTAAGGCCGATCTGATTATGCTCGGCAACAAGCCCGAGTCCATTCTCCAGGGCGACACCCTAGTGGGCGACCGGTTCGAGGACCAGACCTTCGATTACATCCTCACCAACCCGCCGTACGGCTCCGACTGGTCCGCCGTATATGACGAGGTCTCACGCGAAGCCGCGCAGGAAGGCTCCCGCTTTAGCCACGGCCTACCCGCCAAGTCCGATGGACAAATGCTGTTCCTGTCCCACGTCGTGCACAAGCTCACCCCCGCCACCGGTGACACCGGTGGCGGGCGTGCGGGTATTGTCCTCAACGGCTCGCCACTGTTCACGGGCGCTCCCGAGTCCGGGCCCGACCGTATCCGCGCCTGGCTACTCAACGAGGACCTGGTGGACGCGATCATCGCCCTGCCCACCTCCATGTTCTACGGCACCGGCATTGCCACCTACATCTGGATATTGGATAAGAACAAGGAGCCACACCGCCGGGGCAAGATTCAGCTCATTAACGCAGCCGACCAGTGGTCCCCGATGCGTAAAGGTATGGGTGACAAGCGACGTGAGCTTTCCCCGAAGGATCGTGAGATCATCACCAAGGCGTACGCAGCTTTCGAGGAGTCCGATATTTCCAAGATCGTCACCGCAGACGACCTTGGGTTCAAAGACGTGCCGGTCTACCGACAGGAGCGATACATCGCGGTGTTTTCCGACGAGGCGGTGGAGCAAGCCCGCGCCCACAAGTCCTTCACCGACGCACACGTCGAGGTCATGCGCGAAGCAGACGGCACGACGTGGAATGACCTACCTGACCTGCTAAAAACCAAAGCTAAGGTACGCGGACTCAAAATGCCCGTCGGCCTCATCACAAAAATCATGCAGGCCATGGCCGTGCATGACGACGCCGCCCCCGCCGCAGTCGATCACAAAGGAAACCCGGTCTCCGTTGCAGGCTGGAAGATGACCGAGCGCATCCCGCTGACCGAGGACGTGGACGAGCACATGCGCCGCGAGGTCTTGCCGTTTGCACCGGACGTGACCTGGGACGAGTCCGCAGCCAAGATCGGCTACGAGATTCCGTTCACCCGCCTGTTCTACGTGCCGGAGGAGGTACGTCCCCTGGCCGAGATCGACGCCGATGTCCAGCAGGTCATGGGTGAGCTGATGGACATGTTCCAGGAGGTGAAGCGGTAATGGAGACCACTTTTCAGCAGATTCCCTTGTGGTCTCAAGTTGAGTTCGTAGCAGACAAAGCGCCTGCACGCGATTTTCGAGTCTCGCTAGAAGATATTGAGTCAGGTACGGGACACCTCATTGCAGGAGAACTAGCCAATTACGACGCCGACGGTATCCCCTTTGAGCAAGGAGACATCCTGTTTGGCAAACTCAGGCCCTACCTGGCCAAGTTCTACCACGCGCCCCAGCCAGGTACAGCGGGCGGTGACATCCATGTGTACCGCCCGCTCCCGCACGCTCACCCAAGGTTCATTTACTACGTTGTATCCTCCGGCTCTTTTGTCGGACATGCCAGTGTTTCCACCACGGGCGTGAAGATGCCGCGTACCGACTGGGCAGCACTCCGAAGGTTTCCCGTCCCCCTCCCACCGCGCGACACCCAACGTGCCATCGCAGACTACCTCGACCGCGAAACCAGCGAGATTGACGCGATGCTGGACAAGCTCAATGGTCTGGGCCGGTTGCTGGAGGAACGTTTCAGGCAGCAACTCGTTGTGGCTATTCGAGGGACGGACGCACCTCTGGTCAGTCTTGGAGCAGTATCCGACATCGCACTCGGAAAGATGATTCAGCCGAACCGCAAGAATGAAACTGACGTGCACGCACCTTATCTACGTGCTGCACACGTTCAGCCTGGTGGCCGACTCGATTTTGATGTTGCCGACCAGAAGATGTGGTTTGTACCTGACGAACTCGCTCGCCTCAATCTTCGCCGCGGAGACGTTGTTGTAGTCGAGGGCGGGGCTGGCTTCGGGCGCCCGGCATACCTTGACCACGATCTTGAGGGTTGGGGGTTCCAAAACTCCATTAACCGGGTACGTCCCTTCCCGGAAAAGGTACTTGGGAAGTTTATTTACTACGCCATGCACCTGGCATTAGTCTCAGGCGAGATCGAGCTGGAAGTCAGTACAGCAACCATTCCGCACTTCACTGCGGAAAAGGTTGCCAGGTTCCGTATCCCCCTCCCACCACTGGACGAGCAGGAGCGCATAGTCCAGCACCTGGACGAGACCACCGCACGTATCGACGCAATGCTGGCTAAGACCAAAGAACTGAAAGACCTGCTCACCGAGCGCAGGTCTGCCCTGATTACCGCCGCCGTCACCGGACAGATTGAGGTGCACTAAGCCATGAACCACACACTTGAACACGGGTTTGAAACCGCCATCTGCCAGCACCTATCAACCTCCGGCTGGACGTACGTGGACGGGGCACGCGACACCGGGTTCGACCCCGACCTCGCCCTGTTCCCCGGGGACGTACTGGACTGGCTCGCCACCCAGTACCCGACCGAGTACGCCAAAGTTTGCCCACCGGACCTGGGCGAGGTGGCGACCAAGGCCGCGCAACACCGCCTGCTGACCTACCTGTCCAAGCTGCTCGGTAAAGCGCCGCAGAAGAACCACACCAAGGGCGGCACCATCGGCGGCCTGCTCGGTGTGCTGCGCGACGGGTTCAGCTACATGTCCGCAGGCCACGGTAAAGCCACGTTCGGCCCAATGGCCGGGTTCTACCCCACCAACCCACTGCTGACCGAGGTGACCGAGCGTGCGGACGCGAACCGACTGCGTGTTATCCGGCAGGTGCATTTTGACACCCGCCCGGGCAACAACGAGACCATCGACCTGGTACTGCTGCTCAACGGTATCCCGGTAGCCACGCTGGAACTCAAGACGGACAACACCCAGACCATCGAGGACGCTGTCCGCCAGTACAAGAAGGACCGCAAACCGGGTAAAACCCGCACCCTGTTGCAACCAGGCCGGTGCCTTGTTCACTTTGCCGTGTCCAACTCCGAGGTACAGATGGCCACTGTCCTGGCCGGGGACAAGACCATCTTCCTGCCCTTTAACCAGGGCAACGGCGAGCAGGCAGGCAACCCACCGTGCGAGGACGGGTCTGAGACCTCGTACCTGTGGAGGGACGTGCTCCGACCCCGCAGCCTGCTCCAGATTCTGTCCACCTACGCCATGTGGCAACCGGCGGATAGGGGCGGGTACCTGGTGTCCCCCCGCTTCCACCAGCGTCGCGCGGTGGAAAACGTCATCCGCGATATCGAGACTGAGGGCGTGGGCAAGCGCTACCTGATTCAGCACTCCGCGGGCTCGGGCAAGACCAAGACCATTGCGTGGCTGGCTCACCGCCTAGCCCGGCATTTTAGCGGTGAGACCAAGACGTTCGACTCGATCATCATTATCTCCGACCGACAGGTGCTCGACCGCAACCTCGCGGACGAGATCAAGCTCCTGCCCGCGTCCGCTGGCCTGGTCGTGAACGTGGACGCGAAACAGGGCGCGAAGTCACCGCAACTGTCCGCGGCCCTGCGCGAGGGCGGACACATCATCACCTGCACATTGCAGACCTTCCCCGTCGTGAAACAGTTGCTGGACGGGGACAAGGACATGGCAGGCCGTCGGTGGTGCGTGATCGTGGACGAGGCGCACTCGTCCCAGACCGGCAAGTCCAGCTCGGCGCTGAAAGAGTTGCTGGCGCAGGCTATCGGCGCTGAAGTTGCCGACCTCGATGAAGCCGCGGACACAGACTCACCAGTTGAAGCACAACTGGATAAGGCGCTCGATGCCCACCGATCACCGGTTGAGAAGCAAATTGAGGCTGTGCTTGCAGCCCAGGACCGGGCGGCGAGCTCGGCCACGAACGTGACCTTTGTGGCGTTCACGGCCACGCCGAAGCCCAAGACCATGCGTATTTTCGGCACGTACGACCCCGAGACGGACACACGCTCGGCGTTCGACCACTACACCATGGCCCAGGCCATCCAGGAGGGCTTTATCCTGGACGTGCTCACCAACTACACCACCTACAGCAACTACATCCGTATCGCGGACTCGATGAACCGCGACGAGATGGTCAGCAAGGGCGAGGTCGTGGGCGAGATCGTGCGGTTTGCGCGGGAGCACCCGACCAACATTGCCCAGAAGGTGGCGGTGGTGGTCAACCACTACCGCGAGAATGTGGCAGGTCTGCTCGGCGGTCAGGCCCGCGCGATGGTGGTGGCGGCCACGCGCGAGTCCGCGTTCCACTGGTGTCACGAGATGAACAAGTACATTGCCAAAAACAACTGGCAGGACGAGTTCAAAACCCTTCTCGCCTACTCCGGCTCGCTGGATATTGCAGCCCCGCGCGAGCCACAGCGCACCCCGGACATGAACGACGAGCAGTTCGCAGAGCTGATGGAGGATTATCAGCTCGACCTGGCATTGCGCGAGGGACGTGCCACCGCTGACGGGGTGTACACCGAGGCGTCGTTCAACGGCCTGTCCGACACCGAGGGCGCGTACAAGGACTCCGACGGCGCGTACCGCGTCCTGATCGTGGCAAATAAGTTCCAGACTGGGTTCAACGAGCCACGGCTGTGTGCGATGTACGTGGACAAGAAACTCTCAGGCGTGGCCACCGTCCAGACCCTGTCCCGTCTCAACCGCACCTACCCGGGCAAGACCGCACCGATGGTGGTGGACTTCGCCAACGACGCAGAGTCCATCCTGGCGGACTTCAAGCAGTTCTACACGGCCGCGACCTTGGCCGGGGACGTGGAACCATCTGCCTTGTTCGAGGTGGCCGAGCGCATTGACGGGGCCGGCTTCTACACCGACGCTGATATCGACGCTGTGGCCGCAGCGGTGGTGGGCGATGACGTAGACCACGAGACCTTCCGCTCGCACATCTCCCCCATCGTCCAGCGCTGGAACGATGGTCTACGTGCAGCGCGTATGTCCGGCAACGAGGACGAGGTGAATCGTCACAAGGCGTTTCGTACCGACCTGCACACGTATGTGAGGTCCTGGGAGTTCCTGTCGCAGATCGTCAACTTCGAGGACACGACCATGCGCAAGCGGGCAATCCTGTCCACCTACCTGGCCCGCAACCTGCACTTGGGGCTGTCCGATGTCATCGACGTGTCCACCGTTGACATCATCGGTGTGGCCGTGGTGCCGAAGTCGGTGGCCGAGAACCTGGGTCTGACGGACGGGGACGGGCAACTGGAGGTGCCGACCCTGGGCGGCGGAACCGCGGCCGCGGACTCGGACCTGGGTATCGCTTTTACCGAAGCCGTAGACGAGGCCAACGCCATCCTCACCGCAGCCGGTATCCCCGC
Organism: Corynebacterium belfantii; assembly: GCF_041898185.1. Classification (GTDB taxonomy): domain Bacteria; phylum Actinomycetota; class Actinomycetes; order Mycobacteriales; family Mycobacteriaceae; genus Corynebacterium; species Corynebacterium belfantii. Next base: position 1,266,263 of record NZ_CP157823.1, on the reverse strand, counting down.
GTCCAACAAGGCGGTGCGCGGGTTCGTCATGCAGGTGTGGGGCACGCTGGCTCCGAACGAGGACGTGGCCAAGATGGCCGCAGAAAATACGGTCAGCCAATTGGAGCACGCGCCCGGGTTTGAGAAGGCCGTGGTCGGTGCATTGATCGAGGTCATGAACGAGTCGCGTGAGATTCAGGAACTGTTCCTGGGCGATGACGTCTCGCTCAAGGCCCTGAACAAGGTGCTGGCACATCTGGCCCACCGCGCGGTGAGTGAGCAGTAGTGGGACACGGAAAATGCAGGTAGAACGGCAAAAGAGCAAGTTACACTACCCGGGAGAAAGCACATGGCACACATATCAGCGGGCAGTGAAGAAGGCACAGTCGGCCGCAACTGAGCTGGAGCGGCAGACCATCCTGCGCAGCGCGCGGCACCGGTACTGGACGGCCATCGGGAAGATACACAAGGTGGCCGTAGATACCACCCGCGAGCCCGTGAACCCGGCCAAGGTCCACCCGATCACTGGCCAGCGTCACCAGTCCAACAACACCCGATACGCGGGCACGCCCGGGCGCAAGCGCAACATCAAAAACGTCGCGCGTGTACGCCGGATTGGGTGATAGACGGGCAGTCCCAATCAGGGGTGCAACAGGGGCGAAGTAAACAAAAAAGTAGCCCTACCAAAGGTAAGGCTACTTCAAAGGGACAGCCGGTCGCAAGACCCGTCTCCTTCTTCGGAACATACCTTGCAGCAGGGCTACGAGGTACACCCAGACAGCTGGGTTTATCCGGTACGTCCCTTATATTAAGTGAACAGTGCCCATACTTCAACACACTCGGTAACCTAGGCGAAAAAGTAACCTCAAAATGACCACTTCTTCGGATATGCGCTCCCTCTTGTCAACTATTCCCACCGCGCGTGCCAACTCCTACAAAGACTGTGCCAGGACACACGCCGACCCGTCGGCTCTTTACCTGTGGGGGATTGATCTTTCGGGCGCACTACAGGAACTTCTCGGCATGGTGGAGGTAGCGGTCAGAAACACAATCGACGAACAACTTCGTTCATTCGCGGTTTCCCAGTCCGTCGCGTCAGGTGAATGGATACGTGAGGTCAGTCAGTTACCTTATCTTTCAGATATTACGTTCCGTAACGGTGGGAAAATAGTGAAATACTCCCAACTTAATAACGGCGTACGGAAACAAGTTAGCGGGAGGCTTGCTGGTCACCCCCGACTAACTCACCACACAAACCACGATGACCTGTTATCCCAAATCATGTTTGGAACATGGGGAGCGATGTTGCCCGACAAGGGAGACACACGTCCTCAACATGTGACGCAGGCTGTCGATGAACTTTGGAAGGCCGCACTCAAAGACGCTTTTCCAAACAAGATACCGACCCCACGGCGACTAAGTAAGGGGCAAAAGATCGGTGAACATGTCAGAGTGTGCGCGACATTGAGAAATCGTGTTAATCATTTTGACTCACTTCTCAATATTGACGTTCCCGAGCTTGTGGAATGTACAGTTTCACCACTTCTTCAAGCGATCTCAGGTACTGTCCACTCCGCTGTTCTCGCTCATTCACGCGTCCCACATGTGTGGTCACGTAGGCCAGTGCCATTGACGGGACAGACACTTGACCTAATGAAAATAAGCAAATTCTGCTGATGAAAACGGGGGCAAACGTTGGTGCTTGACGCTCGCGCGTGGGACCTGTTCTACTTGATGTGACAGACCTTGTTCCAGCTTATGTTCCAGCCCTTGTTCTGGGCCTGGTTCCCCGCCCTCGGGTGGGTGGCCCAATGCCAAACATTCCCAAAAGCCAGGTCAAAGAATACGCCCCACCCATGGGTGGGTGACCCCTACAAACGCGGTGACATGGAGACATGCGCCCGCTTCCCCGCTCTCGGGCGGGTGACTCCGGTAGAGAACGGCAACAATCTACCCGTAGTTTTCCCCCGCTTCCGAGCGGGTGACTCCGAACCCCAGGAACCGCACAACGCCCTGACCGCGTTCCCGTCCTAGGACGGGTGCACTGGCCCCGACCGCCCCACCACCTTGCGCCATGGGACAAATCAGCCGGCCCCGTGGGATAGCCCTTCACACAGTGCACCGCGGTCGGTGGTCAAGGAGCTGGGTCAAGCCCTCTGCCCGTTCCCTCCAGTAGCCGCGTTCTTCTTCGATGTGAGTCATCGACATGAGCCAGTAGCGAACTCACCACCATCAGTGCCTGCACGCAGTTTCGTTTCGAGTACTGCTTCTTGCTCACTGCGTGGGTGCTGGGGTGGCGCCCGTAATCGTGAGGAATTTTATCTTCCAATTTACGGTCGAATCGGAAGTGGACGTTGCGTATCGGAAACCACACCAGTGACGCGCGCATGGTGAGCTCGTCCTCTAGCTCAACTTGATTCTTTTCACGATCAGGCTGGTACGAGGTGATACCCAACTGGTATTTTTTACTGCCCCCAAAGGGGTTCTGTTGGTAGGACATTGTATCGAGCAGGACCGTCAACATTGCCTGTGCCGACTTCGTTTGTCCAGCACGAATTGAGTTTATTGCGTCATCAACGAACTCACGGTACTCAAATAGCCCGTCCCAGGAGATACCTTCCATCACCGCTTCACAGTCGTCCACAATGTTGTTGAACTCGTGCCCAAGTATGTTGCGCACTGCTTGCTTGTTTTCGGCGCGCAGCAGACGCGCAGCGATACGTGCACGGGGAACATACATCAGTGGAACCCCGTGTGCCTGCACAAATTCTAGAACGTCTTCAAGCGTGTACTCGCTGTCGAGCTCGACCAGGTTAGCAGGAAAGAAGATCGCGCGCAGCGAAGGCATACTTTGCTGCTTGATCGCTTTGTCAAAGATCGACCGCACAGACTCCTGCAAGCCCGCAAAGTGCTTTTCCATATGCCCCATGGCCATGTCTTGTATCGACCGGCCCGACAGGGCCCACTCAGCGTTTGAGGCCAGCGACCCTGTGGCTGCTCCAATGAGCTTGTCCGAGCGTGCCCATGACTTCATAGCGTCTGCTGCTTGGGGTATGACAGAGCCTGTGCTCTTGATTCCTAGCGCGGCCGCACCCAACGGGTCCCGAGCCTTGTCCGCTACCGATTTCATTAGGAGCTGGTCAGCCCCTATCGCGGAAGCGGCCATGAGCTTGGTGTAGTTGTTTCCCAAGAAGTTGGGCTCAGGACCGAGCGCTTTTAGAAGTGACATTGACGCGCTTTTCGCCGCTGCTGCCTCGATGGACTGGTAAAACGAGTCGAGCATGTGCTGCCCAATTAGCTGAGCCGAGTTTGTCCCTAAAGCGACTCTAAACAGGTCATCGGAGATGTAGCGATTCATAGCTTCAAACTTACTGTGATTGCGCAGAACAGTTGTGGCCTAAAGCCACGAGCCATAGATGGTTTGGATAAGGGACATACCTACCAAAATTGGAATGACGTCCAGCGACTTGAAAGACCGATCAGCCCCCATCATCCGATTTCCGCGCCCAAACCGTGGAGGAAACAGGCTGGTGCCGAATTTCGCCCAAACCCGACCATCGTCGCTGGCAGGAGGAAAAGTGGAGGAAAAAGACAAGCCACACGGAGGAAAATACCACTGACCTGCGTTTATTACCGCAGGTCAGATAGGTTTACGGAAGCCCCCATTACGCCTTGTTATTAGCATTTTGCTAGTACAAGGCGTTTTAGTTTTTCCTATTTTCCCTAATCCAACAGACAGGCTCACATCGGAGCGTGCCTTCTTAATCCCGTCACAAATTTGATGGGATTTCACGATAAAAAGAGGTTCTCTTAACGCAGTAGGTTACAGTGGAGAGTTCATTCAACCACACTCTTCGAGACGAGAAAGCAGAACCATGACCTCCCCTGTGAAGGCCAATACTAATAAGACTCGCCCCATCAACACAGTAATCAATGTGGTTTTTGGCGCATTGATCGGACTCGCAGAGTTGGTGCCAGGGGTTTCTGGCGGCACCGTTGCTTTAGTCGCCGGCATTTATGAACGAGCAATTCACAATGGCAATGCTCTTGTCCATATTGTGCGTGTCCTAATAGGCGATCGATCCCAGCTTAAAACTTCTATCAAAAACGTGGAGTGGGGATTTTTAGCATCGGTAGCTGTGGGCATGATCGGCGCCGTTTTTACTATGTCTTCCGTGATGCATCACTTTGTTGACCACCACCCTGTAACAGCGCGTGCCCTGTTCCTAGGAATGGTTGCGGTATCAATAGTGGTTCCATTGCGTATGATTCGGGCTGAAAGTTTGAGCTCTCAGAAATTGCCAGCCCTACTTCTTTTTATAAGTGGCGCTATTGCAACGTTCTTTGCTACGAGCATGACCTCAGAGCCTAAGACTGACCCATCGCTTTTGATTGTTTTCTTCGTAGCGATGATTGCCGTGTGTGCGCTCGTCCTACCTGGCGTATCCGGCTCATTTATTTTGCTGGCGCTGGGTTTTTACGAACCAATTATCCAAGCGGTAAGTGACCGGAGCTTCACCATCATAGTAGTATTCGCTGCCGGTGCTATTACAGGATTGGCATGTTTTATCAAGGTTCTCGATGTTCTCATGACTCGCCACCACACGCTAACTTTGGCCACCATGGCCGGTATGATGCTCGGTTCGCTTCGCGCACTGTGGCCATGGCAGACGGACAATGCCGATCTTCTTTGGCCATCAGCTAATTCAGGCACAACATTTGGTTTTATTGCCTTGGGTGCAGTAGTTGTAGCTTGCGTAGTGTTCGCGGAAATTTTGCTTGAGCGTAAGAATTCACACCACAAATAACTACCCCGTTTTGCGGATACCTGCGGCAGGGATTCTTAATATTATGAAGATCATTGTATTATTTTAAGAATGACAATCCGCTCTCACGTTGTGGCTATATGTGCCACGGTCGCGTTGGCATTACCGCTTACCGCGTGTGTTACCAACGAAGAACAAGGACATCCGGATTCTTGGGTGGAAGTAACCCCAGCCGCTGTCCCCGAGATCGCTGCCATGGTTCCGCAAGATCTTGCAGATCGCGGCACTTTGGTGGCAGGCGCTAACCCACCGTTTGCACCATTCGAATTCAAAGACTCCAACCACAACATTATTGGTATGGAGATGGATTTGATGCGGGCAGTATCTGCGGTAATGGGTCTAAAATATGAGGCTCAGCAGCAAGACTTCTCATTAATTCTTCCGTCGTTAAGCGCAGGAACAATCGACGTGGGCGCCTCCGGTTTTACAGATAACGACGAGCGTCGTGAAAACTATGATTTCGTCGATTTTTTGTATGCCGGCATTCAATGGGGCGTGCAAAAGGACTCTTCAGTCTCTCGCGAAGATCCCTGCGGCCTGACCATCGCGGTACAGCGCACCACTGTGGCAGAAACCGATGATGCTCATCCTTTGCGAGAAAAATGTATCGCCGAGGGTAAAAAACCAGTAGAAATTCTTCCTTATGCCACCTCTGACCAAGCCGCTACCGCACTAGTTCTAGGGCGCGCAGATGTCTTTTCCGCAGACTCCCCCGTGGTGGGATGGGCTGTCGAACGTGCAGAGGGCAAGCTCACTACTACAGGTGAAATCTTCGATGCGGCTCCTTACGGTTTTGCTGTCCCTAAAGGATCACCTCTGGGACCAGCTATCGCCGCAGCTTTGGAGCATCTCATCAAAACTGGCGATTACCAAAAGATTTTGAACATGTGGGGAGTCAAAGAAGGTTACGTTGAGCAAGGAATGATCAACGAAAAACCCGTCTAACTCGACACTTTACGTGTATCTTCCCCGTTTATTTCCCCTCGTTAAAAGGACTTATCCATGACTTCCCCACAGCCTATTCAGGCAAAACCATTGCGGCATCCGAGCCGCTGGGTCGCTGCCATTATTATTCTCGCCCTGTTTGTTTGGTTTCTTATTAGCGCTGCCACGAACGATGCATACGGCTGGGATATTTATCGCCAGTATCTTTTTGATACACGCATCGCTTCTGCTGCAGTACATACGCTAGCTATCACGATCTTATCGATGCTCATGGGTGTCGTTTTAGGCTGCATCGTAGCAATTATGCGCATGTCGCCAAACCCTGTTTTGCGTGGTATTTCGTGGTTCTATTTGTGGATCTTCCGAGGTACTCCGGTCTACGTCCAGTTGGTGTTCTGGGGACTATTGGGCTCTATTTACAGTGGCATCAACTTGGGTTTTACCGAAATTTCGTTGGAAAACTTGCTTTCCAACATGTTTATTCTTGCAGTCGTAGGTCTTGGACTTAACGAGGCTGCTTATATGTCTGAGATTGTCCGCTCTGGTATCCAGGCAGTTCCCGAGGGGCAAACGGAAGCATCTAAGGCTTTAGGTATGAGCTGGTGGATGACGATTCGTCGTACTGTATTGCCACAAGCAATGCGTATCATCGTCCCACCTACCGGCAACGAGTTTATTTCTTTGCTGAAGACCACCTCGCTGGTTGTGGCAATCCCTTACACCTCTGAGCTCTATGGTCGTGCAACCGACATCGCAGCAGCACTTTTCGACCCAGTACCACTTTTGCTCGTTGCGGCAACGTGGTACCTAGTGATTACCTCGTTGCTCATGGTGGCCCAGCACTACTTGGAGAAGTATTACGACCGTGGCGCAACGCGTCAACTCACTGCACGTCAACTCGCGGCACTTGCTGACGCTGAAGGCACTCTTCCTAAGAATGTTGACATCATTGCAGAAACACCCAAACCTCACACTCCCCGCACTCCTAAGAAAGGTGCCTAAGCCATGACGGACAATCTCATGATTGATGCACAGAAACTGTGTAAAAACTACGGCCAGCTGAGTGTGCTTAAAGGTATCGACCTCCAGGTTCCCCAAGGAACAGTGACGTGTCTTATCGGCCCGTCTGGCTCGGGTAAGTCCACACTGCTTCGCTGTGTGAATCACCTCGAGAAGATCTCCGGTGGTCGCCTTTATGTTGATGGTGAACTCATTGGGTATCGCGAACGCGGTGGAGTTTTGTACGAAATTTCCGAAAAAGAAGCTGCCCGACAGCGCTCCGGTATCGGTATGGTGTTCCAAAACTTCAATTTGTTCCCGCATAGAACAGTCATTGAAAACATTATCGAGGCACCCGTGCACGTTAAGGGTGTCTCGGAATCGGAGGCTCGTTCTCGCGGAATGGCGCTGCTCAAGCAAGTGGGGTTGGAGCATAAGGCAGACGCATATCCAGCCCAGTTGTCCGGTGGCCAACAGCAGCGCGTAGCAATTGCCCGTGCAGTCGCTATGGAGCCAAAGCTCATGCTTTTCGACGAACCCACTTCTGCTCTAGATCCTGAGCTCGTTGGTGAAGTACTTCGCGTTATGCGAGAACTAGCTCAAGGTGGAATGACCATGCTCGTGGTTACCCATGAGATGGGCTTCGCACGCGAGGTTGCCGATACCGTAGCTTTCATGGATGGTGGCGTTATTGTGGAGCAAGGCCCAGCTGAACAGGTGATTGATAACCCTCAGCACGAGCGCACCAAGGCATTCCTTTCAAGCCTTCTGTAAGTTTTGATTTTATAAAGGCACCAGAGTGCTCCACGACTGTCTCTGTCGTGGGGGCACCTTTTATAGGATCCCCGCCAATCCGCGAACAACAGCGGATACCCCACCACCTGTAGCTAAGAGCAAAGCGAGCTTTCGTGCGTGAGTTCGGCTCACCATTCTCGAGGCCCTAGCACCGAGACTGATACCCAAAAACATTCCGGTAATGCCTAGGATCCACACCCATGCTGATATCTGTGAAATTGTTCCTGCACCTGAGACAATTTTTACGATGAAGGATACAAGTCCCGAAATAACAAATATGGGTTGTAGAGTTGCAGCGAAGCGCTGTTGATCCCACTTTGACGCTTGGGCATACACAGTGATCGCAGGACCTGCGACCCCAGCAAGGGTATTCATAAACCCACCAGCGATACCCGCCACTATTGCGGGAATCTTTCCGCGTGCCGGTGGTAGATAAGTCGCCCCGAATACCACTAATGCCAATGCAACTAAGAGAAGAAATCCTACTAGAAGTTGAAGTAATGATGTTGAAACTTGGGTGATGAGCCAGGCACCGGGGATTGTTCCAAGAATGAGCACTGAACCGATCAACGCGCACTTTTTCCATTCGACATGTTTACGGACATTGATGGTGATGAAAACCGCGTTAATGGCCGCCAATATGTTGAGAACGAGAATTCCTTCGACGGGACCAAGGAGTAATGCGAGAATGGGGCCGGCGACAAGCCCAAGCCCCATTCCAGACATTCGTTGAAGTAATGAACCGATTATTACGATTATTAAGACAACAAGTGCAAATCCCATAGTTAGCTATTTACTTTCTCCACAATCGCTGCGGCTACAGCTGGTGGCAACATATCTGAGACGTCCCCACCATATTTAGTTACTTCCTTACAGAGTGTAGAAGAAATGTAACCATATTGTGGATCTGTCATTAAAAACAGGGTGTCTACACCAGATAGCTTTCGGTTCATCTGAGCCATGGGTAGCTCATATTCATAATCCAATGCCGTTCGAAGCCCTTTGACGATTGCATCGATACCGTGGGCCGTAGTGTAATCAACAAGGAGGCCTGCCCAGTTATCCACTTTGACATTCACGAAATGCGCGGTGGATTCTTTAATGAGGGCAAGGCGTTCATCGACGGTAAACATACCTGAGGGCTTATTGGGGTTAGCAGTCACTAAAACAGTGACCTCGTCGTATTGCTGGGCAGCCCTTCCAATGATGTCAAGATGCCCCATAGTTACTGGGTCAAAAGATCCTGGGCACACTGCTTTACGCATGATGTGTTTACTCCTCTACGAGCTCAGCGTGGAAAACGGCCATGTCCATTCGCGCAATCCCGAATGTGCGCTTTTTTAGCTTCTGAGTGGTAGGCATGAAGCATGCTGGCCATGCCGTTTCGGGAGAATCACGGTGTCGTTCAACCACTACTGCTGCCCTATCTACCAGCGCAGGAATGAGTGCATGAAGCATTTCGACGACTGCCTGATCGTCAAGATCATAAGGTGGGTCTGCTAACACCATATCGAAATGATTCTGCGGTGCTGAAGCGACATAAGTGGATGCTTTCATCTCTACGACATCAACGTGAGGGTGTCCAACAACGGCAATATTATGACGGATGATAGCGACAGCCTTCGGGTTGTTTTCTACCAAAACAACCGACTCGGCACCACGGCTAGCAGCCTCTAAACCCAATGCACCAGATCCCGCAAATAAATCCAAGACACGTGCACCGGCAAAACCAAAACGCACTTGGAGTGAGGAAAATAGGCCTTCACGTGCTCTATCTGATGTGGGCCTCGTCCCGTGCTCTGGAACTTTAATGGTTCGTCCGCGGGCTTCACCTGAAATGATACGGGTCATGGCTTCTCCTGACTCACGACTCGGAGGAGTACGTCTCCCCCAACAACATCGTCAAAATCGTTACTCGTTATTTCAGCGACGATACCTGGCCCCGGCGCGATGATGGGTGCTTCGAGTTTGGTTGCTTCGACGGAGGCGAGTTCTTGTCCAGTGGTGACTGTGTCTCCTTGGGAGACTTTATAGTGGACTATTCCGGCGAATGGGGCGCAGATCTTCATGTTTGTTACTTTATCGCATGGGGGTGGTTATGACTTATCGATGTAGGTCTGGGTGGTGTCGTCGATGTCGGCGACGAGGTGGCGTGCTAGTTGGGGGTTGTGTGTGACGATGTGGGTTGCGTCGGTGTTGGCGCGTTCGATGAGTTCTTTGTCGTGGATGAAGCTGATGATTCTGTTGGTGTGTCCGGATTGTTGTGTGCCGAGGATGTTGCCTTCGTGTCGGTAGGTGAGGTCGATTTCGGCGAGTTCGAATCCGTCTGTGGTTGCTGCGACGGCTGTGACTCGGTTGTGGGCGGGTGTTGTTGGTTGTGCGGTTGTGTGGAAGAAGCAGATGGAGTCGTTGCCGCCTCGTCCGACTCGGCCGCGGAGTTGGTGGAGCTGTGATACGCCGAAGTTTTCGGATTCGCGGATGAGCATGACGGTGGCGTTGGGGACGTCGATTCCGACTTCGATGACGGTAGTGGCTACAAGGACGTCGATAGTTCCGGCGGCGAAGGCTTTCATGGTGGAGTCTTTGTCTTCGGGGTGCATGGCGCCGTGGAGCATGGCGATGCGGTAGTTGGCGAGTATGCCTGTGGTGAGTTGGTGGGTGGTTTCTTCTACTCCACCGGAGTCTTTGATTTTGGGGCAGACTATGTAGATTTGGTGGCCTTTGTCGATTTCTTCGCGTATGCGTTCCCACATGCGTGTGGTCCATGTGGTGTGTTGGTGGTCGATGACGTAGCTGTGTATGGGGCGTCGTCCGCCGGGGAGTTGTTTGAGGGTTGAGACGCTGAGGTCGCCGAATGCTGTCATGGCGATGGATCGTGGGATGGGGGTTGCTGTCATGACGAGGACGTGTGGGGTGTTGGTGTCGCGGCCTTGGTTGCGGAGGTGGTCGCGTTGTTCGACTCCGAATCGGTGTTGTTCGTCGATGACGCAGAGTGCGAGGTCGAAGAATTCGATTCCTTCTTGGATGAGGGTGTGGGTTCCGATGATAAGGTTTGCGTCGCCGGAGATGATGTTGAGGAGGGCTTTTCTGCGTTGTTCGGTGGGTAGTGATCCGGTGAGAAGGGTGACGTTGATGTTGATGCCGGCGTTGGTGAGTTGTTGGGTGATGGATGTTGCGTGTTGTGCTGCGAGTACTTCGGTGGGTGCGAGTAGTACGCATTGTTTGCCGTCGTCGATGACTTGGAGCATGGCGAGGAGTGAGACGATGGTTTTTCCGGATCCTACTTCGCCTTGTAGGAGGCGGGACATGGGGGTGGGTTGTGCGAGGTCTGTGCTTATTTCGGTGAGGACGTTGTGTTGGCCTTCGGTTAGTTCGAATGGGAGGTGGCTGAGCATGTGCGCGCGTAGGCCATCGTTGGTTGGAGGTATGGGGTATGCGTGTCGACGTTGTGTGTCGGCGCGTCGTAGTGCCATGACGAGTGCGAGGGTGAGGGCTTCGTTGTATTTGATGCGTGTGATGTAGGGCTGGGGGCCGTGTTCGTCTGGTTCGTGGATGCCGCGTAGTGCTTGGTCGAAGCTGGGGAGGTCGTGGGGTGCGAATTCGTGGAGTGGATCTGCGATGTGTGGGGTGTGGGTAAGGATGTTGTGGACGGCGCCGAGGATGCGCCAGGTGGGGATTGCTTTTTTGGCTGGGTAGACCGGTAGGTAGCTCATGGCGACGAGGATGTCGGTGATGTCGTCGAGTTCGCCGGTGGTTGATAGTGCTTGCATTCCGCCGGTTCCGGTTGCTTTTTTGCCTTTTTCTGGGAAGAGGAAGAAGTCGGGGTGCTGGAGTTGTGGGGTGTTGCGGAAGAATTTGAGTTTTCCGGTGAAGATTCCTTGTGCTCCGCGGGTGAGGACTTTTTTGATCCATGTGGCACGGAAAAATGTGGCGGTGCTGCGGCTAAAGCCGTCGGAGATGACGACGGAGTAGATGCTGTGTCCGTTGCGATCGGGTTGTTCGTGGGTGTCGACGATGGTTCCGACGCAGGTGATGATGTCGCCTTCTTCTGCGGCTTCGGCTGCGAGTCCGGTGCCGTGGGCTGAGTATCCGCGTGGGAAGTGTTGGAGTAGGTCTTCGACGGTGGTGAAGCTGAAGTGTCGAGCGAACGCTTTTGTTTCTTTGGCTGGCAAGAGTTGTGCCAGTGGTCGTTGGTCGTGCCAGCCGAGCATGGTGTTATTCCACTCCGATTTCGATGAGAGCTCCGAGACGATCTACATCGTACTGGTTGATTTCTACATCGGTGTGAGGTCCGGTCAGTGAGTGGTCATCGGGGGTAAGCGCTAGTTCTTCGCGAGCGAGGATGAGTATTTGTTCGCCGCCAATGTCGAGGAGGCGACGGCAGGCAATTCGGAGTGCTTCTTCGGGTTGTTCCGCTACGGCGATGGGTTCGGTGCCGAGGTGGACGATGAGGTCGCCTTTGGCGCAGGCGCCGGCTGGGGTGAGTGCTGCGTGTTCTGCGCGTTCGATGACTGCTGTTCGCATTCCGCTCATGGCTTCGGTCATGGCATAGGTTGCTACGGCGAGGCTTTGGTGTGGGTCGTGGACTGATAGTGCTGCGAGTCCGCGTACCAGGCTTCCGGTTGGCAGCATGGTGATGGATTGTTTGAAGGCTTGGCTGGAGCGTTCGACGGCGGCCATTTCTCGGGTGGTCAGGAGCCCATTGGGCAGGAGGATGACTTCTTGTGCGCCGCTTTGGTGAGAGCGTGTGACGAGTTCGTTGACAATATCGATTCCGTCGGCAAGTGGTGTTTCGGCTTGGCCTAGGTTTGTGCTTCGTGCAATGGCAAAGTGGTGTCCGTCGCGAACGACGACTAGTGCTCCTGCCTCGGTGTAGAGCTGGGCTAGATCACCTGGTGGGGTTAGTGCGAGAACGATGCGTTTAGGGTGCACAACCTTGGGGGTTTCGGGGAGGACTTCGATGTGGAGATCCGTGATCGTTCCTGTTGCGTACAGTGTTGAAATTACGGTAGCCGCGTCGGTGGAGTGGATGTGTACGGTTGCCGAGGTTTCGCTGATCGGTCCGATCACAAGGCAGTCGCCGAGGGGTGCCAGCAGATCATGGAGGTAGGATACTTCTACCCCATCAATAAAGCACATGACTTCTAGATAGCCGCTTGTGCCATGTTTTTGCTGGGGTTGTTCTGCGGTGTCTGGTGTTTGACCGTCGTATGGGCTTGCGGTGCCGGTGACAACGTGTTCGAGGCAATCGAGAAGGATGACAAGGCCTTGGCCTCCGGCGTCGACTACTTTGGCTTCTCGTAGGACTTCTAATTGTGAGGGTGTCTCAGCCAGTGCGATCCGCGCAGCATGGGCTGCTTCGTGGACGACGGTTGCAAGACTGCTATCTGTGGAATTTGTTGCAGCAATTGCCGCCGCTCTGAGCACCGTGATGACGGTGCCTTCTACGGGATCGGAAATTGCGGTTGCAACAAAGTCAAGGGAGGATCGCAGAGCTTCTTGGATCACGTGGGCGTCGATACGCCCGCTGTCAGCATGGTGCGCTATGCCGCGTAGTACTTGGCTGAGCACGACGCCGGAATTTCCCCGTGCACCTTTGACTGCGCCTGTGGCCAATGCCATGGCGACTGTTGCTAGGTCGTCTGGGTTGTCTACGCTCTGGGCTTGTTGCACAGCGGCTGTCATTGTGTGTGCCATGTTGGATCCGGTGTCGGAATCAGGCACAGGAAATACGTTAAGGGCGTTGATCTCGTCCCGGCGCGCAACGAGTTCTGCGGTGGCGGTGGTCGCCCATGTGAGAAGGTCGTGTGCACCGAGGAACGTGATGTTTGGCATGAAAAAATAGTGTAGTGGTTGAAGGTGGGTGTGGGATGGTTTTGCACAGGGGCTTTATAGTTCCCAGTTGATGGGGGTGGTGCCTAGTTGTTCGAGGATGGAGTTGGCTCGGCTAAATGGGCGAGAGCCGAAGAATCCGCGGGAGGCTGATAGTGGTGATGGGTGTGGTGAGGTGATGACGGGGGTGGTGCCGAGGAATGCTTGGGTTGTTTGGGCGTCTTTGCCCCACAGGATTGCGACGAGTGGTGTGTTGCGTTGTGCTAGTGCTCGGATGGCGGTTTCGGTGATTATTTCCCATCCTTTTTTACGGTGAGAGCCTGCGTTTCCGGGTTGGACGCTAAGGACTCTGTTGAACAGTGCTACGCCTTGGCGTGACCATGCGGTGAGGTCGCCGTCTGTGGGAGCCGGGATGCTGAGGTCAGTGGACAGTTCTTTGAAGATGTTTGCGAGGCTGCGTGGAAGTGGACGTACGCCAGGTTGTGTGGAAAACGAGAGTCCCATGGCGTGCCCTGGTGTTGGGTAGGGGTCTTGGCCAACGATGAGTACTTTGACGTCGTCGAAGGGGTATTGGAATGCACGGAGTATGTCTGATCCTGCGGGCAAGTAGCCACGGCCTTGGGCGATTTCATTGCGGAGGAAGTCACCCATGACGTGGATGTTTTCGGTCACGGGTGCTAGTGGTTCTATCCATGAGGGATGAACCGGTAGTGGTGTGTTGTTCATGTTTAAAAGCTCACCCATCCATCGTCGTATGCTGGTGCTTCGCCGCCGACGAGGACTTCGCCGGTGGCGTGAGTTGGTTGGTTGCTGCGTTTAATGACCGTACCGATTTTTCGGAATCCGGTAGGTACTGCGTGCGCTGTTGTTCCCATGAGTGTGTGGTCTTCTCCACCGCCTAAGACCCAGTGCCATGGGTCTTCTTCGAGGATTTCGGCTGCTTCATACATGAGGTCGCTGGGTTGGATGGCGCTGGGGTCCAAGTCCATGACTACACCGGATTTGCGAGCCATGGTGCGCAGATCCACGATGAGGCCATCGGAGTTGTCGGTGAGGGAGGATACGCCTGCGGCACGTGCGACAAAGCCGCGTCCTTCGGGAACATAGGTTGCGCAGTGTGCTGATACTAATGGCATGAATCGTTCGGGGATGCCGTCTCTGCCGAATCTGTTGAGCAAGGCTAGTCCTGCGGCTGATTCTCCGATCACTCCACTAGCGATCACGGTATGACCCGAGCGGGCACGGTCGAGGGCAAGTTCAGGGAGTGAGCCGCCGAGCTGGCCTACGGCTGTGACGGATAAGACGATGGCGTTGCCGTCGGTGATGTCGCCGCCCACGAGTTCTGCTGAGTAGTCGCTGACGCGTTCTGAGATTCCGCGTGCTAGGTCGGAAACGAACTGTAGTCGTGTATATGCGGGTGCGGATAGGGCTAGCAGCGCTGCGACGGGTCGCGCTCCCATGGCTTCGATGTCGGCGAAGTTTTGGGTGATGGCTTTGCGGCCGATTTCTGCTGGGGTGGACCAGTCGAGGCGGAAGTGCTGGTTTTCTACGAGCATGTCGGTGGTGACAACTGCTCTGGAGTTTGCACCAGCATGACTGAGGACTGCTGCGTCGTCGCCGTTACGAGAACTTGGTGCGTGTGCGGTGATGACGTTGATGGCGGCTTGCTCGCCTACTTCTTTGAGGGTGGGGTTGTTTCGGATGTGTTCTTCAGTCACGGTGGTGGGTACTCCTCGGTGATGGGGTCCGGTGTGGTTTCGATAGTAGGCCACTTCTTGGCAGGTTCTCTATCTGATCTACTATGTGCTTATGCACTCAGATGATTCTTTTCGCCGCGGTCCGATCGTTATAGCTTTGGTGTTATCCATTGTGTTAGTTGTCGGTGTTTTGGCCGGTGCCAAGCTTGTGTACGACAAGGCTGCGCATCAGCCGGTGGCGATGTCGGATGTGGGATCTCCGTTGGGGGATTCTGCGCAGTGCCATGATTTTTTGGAGGCGCTCCCCGAGCATGTTTTAGGCCATAAGCGTGCCCAGATTGCTGATCCTGCGCCGGCTGGGGCTGCTGCGTGGCAGTCTGATTCCACTCGGCGCGTTACGATTCGCTGTGGAGTGGACGCACCGTTGCAATTCACCGCATTATCTGAGCGTATCGACGTCGCCAACGCCGAGTGGATGGAGGTGGGTGATGCCACGCCGGGCTCGACATTACGCACGTGGTATTCAGTCAACCGCTTCCCTATTGTTGCAGTAACTGCAGATGCCGAGGCTCTCGGAGAGCACGAGACACCTTTGGAGGAGCTTGAGGGCGCAGTATCTGTATTAGAGAACAAGGAAACGAAGCCGCACCCTATTCCGCTGACGAATCTTCAGGTTCATGCTGGTGAGGATCACTCTGCGACGTGTCGTGCATTGCTGAAGTCGGTTCCGGATAGCTTTGGTAAAGACATTACATACCGAAAGAACACCACTGTTTCGCTTCCTGATGGTAGTGCCGTGTGGACTGCGGCTGGTTTCGAACCAGTTGTATTGCGCTGTGGTGTTGAGTTCCCAGAATCTTATAAAGCTGGTGAACGCCTCAATCAGATCAATTCGGTTCCGTGGTTTGAAGACACCACGTTGCGTAACGGTACGACGGCATCGACGCACTATGCATTAGACCAAAAAGCTACGGTCGCGGTGAACCTGCCTCATGAGGCCGGTAACGCCGCGCTCGTAGCGATTACTGAGGCGTTGGAGTCGATTCGCTAACGCAAATTATTTGTGCAAGGCCTGCTCGATCAAGTTATCGAGCAGCTGCGTATAACCGATATCTGTTGCCTCGAATACCTGGGGGTACATCGAAATAGGGGTAAACCCTGGCATGGTATTGATCTCATTGAGCACAAGTCCATGATCGGTGACAAAGAAGTCCACGCGTGCCAAACCACGGCAACTTAAAGCTGTGAAAGCCTTCAGCGACAGCTCTTGAATCAACGCAATAGTTTCCGCGTCGAAGGGCGCTGGAATGTGAGCGGTGACCACATCGTCGAGGTACTTGGTATCAAAACCATAGAAACCTTCGTCACCTTCATCGGTATCTTGCAGCTGGGCGGGAACAGACGCCATCAGGGAACCGTCGATACGCTCAAGCACGCCGCATTCGACCTCTACACCCACAATTTCGGCTTCGACGATAACCTTAGAATCGTGCTCGCGCGCAAGACTTAACGCCGCGTCCCATTCGCTCCAATCAGCTACACGAGAAATACCAATAGATGATCCACCACGGGCAGGTTTTACAAACACTGGCAGACCAAGCTCGCGCTTATGTTCTTCAGTCAAAGTTTCCGAGCCGCGAAGGATAACTTCCTTGCCAACTGGCAGCCCCTCAGCCGCCATGAGTTTCTTAGTAAATTCCTTGTCCATTCCGCAGGCGGAGCTCAACACACCAGTTCCAACATAAGGCACTCCAGATAGCTCAAAAAGGCCTTGGATCGTACCGTCTTCACCAAAGCGACCATGCAAGACTGGGAAGACTACATCGACTTTGGCATAAAGCGATCCGTCCTCGAAGCGTAGTTCGCCAGCGGTAGTTGGGTTGACCGACAGCGATACTTCCCTTGTGAACTGAACCTCAGGCATCACGCGGTCGACAGTCTTAAGCCGGCTAGGATCTGATTCTCCTACAGTCCACACACCGTCATGCGTAATTCCTACTGGGAACACCTCGTAGCGCTGCGGATCAAGGTGCGCCATGATAGCGCCGGCAGACACACACGACACGGAGTGTTCTGAGCTACGACCACCGTAGATGATGGCAACTTTAATACGAGGAGTTTCTGAAGAGTTCTGTGCTGAAAGATTTTGGCTCACAGACGGAAATTCTACCCTGTAGCTACTCAGATTTCTTGGTACGCCCCATCAATGCTGCCACCATGTCGGCAACATTTTGGTCACGATGACATACTCCAAATACCGCACGGGTAATGGGCATATCAACCCCCAGAGAATCTGCTAGCCGCGCAATAGATTGCGAGGATATAACTCCTTCAGCTACTTGACCGTTTGTAGCTGCACGTGCCTCGTCCAGAGTCTTGCCTTCGCCCAAACGGGCACCAAATGTGCGGTTACGCGACAATGGTGATGAACATGTAGCTACCAAGTCTCCCAACCCAGCTAAACCTGATAGAGTTCGCGGATCTGCCCCCATCGCCACACCCAATCGGGAAATCTCGGCCAAACCACGAGTCATCAATGTAGCTAATGTGTTCTCGCCAAGTCCCCGACCGGAGGCCATGCCGCAAGCCAACGCGATGACATTTTTGCAGGCACCACCGATCTCACAACCGATAACATCTGTGTTGGTATACGGACGGAAATAAGGGGCAGCCACCGCATGCTGGATGCGCTGGGCGTTTTTCTCATTTGTGCACGCAATAACGGTGGCCGCTGGTTGTTCCTCCGCAATTTCACGTGCCAAGTTTGGCCCCGATAGAACTGCCACACGATCTAGCTGCGCACCAGTCACCTCAGCAATTACTTCACTCATGCGCAAAAAAGTCTCTTTTTCAATACCTTTTGCCAAACTTAGCAGTAAGGCATCATGGGGGATAGCTTCGCGCCATTCGGCAAGATTTCCACGCAACGTTTGGCTAGGAACAGCAAGGACGACTACGTCCGCATCGCACAGCGCCTGCTGTGGCTGAGTTGTAGCACGTAGTTGAGGCGGCAGTGCAATGCCTCGAAGATAAGTGGAATTGGTGTGCTCGGTGTTGATTTCCTCGGCGACTTCTTCACGACGCGCCCACAAAGTAACCTCACAGCCCGCGTCAGAAAAGACTTTAGCCAAGGTAGTTCCCCACGAACCGGCCCCCATCACACCGATCTTCATCACTTGCCTCCCACGTCGTACGGATAGCTTCTCAACTCTGACTCATTCGACTATATCTGTTTCCGATCATCAACAACGGATAAAGCTATTGCTATACAACCGTTTCTAGGTGGTGGCGTTGACGCACATCGCATTGACAAGGCTTAAGATTGTTGAAAACCGCATGCACTGCGAGAAAGGTCGCCCCACCCATGACGTCTTCTAATAAGCTCCACGAAGTAGACAAAGACCAACAATCAGCGTTCGACATTACTGGCCGTTATCAAACAATTTCGGCTCATCCTACAAAGGAATTTTCCAAGCCAACCCTTGCAGCGGGGGCTGTTCTATGGCGCCACAATGATGCACTTTCCGATCAACCTGCAGTCGAGTTTGCTGTAATCCACCGCCCTCACTACGACGATTGGTCCCTTGCCAAAGGCAAAGTTGATCCAGGTGAATCATTGCCCGTGACTGCCGAACGCGAGATTCGCGAAGAAACCGGCTACCACGTTCACTTGGGAAAACTTCTCGGGAAAGTGTCCTACCCCGTTGGCGAACGCACCAAAGTGGTGTACTACTGGACCGCCCAAGTCCACGAAGAAGCCTTCGAAGAAAATAACGAAGTAGACGAACTACGCTGGCTCCCCTACACCGAGGCTCGAGAGATTCTCAGCTACGACGTGGACCGCCTGGTGCTAGATAAAGCCTATAAACGTCTTACGTTGCCTACCACTACCCGAGTGATTTTCGTGCGCCATGCCAAAGCACATCAACGTCGCAACTGGGCAGGCAATGACAGCATCCGACCATTGGAGAAAAAGGGCCAGCGCCAAGCAGACCTACTCGCTCCCATGCTCGCAGCTTATGGTCCGACAAGTATCCATTCCGCCACCCCGGCGCGGTGTCAGCAAACCGCCGCCCCCTTGTCTGAACTTACGGGCTTAGAAGTTGTAGTGGATGATCGTTTTGATGACCAGGCGTGGCTATCGCGGATGACAGTTGCTCAGAAAGCCTGTGAGGAGCTGATTTCTACTCCTGGAACCCATGTGGTGGTAAGCCAAGGTCTTTTCATTCCTGACGCCATTGCATGGTTGTCTGCCCAAGGCCGATTACCGCTAGAAACCATTGAGGCGAAGAAGGCTAGCGCGTGGGTGCTGTCTTTCCATGAAGGTGAATTGACGGGGGCGGATTATTTGGTCAGCCCGTTGGGTGTGAAGTAATCGCTTTCCTGGCAAAGCTGTGGGGCCTTATTAGAGTTGTTCGCTCTAAAAGGCTCCTTTTCCTTGTGCTGCTGAGAAGCTATTGCGTTACGGGCTTGAAGGATGGTCGGCGTGCTTCAAAGGCTTCGATGTCAGCTTCTTTGCGCAGGGTGAGTCCTACGTCGTCAAGGCCTTCTATGAGCCGCCACCGTGTGTAGTCGTCGACAAAGAATGGGTAGACGTTTCCGTCACAGGTAACGGTGCGTTCTTCAAGGCTTACGGTGACCTGCGCGCCGGGTGTTTGTTCGAGTTGTTTCCACAGCAGCTCGATGTCGATTTGTTCCATTTGGGCTGCTAGTAATCCCGCTTTTCCGGCGTTTCCGCGGAAGATGTCGGCGAATCGTGATGAGAGGACGACGGCGAATCCGTAGTCTTTGAGTGCCCATACTGCGTGTTCGCGCGATGATCCGGTGCCAAAGTCTGGTCCGGCAACGAGGACGGATCCGTTGCGGTAGGCGTCGTTGTTGAGTACGAAGTTGGGGTCGTTGGTGCGCCAGTTGTTAAAGAGTCCGTCTTCAAATCCAGTGCGGGTGACGCGTTTGAGGTAGACGGCTGGGATGATCTGGTCGGTGTCGACATTGGAGCGGGTCAGTGGTACACCGACGCCGGTGTGGGTGGTGAATTTTTCCATTGTTGTTTCTCCTTAATCCAGATCGGCGGGGCTTGCTAGGGTTCCCTTGATTGCGGTTGCGGCGGCGACTGCAGGTGATACCAGGTGGGTGCGTCCTCCTGGGCCTTGGCGGCCTTCAAAGTTGCGGTTTGAGGTGGATGCGCAGCGTTCGCCTGGGGTGAGTTGATCGGGGTTCATTCCTAGACACATGGAGCATCCTGCGGTACGCCATTGTGCGCCGGCTTCGATAAAGATCTTGTCGAGTCCTTCTGCCTCGGCTTGTTCTTTAATCATGATTGAGGATGGGACAACCATCATGCGTACGGAGTCGGCGATGGTACGTCCGCGCAGGATGTCGGCCGCAATGCGAAGGTCGTCCATGCGGGCGTTGGTACAGGATCCAAGGAAGACTGTGTCGATTGTGATGTCGCGCAGTGGGGTTCCTGGGGTCAGCCCCATGTAGGCGAGTGCTTTTTCAGCTGTAGCTTTTTCGTTGTCGCCTGGGAAGTCCTCTGGTGAGGGCACCACGCTTGACAGTGGTAGGCCTTGGCCTGGGTTTGTTCCCCATGTGATAAATGGTGTGATCGCGGAACCGTCGATAGTGATTTCGGTGTCGAATTCCGCGCCTTCGTCGGTGGGCAGAGTCTTCCAGTAAGCTACGGCATCGTCCCAGTCTTGGCCGGTGGGTGCCATTTCGCGGCCTTTGATGTAGTCGAATGTGGTCTCGTCTGGGGCGATCATACCGGCGCGAGCTCCTGCTTCGATGGACATGTTGCAGACTGTCATGCGTGCTTCCATGGACAGTTTTTCGATGGCTTCACCACGGTATTCGATCACGTGACCTTGTCCACCACCGGTGCCGATGGTGGCGATGATCGCCAAAATGAGATCTTTGGCAGTAACCCCTGGTTGCAGCTCGCCGGTGACGTTAATAGACATGGTTTTAAATGGTTTTAGCGACAGCGTTTGGGTCGCCATCACATGTTCTACTTCGGAGGTTCCGATACCAAAGGCCATTGCGCCGAAGGCTCCGTGTGTAGAGGTGTGTGAGTCGCCGCACACGATGGTCATTCCTGGCTGGGTGGCGCCTAATTGTGGGCCTACTTGGTGGACGATGCCTTGTTTTTTATCGCCCATGGCGTGGAGGCGAACTCCAAATTCTTCGCAGTTTTTCCGCAGGGTTTCTACCTGGGTGCGTGAGACAAGTTCGTTGATTTCTAGGAGGGAGCCATTGTGGATTCCCTCGGTGGGAACGTTGTGGTCTTCGGTCGCCAGATGCAGTTCTGGGTGGCGCAGTGTGCGTCCGGCCATGCGCAGGCCGTCGAAAGCCTGAGGCGAGGTGACTTCATGCAGTAATTGGAGGTCAATGAAGATAAGATCTGGTTGGTCGCCTTCTCCTTGAGAAACAACGTGGTCACGCCAGACTTTTTCAGCGAGCGTGAGTTTTGAATCCTTCGATGTCATGGGGCTGGTCATGAATCGAATCACCTCTTCTACATAAATTTTCCACTACATTAAACGACCCACAGGTGAATCCCGCGCAATGGAATGCTAATATTCATCTCATGGGAAAGATTAACATAGATCCTGCTGCAACAAGCGGTATTAAGGTTCTCGACCGCGCTGTCTCCATCATGCTCGCAGTCGCGGAACGTCCACTATCACTGACCAAACTGTGCGACGTGACCCATCTCCCCAGAGCCACAGCACACAGACTTGCCACAGCACTTGAAACCCATAACATCTTGACGCGTACCTCCGATGGCAAATGGACCATCGGCGCAGTCTTGAGCTCGCTCGGGGCAGGTAGCTCCACCAAGCTTATCGACGTAGCCACCCCAATCATGGCTAGCCTCATGAACGAAACGGGCGAATCCGTCCAGTTGTACCAGCTCGCAGGCGCAACTCGCGTATGTATTGCCGCCCAAGAGCCGACCATCGGACTACAAAACACCGTCCCCGTTGGCACACGACTACCACTGACCGCAGGATCCGCAGCGAAGGTCTTTCTTGCCTACTCCTCCCCCACATTGCGTGATGCCATGCTGACATCGGGAGCACAATTTACCCCCGAAGACCTTGAAGAAGCTCGCGACCGCGGCTGGTCTGAATCAATCAGTGAACGCGAAGTTGGGCTCGCTAGCATTTCTGCCCCCGTTTTCGACAGCGAAGGTCTTTTCATCGCCGTCCTGTCCGTTTCCGGCCCTACCGAGCGGCTGCGCCCATCACCTTCCGCACTATGGTCACAGCAACTAACCGAAGCTGCGGCACATCTATCGCAGTCGCTCTAGGCATTACTCATTACGCCTTAGCAAACGTGCTCAGCAAACGCGCAAACTCCGCCACCCCTGGAAATTCTTTGCCAAGCCGGCGCTCAAGTACAGCCTCCACGCTGGAATACCACCACAGTTGGCGATCTTTTCCGGCATTAAACCGCGCCCACAAAGCATCACCCACAGCCTCATAGTCCGCCACAATGGACATCAGGTTGTGGGTTTTATCCGCTAAACACACAATGAGTGCCTCATGGCTTGCGGTTTCCAGATGGGCCAAGTAGGAATCTGCACGCTCTTGCCACGTGGGCAAGCTCGAATCTTTAGTCACCTCTTTCACAATGGACATCACTCGGGGGCCAAAATCGTTGAGCATGTCATGCTCGGAATATTCCTCCGCCGCGTCTTCAAGGACGTCGTGAAGCAATGCCGCGATGAACACGTCCTCATCACGCGTCCAGCTTTGGACAATCAACATCACCGAGTATGGATGACATATATATGGGATGTCCGTAGCTTTGCGCTTCTGGTTGCGGTGAGCATATGCTGCGATTGATATTGCTTTGGCTAGTCGCGAACTCAACATGAGCTCATCCTAAGCTAACGCGTCGAACACCACAGTCGTTTCAGCTGATCTACGCGATTGAAAGGTGTTCAATGGAGGCTATGACTGCCACATTGAACACGGTTCAGGATCTCGAAGCATCAGTACTTGCCGGCACCGCCATCACGCGAGACGAGGCTCTCTCGCTTATCGACGCACCCCTCGACGAACTCAGCGCAGCAGCCGACCGCATCCGTGCCCAGATGTGTGGCGACGGATTCGACATGTGCAGCATCATCAACGCCAAATCTGGTCGCTGCCCAGAAAACTGCACCTTCTGTGCCCAAAGCATCAGGTACCCCACCATCAGCGTGGACTCCTACCCGCTAATCACCACAGACGAACTCGTACGACAAGCACAAGAAAACAAAGACAAAGGCGTAATTCGATTTTCCATCGTCACCTCCGGCCGCAAGCTACGCCGCGACGAGGTCCGCCACATTTGCGAGGGCGTACGCCGAATCAAACAAGAAGTCGGCATCGAAGTATGTATCTCCGCAGGTTTACTAAGCGCCGAAGACTTCCAAGCTCTCCACGATGCCGGTATTTCTCGCGTGCACTGTAACCTTGAAACCTCCCGCGCATACTTCCCAAGCATCTGCACCTCACACACCTTTGACGATAAGATCGCCACGTTGCAAGCAGCACGCGACGAAGGCATGAGCCTATGCTCCGGCGGAATCCTAGGGCTTGGCGAATCCATGGAAGACCGCATCGACATGGCATTATCCGCCCGTGAGCTCGGGGTCAACTCATTCCCCGTCAACGTACTCGTGGCCATCGAAGGCACTCCGCTCGCTGGAACCGAACAATTAAGCCCCGAAGAAGTACAACGCTTCGTAGCCATCTTCCGGTTCATTCTCCCCCAGGCAGCAATTAGGCTTGCCGGCGGCCGCGAACTACTTGGCGACGACGGCAAGGCCTGCTTCCAATCCGGCGCAAACTCCGCCATCAGCGGCGACATGCTCACCACTACCGGCACCACCATCGCCAGCGACATGGCACTAGTCCAAGATCTCGGATACACCGTCACTTTGGATCACTCTCACAGCTAAGAAATAGCAACTTTGACACGATGATGTTTTAGGATGTTTCCTCGTGACTGATACCCAAGCCCAAGGTCTAGACACCTTGCCACCGTGCCCAGAGTGCGAATCTGAATACACCTACGAGATGCCACCGCTGATCGTATGCCCTGAATGCGCCCACGAGTTTTCTACCGACGCTACCGCAGCTGACTCAGAAGAAACCTCCACGGTGATTGTCGATTCCGTAGGAAACGTTCTAAGTGACGGCGACACCATCTCCATCACCAAAACCATCAAGGTCAAAGGTGCCCAACAGCCACTTAAATCCGGCATGAAGGCCCGCAACATCCGCCTCAAACCGGAAGTAGGCACCGGCCTTGAGGATCACAACATCGAATGCAAAATCGACGGCTTCGGCCAGATGATCCTCAAACCAGCAGTGGTGAAAAAGATCGTATAGATCCTCTTCCTACCCCGCATTACGCAACGCAGTGGCCAAACCATTCATGGTGACCTGAATAGTCTTAGACACCAAGAATTGATCATCGCCACCACGATAACGCCGCAGCAACTCCAGCTGAATGGCGTTAAGCGGCAGCAAATACGGGTAACGCCGCTTGAGCGAACGGGCTTGGCGCTGGTTTTCCGACACCAGCGCCTCATTACCAGTAATAGCCAAGTACGCACGACGCGTAAGCTCAAACTCCTCCGCAATCAACGCATAAATCCGGTCAGCAACCTCAGCATCATCCACCAAATCGGCATACAACCTCGCCAGCGAGATCTCTGCCTTAGCCATAACCTGAGCCATATTCGACATCACCGAGCGGAAAAATGGCCACGTTGCATACAAATCACGCAGCTCCTGCCAGCGCGACTCTCGGTCCTTCTCCGGCACCGCCGACACAAAACGACTCACCGCGCTACCAACACCAAACCAGCCAGGAATATTGGTCCGCGACTGCGACCACGACAACACCCACGGAATAGCACGAAGATCTGAAATAGCCGTCGTTTGCTTACGCGCAGCAGGCCGCGACCCCAGATTAAGCTCACCAATCTCATGCAGCGGAGTCGACTGCGTGAAGTACTCAATAAACCCAGGATCTGCCACTAACTCCTGATACCTCTGACCACTAAAGCCAGCAAGCTCACGCATAATCGCATACGCACGATCCGGATCTGCGATCGGCTCAGTATCTAAAAGCGACGCCTCCAACGCTCCCGAAACAAACGCCTCCAAGTGACGACGCGCCGTCTCAGGCGCACCATACTTCGCAGAAATCACCTCACCCTGCTCCGTAATACGAACAGAACCCGACACCGCACCCTTCGGCTGCGCCAAAATCGCATCGTAAGTAGGTCCACCACCACGGCCCACAGCGCCACCACGACCATGAGCCAAGCGCAACTCAATATTGTGCTCACGACACAACTCCACCAAGCCCAACTCAGCGTCATACAACGCCCAGTTAGCTTGCAAATACCCGCCATCCTTGTTGGAATCGGAATACCCCAACATCACCTCTTGGATATCCCCACGGGCACGAAGATGCTCACGATAAAACGGATGCGACCACAACTCCCGCAAAATAGCAGCACCGCAGCGAAGATCGTCGATAGTCTCAAAAAGCGGAACCACATCAACATCACGCAATCCGACTTCCTTTAGAAGCACCATAGGCTCCAAAATGTCGGACACTGTAGCCGTCATCGAAATAATGCAATGTGCAATTGACCGCGATCCAAAATCCCGCACCGCCTGCGCAGCCGCTAAGAAAATCCCCAGTTCCTTAGTAGTATCGGCGCTAAATGCCCCCTCGGCCTCAAGCGCGCTGGGGAACAACAACGGACGCGGAGTCTGCAGCTCCTGGATCAGCAGCTCAACCTTTTCTGCTTCTGCAAGATCCGAATAACGCTTACCGCCGGGTACACGACACGCCGCCGCGAATACTTCCTCGATCACAGCCTCAAAAGACTCAGAATTCTGACGAATATCGAGAGTGTACAAATGGAACCCAAAAGTGGTTACAGCCGAGCGGATACGCGCTAGCCTATCATCAGCGATCACATCATCGTTATGAGCACGCAACGATCGATCAATCACATCAAGATCGCGCAGGAACTCCTCAGGGTTTGCATAAGGAACGCGTTTCGACGACTTCTTCCCCGCTGTTTTCTCCGGACGCTCCAAAGCGTCCACGTTGGACTTCATACGAGCGCGCATCCCATAGACTGCACGACGATACGGCTCATCTACACGCGATTCCCAGTTGTTACCCGAAGCCTCGGCCAACGCAAGTAGCTCCTTGGAACACGAAGAATAACGATCAGACAGCGATAGCTCACGTTCCAGTTCACCCAACTGCTCTACGTAATAACGCACCACCGTCTTTGCAGCCTGACGCGTCGCATACGTCAAGGTACGAGCATTAACATACGGATTACCATCGTGATCGCCACCAATCCACGAACCAGGACGCATCACCGCAATATCTGGCAACTGCAGCCCAAACGTCTCTCTCATGGAATGCCAGATCGAACGATTCAACGCAGGAACCTGCTCCAGCAGCGACTTCTTGTAATAGCGCAACCCTACATCGATCTCATCCTCCAGCGTTGGGCGAGCAATACGAATCAACGCGGTTTGCCACAAAAGCGTCATCCGCAGATACATTTCCCGCTCAATAGCACGCATATCCCCACCATGATGGGCATCCTTGAGCAACTGCTTGATCCGGTTCTGAGTATCAAACACCGTACGCCGACGCGTCTCCGTAGGATGCGCCGTAAGCACCGGTGCAACCTCCGCACTACGAATCACACTTGCAGCATCAGCTGCAGATACCCCCTCCCGCTTGAGCTTGGCAAAAGTTTTACGCAATGAAACATCCGCCTCTACGGATTCATCATCAAGATCCTCAGCCAAATTAGCCAACAACGCAAAATAACTAAAAGCACGAGCAACAAGGTTGGTCTTAGTGATATCAAGATCCCTAAAGATCACCATTAAGGCTTCAGGATCAGCATCCCCATGAGCAACATCAAACGCCATGCGCCTAGTAGCTTCTACCAGCTCATAGACCTCTTCGCCCTCTTGCTGAGCAATAACTCGTCCTAGTACGCGTCCCAGCAATCGAATATCTTCACGGACACGATCAGAAGTGGCAACAGTCACGAACTCAGCCTTCCCACTAAAGTGATGGATACAAAGTGTGCCCATCAATGTAGCGCAGATCACCAAATATGCTCGGCATATTGGTTGGCATATCCCCCATGCAGGTTAGAGTTGGGATCAGAGGGTAAAGAGACAAAAAGAAAAGCAGCCAACTTTCGTTGGCTGCTTTGTTTGTACCCCGTACGGGATTTGAACCCGTGTTACCGGCGTGAGAGGCCGACGTCCTAGGCCGCTAGACGAACGGGGCATGTTCGTTCGATGTTTCACATAATGTAAACACATCGTGCGAAGCGGTGTAAGGAAATAGTAGATTGAGTTCCTATAAATCACCAAATCCACAGGTCAGATAAGGATCAGGCCCCACGTTTACCGTGGGGCACAATATTTACGCCGTTACTTCTCCGTGTCCGATAAAGGTCTCCTCTCTATCGCGTACATCAACGTCGTGTACTGCAAGGAATGCGTCACTATGACTGCGGGTGAGTTCGCGTCTCTGAGCGGAAGTCTCGTAAGCCAGCATCTCACTGCTTCGTCCGCTTCATACCTGTGGGTACGCGGGTGACGGGCTCACTATTTAGTTCAGCATTCCTGCGCAACTGTGAGAAGTTACCGAGAAGATGTTGTTCTTTAGCTTCGGGTTCGCGCATCCCTGGCGCTTGGAATCCCGAATCATGGCAGTGCCGGCGGAAGACTCACCTACACGGTAACCGTGATGTTCTGGTTGTTCGATTCCTGCCACACAACCTCCTTTTCACTTGATCGACAAAACGCTGACAAGCGTCACAGTGCCGGTTAGCTCAGATGATAATGAGTGTTTCCCGTTAGATAGCGGGGTTTGTTTGAGCGATCCGATCACCCTGACAAGACCTCATTATAGGAGGGTTATGCCTGTTAAAACAGTATTTTTGTTGAGACATAACTCTCCTTGACATTGCTCGCAGGTTAGAGTCCGAAGAACTCCCATACTCCACGAGCGGCGTGATTACGCTGACCCCAAATTGAGCTCACAACCCACCAAATCGGCCAGCCCATTTTTGGGTGAAGGTATGGCGTTCGCCAAGAGTGACGTAGGGTGCACGTACTGAAGGGGTGTTTAGATATCCACTAATGAGCTGCGTCATATCGCTATCAATCCAGTCATCGGCTCGCTGCGCACCTACGGTGCTGACTTTACGGCTATCACCGGTGTAGCTCAGGTGAACGATCATCAACCCAACAGCGAGCTGAAGTTCCACAAGTCCAGTTTGCTGCTGAACGATTTTTCCAAGGCAATAAGCCAATCGCGCGGTCCGCCACTACTCAGCCCAGTATCGCTAGAGCCAACTGCTACCTGATCACACCCCTTCTTAAGGTGCCCCATAAGTCCAGCAATTTCTGCACCTACGAGATGAAGAGTATTACGTTCAGGCTGTGTAAGACGCGGGTGCATGGAGACGTCGTCAAAGTGTTGTTTGAGCGCAACCGGATCCGAAGCATACAGGTCACCTAGGATCTTGTTCATGTGCGGTACAAGCGAAATGAAGAATGAGTCATTGAACATCATCGTGCGTACTGATTCCACAGGTACGTATTCAAAATCGTTTTGATCGTTTGCCCACTTCCCCACGGATGCCAGCAGACCTTTAGGGTGGACTGCGCAGGCGGGATCACCACTACTACAGATTGAGCGGACTTTTCCGGGAAGGTTACCAAACGCCCCAGCGGCACGTGGCCCTACAATGCCTACAGAACCTGCACTAGGAAGACCGAGGTTTGTTTCAATCAGCACGGCACCGTTTTCGGTCAACGGGCCACTCTTGCCCGTCGTTGTCTGCCCTTGCGTGGGGTTCATGGGCAGATCCGAGCATCCTAGGTCTGCCAAAAGATAAACGCCAAGAACTCGTTCCGGAGTAAGCACAGGGTTAGTCTTGCCACGGGAAATACGCTCAGCCATATCACCTGCGATGTCCGCGCCTTGGGAAAAGCCTGCGATCACGAATTGGGCGTCTGGACCGATTCGGGCATTCCCCCAATCAATCACAAGAAGGTCGCACGCATCATGAAATCCATGGGGCTTAAAGACTTTACTAAAAGGCGTCGAGGGCAACTGGAGCAACAGCGGTAGCCACGAGATGCAGAGACGGCTGCAGAAGCGAGAACACGTTTATTAAGTTTCATACGACCCCTCCAAGGGGTACGACAAGCCACGGGCCCTATACGCCACGACGTACTTTCAAGAAATTGAAAGCGTGGGCGGACTCCGCAGAAAGGGGGATAACACGATCCTTATCGTGCCATTTACGTTTTTAAACGTAAGATTACGTAAACCACATTGGTTTTCAACCCAAAAGTTCATATCCGGAAAAGTGTGTGAGATCACTCAATAGAACTCTTTTGGAGCAGGATAACGATTCCTGATGTCGCACTCTGACAAACAGGAACGATCACCGATCACTTCAGCCACTACGAGGCTAAAACTAAACAAGCAAAGTCCACTGCGACTTAAGGGCGGATTCTAGGTGTCGTTGCACCATTGGTTTTGGTTTCTAGGTAATGCTACCTGCTTGCCGAAGGGTTTCGGCCATGGCTTCGGCTGGGGTTTTCCATCCGAGTATTTTTTCGTGGTTTGTGGTTGTGGATATCGGCGATTATCTCAAGGTCTTGTTTGCTGTGGACTGATAGATCTGAGCTTTTGGGCAGGTTGCGGCGTAGCCGTCCGTTATTGTTTTCGTTGCTGCCGCGTTCCCAAGGGGAACCAGGATGGGCCAGATAGATTGGAATATCCGTGGCCATTGTGAAAGCTTTATGTCCTGCCATTTCGCTTCCTTGGTCCCAGGTGATCGAAGACCACATCGACTAATCTAGGCTTTGGACGGTGTCTTTAAGCGAGTCGAGAACCGACTGGGCATCATGACGCCCAGGTAGATGACCTAGAACGGTAAACCGTGTTGTGCGTTCTACCAGTGTGATAACGGCTGACTTGTTTTCTTTGCCCAAAATGAGATCCCCCCTTCCCAGTGGCCGGGTACAGCCCGGTCATTAGCTTCTGCTAGGCGCTGGTCAATGGAACAGAACTCATCAACAAAGCGTTTGCGGGGTGACTGCTCGCGCACGCTAGTGCGCGTACGGCGTTGAGTACGCCCACTGGGCAGTGAGAGTCCTAGGTCTTTAAGTCGGCCTTTTGGCTCAAGATAGAAAGCTTCATAGATTGTTTCGGCACTCACACGCATGTCCTCATCATCAGGAAAGTCAAGCCGGATTCGGCCTTGGATTTCTTCTGGTGACCATTGTGCCCGTAGCTTGTCGATAACCCAGTCACGCAGTCTAGGGTTAGCAAGCAATTTCCCAATTTGTGGCCGAGCTCTGCGCGCTACAGCTCGAATTTGTGCAGCTCCAGCATGATACGGGCCCTGTGGACTATGGTTTCGACGCAGCTTTCTACTAATCGTGGAATGGCAGCGCCCAAGCCGACGGGCAATCTCGCGGATCGAGACCCCTTCGCGTCGCCAGTCAGCAATATGAATGCGCTCGTCATGGTCGAGATATCGCTTATTAATCTTCTTATACGGATCGACACCAGAAGCTAGTTTCGGTAACGGTTGCATCGCTTCGGCTGGGCGCATATTCAGCTTGTGTAAACGTTTCATGAGCTTGTTATACACACCGGCAGCCGGACCAGAAGGGACAAATACCTGACTGCGAGTCTGTGCTGATGGGACCACCCCCCTTTGTCAAAATCCCACGCCTTACGGAAACTGATACCACAAGCTACAGCAGCATCACGAGTCGACAAGCTCGCTAGCCGCAGACGCAGGAAAATAACGCGTTGCTCGGTGGCATTAATCCGCCGCTGCTGCTGACTGACCGGCACACACAAACCTAGCTTGCACGCCTGACGGCGCAACACTGGATCAAAGACACCAACCTGACGCGCCGCGGTATGCACACGCACACCCTTACTCACCAGTTCGATGCCCGCCGCAAGAGCCTGAGTATCATGACCACGCGGACTATATGGAATCAACTGCTCACAATGGGCAAAGAAATACGCATGCTGGTAATTACACCCAACCTCTTGCACCGCTGCGCGCAGATTCAAGCCACCGGCAATTAACCGCCGCAACTGCTTCTTATCCGACTCCGATAACGACACAAAAGTGCCCTGCGGACGCTGCGCCATAACAACACCTCCGTACTAGAAGTGGTGCAACGACGGTCTGAACCCAAGAAGCCGATTAAACAAAAAGAAAACCGGAACCCTCAACAAAGAGAGCTCCGGCTCAGTCCCCATCTAAAGCACAGACAGGGCATCAAGTCTCCATCAATCCGCTAATACAGACGAGATTAGAACTTGAACAGTGAAAAGAAGTTACGGAGTGGCTGCAAGAAGCGAGCGACATCTGAATTCTGGTTGAAGAATTTAACAACACCCATCACCAATGCAACTACACCACCAAGACCAGCAATTACGCCTAGGAACTACCAGAGCTCAAGCTACCTCCTCCAGTACGGGGGTTACCGTCAGCGCCTGGAACCGATGGCTTACCTGGCTTTCCACCCGGAGCCGGCGGCTTTGGTGAGTTATCGCCAGCGCCACCTCCCGGAGCCTGACCATTATCAGCAGGCTTAACAACAACTATAACGGATTTGGATTTACCATTGAGCAGAGTAACGGCTATTTTATCGCCGGGATGTAACTCAAGCCCTTTAGGAACGCCGATTGTAAAGGGGACAAATTTACCCCTAGAAGTATCGTCGCTTTTGGCAGACGATTGATCAAATTGTAGGTTTTGAGTTGGCCCTAGTCCGTTCGGGAAAAAAGCCTGAACCGTCTTCATTTCTCCTGGAAGCAAAAAGACTAAGCCGGTGACCGCCTTATCTCTTGCTTTGACATCATTCACTTTCAGACGAGGGTCAGACTGCTGGTCGCCACCAGTCCCGGCTCCCGTAGTTTCGCCGAATTCTTCGTCTCGAATGCTGAGCCTAGAGATCTGATCCGCGGGAAATTCGCAATCGCGCTGCAAATGTTTCTTTACCTTGGCGTTTACGTCACCGTCAAAATCGCTTCCAACGCGAAACTTCTGTGGGCATTTTACATGCATCCCATCAGCCCATGCGACGGGGGGGGGGAGCAACAGCGGAAGTGGCGAGAGACACAGACAAAGCTGCAGAAGCGATAACACGTTTATTAAGTTTCATACTAACCTTTCAAGGAGTACGACAAGCTACGGATCTAATACGCACCGACGTACTTTCAAGAAATTGAAAGCGTGGGCGGACTCCGCAGAAAGGGGGATAACACGATCCTTATCGTGCCATTTACGTTTTTAAACGTAAGATTAATAAACCATATTGGTTCCCCATTCTATAACTTCAAACCGAGAAAGTGATCGAGATCACTCGAAGGAACAACTTTAGTGCAGGGCGACGACTACTGGTGATAGACCTGTTTAACTGGGCAATCACCGACCATTTGAGTCCCTACAACCCGCGCTAAATCAATCGAAGCGTGGGTGGCATCGCCATCGTGGTTCACCAAGCCCTTCACGTAGCACGAGACTATGACTTAATAACCAGAGTCCGCTTCCCCAACCTTTATAAACCAAAAGGAACCGGAACGCATCCACAGGGAGAGCTCCGGTTTAGCTGCCACTTGGAGCGCAGTCAGGGCATAAAATCCGCGCCAATCTGCTGATTCGGCTGGAGTTAGAACTTGATGTTGAACTGAGCCAAGAAGTTTCGAAGTGGCTGCAAGAGTTGGGAGAGACCTGAGTTCTGGTTGAAGATTTTAGCAACTCCTGCCACCAAGGCAGCCAAACCACAAAGACCAGCAATTACCCCAAAGATATTGCCGAAGTTAGAGCTGCCCTCTCCAGCACCACCACCTAGAGCCGGCGGCTTTGATGGGTTATCGCCAGCGCCACCTCCCGGAGCCTGACCATCACCATTATCAGCAGACTTAACAACAACTTTAACGGGTATATCCTTACCATAGTCATAATAGAGCGGAATAACGGCTATTTCATCGCTGGGATGTAGCTCAATCCCTGGAGGGACGCTGAATTCAAAGGGGACAACTTCACCTTTAGAGACATCTCTCCCTTCACCAGAGTTATTCCCTAGTTGTGCGCTTCTTGCAGCATTTTTAGGTTTGGGAAGGAAATCTGAAGCTGCTTCCTTTGCCTCGGAAGCACAAACACCGAGACGGTGACCTCCCTATCTCCTGCTTTGACGTCATTCACCGATAGAGGAGGCCCAGACTGTTGTTCCTCACCAGCAGAACCCTTTCTGTCATTACTGACAAAGGCGGAGTTGTACTTTGCCAACTCGCCGACCCAATCAGGCTCCAAAAGCTTCAACGCTTCTTCAGAATGAAGAGAAGCACCGTCCTCCTTCAGAAGCTTCTTAGCTAGCTGTCCCATTTGTTCAACATTAAGCCCAGCGATCTGTCGCCAATCCCAATTACAATTACGTTGTAAATGTTTCGCAACGTTTAGATTGATTGCAGCGTCAATATCGACGCCAGCTCGGAAGTTCTGTGTGCAGGTAACATGCTCATCTGCAGCCCAAGCGGCTGGGGTAACAGCGGTAGCCACGAGAGATGCAGAAAGCGCAACAGAAGCGATAGCACACTTATTAAGTTTCATACTAACCTTCCAAGGGGTACTACAAGCCACGGGTTTTATTCGGTCAAGTCCCGTGTAGTGGTGTAGCCATTTGTGCTTTCGGCTCGATATGAAGTTCGGGGTTTGGTTAGGCGGTTAGCTGGTGATGGTCGTCACGATGTTCTTCTGGGTGGTGCATGAGGTGTTTGGCGTGTTCGAGTGCGGTCAGTGCTATGTAACGTTTTTGTTGGATCCAATCGTCGTGTTGCTCGGCTAGGACCGCACCGACAAGCCGGATGATGGATTCACGGTTTGGGAAGATGCCGACGACGTCGGTGTGCCGGCGGATGCCTCGGTTTAACCGTTCGGGCTTGGCCCCGGAAAAGTAGACACGTCGGGGGGGGTTAGGCCCTCCCCTAGGTTTCGCATTGTTTCAACAAAACACGTCAGATCGCACAAACCCGGTACCCGGTCGAAAAAGAAAAAGTTTTTAACTGATCCCCAGGTGTTTTCCCGTTCGAACAAAAGTCGTAGATCCCTTTCAATGCCCTCGCGAATACCGGGAACGATCCTTCTTATAACCAAACTTTGCAATTTCGGTGGGCCTTATGTGTCGCCCCTCGCCCATACCCCTGGGCCAGATTTCGCGATCGATCCCAACTTCAAGCTGGGCAATAGTCAAGACACTCGGCCAGGCGCGGCCGGCAACAAAGTCGCTGATCGTGGAGTGCCCAACACCGGTGACCTCCACCAAATCCTTAAGCGACTTCAACTCGATGTTGTCGCGAACGTGACGGCAAATGCTGTGAGCGGCAAGCTGCAGACGGGCGTGCGTCAGGTTCTTAATCTGAGCGTCGGGCCACTCGGGGTAGAGCTCTTTGGGGATGGGCTGTCGGGCGGGCATGTCACAAGCGTATCGAGCACACGATCCGGCGCTACTTTCACTCGCCTGGATGTCGTCGATCTTTGCCGGTACAGTGCGAAGGGCGTGACCCCTGAAAAGTAGACAGGGTGAGTGGCAGTTATGCTGCCTTGGTCAGTGTAATAGATTGGGCTTCGAAGACATCGGGCGATATCTGTCCGCACCAAGAGTGCCGGCGCTGTGTGTTGTATCTGATGCACCACCGAAATACCTCCTGCCGGCATTGCAGCGGATTGGCGAAGACTTTCCTATTACGCAGGACTTCTGTTTTCATCGTGGAATTAAATGACTCTGCTAACGCATTATCTGCACTGGTACCGATAGCACCCATGGACTGGATTACGCCAAGTTCCTGGCATCGTGTGCTAAACGCTGCTGATGTGTACACGCTGCCATGATCTGAATGAAAGATGGCACCATCAAGCCCACCACGGGCTGTATTGGCATGGTCTAGAGCCTCAATTACGAGGCTGCTTCGCATATGGTCTGCGATCGCAAAACCGGTAAGTTTGCGCGAGTACAGGTCAATAACCGTGGCCAGATACATAGTAGAGCTGTTCCTACAGGGCAAATAGGTAAAATATCACCGACATACACTTGGTTTGGTGCTTGCGCATGAAACCGTCGTTTCACTAGGTGCTCAAACACCGGAGTTGATGTGCTGCGCTGGGTAGTCACGCACCGGCGGCGTTTGCTAAATCCACGTAGTTTCATGTTTTTCATGATCCGGGCAACCTTTTTATGATTGACCCGCGCAAAGCGCTCATCGTCGTTGCGTGAAGCAGTGATGCGTTGTGTGCCATACAGTTCGTCTTCTTCAGCAAAGACTGCGGCAATACGGGCTCTAAGTACACCGTCTGCGTAGATACGTGATGTGTGGCGGGCTTGTGTGGCTTTCCATGTATAAAACGATGAACGTGTGAGCTTTAAAACGGTGCGCATCCGCTTGACCGAGTACTCGGTCTTGTGGTCCTCGACAAACTGGAAGCCGATCACTAGTGTGTCTCTTCGGCGAAATATTTCGCAGCCTTACGCACAATTATCTCGTTGTTCGCGCAGCTTTGCGTTTTCTTTTTTCAATGCACGTATACGTTTTGCGTCGGAGGTTGCTTCTGCTTGGGCTTTAGTCTCGATCATACGGGTCCTCTTACCAGTGCCGAGTTCTTATTTTCCACTGATGTCATGAAGCACGGTTGACTCCCCAGTTCGGCGGCGGCAGCAGCCAGAGACAAGTTCTCATTGTTTTCATAGAGAGCAACGGCATCAGCTTTGAACTGCTCTGAATACAACTTCGACATAATCAACATCCTTCCCTGCCCCGCCCCAGCGAAACAAGCTAGACGTCAACCAAACCCTCAGCAGACCCAGGCTTTCACTGCCGCAGGTGACGCAGCCGAGGTCGGCATCATCAGCCTCGACGTGGTCGGCATGAACTCCCTCAAGCGTGCCATTGACGTTGTTGACGATTCGGGCGTGGAGTTGCTCATCGATACCTGGCATGCCAAGGATGGATACGACCCAAGCAAGGGTGGCCGTCCGGCTATGATTCAGCCGCGCACCGTTCTCGCGCTCATGGCCCTGCTAACCATCGAAGCCAAGCCGCTGCACATCCAGCAGGCGGTCAACATCATCACCGATCGTGCGACCAACCAGGTCCTGCGCACCCTCGGTTTGCCAGAGCGTCACGACACCAACTACACCACTTACAAGGGCCGTCAGGCGTGGTACAAGAAGGTCTACCGTACTTGGTACAAGGTTAAGGATGTCGTTAATCCCAACCCGACCCTGACCTACCGCAAGCGCCTTACGGCGGACAAGTTCGACTACCTCGTTTCTCTGGCAAACCCGGAAGAAACCCGCAAGCGTTACCTGTGGCTGACCATGTTCACCAACGCACCCATCGCCGCATCAGTGCGCCTTTTGCCCGAAGAGTACCGAGGCGCATGGACGGGGCGACGTAGCCGTAGACGGCACCCCGGTACTCGCCGCTAAGTCGGGCAACCCGCGTGACTGCAAGCCGGAGCGCTCGTCGGATCCGGACGCAGGGTAGTACATCCCCGAAGGTGATCACAACGGCGACAAGGCCAAGTCCTCGCCTAAAAAATGTACTGGGCGTACGAAGCCACGATCGTTACACAGACGTTCCCTGCCCACCAAGACAACCTGCCGCAGCTCATTGTCGGCATGGCAATGGACAAGCCGGACCACGCACCGGCAGATCGTGCCATGGACTCCCTCCAGCATCTCATTGCCAACGAAACCGTGCCGAAGGGTGCCTTTATCGGCGACCGTATCTACCACCCGATGAGCAAGCCTGAGAAACTGCAGATCCCGCTGCGCAAAGCGGGCTACAAGGTCATGGGCGACCTCGTCAAGGGCCAGATGGGCCTACAGGCTACCTACCACGGCGCCCAACTTATTGACGGCTCCTGTTACTTCCCTGGCATGCCCGCCCGCTGGCGCGACGCTAGTGCCATATTTGCCGCTGGCGAGATGGATCGTGACGAGCTTTACGACATTATTGACCGTCGCCAAGCATTCGCTCTTCAAGTCAAGAAGACGCACGAGGATGGCTCTATCGACTTCTATTCCCCGGCACGTGGCAAGCGTGCCAAGCTCAAGGTTGACGGTATCGGTGTTGACAAGTCTCTAGAAGGTGCCACCCTGGGTAAGGTGTTCGCTCGTGACTTGACTAAGGAAGACCGCAACAGTGCCGTCTTCAAGCAGACACAGATTCGTATCCCTGTGGATGCAGCAGCAAAACACGTTCAGACGGGACCCTCTTGGGGAACGCAGGAATGGGCTGACACTTATCGGCGTGTGCGTAACACGATTGAGAGCCGTAACGCCTTTCTCAAAAACGGGCGTATGGGATTGGGTGACAAGACTCGGCGTCTCGTTCGTGGGTTCGCTAACGCGACCCTCGTAACTGCTTTGGGAATCGTGTGTGTCAACATTCACCTTATCCAGAAGTTCCTTCACCGATTCGTATTCGACTTGAATACGAATCGGTGACCCAGTTCCAACTCAACCGTGTAAGCGAGTCTCCGACTGGAACACGTTTGGCAACGTCGCGCCACAGGCCCCCAGCTGCAGCCTAAAGACCAGCAAAGACCACGGCCCATATGGGCCGTGGTCTACAGGGCGTGGGCTACTGCCCAATGAGACAAAATTTCGCCGTATCTCTGGTGCTTTTAAGCACTAGGAATCGAGTAAGACAAGCAAAATCCCGATTCTCAATGACGAGAATCGGGATTTTGCTTGACAGTTTGTAGCTTCGTGAACTTTGCAGGTCAGAAACGTGAAACCACCTATTTGTACCCCGTACGGGATTTGAACCCGTGTTACCGGCGTGAGAGGCCGACGTCCTAGGCCGCTAGACGAACGGGGCATAGAACTTTTTCAAGCTAGCGATTTCTCGCTGCTGGCCTACCAGGACTCGAACCTAGAATGACGGTACCAGAAACCGTAGTGTTGCCAATTACACCATAGGCCATTTGTTTACCAGATTGCTCTCTGTGAGCCGCACTGCTCAACGGGGATTAATATAACCACAAGGCAGAAGATCACACAAATCCTCTGGTAAACGCCACTTTATTTATTTGTGTTGATGGTGCAAGAACTCCCACGCCAACGTGGTGGCGTGAGGAACCCCATTCCACACATGTTTTTGACCCAGAACTCGGACATGCTCCACCGGCGCAGCACAGCCAGCAAACCCATAGTGCTCTGCAGGCCCTTCAATCCATCGCGGCGGTAAAGCAGGCCCACATCCATTACGGGCAGCAACCCCCGCCACCACTTGTTCAGCACCAAGGAATGGTGCACCATGGCGCACACCACCCTGATAAGCAATGACCTCGTCATGCGATCCATGAATATCTAGAGTCGCCACCGCACCGGGCACGCAATCGGCCACCACAGGCTCATAATAGGCGGCTGACACGCTCACAACACCCGCAACGAGATCAGGGGCATGGCAGGCAAGCGAAGCAGCCATTCCACCACCGTTAGACATCCCCACTGCATAAACTCGGCTACGATCGATCCGATAGTCAGCATCAATCGCATTCAGGATTGTTCGCACGAAATGAACATCGTCCCCCACGCGAGTAGCCGCATAAGGAGCCCCCTCCCACGCACGTGCGATTCCCTCTGGGTAAATGATGATGGCGTTCGCTCCGAAGTCAGTAAGTCCAAAACGCGAATAGTCAGCAAACTTTTCTGGCGTGTCTTTCCAACCGCCAAAGCCGAATACCACGGGAGTTAATTCTGGGGCATGTGGCTGATAGTTCGTTCCCACGTGGATCAGGTAGCGACGAATATTCCCATTACCCACGTCAACAAAGCCCTCACGCAATTTACCAGGGGCAAAAGGTGGCTGCGGATTAAAAGAAGGATCAGGTTCGACAGGTGCTGGCAATGACGGCTGCTCCACCCCGCCTAAGTCGATGTCATGGATCGGCTTGATAGAACCGAGTCCATCATGAGGCAAGGAGCCTTCCTGCGCTGGAGCCCCGGCTGGCGCCGGCTCCACCGCTCTCCCCGGGGTTGGACTGAAAAAAGATGCAACTAGAAGCACGCTGATAAAAACGGCCACCCCTAGAAACGCCGCCCGCGTCGCATCGAACACTACTGCACCTTTTCTTCGGCCACCAAGGCCCACATACCCAAGTATCACTTGTTTAACATTAGTCACATAAGCAACATATTCAATAGTTGCAACAATTTTTCCTCCCTAAAACAACAAATCCCCTAGGCGATTAACCTAGGGGAATGTCTGATATGAGCTTTATTCAGCAGCAACCTGGTACGGGGTGACCGCACGAGTAGCACGCAAACGAGTCAACGTTGACTCCTTGCCCAACAGCTCCATCGACTCGAACAGAGGTGGCGACACAGCCTGGCCCGAGATACCAACACGCAGAGCACCAAAAGCAACACGAGGCTTGAGCTCGAGATCTTCGATAAGCGCCTTATGCAAAGCAGCCTCAATGGCAGGAGTGGTCCACTCCTCTACCCCTTCGAGGGCTGCAATACCAGCATCTAGCGCAGGAATTGCCGTCTCCTTGAGGTTCTTCTTTGCCGACTTCTCATCCAAGGTGAGATCCTCATCGGCGATCGCTAGGAAGCTGAGCAAACCGTATGCGTCGCCAAGCATCTTGATACGCGTTTGCACCAACTCTGCGGCGATTGCAAACTTTTCTGCAGGGTAATCTGTTGGGAAGTCCGTGTATTCGGTGAGATATGCACGCAAACGCTGCTCGAAATCCTTAGGCTCAAGAAGACGGATGTGATCAGCGTTAATCGCCTCAAGCTTCTTCTGGTCGAAACGAGCTGGGTTTGCCAACACGTTGGTCACGTCGAAGTTTTCTACAAGCTCATCAACCGAGAAGATGTCTTTTTCACCAGCAAGTGACCAGCCCAGCAATGCCAAGTAATTCAGCATACCTTCTGGGATGATGCCGGCATCACGGTGGTTAAACAGGTTGGACTGTGGATCACGCTTGGAAAGCTTCTTGTTACCCTCACCCATAACGAACGGCAGGTGGCCAAACTCGGGGGTCTGCCGAGCTACACCG
Source organism: Corynebacterium belfantii (assembly GCF_041898185.1). Lineage (GTDB taxonomy): Bacteria > Actinomycetota > Actinomycetes > Mycobacteriales > Mycobacteriaceae > Corynebacterium > Corynebacterium belfantii. The sequence continues at coordinate 1,225,995 of NZ_CP157823.1, read as the reverse complement.
ATTGCCTTAAGAGCCTCGTAAAGAGCCAACTGACGAGGTGTCGAAGGCAAGAGATCCTCGCCACGCAGCACGTGGGTAATGCCCATCAATGCGTCATCAACTGGGTTGACCAAGGTGTACAACGGTGCGCCATTGGAACGCGCCACCACATAGTCAGGCTGTGTAGAGCTCTTGAACTCGATCTCACCACGAACCAGATCGTTCCACTTCCAATCCTGCTCCGGCATGCGCAAACGCCACACTGGCTGACGACCTTCTGCCTCAAATGCAGCGATCTGCTCGTCAGTCAGAGTACGGTCATAGTTGTCGTAGCCCAACTTAGGGTCGCGACCTGCAGCCTTGTGACGCTCCTCCACTTCCTGAGCAGTCGAGTACGCGGGGTAGACATAGCCGGCCTCTTTCAGCTTTTCCAAGACATCCTTGTAGATGTCCATACGCCGGCTTTGACGATATGGCTCATGAGGGCCACCAACAATAACACCCTCGTCCCAGTCCATTCCGAGCCACTTCAGGGAATCGATAATCGCTTGGTAGGACTCTTCGCTATCACGAGCAGCATCCGTATCCTCAATACGGAAAATGAGCTTGCCGCCAGTGTGACGAGCGTGAGCCCAGTTAAACAAAGCGGTGCGAACCATACCGACATGTGGCGTGCCGGTCGGCGACGGACAAAAACGTACACGAACATCAGACATAATGTTCATCGTAGACTAGTACACTAGACTGGCAAGACATGTGTGCCCATCGACCTGCTACTGCCCCCGATTTTTTACTCTCCCGTAGCCACGGCTCTATCCGTACCCAAGGCGAGGTAGAAACGTTTTCTGATCCTTGGAAAGCAGTAGAGGCCTTACGTAGTGGGCGCATTGAGCTAGTCGTTGGCGCCCTTGCTTTTCGACGCGACCACGCCTGTGCCCTTACGGTTCCCTGCTCCGTCATGCGTGAGGAGGGCCCCTTAGAGCCCCACGCACATTACCGGCAAGGCCCCGGCAGCATCGTGAATGCTCAAGTGGAAAAGCTTGTCCCATCACTCGATGAACATCATGCCCGCGTTGAAGCAGCAATCAATACAATCAAGTCCACATCCTTGAAAAAAGTCGTTTTAGCACGCGCAGTGGATATGACGTTCTCCCCCGCCGTTGATCCACGACTTATTGCCGCACGACTGATTGATCTTTCCCGCAACCGCGATGGTTTCATCGCAGATCTCACCCCTGCTGGCGAAGATTTTGCAGGAGCAATGCTTGTAGGCTCATCACCAGAAGTACTTATCAAGAAACAAGGCTCAACCGTGACGGCGTATCCCCTCGCCGGTTCCGCACCCAGAAGCGCGGATGCGGTCACAGATGCCACCAATGCCGAACTTTTACGACGTTCCCACAAAGATCTACAAGAACACTCGTATGTTGTAGAGCATCTTCGCAATGTTTTAGATCCACTATGTTCAAAGCTCAGCATCCCCGCAAACCCTGAGCTCACCAAGACCAACGAAATGTGGCACCTTGCCACTCCTATTGCTGGAACCTTAAAGGACGCATCACTTACCGCACTTGAATTAGCAATACACACTCATCCCACCCCCGCCATCTGCGGTACTCCGACTGATGCGGCCGAAGAGCTCATCAGCATCGCAGAAGGCGATCGCCGATTCTACGCAGGAACCGTGGGCTGGGCAGACAGCCACGGCGATGGTGAATTCATGGTGTCTATCCGGTGTGCCGAGGTAAGCGGTGACGGCACCTCCGCACGAGCATGGGCAGGCGGAGGAATCGTCGCAGAATCTGATGCGGCCGCAGAAGTCGAAGAAACAACCGCAAAACTTCACACCATCATGAAAGCTTTAGGCATTACTTCTTTCGACGCTTAAGCACCACAACATCATCAAGATGGTGATGGTGGCCATGCCCTCCTACGATCTCGCGATGGCGAGTTTCGTGGACCACGATCTCCCATGCATCACTAGGAGCAAGATCCGCCGCGTCGAAAGGCATGAGAAGATCGTCTCGGCCAAGAAGTGGGTGGCCCTTGGCGCGAAGCTCATCGAGATTGTGGTGGACATAGATTAGATATCCCCCGTCAGTTACCTGACGAGCGATGGCACGCCACGCTTCTTCACCAGCGATCGGAATATAAAACCCTGTCACCAGGTCGAATGGTCCGCCACATCGGTCAAGATCTTGAGGGGCTTGCCCTTGGATGAACGTCGCATTGGAGGAAAGTTCACGAGATCGCTCGACAGCAACGTCCGATGGTTCCAAACCAACAGCTTTCCATCCGAGGCTGGCAAGCCAAGCGACATCAGCCCCCTCCCCAGAGCCAATATCAAGACTAGAACCTAGATTAATCTTCAATTCGGGAATGAGCTGCGTCAGTGTGTAGTTGGGATTACCTGACCATACATGGCCGTGCGAATCGTGATACAAAGAAGCCTCCCCATGCCCATCATGATACCTATCAGAGGATGCGGGGAGGCTGTTATGAGTAGTTGGCATACCCCAGAGGGTACCGCTACTCCTAGGCTTTAGCTACCGGATTACCCAGTCGGCCAATGCCTGGGATTTCGATTTCGATGAAGTCGCCAGAGACCATCGCCGCGGTACCCGCGGGTGAACCAGTACAGATGACGTCGCCAGGCAGCAATGTGAACGACGCAGTAATAAACTCGATGATCTCACCGAGATCCATAATCATCTGATTGGAATTAGAGTCCTGCTTAGTCTCCGTGACGCCATCATGTGTCAGGTGCGCTTTGATAGGAAGATTGTCAGTTTCAATCGAATCAATGTCCGTCTCAATCCACGGACCTAGTGGCGCGAAGGTATCAATGCCCTTTGCACGTGCCCACTGCCCATCAGCAAACTGCAAGTCGCGAGACGACACATCATTGATGATTGTGAAGCCCAAAACAACAGACTTCCAGTCTTTCTTCTTTACATTCTTACAAGGCTTAGCAATAACCATGGCCAGCTCACCTTCGAATTCCACCTTGGTGGCAAACTCGGGAATTCGAATAGCAGCACCTGGGCCTACGACAGCCGTTGGCGGCTTTAAAAACAGCGTTGGCGGCAAATGTTCAGCGCTCTTTTGAAAGACCTCTTTAACGTGGTCAGCATAGTTACGGCCAATGGCAACAATCTTGGAAGGCAGCATGGGTGCGAGCAAGCGCACCTCATCCAGCTTCCACTGACGTCCCGTATATTTAGGCTCGGTAAACGGGGTTCCTTCAATTTCTTTGCAGATTGCTTGGGCATCATCGCCCTCAACAACGCAGAAACACATTCCATCCGGTGTGGCAATTCGTCCAAAACGCATAGAGGCGATCCTACCGAATGCCTGTGATGGTGGTGCAATTTTGCACACAATCACCCACGATATAAGAGCTTGACTAAAGCTCGTCTACCAGCTTTTTAGCCTCAACTAGCCCCAAACTCGGGTACCAGACGCGGGTTTTTCGAACAGCTTCCACCAGACGATCATCAGCTTTAAGTTCACGAATTGTATCTCGTTGTTGCTCAGATAACTCTCTAAACTCACCAAATTGTGCGACCATCTTTTTCTGATTACGGCGCGTAAGCCATGCCCCTGCCACCAATATAACTACCGCTCCGATATACAACCATGAGATGACAACATTTCGCCCCGAAATCAACCACCATACCGCAGTGCATAAGTAATACAAACCTGCACCAAAAAGCACTACTCGAAATAACTTATCCACGCGATCCACTCCTATGTCGTTGCGCCAAATAGAGTTCTGCGCAGGCTAATGCATCACTCGCTGCATGGTGTGAGGTGTACGCCGGTAACCCATAGCGTTGACGTACCCGAGCCAAACGCAGATCTTCCCCTCGAGGATACGTGCCCATGCGCTCCATGTGCCGTCGTTCAATCTCGAAGGTGTCTACAATCCGACCACTAAATGATCGGCCCCAATATTTGCGCATTGCTGCTGACAAAAACTTCTTTTCAATTGCCGCGAAGTGAACGAGCATTGGGGAATCACCCAATATTTCCAATAGCCTCGCGATGGCTTCTTGCTCCGCAACACCTGAGTTGCGCATTGCATCTGTTATGTAGTGAACCGTGGCTGAATCCCCTACTGATTCTTGGGCCTGCACATCATAAACAAGCTGATAACCCGCCTGCCCTACCATGATCACGCCATTTTCAACCGGAACCCAGCCGATAGAAACAATGCTTCCGTGACGCGGATCCAAGGACGTAGTTTCCATATCAACAGCCAATAGCCTCATATCCGCATTGGATTGCCATGCATTTTTCCGTAGCTTTTCCAACCAGCTCATAACGATCACATACTCTGCATTGGATACTGAGCCCCTAAGGCTTGTTGCATTGACTTAATAATATGGAAAGCGTCTTTGAGATGTTCCCTATCCATTGTGGATAAATCAGCAGGATCGAGATGATAAGACGGTTCGTTTCCAGCTAACACAGCCTCGGAGTTATGACGTTGAGAAATCATCGTAAGAAATTCAAAAGCATCGACGAGATCACGAGCGCCGCGTTCCGAGACAGCTCCCCCTTGAGCAGCTTCATCGAGTCGTGCACGCGTACTCAACGCCGTGGATCCAACTACTAAAGAATAAAGCCGTGCGAGCTGCACGATCGCGTAAATTCCACCTTTTTTAATATCGAGTGTGTGCGCATAATCCCCACCGCGTTGCAATACAAAACCACGGAAAAACCCCAGTGGAGGTTCGCGTCGTGACGCTACAGCTGCGAGATGTGCATGTAGCCGTCGCGAATCTTGCGCCGCGGCAATACTATCGTCGTGCACGCTGCGTACCATTCCGTGATCACCAAACACGCTGCGCATATCAAAAAATGTCTGGGCATACAGCAATGCATCAGGCTCCGGTGCAGTTATCCAACTGCATAGTGTCTCGCGCCATTGCGAATAGGTCAACCGCCAGCGCAGATTGCTCGCCATCATCTCTCCTGGGCAGTACACCTGACCGGTTTGATTAAGCTCCTCGCACAGCACATTTCCAAGCTGCGCAAAATAATCCGAATGACTATCAGCACGGAAATCGTCGCTGATAACAAGTGCATTATCTTGATCGGAAACAAATCCTAATTCTTTGCGCCCATGAGATCCCACCACGACGAATGCGTATGGAACCGGCGGTGGACCAAGGCGTTGCTCCGCCAACTGACATAATCGCTGAGCAATCGAATCTGCCGTCACGCTTAACAGTGCACTGACTTCTTGAGCCGGCGCACCACGTTGAGCCAGCTGGGCGGCAGTGAGCACAGAACTTGAACGCACGTGTGTCAACTTGTCGGCAGTTTTCGCCCGAACTACATCCCACCCCACAAACAATGGGTCATTTTTGAGCAAGCGCATAACGGAACGTGACTCCACCATTCCAACTGGCGCATGCGTCGATTCTTCTACCACCGGCAAATGGTGAAAACCGTGCTCTATCATCAACAAAAGAGCATGACTTGCAGGCGTATCGGGATAGACAATGACGGGTTCTTGCGACATCACCTCACTGACTGGGTGCTCAACCGACAGTGCTTTTCCAACTACTTTGGAACGAAAATCTCGGTCCGTCACTATGCCCACCGCAGTTGTGCCGCGAACCACAATAGCTGCCGAGACTGCGCTGGTATCCATCGCACGCGCGACGTCGTAAAGCGAATCGGACGCGGAGACCACAGCCAGCTCACGCGTCATGAAGTCAGCGCACGGGGTAGCTAGCATTTTCGACGTCGCCCGATGTGCCAATTCTTGGGCAGCCCTACGCATACGGCGAGACTGATGGGAGAAGAAGTCTCGAAACTGCGGATTTGCACGGCACACGTCAAAGAATGCATCACGGTGAATCGCTAAAAGCAGCGCATCTTCGACCACCTCAATGCGATATCTGCTGGCATTATCTCCAAGGATCGTGGAATAGCCAAAGCACCGTCCTGCTTCACGACGATCCAACAAAACCGCCACAGAATCCGAATCACCCTCGCTAGAAATATCTACTGCCCCACTGCGAATCACAAAGCAATAATCATTAGATTCTTTCGGGGCCACTACAACAGTGCCTCGGGGTGCATATCGCATGGTGGCAGTAGACACGACATGGCTGATGTGTTGCGGATCGAGTTTACTAAAGGGTTCCTGACAACTCAGGAACCCCGAGATCTCCTCGAGTTCGATGGTCATACATCGCCATCATACAAGTGATTTAACTCACGTGTCACGCCTTATCGTTGCAATGCAGCAACGATCCGATCGCCCACCTCGACAGTCTTAACCGGTCCAGCAGGACGCTCTGCAACATCATGAGTTACCGCCGACTCAATGCGCTGGGCATTAGACTCATCACCCACATGACGCAGTAACATCGCCGCCGACAAAATAGCAGCAGTAGGATCAGCAATCCCCTGCCCCGCAATGTCTGGGGCCGAACCATGAACAGGCTCAAACATTGAAGGATTCACACCAGTGGCATCAATGTTGCCTGAAGCCGCTAAACCGATACCACCCGTTACCGCACCAGCAAGGTCAGTGAGGATATCTCCAAACAAATTATCGGTCACAATAACGTCATAGCGACTGGGGTCCCTGACCATATAAATAGTTGCAGCATCAATGTGGTTGTAATCGACTGTAACCTCTGGATACTCAGTGGCAATCTCATTGACGGTACGCTGCCACAAACCACCAGCATTAACAAGCACATTGGTTTTATGTACCAGCGTAAGGTGCTTTTTGCGGTTTTGAGCACGCTCAAAAGCATCGCGCACAACTCGTTCCACACCGTAGCGAGTGTTTTGGGAAACCTCCGACGCTACTTCATGCGGCGTCCCCTCACGCAAAGTACCGCCATTGCCACAATAAAGACCTTCAGTACCCTCACGGACCACCACAAAATCGATATCGCCAGGATTAGCCAACGGCGACGTCGCTGTGGGATACAGCTTAGAAGGTCGCAGATTCACATGATGATCCAATGCGAAGCGCATTTTCAACAGCAATCCACGCTCCAACACTCCTGGCGGAACCTCGTCTGGTGCCCCGATTGCCCCCAGCAAAATTGCATCATGTTCGCGTAAAGATGCCAAATCAGCATCTGTGAGAAGTTCACCGTTGCGCAGGTAACGCCGTGCACCGAGGTCATAATCGGTGACTTCAATGTCATCACGTACCGCATTGAGCACCTTCAGAGCTTCTGCAGTAACCTCTGGACCAATGCCATCACCACCAATAACAGCTAGTTTCATATTATGGAACCTCACTTCCCACTATGTGAACTTTGTACCTGAGTGTAGCAGACCGATCCCCAAAAACTGACGCCAAAGCACAAACAGACCTTTCCCCCGCTACTTTTAGGGGGAAAGGTCCGTTGAACGTCGGATTATAAATTAGGCGTCAAAGTCGACAGCGAAGGCCTCTGCGCCAATTCCGGCAGCGATCTCATCGACCAATGCATCCGGAACGGGCTTGTCAACACGAAGCACCAACGTGGCGCCATCACCTTCAGAATCCTGAGACAAAGCAGCCGCATCAATATTGAACCCCTGAGAGCCCAATGCCGTGCCAACCTTACCTAGAGCACCAGGAGTGTCGGTGTACTGGAAGTACACATTGAATCCTTGAGCACGAAGATCCAAACCACGCTTGTTAATGCGAACAATCTTTTCCACATGATTTAGACCGGTCAAAGCACCAATGACGGATTCTTTAGAACCGTCGGCTCCAATCACACAGACCTCAAGCACAGAACGGTGTGTAAGGGATTCGGACGCAGTAGTGACATCCAGTTTTGCGCCACGCTCTTCTGCAATACGCGGGGCATTGACAAACGTAACCGGTTCTTCAATGAACGAAGAGAAGACGCCACGCAGTGCCGACAGACCTAGGACATCGATGTTTTCCGTCGATAGCTCGCCACGAGCCTCAACTTCAACAGCCACTGGAGCCTTATCCAAAAGCTTGCCAGCAACCACACCAAGCTTGCGAGCCAAATCAAGCCACAAAGCGACCTCTTCACCAACGCGTCCACCCGAGACATTCACTGCATCTGGAACAAACTCGCCAGCCAATGCTTTGAGCACAGATGCGGCAACATCCGTACCAGCGCGATCTTGGGCCTCAACAGTAGACGCACCCAAATGCGGAGTAACCACGACCTCTGGGCGGTTAAACAGTGGCGAATCTGTGCATGGCTCGGTTGCAAAAACATCGAAACCAGCGCCACGAATCCGGCCAGCGTCAATAGCATCGACGAGTGCTTGCTCGTCGACAAGCCCGCCACGTGCCGCATTGATAATAATCTGCCCCTGTTTGGACTTAGCCAACAACTCAGCATTGAACATGCCAGCAGTTTCTGCAGTCTTAGGCAAGTGGATGGTGACAAAATCCGCACGCTGCATGAGCGTTTCTAGATCCACGAGCTCTACACCCAACTGCGCAGCACGCGCTGGATTAGCGTAGGGATCGTACGCAATGATAGTCGTCTCAAATGCTGCGAGGCGTTGCGCAAACAGCTGACCAATGTGGCCAAATCCGACAATGCCAACGGTCTTGCCAAAAATTTCCACACCTTTGAACGAAGAACGCTTCCATTCACCATCACGAAGCGTTTTATCTGCTGCAGGAATCTGACGTGCAGTAGAAAGCAGCAACGAAATAGCATGCTCACACGCAGAATGAATATTGGAGGTTGGGGCATTTGCCACCATCACACCCTTATCAGTCGCGGTGGCAATATCAACGTTGTCCAAGCCAACACCAGCGCGACCGACAATCTTAAGGTTGGTTGCCGCATTGAGGACTTCTTCATCTACGGTGGTAGCGGAACGAACGAGAAGTGCGTCAGCCTCTGGAACCGCTGCAAGCAGCTCTGCGCGATTTGGGCCATCGACCCAGCGCACCTCCACGGCATCTCCGAGCGCATCAACAGTTGACTGCGCGAGTTTGTCTGCAATTAGGACGACAGGACGGCCATTCTGGCTCACGATATTCTCCTGGAAATTATCCGCATGTCCACCCCTATCCGGCACGACCGCGTCAGATAGCAATGGGCCCGCGCCTGCTCACCGGCGCGCGACTGCAACACAGTGTAAACGAGACTGCGGAAACTCACCTAGTGCATGACAGAATTAGGGCAAATAATGCAGTTAGTTGCGAATTATTAACCCAAGTCGGGGGGATCTTAACGTCCCAGTGGGCTGGAATGATTCACGTTCGGCGACGAACCAATCATCCCGATATAACTGACTGTTCACGGTCGCGTCTCCGCCTAAATGTTCTCCACGAGCAGGCAAAATTGCCAATCCCAAACCCATAAGCTCTTGGGGAGAAATTCCACACACACGGCCCCGGAGGACGTCTAGCCCTTCAAGAACCACGCCCCGCTGATCACCATTGTGATTAATAACTTCGCTATTCCAATGCATGAGGCGATCTGCAATCTTTTGACGCGATTGAGGAGATCGCTCACAAACCTGAGCTGCATTCCTCAAAATCACCCCAACTGATGATTGAGAAACGATTTCCTCGACCGAATCAAGAATTTCATCAGCATCACGATGAGCCGCATCTATTTCAATAAAGACAAATCCATCTTGTGCGTTGATTGCATCGGCCCATGCTTTCCAGTGCTGTTGATTTTGCGAGGACAACGGATGCGCAATGGTACGCACATAATTCGCCCCATAAGGAATGTCCGCACGCTCAGATACATCGGAATCATTAAGGTATCGCGCTCTTAACGTACGCAGAGCAAAAACAAGACCGGTTTTGTTCGGAAGTGCTAACGGCGCACGTTCACCCAACTCGATTCTTTCACTGAGCTGCTGTGACGTTCCAAACTGTGAGCCCAAAGCAATGAGCGGCTGATCAGAAAGCCCAGCGACCGCCCGCATTGATTCCACGTTAAGCCGCGGATCCGGAAAACGCATGACGGTCACCGATGCACCATAAGAACGCGCAGTAGCAACTGCCGCAATGCCAGATTCCTGAGTAGCGATCACTTGAGGAGCCGCACCAGCATCGCGCCTCGACTGCACTGGAAAAGCTGATACTTCCCCATCACTTGGACTCGACTGCACTTTTTCTTGCCGATTAGTCAGCAACCACGTGGGATGCGTCCCATCCAACCGCGAGACACCGGAAAGCGCATTGGAGGCGTCGATACGCTGGGTTCGAAACTGTAAAGACGTGAGCTTTCCCAAAGCTGTCAAAGAACCAGAATCTGGAATGACTTTAACATTTCCGGTGGTCTTTGGCAGGCCTACATCACCAATGGCCAAAATATAGCGAGCACCCAGCCGACCGATTTCTGCTTGAACCGCATTACGATCAGTATCGTCCATAAGAAGCATCGGCGCATGAGCGACCACAGCTATCGACGCCGCCCGCAGTTGGTGATGAATCTCATGGTCTGAGACCACCACCGTATCCGACTTTTCGAACAACAACTGCGAAACCGCGACGCCTGAATCATTGGGTTCACCCACCACTTGCGGCTCTCTCAAAAAATTCTGTGCCACGTGACGCGTAAGGTTATTCATTCGCGCTTGTTCGAGCTCAGCGTGAGGCAAAGCCATTCGCGCTTTATCTCGGCGCGAAGTATCCACGGTGCATCCGCTTGTTCCCATGGTAATAGCCACACCTGTAATAACGGTAAGTGTGGCTATCCAAGTCCGTGATGCCTTACTTCTCAAAGGCCAGTGGACCTTCCTCGCCGGCGGTTAGGTCGCCTTCGTCGACGTCACGGATTGCGGCTGTTCCCATGGCTTCTTCGATCATGGTGAGGAATTTGCTGCGGCGATCGCTGAAAAATTCTTCTGCTTGACCTGCAAAAAGCGCATGTGGTTCTGCCAAGTGAGTGGCAAGAACTTGATCGAACTCAGCATCATCCATGAGTGATTTTGATTGCATGCGAACGAGATATCGAGCGGGTGATGCTCCTTCTACCATCACGTGGGTGCGGCGCCCCATGGGAGTGCGGTTTAACACTGACGAGCATAATACTGGATTAATTCTGTGTTCTTCACACCAGCTTTCTGGGAACACTGGGCGGAAGTGGACACCCAGTTGTTCGAAATTGGTGTGATCGAATGTCATACCTGTGCGGAAGTCGCGAGCTCCGCGCCCCATGAGTAGTGCGTAAATTCCTTTGTAGAGGCCTGATTCTGGGCCTGCGCTAAGGAGTCGAGATTCAACAAACCGGGCGTCTCGGATCGACTTTGGCTTTTCGACGCTCGGACTCGGGTTGTTGGCATCATCGATCCAGCGGGTGACCTCATCTACGTCTACTCCCATTCGGACTGCCAACGCTGGCGATCCATAAAGTTCGCCAAAAACGCCGCACCAGAACCATTGGTTCAAACGATCCCAGCTGTCTTTATGTGACATGTTTTTCGGATCACGCGCTAGTAACGCGATGATTACGGTGAGTGGGATAAGCTGCGCGCTATAAGGCACCTGCTTGATGCTCATGATGCATCGCTCACGCATATAGTGGGCGGCTTCATGGAAAGCTGCTCGAATCAAAGGTGCCGCGTCTTGGTAATCGACGACGCTGAGTTTCAGGATGTCCTCACGGTGGCCACTAGCGTGTCCTTTTACTGCGGTGACGTATAACGCGACTGCGGTGAGGAATTCGGTTTGGCCGATCTGGTCAAGCGCTGGGTACTGTCTGAGTACTTCTTCGGTTTTGTGCCAATCGGCTCGGAAATCAAAATTTGGGTCTTGTGCAGCAAAAAGCGATGTTAGTAGTTCAAAGACATCCATCTGTAATCCGCTGGAGTTTGCAGCAGCAAAGATTGAGCCGATGCCTTCTTGGGCGGTTTCACGATCCAGTCGAACCATTGGCACTGAATATCGCACTACAGGCTTGAGGACGGTGTTATGGAAGTTTTTAATACGTTCGCGTGCGTCTGGTTCAGCATTTTGAGCCAGATCGAACAGCATATCCGTTCCTCGGTTCTGCAAAAGTGAAGACACGGGGATGCACTGATGCCGCAACATGTCTTCTTCGGTTGCTAACCGTGGAATGTCATTTTTGGCAAAGTGTGATTTCACCTCACCGTGCTGGTCTACAGAAATAACAGCCTCATCAGGCATTACCTCAGCTGATACAGCCTTTTGAATATCTACGAAGAAACGTCGTTTGATCTTTTTATTTCTAAAATCAACTGACTCCACCAAGCCGTCGCCGGTAAGGCATTGGTACAGCGTTGTCAGGCGCTGTTGGCCGTCGAGAAGTAAAAGTCCAGGTGCCATTCCAGTATCTGGGGCACCAAACAATGGCCGTGGTCTAAACCGCATCTCTTCCCCACGGGTATCCAAGGCCATAATCGAGCCCATAGGGTATCCGCGCAAAACAGTAACGAGCAGCGCACGAATTCTATCGACATCCCAGCGATATTCGCGTTGGAAATCTGGAAGTTGCAAATCGCCTCGATCGATCCGGTTGAACAGATAAATCAGGTCGTAGCTTGGAGTAGAAAAACCCATGACTTTGATACTAACGCGGAATCTCGCTCACAGGTGTTTGGTTCCCCTCACACTAATGTTGGCAAGGTAACTCATGACTCATGTGCGTATCATGTTCCAGCTGCACTGTGACATGGTCAATGCCTGCATCGTGAAAGACTTTTTGTATCCAATCTAGAGTCGTGCAATCTTTAACGTTGACGCCCTCGTCGATCACAACGTGGACCGTTGCTATGTCTTGTTGTCCATCAATTGACCACACATGAACGTCGTGAACGCCGCCGACTCCGTCAATTTGCGCAATCCGTGATTGAATCGTCGCAACATCGACAGTCTTGGGTACTCGTTCCATCAAAATACCCAGCGTAGAACGAACTAAGGACAAGGAACGCGGCAAAATTATTACTGCGAGCAAGACCGACACAGCCGTATCGCACCACATCCAGTCCGTAGCCATAATCAGCAACGAGGAGATAATAACGGCAATAGAACCGCCCAAGTCCACCAAAATATGGAGGTAAGCGCCTTTGACGTTAACCCCTTCATGGCTGTGTTCATGAAGGACCACGGCCCCCACTATGTTGAATACGAGTCCGATAATGGCAATAACCATTGTGGTTCCCGTATCGACCACTGTATGCGATGAAAGCCTACGGATAGCCTCGAGAACAATCCACCCAGTAATAAAGGTAACGGATAAAGCATTGACCAAGGCTGCTAAAACTTCAATGCGTTTATATCCATAGGTTGCCTGCGACGTAGCCTTTCTCCGTCCAATCATAACCGCGATAAGTGCGATGATAAGCCCCGTGGAGTCTGACAGCATATGCAGGGCATCAGACATCAAAGCCAAAGACTTGGCCAGTGCACCACCGACGAGCTCAACAAGGAAGAAGGCGAATGTAAGGACGGCAACCAACAACAAAGGACGGCTACTCGACGGTGCTCCGTGGTGATGATCATGGTGGTCATGGTGATGGTTGCTCATACGGTGTAGCATAGCCCATATTTTCATTTATGGCACTTTATTGAAAAATAAGTGTAGTGATGCCCCCTACCCCGCAAGCCCGACATAGTGTAAGGGCCTCACCCCAGTTCACAACTGAAGCGAGGCCCTTAACCACTGAAATCCAAAACTAGACAGTCCCATCGAGCGGGTTCTTTACCCAGCTCATCAGATCACGCAGTTTCGATCCCGTAGCTTCGATTGGATGCGCGGCGATCTCTTCACGGTAACGCTTGAGCTCAGGCTGACCAGCTTCAACATCAGCAACCATGTCACGGACAAACTTGCCCGACTGAATATCAGCCAACACAGCCTTCATATTCTCCTTGACCTCAGGAGTGATAATGCGAGGACCAGCAACATAACCACCCAACTCGGCAGTCTCCGAGATCGAGTAGTTCATGTTCTCAATGCCACCCTCCCAGATGAGGTCAACAATGAGCTTCATTTCATGAAGAACCTCAAAGTATGCCATCTCAGGTGCATAGCCGGCTTCAGTCAAAACCTCAAAGCCCTTCATCATGAGGTGCTCAAGACCACCACAAAGGACAACCTGCTCACCAAACAAGTCAGTTTCGGTTTCCTCACGGAAGGTTGTAGGAATAACACCCGCGCGTGCACCACCAATAGCAGCAGCATATGACAATGCAAGATCCTTGCCCTCACCCTTTGGATCCTGAGCGACGGCAATCAGACATGGCACACCCTTGCCGTCAACGAATTGACGACGAACCAAATGGCCTGGTCCCTTGGGAGCAACCATGCCAACAGTAATATTGGTAGCAGGCTTGATCAGCTCGAAGTGGATGTTCAGACCATGCCCGAACAGCAGCGCATCGCCATCCTTCAAATTTGGCTCAATGTCACGCGCAAAGATCTCTGCCTGCGAAGTATCTGGAGCGAGCAACATGATGACGTCTGCCCACGCAGCGGCATCCACATTTGACTTAACCTCAAAACCTGCCTCCTGCGCCTTTTCCGCAGACTTAGAGCCGTCGCGCAAGCCGATAACAACCTCAACACCAGAATCGCGCAGGCACTGGGCATGAGCATGCCCTTGGGAACCATAACCAATCACAGCGACTTTGCGCCCTTGGATGATCGACAGATCTGCATCAGCATCATATAGAAGTTCGATAGCCATAAGGATGGATTCCTTTCGTATGTTGTGGGCTCCTGCCCTTTATATCACATATTGAGATATTTTTGCGTTTTTATCTCATTAAATGGGATGTTTATGAATTTTTAGAATTTTGAGTGCCCTAGGAACGTGAACTTTGCGGTGCCATAGTCTTTGATCCTCGGTTCAGTGCGATCTGACCAGAAGAGATCAATTCCCTGATCCCAAAAGGCTCCAAGACGTCAAGCAATGCGCGCAACTTACCTTTATTGCCGGTTGCCTCAATAACCACCGAATCTGGGGCGACGTCGACAACATGCGCACGGAAGATTTTGGCAGCATCAACAACCTGGGGACGATTAGACGCATCAGCTGACACTTTCACCAGCATCAATGCACGCGCTACAGTAACATCCCCATCAAGGCGCACCACTTTCAACACTGGTATCAACTTATTGAGCTGCTTGGTGATCTGCTCAATATCTTGCGTACTTGCATCCACAACAATGGTGATTCTGTTGATTCCATGCATTTCAGTCTTGCCAGACACGAACGAAACCAGACTAAAACTACGTCGCGTAAACATTGCAGATACACGAGAGATAATGCCATCAACATCCTGAACCAGAACACTGAGGATGTGCCGAGACGTTTCTTGCTGTTGCATCACAGTGCTCCTTTTCTAGATATTTTCTTTAGGTTCCAAGTGGCGTTTCTGCGCCTCAAGTGCGAGAAGTGTCGCCTCATCAATGACATCATCAATATCCTCTGGAGTCTCAGCAGCAGAACTTTCTCCGTCGAAAAGCGGACGTAAGCCGTGAGCATATTCAATGTCAGAATTGGAATGTCCTGCTGCAACCATTGGCCACACTTGCGCATCTTCACCAACAATAAAATCGATCACCACGGGGCGGTTGTTAATCGCTCGCGCCTTT
The DNA here is from genome assembly GCF_041898185.1 of Corynebacterium belfantii. Taxonomy (GTDB): domain Bacteria; phylum Actinomycetota; class Actinomycetes; order Mycobacteriales; family Mycobacteriaceae; genus Corynebacterium; species Corynebacterium belfantii. The sequence continues at coordinate 1,210,462 of NZ_CP157823.1, read as the reverse complement.
TCGATCGTTGGCACAATGTCAGCCTCCTCCGTCACACGGAAAGCTGCACAACCTAAGGATTCCGCCAACATGACGAAATCTGGCATGTACTGTCCCTGATCACGAAGCTTGGTGTTCGAATAGTTTCCGTCATAGAACAGAGTCTGCCACTGTCGAACCATGCCCAAATTTCCATTATTAATCAGAGCAACTTTGATCGGCATGCCCTCCACAGCTGCCGTTGCAAGCTCTTGATTAGTCATTTGGAAACAACCATCGCCATCAATTGCCCAAACTTCTTTGTCTGGGCAACCAGCCTTAGCACCTAGGGCTGCGGGAACTGAATAACCCATCGTGCCCAAGCCACCAGAGTTGAGCCACGTACGCGGCTTTTCAAAGTCAAGGAACTGTGCAGACCACATTTGATGCTGTCCAACACCTGCAGCATAAATCGCATCAGTACCAACCGTCTTAGCAAGCGCCCTAATAACCGCCTGCGGCTCAATCATGCCGTCGTCAGACTTTTCCCACCCACGCGGATAATTGCTCTTCAAACCATTGAGGTATCGCAGCCAACGCTCATGTCGGGGCTGTGGCAGTCCCAGGTCTTTGTAGACATTAAGCAACGCGGTCAAAACTTCTTGAGCGTCACCAACAATAGGAACATCGACCGCTCTGATCTTGCCGATTTCCGCAGGATCGATATCAGCGTGAATAACTTTTGCGCTAGGAGCAAATGACGCCAGCGCACCCGTGACACGGTCGTCGAAACGCGCACCGATAGTGATGAGAAGATCGCTCTTTTGCAAAGCTCCCACCGCTGGAACGGTTCCGTGCATTCCAGGCATTCCCATATTGAGTTCATGCGAGCCAGGGAATGAACCCAGTGCCATCAAAGTAGTAACAACTGGAATTCCAGTGTGTTCAGCAAATGCTTGAAGTTCTTGAGATGCGTTCGCTTTAATAACGCCACCACCGACATAAAGAACAGGCCTACGCGCTTGCGAAATCATCTTGGCAGCTTGCCCAACAGGTCGACTATGCGGAGTAGTCACCGGACGATAACCTGGCAAATCAATAGTTGGAGGCCAGTGGAAGTCAATCTCAGCTTGCTGAACATCCTTGGGCACGTCGACAAGCACTGGACCCGGCCGACCGGAAGCCGCCAGATAGAAAGCCTCCGCGATCGCCTGCGGAATCATATTCACATCAGTGACCATAAAATTATGTTTGGTCACAGGCATGGTAATACCGCGAATATCAGCTTCCTGGAAAGCGTCCGATCCCAAAAGGGAACGACCGACCTGACCTGTGATAGCAACAAGAGGCACCGAATCCAAGTGCGCATCCGCGATAGGCGTTACGAGATTTGTTGCACCTGGGCCCGACGTTGCAATGCACACACCTACTTTTCCAGTAGCTTGCGCATATCCTGTTGCTGCATGCCCTGCACCTTGTTCATGACGTACAAGAACGTGACGCAATTTGGTCGATGCATACAACGAGTCATAAAGAGGCAAAACAGCGCCACCGGGAAGACCAAAGACCATGTCGATTCCGAGTTCTTCCAATGACCGCACAATTGCGTCTGCACCGGTCATTCGTTCCGGTTTTAATACCTGCGCACGTCGGGCTAACGTCGCTGGTGTGGGCTGATTGGGCTGAGTGGAGGCTGCCACGACATCAAGCTCCTTGTAGTGATTGCGGGGACTGACATGCTGCAACATGTGGCCTCCCGCGACGGGATGTTATCCAATGGTCGAATTAGTACTCCTGCCGTACGAAAGCCAAGTTTTACTTTCTACAGCCAAGTCCTCATGACCTGTGAACACTATTGCCATTTCCGTCAAGCTATCCATCAAGCATGGTGGCCCGATATAAGGAAAGCCCCCGCTCAGCATGTGTGGTGCTGTCGAGGGCGCTTTTTGGAAACGACTTGTAGCCGCTACGGCAAGCGCCGAGTGGTAATCACTACAAGTCGAATAATGTTCATAACACGAGACGATACACCAGCCTTTTTGAGATTTGATAGAGTTTGACCGATTTACCCCCATATGGTGCAGGTCACGTCTACCGATCCTCTCCCAGAGCACATGCATTAGGATTACAGATTATGAATTCAGACACGACCGTAGTGTTTCGCCCCGAACGAACCCATCTCCTAGCAGCCGGAGTCATGCTTGCCATCATGTTACTCGTGATCGGCGCACGCCCAGCTCTTTTATTTTGGCTACCGATCATCCCCCTCATTTTCATCCTGTGGGTACTTCGATCTTCCACCACCGTGTCTGAATCAGGAATCGAAGCCCGCTACCTCGCCACTGCACCCAAATCAGCTCGATGGGAAGAAATTCAGGGAGTGAGCTTTAAAGGGTCAAAGACAATTCTGCACACCAATGATGGCAAGTCTTTTTCTCTCCCCGCTGTATCTTTTAATTCTCTCCCACAACTTGAAACCGCATCCCGTGGCCGAATTCCCGATGCACTGACACAAGGAAAAATGGCAGCAGATGAAAAAATTGTGATCGTTCACCGCGATGGATATCAAGAAATGCTCACGAAAGAGCAATACGAACAGCGCCAAGCAGAGAGTAAATAACCCCTCGCTTTAACCGCTAGCATGGCCGTCTTCCCATTGGTGGAATGGCGGCCATGCTTTTCTTAATCCCCACAAAAAATACATGATTATGGGACAAGATTTCCCATGCAGTAAGATTTACTCGCTGGATGGGGGTGCCCCCGTTGCTACTTGGCGGTATCCTCCTAAAGCAGAAGCATGTCACCCTACGCTTCGCCATTATCTTCAACGAAGAGTCTCACCACCCATCTGCTCTTTCCGTCGAAGTTTCGCACTGCTATGAATCTGTTTCACAGGATCGAGAAATCATGTTTCCACTTCGTTCACGAGTAACCACTGTTGGCCGCAACGCCGCTGGAGCCCGCGCCCTATGGCGAGCTACTGGCACCAAAGACAATGAGTTTGGTAAGCCCATTGTGGCTATTGTGAACTCCTACACCCAATTCGTTCCTGGTCACGTGCACCTTAAAAACGTAGGAGACATTGTTTCCGAGGCGGTTCGCGCCGCAGGAGGCGTTCCCAAGGAATTCAACACCATTGCAGTTGACGATGGCATCGCTATGGGACACGGCGGAATGCTCTATTCACTTCCTTCTCGCGAAATCATCGCAGACTCCGTTGAATACATGGTGAATGCACACACAGCGGACGCCATGGTCTGCATCTCAAACTGCGACAAAATCACGCCAGGCATGCTCAATGCTGCCTTGCGATTAAACATCCCAGCTGTATTCGTCTCTGGTGGACCGATGGAAGCCGGCAAAGCAGTCGTGGCAGATGGCATAGCCCACGCCCCCACGGACCTGATCACCGCAATCACCGCTTCAGCCAAAGACAGCGTGAACGATGATCAATTGTTATCCATCGAACAGTCTGCCTGCCCAACCTGCGGCTCTTGCTCAGGAATGTTTACCGCCAACTCCATGAACTGCTTGACTGAAGCTCTAGGACTCTCATTGCCAGGAAATGGCACAACCCTAGCAACGCACACTGCACGTCGGGAGCTTTTTGAAACAGCCGGAAAGCTAATCGTAGACCTATGCCAGCGCTACTACGGAGAAGAAGACGAATCCGTCCTACCGCGAAACATTGCAACAAAAAAGGCCTTCATCAACGCGATGGCTCTCGATATGGCGATGGGCGGATCCACAAACACAGTGCTGCACACCCTAGCGGCCGCTCAAGAAGGAGAGATTGACTTTGATCTCTCCGACATCGACACCCTTTCCCACCGAATCCCATGCCTTTCTAAAGTTGCACCCAACGGCAACTACCACATCGAAGATGTCCATCGTGCAGGAGGAATACCTGCAATCTTGGGAGAATTACGCCGACGCAATCTTCTAGAAAAAGATGTACACACCGTGCTGTACAAGGACGTGGATTCGTGGCTTGATGATTGGGATATCCGCAGTGGAAAGGCGACAGACAAGGCCATCGAACTCTTCCACGCAGCGCCGGGAGGCATCCGTACTACTGAACCATTTTCTCAATCAAATCGTTGGGACTCTCTTGACACCGACCAAGCAAATGGTTGTATTCACGACGTCGAACATGCGTACTCGGCCGACGGCGGATTGGTCATCCTACGCGGCAATCTAGCACCAGACGGAGCAGTGGTTAAAGCTGCCGGCGTTGACGAATCGATCTGGACTTTTTCCGGCCCGGCACGCGTCGTAGAAAGCCAAGAAGAGGCCGTGTCGATCATCTTGGACAAACAGGTCCAACCAGGTGACGTTGTGGTGATTCGATATGAAGGACCAGCCGGTGGTCCAGGTATGCAAGAGATGCTCCACCCCACGTCCTTCTTAAAGGGCGCAGGTTTAGGAAAAGCTTGTGCGCTGATCACCGATGGCCGATTCTCTGGTGGTACTTCTGGACTTTCCATTGGCCATATCTCTCCAGAAGCTGCACATGGCGGCCTCATTGGACTGGTGGAAAACGGCGATACAATCACCATCGATATCAGGAACCGCAGCCTCAATCTAGATGTTGACGATACCGTGATCGAACAGCGTCGTGCAGCTATGTTGGAACGTGAAAAACCATGGATCCCTACCAACCGCAATCGACCTGTATCCAAGGCATTGCGCGCATACGCATCCATGGCAACATCCGCAGACAAAGGCGCCGTACGTCAATTAGACTAACCCCGAGTTAAAGGCCCTAGTCCGCTCTAATTTGAACTGCTCCCCATTAGTTGAACTGAGAAATCAGTTTCCGACTAGTGGGGAACAGTTCTTTGAGAGCACGAAGTTCTCTAAGCCAGCAGCAGCGGGAGCAGCTCGTTGACTTGTTTGAACATGGAATAGGCTACAGCGCAGCGTCTCGTCAGTTGAGCGTTAGCAAATATGCGGCGCGAAAACTTCTACGCCGATTCAAACTTCATAGCAGGCTGTGTCTTGTGAAAAACCCAACGAAACAGCACCATTCCTTCGAAGTTAAAAAACAGATCGTTGATCGTTTCAACACTGGCCAGTCCAAGATAGATCTTGCCTTGAGAATTCGAGCCGTCTTCGCAGCAACTTGTCTCCCATTGGGTGCGTGCCTAGCGTACAGGTGGTGATGAGGCACTTCGGCCGAAACCGAAGGACAGACCTAAAGGCAGTGCCCGTTCGAAGCCATTGACTAAGGAAGACCGGCTGCACCGTGAGGTGGAGAAACTACGGGCAGAAAACGCGTACTTAAAAAATGCGGGGACTTAAGGAGCCAGCGACGAAGCTAAAAGTCGAAGCGATCGTCATCCTCAAATCTGACCATCGCCTAGAAGATTTGTTAGACACGGCAGGTCTTGCCCGATCAACATTTTTCTATCACCAACAACGCCTGAACGTGCCGGATAAACATATCGATCTCAAGGAAGCGATCGTCGAGGTCTTCACACAGACGAACCATCGTTACGGCTACCGGAGGATTCATACTCAACTTCGCCAGGACGGGGTGGAATATCAACCATAAGCTGGTCTACAAGCTCATGGACAAGCTAGGCCTTAAAGCCAAGGTCAGAGCAAAAAAGAAGTACAACTCGTACAAAGGCACTGTCAGTCACATCGCGGAGAATATGCTAGATCGATACTTCACGCCCGATAAACCAAACACAGTGTAGACGAGTGATGTCACGAAGTTTCGCATTGCCGGTACCAAGGTTTACCTGTCACCAATCATGGATCTCTATGACCGCTCAACCGTGTCGTATAGTGTGTCTACCTCGCCAAATACAGCGTTTACGTCAAAGTCATTGAAAGATGCCATCACAAGCCAATCTCCCGGAAGCGGCTTACTGGTACACACAGATCAAAGGATCCAGTACCAGCATTCCAGCTGGCGTGACCTCATCACAAGTGTCGACGGCATCCAATCGATGTCCAGGAAAGGCAACTGCTACGACAATGCTGTAATGGAAAACTTCTTCGGACACCTCAAATCAGAGACGTACCACGGTGAATCATTCGACAGTCTCGAGCACTTCAGGCAGGCCCTGGATGACTACATACACTGGTATAACCACGAACGCATTCAGAAACGGCTCAAGGGCCTGACCCCGATGCACTACCGGAACCAGACCCTTGAACCACTAACCACCTAGAATTAAACCAGTCCAACTTTCGGGGGCTAGTTCAATTCCAGAGGGGACCAGGGCCTTTAACTATCTTGTTGCGATAAAACTATGCGAATGGGTTAACTGCTGCACCAAACCACCACAGCGCACCTGCAGCTGCGACTGCTACGACTACAAATACCCACGAGGAAGCAAGTGGCCGAATCGCCCACGTGCGAGAAATGTCAAAGGAGTATTTGCCTGGCCCTGTAAATTGCAAAACAACCGCAATAATCAGGAGGAATACGGCAAACCACACTGAGCTTTCATGATCAAAAATATCAAGTCCGCCGGCTTGGGTAATACCGTGAAGTGCCATGAAAGAAGTAGCAATGATAGCTAGTGCGGACGCTACCGGAGTAAGCAATCCGAATACCAAGAAAACACCTGCTGCCAGCTCGAGTGCTGGAATAGCTACCGCTAAGGTGCTGGCATAAGGGTAGGCACCAAATTGTTCTTGGAGTGCGTTGATTCCGCCATGGGAACCCATGGCAAAAAATACCGTCACTGATTTAAGGATGAGCCACGCGCCAAAAAATAGGCGCAAAACCAAAATGCCAAAGTCGATAGTTCCACGTCGATGCGGTTCTACATTGAGCACTGGTTGAGATGAAGACATAACCGTTGGCGCTGCAGCTGGCGCAGCTACTGGCGCCGGCACAGGTTCAGCAAAAGCAGTTGGAGGAGCTGCTGGCGTTGCAGGCGCCGGAGCGAAATCTTCGTCATGATAATCCGCCACAGGCGCTGGTTCTGGCTCAGCTGGTTGCGGCTGGGCAACGGGATAAACCGTAGTCGGCGCATCCGAAGCTAGTGGCTCGCTATGAGGATCGTCGTTAAGCACTGGTTGTGGTGCTACAACTGGGCGCTCAATGATAGTCGTTTTGTGACTATCTTCTGGCTGCGTATCTGGGGCCACTACTTCAGTGTCTTTTTTATTTTCGTTTTCACTGTTGGCTACCACTTTGGCCGCTGGCCGTTGCGGGCTAATAGTTTGCGGTGCAGCACGCCCGGCACGAGCATAAATTTCGGCCGCCGAAAGCCCACTGCCTAGCTTTTTAGGTGCGCCCTGATGTGCTGAATTTGGCGCAGATGAAGCCTCTGCACCTTTGCTTCCCGCACCGTTATAGGTGGGGATGTCATCGTCAAAGTCGCTCGCGCGATCGGGGATATTGTTGTCGGCCATGTAGACCAGCGTAGGGGTTTTACCGAGTTGACGTAGTATTTCCTCGGCGCGCCACCTATTACAAACTGATAACCGTACCTTAGGAGCAGGTTGCCAATGCCTTCATAAGAGCATCTTTTTCACGGCTGGTAACAGTTAACCCGTAGGTAGATTTGATGGTTGTTTGCCGTTGTGCGTACGTGCAGTGGTATTGCGGATCACTAGGCATCCAGCGATCAGCAGTTTTTGCCTTTTTCGCTTGGTTTTCCGCATGTGTGGTTGCTTGAAGATTGATGGGATCGTTGGCAAAGTTACGGCGAGTTTCGTCATCCCACTGCCATGCACCGGCATACCAAGCGTTGCCAAGTGCTACCACATGATCAATTTCCACCATGGTCGACGTCTTAGGCCCGCGGGTAAATGCCACGTCAACACCCGAGTAGGGGTCGTGTAGATTTCCGGTTGATACGACACAGTTACGTGTCCCCGGCCGAAATACGATGTTGGTGAGGTCACGCTGAAGAATGTCATTTCGGGTATCGCAACCATTGTGGCCGCCAGCCACCGAGACATTATCGGCCCAGTTGTGGCCAAAATGAGTCCTGCTGTATGCGGGCTTATTGCCAAAGGAATCGTCGATGGTTAGAGCATTGAGCGCTGCAACGTCAGCGCGTGATGCATCCACTTCGGCGGTTGCTGCAGGGCTCAAAACGTCGCGAATACCGTCTTCCCATCGCTGCGGTTCAAGCCCAAACCATGACCCTTGGATCACGACTGCAGAGGCCATGATCACTGCAAATCCCGTAAGTAGACGACTTGTTTTCCTTATAACAGCTCGGCGTCGTGAACGCGCCCTCCTATTTCTTTTTGCCATAGTGTTTCATATGCTATCAATTGCATCCGTCTTTCAACATACTTTACTTACATGTCAACAATCACTATATTTGTTGACATGTCTACACAATATGAGAAGTACACATCCAAAGAAAATGGCGGCGAATTCATCCGCGATACCCAATACATCGACGACCGAATCGTCGATAGTGTCTCTACCCCTACCCCATTAGAAGACGGCCGCACCCTCTGGCCTGCAGACCCCGGGCGTTACCGCCTAGTAGCCGCTCGAGCCTGCCCATGGGCGCACCGCACCGTAATCACTCGACGACTCAAAGGCCTTGAAGATGTCATCTCGCTAGGCATTGTCGGGCCAACCCATGATTGGAGCTCATGGACCTTCGACCTAGATCCAAACGAAGTCGACCCAGTTTTAGAAATTCCCAGGCTTCGCGACGCCTACCTTAAGCGTTACCCTGACTATCCACGTGGCATCACGGTTCCAGCCATAGTGGACGTAGCCACTGGAAAAGTTGTTACTAACGACTACCCCAGCATCGTTCCTGATTTCAATGATCAATGGAGCAAATATGAACGCCCCGACGCACCTGATCTATATCCAGAGACCCTACGCGAAGACATTGATGCTGTAACTAAACGGGTATTCACCGAGGTCAACAATGGAGTGTACCGATGTGGTTTCGCTGGCTCCCAAGAAGCCTACGACAAAGCCTACGATCGATTGTTTACCGCTCTCGATTGGCTAGAAGATCGTTTATCACGACAACGTTATCTAGTCGGTGAACACATCACGATCGCTGATATTTACCTCTACAGCACCTTGGTACGATTCGATGCTGTCTACCACGGCCATTTCAAGTGCAACCGAAACAAGATCACTGAAATGACCAACCTGTGGGGATACCTGCGCGACCTATTCCAAACACCTGGTTTTGGAGACACCACCGATTTCACGGAAATCAAACAGCACTACTACATCACACACCAAGATGTGAACCCCACTCAGATTGTTCCCAAAGGTCCACAATTGGAAAGCTTCTTTAGCGCTCATGGCCGTGAAAAACTGGACGGCAGCCCCTTCGCAGAAGGTGTAAGCCTTCCCGGACCTATCGCATACGAAGAACGCCTAAAGAATAAAATCGACGGTCAATAATGATAGGCGACTAAGCAGATAGTGGATGCAATCCCTCATGAGCAGCATCCACTACTGCTTGTGTCAGTCGCTCCAAAGCTGGAGATTCCAAACGCCAACGCTGCCAATACAACGGCACTTCATGTACTTGGCTGTCGAGCATCACTAACTCACCAGAATCCAAAAGTGGCAACGCTTGAATGTCTGGAAGCATTGCCCAGCCCAATCCTACTCGAGCCGCCTCCATGAATGCCTCCGATGAAGGAATCTCATTAACTCGTCGTCCAGCTGGCACCTCTCCTAGACGACGCTTAATATCACGGTCCTGAAGCCCATCTCTCGGCCCGAACCTTAAAACAGGCATGCGCTCCCAATCAACGGCACCGTCTACAGTGTAGCGATCCAACAGCTTCGGGCTTGCCACCGCAAAATATCGAAAGGCCCCTAACACTATTGAGTCACAGCCAGGTACAGGTGCCTTTTCGCCTGTAACGGCACCAAGGACATCTCCGCGACGCAGCAGCGACAACGAATGCGACTCGTCCTCAATACGCATGTGCAAGGTGGCATTATCCATGTCGGCCACCCCCGCCATTACCCGACGAAACCACGTAGCCAAAGAGTCTGCATTTACCGCCACAGAAAGCGGAATCCGCTCAATTCTGCCCCGCAACTGAGCATTAGTTTCGGCTTGCAACAGCGCCATCCGTCGCGCTGACTGAACGAGGACTTCGCCTGCATCCGTTGCAGTTACTGGCGACGTACGACGAACCACGACTCGACCAGTTTCGCGTTCCAGCGCCTTAATCCGCTGGCTTACAGCCGAGGGCGAGATTCCTAATGCAAATGCCGCATCTTCGAAGCTGCCTTCGTCGATAATTGCGAGCAAAGTGTCTAAATGAAGCGGATTCATGAAGCAATTCTAACCCAACCTGAAAGTCCGTTATTTTACTTCAGCATTTCAGAGGAGCATATTGCTTAGTATGAGTATTGCTTTCGCTGGATTCCTCATGGGTCTGTCCTTGATCGTGGCCATTGGGCCACAAAATGCCTTGATTATTCGTCAAGGTATTAAACGCGAAGGTCTGATCCCAATCCTAGTCGTATGCATACTCTCCGATGTGATCCTCATTTTTGGGGGCACTGCCGGAGTCGGCGCATTAGTCGATCGTGCTCCCATTGCACTAGTAGTGCTGAAATGGCTCGGTGTAGCATACCTGCTCTATTTTGGATTCACTTGTTTCAAAGAAGCATTTAAACGTCACGGCCAAGCACTCACTGTCGAGCAAAGCGAACCAGTGGCCTACGAACCCACCTCTAGTGCATCATCCGGAGTGATCACTAAAACACGCACAAAAGCTCAGCCCAAGTCGACGCAGCGCACATGGGTTAAACCAGTGCTAGCAGCGTTGGCTTTCACATGGCTTAATCCAGCCGCCTACATAGACGTTCTCGTCATGTTGGGAGGAATCGCCAACCAACATGGCCCCGACGGTCGCTGGGTCTTCGCCCTCGGCGCACTATGCGCGAGCCTGACGTGGTTTCCGTTTATCGGATATACCTCCACACGCTTTTCCACCGTGCTTTCTAGGCCAGCTGTGTGGCGATATATCAACGTAGCTATCGGAATCATCATGATGATCATGTGCGCGCGTCTCATCATGCACTAGGCTCATTGCCGTTTAGGCACCACGTCTTTAATCGTGAACCTTCGATGCAGTCGCGTCCGCCCAAATATTAATTCCGGCATCCTTAGCAACAGTGTCAATATAGTTGCGTTCTTCAACACTGAACTCAAGATTATTAAGAGCTCCCAGATTTTGCTCCAGCTGTGCTACTGACGACGCCCCGATCAACGCACTGGTTACCGTTGTGGACCCATAATCGCCTTGTTCTCGCAGCACCCACGCAATAGCCAGCTGTGCCAATGTTTGGCCGCGTCGAAGCGCTAGATCATTCAACGCGCGCACCATCTCTAGGTTTTTAACGTTGAGCATCTCTTTGTCCAAGGATTTCCCCGCAGCAGCCCGCGAATCCGCCGGAACACCATCAAGATAGCGATCAGTTAAAAGGCCCTGAGCAAGTGGCGAAAAGGCAATAACCCCTAAGCCATTAGCGGCTGCAGATTCCAAAAGATTTTCTCCATCTTCACCTGGTTCTTCTACCCAACGGTTCAAGATGGAGTAACTAGGCTGATGAATCAGCAGCGGACAGCCTTCCCCAGCCAAAATTTCTGAAATTTCCGCCGTCAACTCGGGGCCATAAGAAGAAATTCCTATGTAACGAGCCTTGCCGGATGCCACAATGTCTCGCAAAGCATATGCAGTTTCTTCCAAAGGCGTATCTGGATCTGGACGATGATGATAGAAAATATCTACGTGATCAAGCCCTAGGCGATCAAGTGAAGAATCCAGTGAATCCATCAAGTACTTGCGGCTACCGCCAAAACTGTATGGACCTGCCCCCATGTTCCACCCCGCCTTGGTAGAAATAACGATTTCATCCCGGTAGCGGGCCAAATCTTCTCGGAAGATTCTTTCAAAATTGATCTCTGCCGAGCCTTCTGGAGGCCCGTAGTTATTTGCGAGATCAAAATGTGTAATGCCTCGGTCGAACGCGCGGCGAACAATGGCGCGCTGATTAGCTAGCGGCTTATCGTCACCAAAGTTATGCCAGAAACCTAGGCTAATTGCTGGCAGTCGAAGGCCCGAGTGACCACACTGCCGGTATTCCATATCCTCGTACCGTTGAGCCGCAGGAGTATATACCTGCGCTGCTTGCCGTGAGTAAGTCATACTCCCCTATTGTGCGCGCAACTTCTCACCGTGGCAAGAGATAAAAATATCCCCCTTCAAACGCGCGAATAAGCACGATCAAAGGGGAACTCTGATTGCTGAGGTTATGCGAGTTTCTCTGCAATCAGTTTATTTACCTGAGCAGGGTCAGCCTTGCCACGCGTAGCCTTCATCACTGCACCAACAATTGCACCGGTGACCTTGGTGTTTCCAGCCTTGTATTTCTCAACAATATCGGGATTAGCGGCCAAGGCTTCATCCACTGCCTTTTCAATAGCTCCATCATCACGAACCACTTCGAGGCCACGAGCAGCAACGACCTCATCGACGTCACCCTCACCTGCAAGAACTCCGTCTACAGCCTGACGCGCCAGCTTATTGGTCAGCTTTCCTTCTTTCACCAGTGCAGCAACACGAGCTACCTGCTGCGGAGTGATTGACAAGGCATCAAGTTCTACTCCAGACTCGTTTGCTTTTTGTGAAAGGTAAGCAACCCACCACGAGCGTGCCTCAGATGCAGATGCACCAGCTTCGACTGTCTCAACGATCAGATCCAAGGCACCTGCGTTGACCAAGTCACGCATTTCTTCGTCTTTAAGCCCCCACTCTTTTTGAATACGAGCACGACGGATCCACGGAAGCTCTGGAAGGGTGGCACGGATCTCCTCTACCCATTCCTTAGGAGCAATCACTGGTGGCAGATCAGGATCATTAAAGTAGCGATAATCCTCTGCCGTTTCCTTTGGACGTCCCTTAGAAGTCGACCCATCGGTTTCCTGATAGTGACGAGTTTCTTGGACGATCTCGCCGCCATCTTCTAGGATCTGAGCCTGACGCTGCATCTCATAACGAACAGCCTGCTCCACCGACTTCAAAGAGTTAATGTTTTTAGTTTCGGTGCGGGTACCGAACTCAACAGTTCCTACTGGACGCAGAGAAACGTTTGCGTCGCAACGCATGGAGCCTTGATCCATGCGAGCATCGGAAACCCCCAAGGCCTTAACCAAATCACGAAGAGCTCCAACGTATGCGCGAGCAACTTCAGGCGCACGCTCGCCAGCACCTTCGATAGGTTTGGTCACGATCTCGATAAGCGGGATACCTGCGCGGTTACAGTCGACGAGCGAAGCTGTCGCACCGTGGATACGGCCGTCGGCACCACCCAAGTGGGTGAGCTTACCGGTGTCTTCTTCCATGTGGGCGCGTTCGATCTCAACGCGCCACGGGGTTCCGTCGTCAAGCACTACGTCAAGGTAGCCGTCATAAGCAATCGGCTCATCGTACTGCGAAATCTGGTAGTTCTTTGGCTGATCTGGGTAGAAGTAATTCTTTCGGGCAAACCGAGAAGACTCAGCAATCTTGCAGTTGAGAGCCAGACCGATCTTGATAGCCCATTCAACGCCTTTAGCATTAACGACGGGCAATGCGCCAGGCAAGCCCAACGATACTGGGTCTACGTTGGAATTTGGTTCAGCGCCGAAATGTGCAGACGGTGCCGAAAACATCTTGGTTTCGGTTGCTAACTCAACGTGAACCTCAAGACCCATTACCGGATCGAACTTCTCTAGGACCTCGTCATAATCCATCAGGTCATACATCGCAGCAGTCATGGTGAAATAGTCTAATGCCTTCTCTTAAAAATCGTAGATTCGGGGGTCTATAACGAAGAAAGCCACTTCCGAAGAAAGCTCTTCGAAAGTGGATTCTCCCCCAATTTTTAGCCAAACAGGGCGCGTGCTGTGCGGTAACGTCCTTCAGGGACAGTCTTTAGCGTATCTACCGCGTCCTCGAGCGGAATCAGATCGATATGCTCACCGTGCAACGCAACCATCTTGCCGTAATCACCGTTGTGGCAAGCACGTGCGGCATGAACACCGTAACGGGTAGCTAAAACACGGTCATAAGAAGTAGGAGTGCCACCACGCTGGATATGGCCCAACACCGTGGTACGAACGTCATGACCGAGGCGCTTCTTGATTTCCTCACCAATTACTTGACCAATGCCATTAAACGTTTGGTGACCAAATTGGTCGACGCCACCCTCGGCAAAATCCATCGTGCCTTCCTTAGGCAATGCACCTTCCGCCACGACAATAATGCCGTACTTTTCACCCATCTGGAAGCGACGTTCCATTGCCTTGCAGATCTCTGCAATATCAAATGGCTGCTCAGGAATGACTGTGTAATGCGCACCGCCTGCCATGCCGGCGTGCAGCGCAATCCAGCCAACATGACGACCCATAACCTCAACGATCATCACACGGTTGTGAGACTCAGCTGTGGTGTGCAGTCGGTCGATAGCATCGGTAGCTACAGAGACTGCGGTATCAAAGCCAAAAGTGTAGTCAGTACCGTTAACGTCGTTGTCGATCGTCTTAGGCACACCAACTACAGGAATACCATTATCAGATAGCCATTTGGCACCCTTGAGAGTACCTTCGCCACCGATAGGAATCAGTACATCAATACCTGCATCCTCAAGGTTTGCCTTAATCTGGTCAAGACCAGACTTAAACTTGTCAGGGTGAAGGCGGCCGGTACCCAAAATGGTTCCGCCACGCAACAGGATACGATCGATGTTTTCATCGTCATATAGTTGAATGCGCTTGTCTTCCATGAGCCCAACCCAGCCGTCTTGGTATCCAACGACGGTCGAGCCGTACTCAGAACATGTGCGGACAATGCCGCGGATCACAGCGTTGAGGCCGGGGCAATCGCCGCCGGATGTAAGAGTCGCAATTCGCATGATTCTCAGTGTAGCGCTTCTCGAGAATCATTGTTGAAGAATGTGTGGGATTACGCCCGATCGGAATGAATTTTGGCGGGAATCACAGTAAATATCCCACACATGAGGGCATCCACCCACACCACATTCTCATTCACCAAAGGTTTTAGAATTTTCCGTCATCGTAATCTATCACACACCGTCAGATTTAGAGCATGCAATCCTTTTAAGAATTACAGAGCCTGTTTTTTCATAGTTCCTAACAAGAGAACAACCGCGCTCGGTAAGTTGCACCCACGCAACGTCTTTCCGCCCAGAAGACCCATATTCTTCAAAAACGGAAACAATACCATGAGAAATAAAAATCTGAGTGATTTTCTGAACAACTTCATGCGATAGCCGAGTTTCTTTGGCTAAACGTGTCAGTTTCATTTCCTGAAACCCTACCGCGCAGCGAGCAAACCACAACACTGCTAGATAGCTCAGCTGATCATCCGTGAGTTCAATGCAATCATCAGAATCACCACATACCAATTCAGCTGTATCTTTGAAACCTCCGTACCACGACTGTGCCAGAAAATAAAACAGCACCGTCACAATAACAGCTAAAACCACAGCCCCTGCGCGGCTCAGATCGCGAACAATGTTCATTACACTCGGCATTAAAATCGTTATGCCCAAGAAGATTTTGTCGCATTTGCGCCACCTAGCAGGTGCATCATCAACTACTTGCCGCCCAAGGCGTATCCCCCACGATGCTTTAATCAAGAACGGAATAAAAATCGCAATCCACACAAGGAATACTACAAGGGGATATCCTAGCGCTACCGCGATAAGACCGCAGCCATAAAGTAAAGCAAAAAGAAAAGTGCGCCAAGCATAAGCTCGTTTTAGAGCACTTTCATATTCAAGAAACTTATGACTCTGGCTGGTCATCTTGACCTCCCGCTAGGATAATGAAAGTAGTTCGTATTAAACGACTTTCATTATATCTATAGTGAAGGTGTGCCTACGATCCCCCAGCCGTAAGCACACCTTATTGTCTACTTGTAGTAGTTTTGGCCTGGTACAGACGCCGGAAGTTCCAAAGAAGGCTTGATTTCAGAGCTTGGAACGAGGCCAAACTTTTCAAAGCCCTTGCGTATCTGCTCTGCAGCATCAATGTTGAGTGGGCCGGAAGTCCACATGGCATATGGCAAGTTGATAAAGCGGTTTTCGTTGACAGCTGGCAGGTTCTTAGTCGCTGGATTATTGCGCAATGCCGCGATTTTCTCTTCAAACTCTTGGCCTGGGTAATCAACAAAAACAAAGACATCAGGCTTCGATGCAGCAAGGTTTTCCCAGCTCACAGTGGTCCAAGTATCTGCTACGTCTTCAGCACCATTGCGGCCTCCAGCTGCCTCGATAATTGCCTGCGGAGCGCCAAACTTACCCGAGGTAAATACTGTATCGGTACCAGAATCAAACACAAATGCAGTTGGTGCTTTATCGGCTTGTGGAGCCTTCTTCAAGGTTTCTAGACGAGAATCGATATCTTTGACCACTGAGTCTGCGGTATCTGCATGGCTGGTGATCTTGCCGATGTTCGAAATATCCATCTTGACGGCTTCCCAAGGATCGTACAAGCCGCGTTTCTCCGAGCCTTCTTGGCGGCACGATTCACTCAAAATATAGGAATCGATACCTTGGTCTTTCAGCGCATCAGGCGTGAGATTCTTTTCTTCAGAGAAGCCATAGTTCCAACCGGCGACGAAAATATCAGGATGTTTGGCAACGATAGATTCCAATGACGGATACTCTTTAGCAACGTCTTCAGCTTTATCGATGTCTTTGCCATACTTAGCGTGCAATAGCTCCTTATCGCGCTGAATAGAGCTGACATACTTCACGTTACCTGCTGCACCGACAGCAAGAGCAATGGAAATGATGTTGCCATCGTTGACAAACAGGTTGTCTGCCTTGGTGTAGGTAACTTCCTTGCCACAGTTGGTGATGGTCACGCCATCTTTGGACTCAGCCTGCTTAGAGGTATCGGCGTTACTACAACCAGCGAAAACGATGGATGCACCGAGCATAGGGACAAGAAGAGGAAAAAGTTTAGATTTCATGAGAACGAGAACTACTCCTTCGGGGATAGATGAGGTCGATGAGACAGGGCGTCGATAAGCAAATGCACACGACGGGCTTGTTCGAGTTGGACAAGCAGTGATTCCACACCAAATACTTGAGACACAATCTCAGGGGTGAGAACTTCCTGTGGAGTTCCAGCAGCGACCACGCCACCGTTGCCCACCACCACGACCTGATCAAAATGCGACACCGCCAGATCAAGATCATGGATGGTAGCAACGATGGTGCGCCCGGAATCACGAAGCACATGGAGCAAGTGCAATTGGTGCTGAACGTCGAGATGGTTGGTCGGCTCGTCGAGAAAAACGAGATCCGTTTGCTGAGCAAAGCCACGCGCCAACAACACTCGACGCCGCTGTCCGCCAGAAAGCTCAGAGCACAACGCTTTACGACGCCCTGCCAAACCGACCAGTTCGAGAGAATGTTCCACGATGTCGCGTTCGTTCTTAGAACCCAACTGCCATGACTTGATATAGGGCAATCTGCCAAGGGCCACTACTTCTTCCACAGATAAATCCACAGGTGGTTGTTCCTCTTGACCCACGAAGGTCAACATCATGGCACGTTTTTTGGCACGGATTTTGTGAATATCATGGCCATTGACCGTTACAACGCCAGCATGAGGTTGCGTGATACCGGCTAGGGCACGCAACAGCGTAGATTTTCCGACACCATTAACCCCCACGATCGCAGTCATCGTGCCCTGCTCTACAGAAAAGGAAATGTCTTTCAAAATCGTTGTCTTGGTATCAAAACCACAAGCAATACCCTGTGCTTGGCAATGCATCATGACTCCTGTCCCCCAAAGCGGTAGCTCTTGCGTCCCATCAAAATCAGGAATAACGGGGCTCCGATAACACCCGTAACAACACCGAGCGGAATTTCTTGAGGAGGTGCTGCAACCCGAGCCAACACATCGACCCACACCATAAATACAGCGCCAAAAGCAGCAGCGATGGGCAACAACCGACGATGCAGAGAACCCACCATCATGCGCGCCAAGTGAGGGATTACAAGTCCCACGAATCCAATTCCACCAGCTACCGCAACCATGGCGCCAACGAGCATCGCTTGGAGGAAAAATAGCCCCTGACGCAAGACTGGAACATTGACTCCTAAAGCTGCTGCGGTGTCAGGGCCGGCAGCCAGCGCATCCATCTGACGATTAATAAACAGCAAGCCAGCAAAAGCCAGCGCTACTACAACGGCAGGGATGGCAATTTTTCCCCATTGCGCGCCAGCAACCGAACCAAGCATCCAAAACATCACGCCTTGAGCAGCACGGGCATCTGGACCTTTAAAAACCAAAAAGCTAGCAAGTGCAGAAAAAGCTGACGAAAGCACAACGCCTGACAAAATCAATCGCAACGGTGTCAACCCACCTTGAGCAAGGGTAACTGCATACACCGCAAACGTAGCGATAATTGCACCCACTAGAGCTCCAACAGAAAGCGCGTAAAGTCCAAAATTTCCTAGCAAACCGAAAACGAGCACTGCGGTCGCACCCACACTCGCACCAGAGCTAATGCCTAGGAGATAAGGATCTGCCAATGGGTTACGCACCAAGGTCTGCATAGCAACACCGGCGAGCGCCAAACCTGCACCGACAATAAGAGCTAAAACGCCACGAGGTGCTCGCAATTCCCATACCACTGCATCAATCGACTGATCTGGGTAGACGTCTCCGGCAAGATGAGCTTTAACTACCGCCCATACCTGCTCCTGCGGGTAGTCGACAGAACCAAAAGATAAGGAGATGACAAAACTAACGGCCGCCACAATAAGCAGTGCAATAAATAGCACGGGCGTGGTAAGTCGCCTGATCACATGACCAACTTCAACTACATATCGGTCTGCTCACCTAGAACGCGAGGACAGCAGCACATGTTTCTGATTAGGCCGGTCTTCGGACTGTGGTGCTCTACGCGAGAGTAATTGCCTCACCTTCCCAAGAGTTTTTACTCTCAGTGGCTACATTGAAGCACTCACTTGCACCTTCACCGCTGCGCGTCAGCTCTGGATTTGCACCAGATTCCCATGCAGCAGTTCGATGCTGCACCTAATCAATGTTTAATGCACTTAAGTATAGCTAACAGGATAGCTAATTATCGAAACCAAACTTCAAAAACATTCCCCACCCACCATGACATAGCAAAGTCGCCAACACAATACATGTACTGGCGACTTGAATGTAAGCGAAAAGCTAAACTACGAACTTACGACGAGCAACAAATGCTGCCGCGTCGACCACTGCCAAGACCATCAAAGCGAAGACAGTCTTAGCGGTCACATTGGAACCGGTATGCGCGAGCATGCCGCGGCTAGCCTGAGCCTTCTGACCAGCTGCTGGGGCCTGCGCTTCAGGAGTCTTGGATACTGCCGCTGGAGCACCAACAGACGAACCCTGCGACAATGCACCCGCCGCCACAGCGACTGCGGCAGTTCCGGCTACTGCCGGAAGTGCAGAGCTACCTGAAGCATTTTCTTCTGGCTTTGGGCACTGGTTATATACGTCTTCAAATTTCTCGCCCATGTAATGGCGGAAAGTAATATCCTTGCGGATAAGCGCCTCGATCTCTTTAGCCTTTTCCAGCTCCAAGGAATTGAGCTCAGCGCCGGATACTGCACGCTCCTTGTTGGTCATCCACTGTCCGCTTGGATGCTGGTAGAACGTCTCACCACCGTTAGTCGTGTAAGTCTCCTGCGAGGCAATAAGATAAAGTAGTTTTCATGCTAACACTGTCTATAGCGCTGCTGCCGATGGCTCGCTATGCTGTTGCGCTATGACAACTTTTATGGGATTTGAGCTCAAACCAGCAGACAAAGTCAGTACTGCTCCAGTTGTAGCCACGGGCCTAATTGGCGGATGGTTAACTGCCCGCGAAACCGGAATCCGTCCACTAGGAGGTGTCGTACTCGCTGCCGCCGGTATCTGGGCAGGGCGGTCATGGTGGGCACGCGGTGGCGCTGCAAGAACAGCACTCCTAACTACGTCATACCTCGCAGCTTTTGGCGCCTCTCACCCACTGGCGAAAAAGATCGGCGCATGGCCTTCGGTGGTAAGTGTCACCGCGGCTACAGCTGCCGCAGCGTATTTGATCAACGACGCAGCTGAATAGCACAAAGCCTCACTACCAAGCTCTCATTGAGAACGATAGTGAGGCCTTTCTTTTTAAAAACACGACTAACCTGACTTGGCTCAATTTAGTCAGACGGTTGGGGCAGCTTTTCGGTGAGTTCGCGGATGTCAGCGGGCAGGTCGGTTTGTGCATGGAGGGTCTGGCCTGCGATTTCGACGGTAAACGTCCGGTATTTCTTCAGGGTTCGCACTAATCGCTTCAACGACAGGCCCGTGGCTTGTTCCAACACGTGGCCTGTGGCCATCGCGGCCATCACAATGGTTAGGTGTGCGTGGATGGAGTCTTCTTTACGGTGATAAATCGGTCGGGCTTTCAGGTCTGATTTCGCCATTCGGAACGATTTCTCGATCGTGAACAGGCGCCGGTAGGCACCGATGACTTCCTGGGGTTTTAAGTCTGTGCGTGAGGTCTCGTATCCTTTAATCCCGGCCAGGGTTAGGTGCTTGTTGGCTAGGGTGTGGTTGACCTGCTTATTCGGGGCCTTGAGGTTGACGTATCGATTCCGCTTGACGGGTATCTTTCCGTCAACAGCACGCTGGGCTTTATCTAGTTGTTCGCCGATGCCGCGCCTTGTGCGCCGAGCCCTATCGTAGGAATACTGGTAATAGGTCACTGCCTGCGGTTTGCCGCTGGTGCGGCGTTTGTCGCTGTGGTGACGGTGGGTCCAGATGTGTCCGTCGTCGTAGTCGGTGTAGCTGCGCCCTTCCGCTGCATCTAGCCAGGCTTTAATTGGTTCTGGGATTTCGCGTTCTTTCGTGCCCAGAATGTAGTCCAACCCGGCATCGATAATCGCGGTCTTGTTGGCGGCTGAAAACATGCCAGCATCAGCAACAATCGTGATGTCGTCAAGGTGGTAGGCGTCTTTAAGACGCAGGATCATTGGCAACATGGTGTGCGTTTCCGCACGATTGCCTTCAAACGCGCCGATCGCCAAGGGCAAGCCGGTGGAGTCGGTGAGCATCCCGACAGTGATCTGGGGTTCGAGTCGGCGTTCTTTACTAAACCCGGGTTTGCGTAGCTCGTCGGGCACGTCAGTTTCAAAATACAAGGTTGTCACATCGTAGAGAACCATCACACCAGGACCAATGGCCGCGTGTGTGGCTAGCGCGTGGGTTATCTGGTCGCGGAAGTCTTTGTCGGCATACCGCGGAAGGTAGCGCTTTATAGTCGCGTATGAAGCCGAGGCCACGCCGACTTCTGCCAGAGTTTCAATGGAATCAAACTTGGAACCCGGCGAGATAATACGGGCTTGGACCAGGTTGAAAAACACCTCGTCCTTGCCGCTTGCCGTATCCAGGCCAAGGAGTTGGAAGGCCCCGCGAATCGCGTCTAGGAGAAGACCTGCGCGTTCACCGGATACCGTGACGGGATTATCAACCGTGCCTGTTCCAGACACAGCAACCGCAGAAGGCAACACTTTGAGGTCAAGTGAAATTTGCTCGCCATCGACAAGCCGCTGAGCCTTGACCATCAGCGCTGCGAGATCGTGGTCGGTATGGGCGGAGCCGACGTGTTCGATTTCAGGTTTGCGGTTGCGGTACCGCCAGATGATTTGAACAGCGGTCGCACCCGACGCCGTCGGGACCCGGCGGATACTCGGTGACATATTCAACAGCCTACCGGCACCCCCACCGCTACCCGCTTAGTCAGACAAAACCCGCACTCTGATACCCAACCCCACAGGCAGAAACGTCAATATGAAATACAACACACCAAAATGAGCCAAGTCAGGTCTCATCGATGTCGGAGAGACGACAAAGCGCGGCTAGAACGAGGATGCACCGGCGCCGGCGACGCCGAGCACCACGAGCTCCGCGACCGCGATGGGATCGTCGAGGTCAATCTCGAGAATCTCGGCGGCGTCGGCAATACGCTTACGCACGGTGTGTCGGTGGGTATTTAGCGCATCAGCGGTGCGCACATAGTGCCCGCCGTTGCGCAGATAGGCCTGCAGCGTCTGTTCATACTCGCTGCCGTGGGCCGCGTCGTACTCGCGCAACTTACCCCAGGTTTCAGCGAAGCGGTGGGCGACGGCGGCACCAACGCCTTCGTCGCCTAGCCAATTGAGCGTGCGCGACTCGGGGCCCACGAGCGCGCCAGGTTGCAAGCCGAAGGCGACTTTCTCCAAGTCACGGACAGTGGATTCGCGCAGGCGCGACCACTCGAGGGGTGAGCCGACGACAATGCGTTTACCGCCGCGGATGTCGAGGAGAAGTTCCTGAATATTGCGCATGGAACGGTTGCCGCGCAGCAGGAATAACCAGGTGAGGTCATCGACCTCCACGGCGAAGAGCAGGCGGCCTTGTTCCGCGAGATTGCGGTCAAGCGCCTCAATGAAGCGCGCATGCGCTCGTGCCGACTCGGATTTGACGAGGACCGG
Organism: Corynebacterium belfantii; assembly: GCF_041898185.1. Lineage (GTDB taxonomy): Bacteria > Actinomycetota > Actinomycetes > Mycobacteriales > Mycobacteriaceae > Corynebacterium > Corynebacterium belfantii. The sequence continues at coordinate 1,187,988 of NZ_CP157823.1, read as the reverse complement.
ACGGACTTTGCCTTCCGTATCGCTGGCTTGGCGGAAGATGCGTTGCATCGATTCGTCGCGGCCTGTGAGACCAAGCTGCATAGACACGGCCAGCGTGGTGAGCTCGCGCTGTGCGCGGCGCAGCTCCTGTGGGCGTCGAATGATGAGCTCGGCAAGGCCGGCGGCGTGTTTGAGCAAGGCGCGCTGACTGGCGTCGAAGTAGTGGTCGGCCATGGCCACGAGACCATGCGTTTGATTGCCGCTCGGAGAAAGACGGCGCGCCAGAACATTGACGTCCCCCACCTTGCCGGCGATTCCAAAACCACGATGGCGCGCGTCATCGATGACATGGTTGAGCTCGATGTTTTCAAAGCCGGGCAAGACCGCCGCTGCAGACACACGGCCGTCCAAGTCCACAAGACAAACGCTCGCGTCGAGGGCCTGCGCCGTGCCGGTGACGAGCCCGTTCAGGCCCTGGCCGGCCGCGAGGTTGAGACGGCCTTGGAGCTCAAGAAGAACCTCGAGACGGCGCTCACGGCGTTGCGCGAGCTCGCGGTGCACGGCCGTGGAGACCGAAATAAACGGCACGTCAAGGGGGATGGTGAGAAGGGAGACGTCGTGGGCGAGGGCGGCGTCGGCAAGCTCGTGCGGGACCTCGGGGAAGACGACGCCCACGCCGAAGCCAATGCCGGCGGCCCCGGCGGCAGAAAGGCGGGCGACATAGTCGCTGAAAGCCTCCGAATGATCGCGAAAAGCGATGCCGGTGAGCAAAACGAGGGTGCCCTCACCGACATATTTTTCGGGATTTTCAAGCTCGCACGGGTGCACCATGCCAAAAGAACGGCCCGAATCATGGACCACGCGCAGGCCCAAATTTCGACGGCTTGCAAGCCACGAAATTGAAAGCGTATCGCCCATTTCTGCATCCACGTGCGCTGATGACCGAGTCATCACACCCCACCTTCCTATATACATTGTGTACAAATTAGCGTTTTCATTTCGACACAATGTTTATATGCCACGCTACACTCCGTCGGCACAATGACTTCCATCACATTTCAATTTGACTCGAAGGAGTGACATGCAGGACTTCAACCACCGCGTTCCACAAGAGCGGAAAGTCGTGACCGCCATCCCTGGCCCGCGGAGCCAGGAGCTTGAGGCCGAGCGCGAGCAGGAGCTGGCCCGCGGTCTCGTGCCGGGCTTGCCCGCATACATCGTGGACGGTGACGGCGGCGTGCTCGTCGATGTCGATGGCAACTCCTTCATCGACTTCGCCTCGGGCATCGCGGTGACCACCGTCGGCGCATCCAACCCGCGCGTAACCGCGGCCATCGCTGAGGCGGCGTCGCACCTCACCCACACCTGCTTTCTCAATGCACCCTACGAGGGATTCCTCCAGGTCTCGAAGAAGCTCAACGAGCTGACCCCGGGCGACCATGAGAAGAAGACCGCACTGTTTTCGACCGGCGCGGAGGCCATTGAGAACGCCGTGAAGATTGCACGTAACTACACGGGCAAGAACCGCATTGTCGTCTTCGATGGCGCATTCCACGGCCGCACGAACCTCACCATGACCATGACGGCGAAGAACAAGCCGTACAAGTCCGGCTTCGGCACCCTCGCCTCCGATATCTACCGCGTGCAGGGTTCCTACCCGCTGCGCGACGGCCTGAGCGGCGCAGAGGCTGCGGAGCGCACCATCCGCTCCATCGAGCAGGTCATCGGCGCGGAGGACATCGCAGCGCTCGTCATCGAGCCGCTGCAGGGCGAGGGCGGCTTCATCGAGCCAGCCGAGGGCTTCCTTCCGGCGCTGCTGGAGTGGTGCCGCGCGAACGACGTCGTCTTCGTCGCAGACGAGATTCAAGCCGGCATGTGCCGCACGGGCGACTGGTTCGCGAGCAACCACGAGGGCCTCGTCCCGGACCTCATCACCACGGCAAAGGGCGTGGGCGGCGGCATGCCGCTGTCAGCCGTCACCGGCCGTGCCGAAATCATGGACTCACCGGGACCGGGCTCCCTGGGCGGCACGTACGCCGGCAACCCGGTGGCGTGCGCAGCCTCGCTCGCGGCCATCGCGGAGATGGAGGAGCACGACCTCGCCGGCCGTGCCCGCGAGATCGAGTCCATTATCCGCGAGGTCCTCGAGCCACTCACCGAGCTGCCCACCGTCGCCGAGGTCCGCGGCCGCGGCGCGATGATCGCCCTCGAGTTCGTCGACGAGAACGGTCGCCCGAACCCAACGCTCACCTCCGCCGTCGCGAGCGCCTGCAAGGAGCAGGGCGTCCTCATCCTCACCTGTGGTCTGGACGGCAACGTCATCCGCCTCTTGCCGCCGCTGGTCATCAACGAGTCCACCCTGCGTGACGGCCTCGAGGTCCTCGCCGCAGAAGTCCGTAAGAACTAAAACACGCCCCCACCTACCCTTCAAGGAGAACCAACATGTCTAACAAGCACATCTACGACTGCATCATCCTCGGCACCGGCTACGGCGGACTCGGCATGGGCGCCCAGCTCGCTAAGGACAACATTGAGAACTTCCTCATCCTCGAGGCCGCGGACGAGGTCGGCGGCGTGTGGCGCGACAACACGTACCCGGGTGCAGCCTGCGATACCCAGGCTCTCATCTACTGCTACTCCTACTTCCTCAACCTCGGCGTGTCCCGCATGTTCGCCGGCCAGGACGAGATGCTCGGCTACCTCAAGGCACTCGCCACCGAGTTTGGCCTCTACGAGCACATCAAGTTCAACAACCGCATCGTCCGCTCCGAGTGGAACGAGGAGCTCAAGGCCTGGGAGATCGCCACCTCCACCGGAGACATTTACTACGGCCGCGTCTTTGTGGGCGCCTGGGGCCAGCTCTCCAAGCCGAAGGTTCCAGACTTCGCCGGCCGCGAGACCTTCGAGGGTACGCAGTTCCACTCCGCCGAGTGGGACCACACCGTTGACCTCAAGGGCAAGAATGTCGCCGTGGTGGGCAACGCGGCCTCCGCGGTCCAGCTCGTGCCGGAGGTGGCGAAGGAGGCCGGACACCTCGCCGTCTTCCAGCGCTCCGCGAACTACATCCTGCCGCGCAATCAGGTCATCTTCACCGACGAGGAGCTGCGCGAGTTCCAAGAGAACCCGGAGTCTTACCGCGCCATTCGCCAGGAGATCCACGACACCCGCGAGGACGGCTTCGAGCGCACCCGCAAGGGCACCGATGCCGCACAAGAAGGCGTCGAGCAGGCCATGGAGCACCTCACCTCCCAGGTCAACGACCCGGAGCTGGTAAAGAAGCTCACCCCAACCTTCGCGTTCGGCTGCAAGCGCATCCTGCGCTCCGATGAGTTCTACCCGACCTTCAACCGTGACAACGTCTCGCTGGTCACCGAGGGCATCGAGGAAATCACCCCGAAGGGTATCCGCACCGCGGACGGCGTGGAGCACGAGTTCGACGTCATCATCTACGCCACCGGCTTCCACTCCCAGGAGTTCCAGGGAGACCTACCAGTCATTGGCCGAGGTGGCCTCGACCTGCGCGAGCGCTGGGGCAACGCGCCGGAGGCCTACCTGGGCATGTCCGTAGACGGCTTCCCCAACTTCTTCATGCTCTACGGCCCGAACACGAACCTCAACCACCACTCGGTCGTGGCCATGCTCGAGGAGCAGGACAAGTACATTCGCCAGGCCGTCGAGTACCTCCGCGACAACCCGAACAAGGTCCTGGACGTCGACCCGCAGGTCCTGCGCGAGTTCAACGACCGCATCCAGGCTGAGCTCAACGAGTCCGCCTTCTCCGCCGACTGCTCCTCCTGGTACAAGAATGAGGACGGTAAGGTCATCAACAACTGGTCCGGCAACGTCGCCGAGTACCAGGACCTCACGCGCACCCTCGAGCTGGCTGACTACGGGGTGGCCTAATGCACACGCTCGCTGACGAATTCACTGGCCGCCCCATCACGGAGGACGCGTGGAAGTCCGTGGGTCCCTTCCGTGCCGGTGGCGGGGTGTCCTTCCACCACATCGAGATTCCCACGGTGCGCGAGAACTACGTGACCTCGACCGCCCAAAACGGACTCACGGAAGCCACGGAGCCGTTCACGCAAGACTTCGAGGTAGGCGAGTTCCGGGTCCGCCTCACGGACCCGCGCCCCGCCAGCGAGCGTGACGCCCCCACCCCCGCCATCTTATTCATCCATGGCGGTGGCTGGCTCATGGGCAACCTGGACACGCACCACTCCGCGGTACGCCGCCTCGCGGTCGAGTCCGGGCTGCCGGCGGTGGCGGTCGATTACCGCCTCGCGCCGGAGCACCTCTACCCCGCTGCCATCGATGACTGCCGCGCCGCGTTGCGTTGGCTTTCCGACGCCGCCGCTCCGCACGGTCTGCACGTCACCAACGTCGCCATCGCGGGCGACTCGGCGGGTGGTCAACTCACGGCCATCCTGGCGAACGAGTTCTCCGGGGACGACTCCGTCGCCCCCATCTCCAGCCAGGTGCTCATCTATCCCATCACGGATATCTCGGATCAGCGCACGGAGTCTGGCGCCTCGTACCAACGCGTGACCGAGGGCTTCCCCATGGTGGCGGAGACCATGCGCTGGTTCATCCGGACCTACCTGCCGGAGGGCCAGGACAAGACGGTCGCCGACCTGTCCCCGCTGCTCCACGAGCTGCCGGAGAACCTGCCGCCCGCCTACGTTATTACGGTGGACAACGACCCGCTCGCGGACGAGGGCGGCGAGTACGCCCTCAAGTTGGCCAAGGCCGGCTGTGACGTCCGGTACGAGCACCTGCGCGGGTACCACCACGGCCTGTTCACGTCTGCCGGCGTGATGCAGCGTGGAGAGGAAGGCCTGAGCGACATCGCGAAGTTCATCGCCGTCCACGCTCGCAAGCACGCGTAGCCCCGAAGCCCCAGTGTGAAGTGCTTCTTCGCGCTGGGGCTTTCGTGAACCAAACTCTAGGAATTTCCCTTCACTCATCCCTACAATCAAATATCTATCGACCGAAAGGTAAACCAATGATTCAACGAGCTTTAGGCATCTCCATGGCCTTCATTGGCGTCCTCGTCGGCGCGAGCTTCGCCTCCGGCCGCGAGGCCCTCCAATACTTCGTCGCGTTCGGCAACTGGGGCATTGTTGGCGCTATCGTGACGTCCATCTGCGTCATGATTGCCGGTATCTCCATGCTGCAGCTGGGCAGCTACCACCGCGCGAAGGACCACAACTCGGTGTTCACGGTCATCTCCGGCCCCGTGACCTCCCGCGTCCTCGACATCGCGACGATGACGTGTCTCTTCTGCATCGGCTTCGCCATGTTCGCGGGCGCTGGGTCCAATATGAAGCAGCAGTTCGGTTGGGACATCTGGATCGGCGCGGGCATCATGCTGGCCCTCGTCCTGCTCACCGGCCTCCTCGACGTGGACAAGGTCACCAAGGTCATCGGCGCCGTCACTCCGTTCATCATTGTGCTCATCTCCATCGGCACGATGTACACCATCTTTACCGCGCAGCCCGACTTCACGCACCTCAACGAGCAGGCACAGGAGATTCCCACGACGCTGCCCAACTGGTGGGTCTCGGCCATCAACTCGGTTGGCCTCCAGGTCATCGTCGTCGTGTCCATGGCCATCGTCATCGGCGGCAACTTCCTCGACTCCCGCGAGGTCGGCCTCGGCGGCGTCATCGGCGGCTTCATCTTCCTCTTCCTCCTCGCCGTGCTCGTCGGCTCCATGTACATCTCCGTCGAAACCGTCCTGGAGACGGACATGCCCACCCTCGCTATGGTCACCAAAATTCACCCGGCCCTCGGTACGCTCATGGCATTTGCCATCTACGGCATGATCTACAACACGGCCATCGGCATGTTCTATGCCTTGGCCAAACGCCTCACCCGCGGCCACCGTCAGCACTTCTACAAGGTCTACGTGGCCATCGTCCTCGTCGGGTTCGTCCTGTCCTTCATCGGCTTCTCGGAGCTCATCGGCTGGGTCTACCCCATCCTGGGCTACATGGGCATCCTCTGCATGTTCGTCATCGGTTGGTCTTGGTGGAAGCACCGCCGCGAGCTCGAGAGCGAGACCCAGCTGCGCCGCCGCGCCCGCGAGCTCATGGCCAAGCGCTTCGAAGGCGAAGAGGCGCTCACCCAGGACGAGGAGCAGGAAATCATCGCCATCGCCCGCATCTCCAACATCCCGGAGCACACCTTCATCGAAGAAATCGCAACGGAGATCAACGCCCGCGAGGACATCACCGTCGCCTCGACGCTACCACTGTCCACTGCGGATAACAGCGTCGACATCGCCGACCTCGAGTCCGCGGCCTCCGTCAACGACATGAATGCCGCCGAGAAGAAGGCGCGCACCCGCTCGTAGGCACGCCGAGTTGCCCGCTTCCCCTCGTGGGGAGCGGGTCTTTCGCGTTGTAGTGGCGGTTGCTGGCGCTAGTTACACGGCACGGCGGGGCCGAATTCCCGCCGCTTGTAAATCCGCCCGTTCTCGCCCTTGCAGTAGACGTCGCCGTCTCTCTTTTTCATGTTGTGGTATTCGCACAGCATGAGGATGTTGTCCGGGTTGGTCTCCCCGCTTTCGCCCAGGCTTTGAGGTGGTCGGCATGGCACAGGGAAAACGGAATCTTACAGTCCGGATCCATACAGATGTGTTGGACCGCGGCCGCTATGTCGCGTTGGGCTTGGGTGAAGTAGCGTTTGAGCCGGTATTGCTTCATCGGTTCGTTGCGTGCGTTGACAATCGTCGCCAGTCCCACGCCCGCGAGGAGTTCTTCCATGAGTTCCGCGCCGGTGCGCCACGTCCCATCCGTGGCGCGCACGATGATGTCGTCGCCGTCGCCGCGCAGAATCATCTCGATGTTGTGGAGGTTGACGAGGATGTGGATCCTGCGCCGCGGTGCGGCGCCAGCCTTTGAGTTCACGCAAGGAGTCGACGTTTTCTTCCTTGAGCCGAGAGACGAAAGATTTCATGGCTTAAGAAGCTATAAAACCTGCCAAGGCCTGCAACGATGGTCGTGTAAATCTGTGGAGAACTTAGCACAGGCGCGGGGCGAGGCGCTCGGACAGGGCCCACAGACTCAGGTCTGCCTCGCTGAAGCGGACGACCGTGCCGAGTTCCTCCAGTCGGTTGCGCACTGTGTTGGGATGGACGCCCAGCGCCTTGGTCGCACGTGGAACGGAGAAGCCCTCAGCCTCGTAGGCTGCAAAGACGGCAGGCCCCTCCTTGAGCCCTGCAATCGCCGCGTCCAGCGCGCTCACGGCCTGCGCCAAGCGCTCGAAGCCCGCCGTCGCGGCAAGCGTTTCCGTCGCCGTGCACTGCGCAAAGAAGAGGTGGTGCGCATCCACCACGCGACGCCGCTGCGTCGCCACCGCCGCCACGACCGCCTGCCGCCACGCCAGGGCCCCGCCTTGGACATCCTTAAACGCATTGGAAATGCCCACCGGTCCTGGCAGCACGCGCGCGATATCGGACAGCGCGCTGGATTCCGTGCTTACCACCGTCGTGCGCCCGCGCACGTGGCCGATGAGCAGCGGCACGCCCGCCCGCGCCGCCACCGCGGTGGCCTCCTGTGCTATCTGCGGACGGTACGCGTCATTCGCCGTGCCCGCGACGAAGATGTGGAGGCCCGCCTCGGCGGAGAAGCCACGCCGCACGAGCGCCTGCTCAAGCTCCTCCTTATTCGCGTTGGCGTCGCACAGTCCGGTGAGCAACACCGTGGAATCAGTGAGCCGTGCACGCTCCAGGTTGCGCTTACTCACCGCAACAACCACGAGCAGCTCGCACAACGCGATGCAGGCGGACTCGTCCAAGTCGGGTTCCCGGCCGCTCCGGTTGCCGCGCACCAGCCACACGCCGCCGCCCGAGGCGCGGTCCGTCTCATCCGAGACGAGCAGCCGCGCCGCCATCGTCCAGCGTCCCGCATGCAGGCGGCCCTCGCCCTCCGGCCAGCGCACCAATTGACGTCCCACCGTGCGCGAGGGCAGTTCGCCGGCACTGGCCACCACCTCGCCGTCGCGCGTGAGCAACAGGTAGACATCTCCGGTGAGTTCCACCGCTCGCGCCAAGAGCTCGGATTCCGGCCGTTGCGCCATGAGCGCGGGGCTCAGCTGCTCGTTGGCGCGCATGCGTTGCCATGCCCGATGGTTGGGCATGCGCCGCCACAGTTTATCCACGGCCCGGCGCACGTCCACACGCGTGAGCCCCGGCGCGCCGAGCACTACAGGCACGCCGCCAAAGTCTTCCTGCGCCCTGCCGACCGTTTCATCGGCAAGGACGATGACGGCGGCGGCGTCGGCAAGCTCATGCGCCGTATGGCGGGCCGAGGCCGCAGGCTCGGCGAATACGAGCCAGCCGGAGCCCACGCCTTCGTGGGCGGAGCCGAGGCCGGCGAAACGCACCTCGGCGGTACCTGCGCACGGCTGCAACCGGGGTTCCTCCAGCACGAGGTCGGACAAGAACAGCCAATCTTCTTTTTGTGACACCGCACAACCTCCCGAGAAAAAGTGTTTCGGGCAACATTTTATTGGTTGGTTTATTGGTGCAACAACCTCCATCTTTGTAGGAAAAGATATTTTCTCCGACGCGCATTGAACAATTCTCCATTGTTGTTTGTAAGCCAGCTCACGATACTAAGTCGCAATCAACGCCCTTTCGATTAATGGAAAGCGAGGACTTTCTCTTGTCTCCGAATCCCAAGCCCTTCCGCGTAGCCGTCGACGTCGGCGGTACGTTCACCGACGTCGCCATCGTCAACACACAGACCCACGAGCTCAGCGTCGCCAAGGTTCCCTCCACACCGGATGACCCGATGCGCGCCGTCATGAACGGTCTGGAGCAAGGCAACGTTCAGCTCAGCGAGGTTGAGGTCTTCAGCCACGGCACGACGGTGGCCACGAACGCGCTCATCCAGCGTCGCTTCCCCAAGTCAGCGCTCATCACGACGAAGGGCTTCCGCGACGTCATCGAGATTCGTGACGGCACAAAGGACGAGCTGTGGGATGCCTACCACGACGTGGCGGACCCGTACATCCGTCGCCGCGACCGCTACGAGGTCCCGGAGCGCGTGGACTACGACGGCGTCGAAGTCGAGCCGCTTGACGAGCAGGAGGCGCGCCGCGTCGCGAAGATTCTGGGCCGCAAGGGCGTCGAGACCGTCGCCATCTGCTTCATCAACTCCCACTCCAACTCCGCGCACGAGGAGCGCATGAAGGAGATTCTGCACGAAGAGCTTCCCGATGCCGCCATCTCCACGTCTTCAGACATCCTCCCGGAGATCTTCGAACACGAGCGCTTCTCCACGACGGTCTCCAACGCCGTGCTGGCCCCGCTCGTTTCGGGCTACGTCAACCGCCTCTCCCGCCAGCTCGCCGAGGGTGGCTACGAGGGCGACCTCCTCCTGCTCCACTCCGGCGGCGGTTCCATGACCCCACAGATGGTGAGCCGCTACCCGGTGCGCCTGGCGGCGTCCGGTATTGCGGCTGGCGCCATCGCCGTCCAGGACATCGCGACGCGCTGCGGCTACGCCAACGCCATCGGCCTGGAAATGGGCGGTACCTCAACGGATATCTCGCTCGTCTACAACGGCGATATTCGCATTACCAAGCAGTGGCAGGTCGAATACGGCTTCCCCATCAACTTCCCATCCATCGAAGTGGGCACCATCGGCGCGGGCGGCGGCTCGCTCGCATGGATCGACGAGGCTGGCTCCCTGCGCAATGGCCCGCAGTCCGCGGGCGCTGACCCGGGTCCGGTCTGCTACGAGCGCGGTGGCACCGAGGCGACGAACACGGACGCCAACGTTACGCTCGGCCGCCTGGGCACCTCGCTTATCGGCGGCGAGCTCAAGCTCAACGCCGATGCCGCCCGCGGCGCTGTGAAGAAGACCGTCGCCGACCCGCTGGGCCTCGATCTAGAGACTGCGGCAGAGAACATCGTGCAGGTCGCCAACGCGAACATGGCCGACGCGGTGCGTCTGCTGTCCATTCGCCGTGGTTACGACCCGCGTGACTTCGTCCTCGTCGTCGGCGGCGGTGCCGGCGCCCTCCACGGCGCCGAGGTCGCCCGTGACCTGTCCATCCCCACCGTCGTCGTCCCGCCGCACCCGGGTGTCACCTCGGCGCAGGGTTGCCTCCTCGTAGACATCCGTCACGACCTCACGCAGATGTACCAGGCGCCGGTAGCCACTGTGGACACCGCGGCCCTGCGCAAGGCCTACCAAGGACTCGTCTCCGAGGCCCGCGAACGCCTCGCCCACGAGGGTGTTCCTGAGGAACGCATGAAGTTCAAGCGCACCGCGTCCATGCGCTACCGCGGCCAGTGGCGCTCGCTCACCGTCGAGATTCCGGATTCGGACAACCCTCTCGATGACGCCGTCGTGACCTTCCACGAGGAGCACGAGCGCGAGTACTCCTTCGCGGACCGCGAGGGCCACGTGGAGTTCTACCAGATCGGTGTCGTCGCCATCGGCGAGCTCGAGAGCCCACCGTTCGCGCACTACGACGTCGAGGAGCACGACGCGGAGACTCCGTCCGAGTCCCGCCAGGTCTACTTCTCCTCCAATGGCGGCTGGGCCGAGGTTCCGGTCTACCAACGCTCGGAGCTCAAGGCTGGCGCCAAGCTGTCGGGCCCCGCCATCATCGACCAGCTCGATGCCACGACGGTCATCCCGCCAGGAGACCTCGCAGAGATCGACGAATGGTTGAATATCCGCATCCACATTCTCAAGGGCACCAAGTAGCCTGCCGCCCCACCGACTTTTAAGGAGCAATCATTATGTCTGCCCCCACCACCGGAGCGTCACGCCGCACGCTCGACCCAGTGACCTTTGAGGTCCTCAAGAACGCCTTCGCTACCTCGGTCAACCTCATGTCCGAGCAGATTCTTCGTACCTGCTACTCCTTCGTCATCTACTCGCGTGACTTCTCCTCCGCGCTCTGCGACGCCGAGGGCAACACCGTCATGCAGGGTGACCAAGATATCGCCGTGCACGTGGGTACCCTCCACTTCCAGTGCCAGGCCGTGCTCAAGCAGTTCGGCGACGACATCCATGAGGGCGACGTCTTCGCCATCAACGACCCGTACCAGGGCGGCACGCACATGAACGACGTGTCCTTCCTGCGCCCCATCTTCCACGAGGGCAAGATTCTCGCCTTTGCCCAGAACAAGGGTCACTGGGCTGACGCGGGCGGATCGGTCCCCGGCTCCTTCGACGTCTCCGCGACGAACTACTTCACGGAAGGCCTGCGCATTACCCCGGTCCGTGTGTGGAGCAAGGGGATCTTCCTCGAGGACGTGGCCAAGCTGCTCGCCCACAACACCCGCAGCCCTGAAATCGTCCTCGGCGACCTGAAGGCCCAGGCCGAGGCCACCGCCGTGTGTGAGCGCGAAATCCACCGTCTCGTGGACAAGTACAGCGGCGACACCATCCGCAAAGCACTGCGTGAGGTCCAAGACTACGTCGAGGATATCGTCACCGCCCGCGTCAAGGAACTGCCGGACGGCGAGTGGTCCACCGTGGACTACATCGACCTGGACCCGGCACGCGAGGAAGGCCTCGTGCCCGTCAAGGTCACGATGACGATCAAGGACGGCCGCCTGTCCTACTCGCTCAAAGATTCCGCACCGGCCGTCGCGAGCTTCCTCAATGCCGGCTACGGCTCCGCGTTCTCCGGCATCGTCGCTGGCACGAAGACCTTTTTCCCCGACGTGCCGCTCAACTCCGGACTTTACCGCGCCATGGACGTCGACTTGGGCCCCGAAGGCACCGTTGTCAACGCCGGCATCCCCCACGCCGTGACCGGCTTCTGTTCCGGCCCGTTCGAAAAAATCATGAATGCCGTCTTCGAGTTGTGGTCCCAGCTCATGCAGGAACGTGCGATGGCTTGTGCGTTCAACCTCGAGTACCTGCTCATCGGCGGCTGGGATACCCGTGAGGCACAGACTCCGCAGGACCGTGGCAACTTCTTCATGTGGTACGACTGGATGGCTGGCGGCTGGGGTGGCCGCGTCGACCGCGACGGCTCCTCCGCTACCGCGCCGGTATTCGGTCCAGGCCTCGCCGTCCAGCCCGTCGAGGGCCAGGAGCGCCTCTCCCCTGTGCTCACCAGCCACCACGCGCTCGTCACCGACTCCGGCGGACCGGGCAAGTACCGCGGCGGCATCGGCGTGACCAAGGGCGGCGTGCTCACCGACTGCAATGACACCATCATGAGCTACTGCTGCGACCGCGCCCGCTCCATCACCTGGGGCATCGAGGGTGGTTTGCCCTCTATCCCGCAGGGCGTGTGGCTCAACCGCGGCACCGAGGACGAGAAGTTCCTGGGCGCCCTCTTCTCCAACGTCAAGGTCGGCCCCGGCGACACCTTCGAGCGTCCCTCCTCCGGTGGCGGCGGCTTCGGCGACGCCCTCGAGCGCGACCCCGAGGCAGTCCTCGAAGACGTCATCGACGGCTACGTCTCCATCGAGCGCGCCGCCAAGGACTACGGCGTCGTCATCGAGGCCGTCGACCCGGAAATCGACGAGTACCGTCTCGACGAGGCCGCGACCACTTCCCTGCGCGAGGAGCAGCGCTCGACCCGTCAGTCCAAGCTGGACGAGGATCCGCAGTCAGTCGCCGACCGATACCATGCCGGCGAACTCGATCAGCTCGACCTTGTGCGCCACTACGGCGTCATCCTCGACTGGACCACCGGCCAACTCCTGCCCAATACCACCGCGCAGTACCGCGCGCAGCTGGCTAAGCGCTCCTCCTCCCACTGGGGCTAAGCTAACATAAACCAGCAAAACTCAAGGCCCGTGTGCTGCTGCACACGGGCCTTTTCATGCACTTTTAGGGATAACTACCAATAAAGACTTTCGCTTGACACGTCACGGTCTTTCTATGGACCGCCAAAAAGCAACGTAACTCTTCACGCCAATCCACAAGCGCTCAGTTCTAGTAGCTGGGCGCCTGTGGCGGTAAGCGTGAGGCGATGCGGACTAGGAACGGTCCTCGCGTGATGCAGAGGTGTCGTGCTTTACATCCTGAGTGCGGTGGAAGTGCGGGGTCGGGCGGCCTTGCTCGTCCACGTCATTGAGTTCGGCGAGCTCAGTGAAGTCCGCCTGGGCATCCGCGAAGCCCTCGTTGGGGTCAATCTCGTCGAAATTACGGATCGTGCCGTCGCGCTCATCCTTGAACATGTCCTTGCCGTAAATGACAAGCACCATGATGATGCCTGCGGCGAAGCCCCAGGCCGCGCCCTGCGTGGCGAGGACGCCAGCAGTAATGCCTGCGATGCCGAGGTCCTTCTGATTCTTTGCCTCCATGATGCCCACACGGACGGAGACGAAGCCCTGAATGATGAGAGTGAGCGCCAAGCCGATGGGCAGGATGGGCTCAACGAAGGAAATAATGGGCAGAAGCAACAAGCCGGTGTTTGTTCCCCAGCGGAAAGAGCCAGCACCGCCGAAGACGGAGCGCATGGCGCGCTTACCCTGCTTGTAGCGCTCAACAATGACGACGTGCATCGCCGCCCAGAGCGGACCACACATAGCGACGTCAGGGCCGATGATCGACATGATGATATTGCGTCCGCCGAAGAGGAGGTGGGCACGCGACGGGCTGTAGACCACGGCTTCATCGGTACGAACGTGGTCCGCTTCCTTAAGCACCGCGTTGGCTTGGAGGACGTCACCGAACACCACGATGTAGGCGGCAAGCACGGTCGGAATAGCTGTGAGGAACATGTGCGCAGGCGGTAAGCCAAGACCGAAGATGGTGTACTCGCTCCACAAGGTAGCGAAGTCAGGGCTGGAGAAGCCCCACTCGATGTCCGGCCACGGTGCCTCGCCGACCAGTGGTGCAACGAAGATGGCTACGAAGATAGCTGGCAGGATGCCCAACGAAGCGATGAAGCGCCAACCGGCCGCTTTCTGACGCAGACCAGCGAAGGACCGCGAGTACATCAGGTAGAACGCGATGGCCACCGCGATGGTGATGGTCACGGGGTACGAGTGGAAGCGACCATCTTCCTTGAATACGGAGAAGATAGCGGCGATACCTGCGCCGAGGACGATGCCCGCGCGCAGTCCGGAAGGAATGACGCGCACAACCTTCGACGCCAATCCTGTGACGCCGAGAGTGATCGAAAATATGCCAAGCAAGAGCTGGAAACTGATGAGCGCCCAGACGCGTTGTTCGCCTTCGGGGAAGGTCTGCACGTACACGGTAAGCAGCGGGATAGCCGGGGTGATCCAGCCCGGGACGACGGGGTCGCCAAGCAAGTGGTGCGTGAGGTAGAGCAGACCGTTGAGCATGACCACGGCGAGGGCAACCTCGAAGGGCATGCCGAGTGCCTCGGTCATGAGCGGAATGGCGCCGAGGTCGACGACGCACATGAACAAACCTTGGGCGTAGTCCGGCCACTCAATGCGGTAGTGGACAAACGGCAGGCGAATGTCGAAAGGACCGGCCTTCCAGTGCGGAGATTCTTGGCCGATACCCTGTTCAGGCTCAGCCAGTGCCTTCGATGCCTGATGATCTTCAGGCTGGGATGCGGAACGAGACATGAGATACCAATCTGATGAAAAATATGAAGCCCGGCCACCGCGCTCGAGGCGCGGTTCCGAGGTTGGCGAACGCCCCGAGCTGGGGCTGGACGAGAATTAGTCGAACTCGATGATCTGACGCAGCGCCACGCCCTCAGAGAGGTTGTCCATGGCCTGGTTGATATCGGCAAGCTTGATGTGGCTGGAGATGAGGCCTTCAGCGTTGAGCTTGCCGTCGCGCCAGAGCTGCTCGTACTTCGGGATGTCCTTGCTCGGGACGGAAGAACCGAGGTAGCAGCCATGGACGCGACGAGCCTCGCCGGTCATGACGAGCGGGTCGATGGTGATGGTGGAGCCCGGCGCCGGCAGACCGACGGTGACGGTCAGACCGCCCGGACCGGTGATCTTGTAGGCAGTTTCGAGAGCCTTGGGGTGACCGGCAGCCTCGACGACGGCCGTGAACTTCTTGCCGGAGGCTTCAGCCTCGGCCGGGGTCATGGCATCGGTGGCGCCAAGCTCGATGGCCTTGGCGCACTTGTCAGCCTGCATGTCGATGCCCACAATTTCCTTCACTCCGAGTGCTGCGGCGGTGATGATAGCGGACATGCCCACGCCACCGAGGCCGACAACGGCGATGGAATCTTCCGGCTTCGGGTCAATCTCGTTGAGGATGGCGCCGCCACCCGTGAGGATGGCGCAGCCAAAGATGGCGGCGATGTCGGCCGGGACATCAGCACCGATGGGGACAACGGAGAGCTCAGAAACGACCGCGTGCGTAGCGAAGCCGGAGACACCGAGGTGGTGCTGGACGGTCTCGCCGTTGCGGGTGAGGTGGCGGGTACCGCGGATGAGCGTGCCCTCGTTGTTGGTCTTGGAACCGACCTCGCACGGCATCTTTCCGTCGGTCTTGCAGCCATCGCACTCGCCGCAGCGCGGGAGGAAGGTCATGACGACATGGTCGCCGACCTTCACCTTGCTCACACCGGGACCGACTTCTTCGACGACGCCAGCGGACTCGTGGCCGAGCAGCATAGGCAGCGGGCGCGGACGGTTGTTGTTCACCACGGACAGGTCCGAGTGGCAGATGCCGGCCGCGGTGATCTTGACCAGGATTTCACCTTCGCCAGGCGCGGTGAGCTCAAGCTCGCTGATGGAAATCGGCTGCGAATCCGCGTAGGGACGCGCGGCATCCGAGCGCTCGAGCACAGCGCCCTGGATGGTGATGGTGTCAGACATGTGGACTCCTTCAAGGTTGTGTGATGTGCAACTCAATCTAGTCAGAATCCAAAAGGACACCAGAGGTTTCCCTAGGAGAATAATCCACCATTCAGTGTGGTGGGTGTGTAAATCTACACATCCGTGTGGCTGCGGCCTCGCGCTAGCGCACGAATCCGGAGCGCAAGCTGGGTGTCGAGGCTTCGCTCCCCTGTTGCCCAATCCTCACCAAGAACACGGCTAATGCGCTCGAGGCGCTGGCGCACGGTATTAACGTGGAGATACAACTCGCGTGCGGTTCCGGGAATGCTGTGTCCGCTCAAGAAGAACTGGTAGGCCGTCGCCTCGAGCTCCGTGTCATGCGCAGCGTCGTACTCAACAAGCGCGCCCACACTACGCCGTACGAGCGTCGCCAGTGCACTCGGGTCCGCTCCCAGGATGAGCCCCACGGCACCGAGCGTTTCTTCGGTGACGAGCTCGCCGCTCATCCCCAATGTAATCGCAGCATCGAGGTACGCCATCGCCGAATCGTGTGCCTCGTGTGCCTCCGTCACACCGGCAACGGGTGCGGCCGCCACGAAGACGGGCGCGGACGACTCCGCGACGAGCCGACGCACGGACGTTGCGACATCCCTATCCGGTTGAAAGAGCACGCAGTAATGCTGCTCATGACGCGTGACTGCCGATGCCCCATCGAGCAGCCCATCCAGACGCATCCGGGACAGTGCCGGGTCGGCGCAGTTGACGCCGAGAAAATACAGCGACTCTGGTTGCGCGAGGTCGATGCCTGCCAGCCGTTTGAGACGCAACGCCTCTTCGTTTCCGGCGGTGCCCACTGCGACGGAGTAAACAAGGTCATCAACCTTGCGCGCGGTGGCATCGACCAGCGCCTCGTTGAAGAGAGCGATGGCGGCGAAAGCCGCGGAGGCATGCCCCACGACGCGCAGCTCCACGTCGTTAATATCTTTGGGCACGCAGATCGCCCCAAGGAAACGCCCACGGAACTCGACCGGAAGCACGCTGCGATTATCCACGCTCCACGTGTTGTTGTGCTTGCGTGCCGCGGCGATGGCATCCGCCCACTCGTCGCGCGTGCCATCGCCCACGAAGGTGGATGATTCTTCTAGCCACAACTCGACCTGCACACCCAAGAACTCGGTAAGCACCTCCGCAAGTTCCTCGAACCGTGCATCGCCGATGAGAACTGCGAGCAGCCGGGAGTCGGCATCAGCAAGCTTGTGCAATTCCTCGACGTGGGTGCGCAGTTCCAACTGCGAACGGCTGAGCTTCGCGACAGACTCGCCCTGGGACTCGATGACGCGCGCGGTATCGAGCGCCACCGCCGTCATCGCGCCGAGGAGCTCGATAGCCATGATTTCATCGCGCGTGTAATGGCGCGGGTGGCGGTCGCCGACGAGCAACGCGCCCACGGTTTTGCCACTGATACGAATGGGCGCGCCCAAAATGCCTCGAATGCCTTCGGCTTCCACCGCCTCATCCACGTAATCGACGTGACTGACCTCCGGATCCTCGGCGTGATCATATGTCCAGGCGGGACGATTCGTGGCCGCCACAATGCCCAAGATGCCAGTGCCGATGGGCATGCGAATATTCCGAAAGTCCTCTGTCACAACGCCAGCCGTAGCAAGGATATTGGTAAACCCCGACTCGTCATCGTTAAGACTGATGTACCCAATGTGCGCGCCAATGATAGAGCGCGCATGGCGCACGATGGCGTCAAGCACGTCATTCGACGCGCGACCCGCATTGAGCATTTGCGAGACTTCCAAAATCTTCGTCGACATAACGCGCCACGTGCGGTTGGAATCGATGGTGTTTTCCAGCATGCGCAGCGCCGAAAGCTCGTCCTCCTGCAAGGGCGCGAGCAAATGATCAGGGATGGTCACCGAGCTGTTGAGTCTGCGCAGGATTTCACTCAATGCTGACACGGCGTACTCTTTTCCCTTCGCACACGACTGTGATGTGTGTCCATCTTGGCACACACAGGGACTACGCACTGGCGTTTTCGCAGGCCCACGTCAGGCGTGCCGAGAGCTGGCGCTTTCGACACATTCCCAACCAATGTCGACTCCGGGCTGCTACATGCTCTCGCTTGAACGGGCCTGACCCCCGAAAAGTGGACACGTCGGGGGTCAGGCCTAGGCGCGCCGTTGGAAGATTCCTACGACGCCCCTTTCGGTTCAAAGACGATGAAGCTCATCTTCGACTAGCGCAGCGGGTCAAAGTCCTCAATCTCCGGCAGGGTCTCCCCTGTCTCGATGAGGTGGGCCAGTGCGCGGCCGGAGGCTGGGCCGAGGACGACGCCCCACATGCCGTGGCCGCCCTGACTTAGTTCATTGACGGGTGCATGATCCGGTTAATGAGGGACTCTGCGGTGACTTGGTTGGGTATAAATATGTCCCAGTCACTCGCGCCGGTCTGTGAGATTTCCTCGAAGGGTGTGCCCTAGCCGTTGCGAACGGCGCCTTCGGCCTCATGGACAAAGCCCTCGGCCTCCAGCTCGTATTTGAAGTCGATGATGAACGGGCTTCCTCGTCCATCCACGAGTCGACACCGCCGTCGACCACCTCGTCGTAGACGTCGAAAGGTAAAAGGCATCTACCGGTTTCTTAAACGATGGCGTAAACGCCCCACGTCAGAAGGAATCCGGTTACTCCGAATACAGTCGAAAGAAGTGTCCACGACTTAAGCCCCTGTTTCACTGACATCCCCAAGTACTTGGTAACAATCCAGAAACCAGAGTCATTGATGTGCGATAGACCAAGAGCACCAAAACCGATTGTCAACATGACCAACGAAGTCTGAGCAGTGCTAAGACCGGCATCAATAATCGGCTGATTAATCAAACCCGCCGTTGTAAGCATCGCTACCGTAGCGGATCCTTGTGACGCGCGAAGTGCCAGCGAGAGCAAGAACGCCATGAGAATCAACGGCATATGTGCGTTCACAAGGATGTCTGATAGAACTTTTCCAATACCGGATTCCACGAGAACGTTGGCGAAGCCACCGCCAGCACCAGTGACAAAAATAATGACCGCCACTGCCGGAAGCGCTGAATCCATAACGCTGGCTCCCCGTTCGAGGTTCCAATGCTGCTGGCGACCGATGAAGAACCACGCAACGATCACAGCTATCAGGAGCGCGACCGGAGAGCTGCCAATGAAGCTTACGAAAGCATTCACCGTCGTACCTTCTTTTGTCAGCATCGCACCGGTAGTTCCCACCATGATCAGAACAATCGGAAGTAGGATCAGACCGAGGATGAGAAACGGCGACGGTGCCACTCCAGTCGGGCCCATGTCCTCGAGCTCGACAGGAGACTTGTCGCGCTCAATCTTCTCAACTTTCAGTAGCTTGGCTGCAAAGAAACCGATCGCAGTAGTGATTGCCGCGATGGGCAAACCAAACGTAAGCATCATGCCCACATCCGAGTCTAAGACCCCAGCTACCGCGACTGGTCCCGGGTGCGGTGGAAGCGTGACATGGACAGTTAACAACGCGCCAGCAACCGGCAGACCGATCTTGAGAGGATTTTGCTTGGCTACCGCCGAAAATCCAAATATTATCGGCGCGAGAATAATGAATCCAACGTCGAAAAATACGGGGATGCCTAGGATGAACGCAGCAAGCGTCACCGCGCCGGCGACTTTTGCGGGACCAAGACGAGTCGTAAAGTATTGAGCAACCGCCTCCGCACCACCGGATACCTCTATCATCTTGCCGAGCATGGCACCAAGGCCGACCACGACAATTACTGATCCAAGCGTTTTCCGACACCGTCGGTAACGGTGGAAACCGCGTCTCCTAAAGGGATACCGGAGCACAAAGCGGTGGCGATAGATACACCGATTAAAGCCACGAAGGCCGGTACCCGTAGCCAAATCACGAGCAATAGAAGGACCGCGACTGCTACGACGCCGAGTCCTAGGAGCGCCATGCCCGTCACGGTTATGCGTCCTGTGCCTTGGCCGGAGCCACGATACGGATAATTGAGGAATCATCCATAGCACCTTGTCCACGGACAAGGCCAGCGAGGTACTGCTGTTCAGCAGCTGCCGCAAGCGGCACACCAATTCCCGCCTTCTTGGCTGCAGCAGTCACAATACCCATGTCCTTAACAAAAATATCCAGGCGACTCTTCACCTCAGCCCCGTCACCGTCATAAGCCTCCAGCATTCGCTGGCCACGATCGCCGAGCATGAACGAGGAAGCAGCGCCGCTCATCAATGCATCAAGTGCCGCGGCTGGGTCAAGCCCCAAACGGTCCGCGAGAGCTAGAGCCTCTCCTGCAGCAGCTATGTGTACGCCACACAAGAGCTGATTGACAGTCTTTAGCGCCTGCCCTTTACCTGGGGCATCTCCAACGATGACCAAGTTAGAAGCCATCTCTTCCAGTACCGGACGAATCTGTTCTACGACGGTAGGTTCTGCGCCAGCTGTCACCAGCAAGTCGCCTTCTCCTGCGCGGACTGGACCACCAGAAACCGGAGCATCCACGATGTTCAGGCCGATTTCTTTTAGCCTTTTTGCGGCATTTTCGACAGCTTCGATACCGACTGTAGAAGTCAACAGCACTACAGCACCCGGGGTCATGTGGGAAGCAATATCTCCGTCACCGAAGAGGGCATCATGAAGCTGTGCTTCGTTTCGGACGGCGAGAAGAACGACATCCGCGCCCTCGGCGGCATCTGAAGCGTTTGTATAGGTCTCGATACCGGCGGCCTTAGCGAGCTCCAGACGCGGTTGAGCGATGTCGACGCCTCGAACCGTGAAACTCTTGGCAAGATTCGTGGCCATAGGAAGTCCCATAGCTCCCATGCCGACGACAGTAACAGTGAAAGACATTGTATTCTCCTAAAAAGTGTTGAGATAATTGCTTATTTGCGTAGAGACCCAGTTAGAGCATCGAAAGACTAACTGGAAGTACTCGCAGACAACGTGTCCACGACCTCAGCAAGCGACGTATCTGTTCCGACATTGCCTGCGAAGACAATGTACGGGACACCGGTCGCCGGACCTTCCTGGGTGGTCCAGAGTGAGATGATGCCGGGTTGCATTGGTCCGATGACTATCGCACGAGTCATTTCGAGTCCCTTGGAAGCCACATCCGATGAGGTGATTCCGCCTTTGGCGATAACGAAGCGTGGAGTAACTCGGTGAACGACTTGATTTACGGTGCCGACTAAGGCAGCAGAGACGGCACGGGCGATGGCGAGCGATTCGTCGCCATCTTCGCCCTTAACCAGTTCACGGGAGGTATGAAACACAACGTTTCCAGCGGCCAGCTTGGCAGTGACGGTATCAACAAGCTCTGCGAGATAGACTTCGCTCCCGTCACTCAAGACACGGCGAACGTCGAGCTCGACCACGGCAGGATTGTTCCTCTCGAGAAGTTGATGAAGCTGTCGTGTCGTCGTTGGCACGTGAGACCCCACCACGATGAGTCCGCCCTCTGCAAATTCTCCTTGCGTGGAGGAATGTCGTGCTGCTTCTATCCGTGCCGGGGTCAACGGGGCCGGAACATCCTGACCAATTCGAGCTCGGACAAAAGGAGGGCCGACGCGGTAAATGAAGTGCTTCCCTTGCGCCTCTGCTTTGATGAGCCCGAGCGAGAGCAGTCGTAAATCATCCTCCGTCACAATGTCTGGGACGACAGGCTGGCGATCGTTTGCTTGGACAAGAACCTCAGCGATTGCGTCAGCACCGGCGCGGATCACGTTCAAATCAAGACGTAGTACTTGGGTTGCTTTCACTGCACCGCTAGTCTTCTCTTCAATCCACTCAGGGAGGCGGGAGTTGGTATAACCGAAGGTCGCGTCTTCCGCAAACTCGGTCTCGCCCACCGGCTTGAAGCCTTCTGCAGCACTCCCCGCGTAATGAGTTGAACCGACCGTAATACGACCAGCATCTCCGAAAGCCGGGACAATAACGAACCCATCGACGGTCGCACCATGAGCTTCAACTTTGTCGGCGAGGGTATCTGGCTCAAGCAGGTAGTGCCCACGCAATGTCGAATCGCTGCGTGAAACGAATGAGATACTAATGCCACGAGCATCGGCAGCCGCGAAAGCAGCATCAGCGACTTCCCTATTGATAGCCTCCGCGTCGACTGGTGCCAATGAACGAGAATTGGTCATGACGTAAATGGCTGGTGCATTTTGCTCAAATGCCCATGCAAGATCAGCTTCAGTCCAGCGCGTCAATACCGGTAAGCCCGCAACGGATTGCGTACCAGTTGGATCATCATCCAAGATAATCAACACTTGATGCGGGGCAGCATCCACGGCTTCACGTACCTCATCTGCAGAAACCTCGACGCCTGATGCGTAGTCTGCTGTAATCTCCGCAAGTGATTGGATGGTCACTCTAACTCCTTAGTGCTTAGACCTCTGAGGACTTGAGATTAAGACTAATGCTCGTGGCAGGCGCAGGGAAGGACTTTTCCGTTTTTCACCCCCGCCAACCCCGCTGCATCAAAGGGTTAAGTACGGTGAAACACTACGTAAACAGCCGATTGTCGTTACAAACGTTCCTCTTGCAAACGGCCAATGGTGGCCCCCAAATGGGTTAATATTCTCCCACGAACCGCTGCAAATCATCAAAAGTCTGCGCCATATGCGCGCGCATCGCGTTCTTTGCTCCTTCTTCATCACTTGCCTTGATTGCAGAATAAATTCGGCGATGATGTTCTTGCGCACGTTCGGCGACCTCCGATACTGCGCTTGTCCGCAGGCGTGATGCCGCCAGCTCCCCCTCGAGAGGGATCATAAGCGCAGTAACGACAGGGTTCTTGGTGGCTTCAAAAACTGCATTGTGGAATTCAACGTCAGATTTCGCTATGCCAGCGACATCATGAGCTTCCAAGGCCGCGTCATAAGCATCAAGTGCCGTCTGCATTCGATCTAAATCACTATCCTCAGCGCGCGCTGCTGCATGACCGCAAGAACCAACTTCGATCATTCGACGCACCTCGGTGAGGTGGAAACCAACTTCACCGGGAGATAATGTTCGAGAAATGAAGTCGACGCGGCTGCGCACATCGCTCCAATGATCAAGCGGAGCAACGAAAGTACCTCGGCCATGGACTACTTCCAGCACTCCACGATCTGCAAGTGTGCGGACGACCTCACGCATTGTTGGGCGCGAAACGTCAAGAAACTCCGCTAGCTTCGCTTCACCCGGAATCGCTTGTCCTAGCTCGAATTCTTTGTCAGCAATAGCTTGCATTATACGATCAACGCCCTGAGTGACACGGTCCTTACGCATGATGACAATCTCCCCTACACTGCAGTCTTCTAAGGTTTGCGTCCAATGACAACAACTACTTATCCATCATACAAACAGCTCCTCAGAGGACCTGGGTTTCCGTCTAGTTGTTGAAAGGTGCATCCCTCTTCACACCTCGCACACACTTCTAAATTGGCGCAGGCGAGTCTCCTCCGCTGAGTTTGCCGGATAAGATGGTGCCCTACTCAAGCTCAGTCCTCGTGTCTTCCGGAACGGCTGTCATGACAGCAGTCGCATGATTTGTCAGATTAAGATCTAACTTCCGGAGCAATGTCAAAGAACACCGAAGCTTGCGCGGTGAAGTCGATGGCAACTTGCCTACTAACGCAACGGATCAAAATCCCTTATCTCCGGCAGCGTCTCGCCCGTCTCGATGAGGTGAGCGAGGGCGCGGCCGGAAGCTGGGCCGAGGACAACGCCCCACATGCCATGGCCGCCGGAGACGTAAACGTTCGGTGCCTTGGTTGCGCCGATGAGGGGCAGGCCGTCTGGGGTGACTGGACGGCTGCCCACCCATTCGTCCTGGCGGTCATCGAAATTGATGCCAGTGAACATCTCACTCGCGTGCTTGATCATGGACTGCACGCGCTTTGGATCGAATGGCGCATCCGCGTCGCGGAACTCCATGGTTCCGGCGATGCGGAAACGGCCCTGGTACGGGGTGCAGGCAAGACGCTGGGCTGGCAGGTAGACCGGATAGTCGATGGAATTATCGCCGGTGTCGACGCTGAAAGAGTAGCCGCGGCCTGCTTGTACGCGGGTACGCACGCCAAGGCGGCGAGCGAGCTTCGGCAGCCATGCACCAGTTGCGATAACCACGTTGTCCGCCTGCAGGCGCTCACCCGTGGAGAGCTCAACTACTGGCTTGCGGGTGGACTGGACATCCACCACGGAAGCGCCGGTGCGGATTTCGACGCCGCGGGAGCGGAGGGCGTCGGCAAGCTTGTGGCAGAAGGGGCCCGGCTCAAAGTAGCGCTGGTTGCCCAGCTTGAATACGAGGTTCACAGAGTCAGACAGGTGTGGGACAAAGTCGCGAGGATTGGAAATTTCCTCGAAAGGCACTTCCTGGCCGTGGCGTACGGCGCCTTCGACCTCTTCGATGAAGCCGGCGGCCTCAGCCTCGTTTTTGAAGGCGATGATAAATGGGCTGTCCTTAGTCCAGGATTCCACGCCACCCTCAACGAGCTCGTCGTATGCGCCCAACGCCGTCAGGTTGATGGGAGTCAGCGCCTTCATGGTGCGGTCCCAGGCGCGCTGGTTCGCGTTCGCCATGAAACGCACACCGAAGTCCACGACCTTGGGGTCCGGAACCAGCGGCACGTGCAGTGCTGCGTTCGGGTCGAGGAATGCCTGAGGG
This sequence comes from Corynebacterium belfantii, assembly GCF_041898185.1. GTDB lineage: Bacteria > Actinomycetota > Actinomycetes > Mycobacteriales > Mycobacteriaceae > Corynebacterium > Corynebacterium belfantii. The sequence goes on along the minus strand of NZ_CP157823.1, from coordinate 1,163,611 downwards.
GTGTAGCGCCACAGCTCACGATTTGCCAGCGGGATGGTCTTGCCTGGGCTCAACCAACCGGCGTTGCCCCACGAGGAGCCGGCTGCCACGCCGTCGCGGTCAATGACCGTGACCTCGTGTCCGGCTTTACGCAGGAACCAGGCGGTGGACAAACCCACCATGCCCGCGCCGATAACGATTGAATGATTTGCCACCACTTTCTGCTCCTTAAATAGTCACGGTTTTAGCCAGTCCATTCATTGGCACAGGCTAGGTTCTATGTCACATATTAAGACAATTGTGGGAAATGCTACTACATCCCATAGACCGCGACACCCGTTATGAATAGGCACAGTTAAATAACCAGAAACATTAGAAAGCTGAGCAAGAATGAGCGGTGACAATAATTAAATAGCGCCTCCCTATTAGCTCTAGAAATCTCGAAACTTGGGCCCAAGGTAAGGAATGGCAAATAAGCGAATCGGCTTGACCCAAGCACCGAAGGCTGAAGCAAAGAGGAGCAGACATGAAGGACATCAAGGTCAATCGACTCATCACCCTGCTTCTGGGAATCGCTCCAGCCACCGGCGAAGTGATGAGACCTGACTTGGCTCATTTTGGTGTGTTGTAGTTCATATTGACGTTTCTGCCTGTGGGGTTGGGTATCAGAGTGCGGGTTTTGTCTGACTAAGCGGGTAGCGGTGGGGGTGCCGGTAGGCTGTTGAATATGTCACCGAGTATCCGCCGGGTCCCGACGGCGTCGGGTGCGACCGCTGTTCAAATCATCTGGCGGTACCGCAACCGCAAACCTGAAATCGAACACGTCGGCTCCGCCCATACCGACCACGATCTCGCAGCGCTGATGGTCAAGGCTCAGCGGCTTGTCGATGGCGAGCAAATTTCACTTGACCTCAAAGTGTTGCCTTCTGCGGTTGCTGTGTCTGGAACAGGCACGGTTGATAATCCCGTCACGGTATCCGGTGAACGCGCAGGTCTTCTCCTAGACGCGATTCGCGGGGCCTTCCAACTCCTTGGCCTGGATACGGCAAGCGGCAAGGACGAGGTGTTTTTCAACCTGGTCCAAGCCCGTATTATCTCGCCGGGTTCCAAGTTTGATTCCATTGAAACTCTGGCAGAAGTCGGCGTGGCCTCGGCTTCATACGCGACTATAAAGCGCTACCTTCCGCGGTATGCCGACAAAGACTTCCGCGACCAGATAACCCACGCGCTAGCCACACACGCGGCCATTGGTCCTGGTGTGATGGTTCTCTACGATGTGACAACCTTGTATTTTGAAACTGACGTGCCCGACGAGCTACGCAAACCCGGGTTTAGTAAAGAACGCCGACTCGAACCCCAGATCACTGTCGGGATGCTCACCGACTCCACCGGCTTGCCCTTGGCGATCGGCGCGTTTGAAGGCAATCGTGCGGAAACGCACACCATGTTGCCAATGATCCTGCGTCTTAAAGACGCCTACCACCTTGACGACATCACGATTGTTGCTGATGCTGGCATGTTTTCAGCCGCCAACAAGACCGCGATTATCGATGCCGGGTTGGACTACATTCTGGGCACGAAAGAACGCGAAATCCCAGAACCAATTAAAGCCTGGCTAGATGCAGCGGAAGGGCGCAGCTACACCGACTACGACGACGGACACATCTGGACCCACCGTCACCACAGCGACAAACGCCGCACCAGCGGCAAACCGCAGGCAGTGACCTATTACCAGTATTCCTACGATAGGGCTCGGCGCACAAGGCGCGGCATCGGCGAACAACTAGATAAAGCCCAGCGTGCTGTTGACGGAAAGATACCCGTCAAGCGGAATCGATACGTCAACCTCAAGGCCCCGAATAAGCAGGTCAACCACACCCTAGCCAACAAGCACCTAACCCTGGCCGGGATTAAAGGATACGAGACCTCACGCACAGACTTAAAACCCCAGGAAGTCATCGGTGCCTACCGGCGCCTGTTCACGATCGAGAAATCGTTCCGAATGGCGAAATCAGACCTGAAAGCCCGACCGATTTATCACCGTAAAGAAGACTCCATCCACGCACACCTAACCATTGTGATGGCCGCGATGGCCACAGGCCACGTGTTGGAACAAGCCACGGGCCTGTCGTTGAAGCGATTAGTGCGAACCCTGAAGAAATACCGGACGTTTACCGTCGAAATCGCAGGCCAGACCCTCCATGCACAAACCGACCTGCCCGCTGACATCCGCGAACTCACCGAAAAGCTGCCCCAACCGTCTGACTAAATTGAGCCAAGTCAGGTCAGACAAAACCCGCACTCTGATACCCAACCCCACAGGCAGAAACGTCAATATGAACTACAACACACCAAAATGAGCCAAGTCAGGAAGCCTCACTACCAAGCTCTCATTGAGAACGATAGTGAGGCCTTTCTTTTTAAAAACACGACTAACGGCGTGGCTTATTTTGGGCCAACATCGCAGAAACAAATCCAACCGCTAGCACCACCGCGCCGAGAATAATCGACTGCCCATATGCAGCACTCATATCCCCCGCCATAATGCGCCACTGCAATACTGCACCGATCGCAGCAGAACCAATCACAGAACCAATCTGTCGTGTCGTGTTATATACGCCAGATCCCACGCCCATGTGATGAATAGGCAAATCACGCATGGTCGACGTAGAGTTTGGCGACCACACAAAAGCATTACCCAATCCATAAACGATAAACGCTGGAACTAACCACCACAGATTGACATCAATAATCATGACCGCTGCGATCAAAGCAAGCCCCACAGCCATCGTAGAAAAACCAAAACCTGCCAATTTGCTAGTCGAATAATGATCAGACCAGTGGCCGATGAGTGGGGAGAAAAACGCCGAAATCAATGCTTGGGGCATCATAAACAAACCAGCCTGCAGCGGAGTTAAGGAGTGAACCTGCTGAAGGTACAGCATGATCGGAAGCGGAGTACCAGCAATAGTAAAGCCCATCGCAGCAATACCAATGTTTCCAAGAGAAAAGTTTCGTACATGGAAAAGAGAAAGTGGCATAAGCGCATCTTTTCCCTTGGCTTCTGCACGATTTTGCTGGTACGCAAACAGTACGCCCACCGCAATGCCGACAACCATGACAACCCAAATCCACCATGCCCAGCCAGCAGATTCACCTTGTTGCAACGCAAACACCAACGCAAAAACAGAAACGACTGAAAGCACCATGCTCAAACCGTCGATACTGCGCTCAGTTGGCTTAAAACGCGGAACAAAGCGGGCAACAGCAAATACAGACACAACGCCGATAGGCACGTTGATGAAAAAGATCCACTGCCAACCGGCCCAAGCAGTGATAAACCCACCTAAGATCGGGCCAGCAAGGCTAGCAATTCCGGCAACACTGCCCCAGATTCCTAGCGCCGCACCACGACGTTCGCAAGCAAACACACGGTTGATCACGCTCATAGTCTGTGGCGTCAACATAGATGCACCGATACCCTGAACCGTACGGGCACTAATTAGCATCATCATATTTGGCGCAAAACCACAGGCAAGAGAACTAAGCGTAAAGATCACCATGCCAATGATGTAAATATTCTTGGGGCCGAACCGATCCCCTAGTCGCCCTGTGATAAGCAAAGGTACAGCGAAAGTCAGTAAATAGGACGATGTCAGCCAGATAACCTCGTTGTAGGAGGCATGAAGATCCGCTTGCAGCGCAGGAGTAGCAACAGCAACAATGGTTTGATCCAAAAGGATCATGAAAAACCCAATACACAATGCAATTAGTGCAGGCCATGCCTCTTTTTCTGGCAACGGCATGGTGGGATACTGAGTGTCAGATTTAGTTGCTGTACTCAACGTCTACCTCCTAGTTTCACAATTGACTGGAAACACAATACACCTAAAAATAGTAGACTTGTCATCATGTCAGCTTCAGAATTCACAATAGTGCCCACAACTGAATCCGATAGAACGTATATTGCTCGGCTCAATTTCCTTACCGATGTTTTCGGTGATGAGCATGCCGACATTGGGGCTGATTTCTTAGAGGACTGCCGTTTTTACGTCAAACAATGGGATCCCACCAACGGCGGCCTCATTGCTTGGTCACCTAAAATGATCCCAGCCGGAGGTGCATGGCTTGTTTGGGGAAATAACAACGACCATGGCTATGGTTACGTATCCGAATACATTCCCGAGGTTGCTATCGCTGTCGAACCACGTTATCGAGGCAAGGGCGTAGGCAGTATTTTGCTCAATAAGTCCCTTGAACTTGCACGAACCCTTGGTGCACTTGGGCTGTCACTGTCTGTTGACGACGGAAATCCACGCGCAAAAAAGCTCTACGAATGGCTCGGGTTCCAGCATATCCGTCACTCTGATGCTGGGTTTAGCATTATGTGCTACCGCTTCTAACACTCATTATTGTTAGCGGAAATAGCACAAGGCAGCGCTCACAGTTTTTATGAGCGCTGCCTTGTTAAGTATTAAGAGCTCCTAGCTACGAAATACTAAAATTACTTCTGACCAGCCTCGAATGCCGCGCCTACCTTGTAAAGACGATCATCTTGGAAGGCAGGAGCCATAATCTGCAAACCAGTTGGAAGCTGAGAATCAGGCGCCAAACCAGATGGCAAGGACATACCGCACAAACCAGCAAGGTTGAGCGGCAAGGTGCACAAGTCAAAGTTGTACATTGCCAATGGATCAGATACCTTCTCGCCAAGTTTGAAAGCAGTGGTTGGAGTCGTTGGGGAGACCAACACATCGCACTTCTCATAGGCCGCTGCGAAGTCTTGTGCAATAAGAGTACGTACTCGCTGTGCCTGCAAGTAATACGCATCGTAGTAGCCAACAGACAAAGCATAAGTGCCCAAGATGATACGACGCTTAACCTCTGGGCCGAAACCTGCCGCACGAGACAAGGACATGACTTCTTCCGCCGAGTGCATACCGTCATCGCCCTCGCGCAAACCGTAACGCATGCCGTCGAAACGCGCGAGGTTGGAGGAAACTTCACATGGAAGAATCAAGTAATACGCTGCCAATGCGTCATCAAAGTGAGGGCAATCAACCTCAACGATTTCTGCCCCCTGAGCAGTAAGCTGCTCAACAGACTTGTGGAACTGCTCCAAAACGCCTGGCTGGTAACCTTCACGATCAAATTGCTTGACCACACCGATCTTGGTGCCTTTAAGATCACCGCGAGCACCTTCGCGTGCAGCTGCTACCACAGGAGCTACCGCACGATTAACACTGGTTGCATCGTACTTATCGTGACCAGCAATGACTTCGTGCAGCAATGCTGTATCCAAAACGGTACGTGCAGTAGGGCCGCCTTGGTCGAGCGAAGATGCACAAGCCACTAGGCCGTAGCGAGAAACCGTGCCATAGGTTGGTTTGACACCCACAGTGTTAGTCAAGGCTGCTGGCTGGCGAATCGATCCACCGGTATCAGTGCCGATACCCAATGGCGCCTCGCCAGATGCAAGTGCAGCTGAGGTGCCGCCACCGGAGCCGCCTGGGGTGCGCTCGATATCCCATGGGTTCAAAGTTGGACCATAAGCGGAGTTTTCCGTAGAAGAGCCCATGGCAAACTCGTCCATGTTGGTCTTACCCAAGATAGGAATTCCCGCCTCGCGGATCTTCTTGGTAACGGTGGCGTCGTAAGGAGCAACATAGCCTTCGAGCATCTTGGAGGCACAGGTGGTTGGTGCGTCGGTAGTAACGAAGACGTCTTTCAACGCTAGTGGGACACCTGCAAGTGCTGATGCTGGGGCTTCTCCCTTATCCAAGGACGCATCGACGGCATCTGCTGCAGCCAGTGCTTCCTCAGCTCCTACGTGGAGGAACGCATGGAGAGTTCCATCAACATCATTAATGCGGTCCAAGTGTGCTTGGGTAACTTCACTAGAGGTTACTTCGCGGCTGTGGATTTTTTCTGCCAGTTCGGCAGCGGACAAGGAGGTAAGTCCGGAATCTGGTACGAGGTATTTACTCATTAATCTTGCTCCCCCAAAATCTGTGGCACAACGAAGCGCTGCTGGTCGACGGCTGGTGCTTGATCAAGCGCCTGTTCTGGAGTGAGGATCTGTTCGACGACGTCCTCACGCATCGTGGTTTTAATAGAGTGCGGGTGGCTCATAGGCTCCACGCCTTCTGCTGCTACCTGCTGCACTGCGCTCACGTTTCCGATAATTCCGTCGATTTGCTCGGCAAATTGATCCAGTTCTTCATCAGTCAACGCCAAACGAGACAGCTTGGCCAAGTGGGCGACTTCATCGCGCGAAATCTCAGGCACTACGTCGATCCTTAACTCACGTTGGGGTGTTGTTCTACATTCTCAAAGACGCCTTCATTCAAAGACGCATCCGACTTACAACATACTACTGCACCCTCGATATATTCCGACCTTGTACCCCTTGTGATTGCTAAACTGCCCACATACTGTTGTTTAGTACAGATCTTATTAACACATCCCCAATAAAGTGCAGTGCTCATTTTCTGTTTTATGAATGGTTCACTGCAAAACAGAGGCGCTGATTAACAAATGTCCTATCTCATCCGTGTGCAAATTCCCGATGAACCAGGAAGCCTTGGCCGTGTCGCTGAGGCAGTAGGTCTTATCGGGGGCAATATTTCTTCCGTTGATGTTGTCGAAACGTTTAGTGACGGTACCGTAACTGATGACATGGTCGTGGAGCTTCCCGCAGGCACCATGGCTGATGAGCTGATCACGGCAGCACATGAGGTCGAAGGTGTAGAGGTTGACTCCATCCGCCCATTTTCTGGGCGCGTTGATAGGCGTGGTCAGATCGCTATGTTGGCATCTGTCGCAGGAGCTTCATCTAATTCGGCACTGCTAGCTGACATGGTCAATAAGATGCCACAGGCCCTCACCTCGTCGTGGGCGATCTTGTTGCGCGCAGAAAATCCCGTTACCCGAGTGACCGCTTCCGATGGAGCACCGGCTGACGACGGCTCCAATCCTTCCGCCCTACCGATCGAACAGGCGCGTATTTTACAACCAGAAAAAGAATCGTGGATCCCTGAAAGTTGGGCCATCTTAGATTCTTCACTCATTGCTGCACCGCTGACCGGAACCGATCTTGTATTGGTGATCGGACGCGTAGGCGGCCCAGATTATCTGTCCAGCGAAGTTGAGCACATCGGAAACCTAGGAAAGATCCTCGGTAGCCTGCTCAAATACTAAAATAACTCAGCACGCCCTCCGAAGCACTTTTTATCACTTCGGAGGGCGTGCTGTTTTATGCCCTAGACGGTGCCATTTGCTAACAACTGTTTAAACTTGTCTTCGTTGAGGATGCGCAATCCCAGATCACGGGCTTTCGTTTCCTTGCTACCTGCGTTTTCGCCTACTACAACATAGTCTGTCTTTTTGGACACGGAACTGCTTGCTTTACCACCACGAGAAACAATTGCCTCTTTAGCGGAATCCCTGGAAAAATCGATCAATGAGCCAGTCACTACAATGCTCAATCCTTCTAGAACTTGGTCAGGGATATCTGCATCAGAATCCGCCATTGTGACACCAGCATCAGCCCATACTTCTACGATATTTCTGTGCCATGGCGCGTCAAACCACTGCGCGAAACTCTGCGCGATAATCGCACCAACGCCCTCAGTATTAGCAATGTCGTCCACATCAGCAGCCCGTAATGCTTCGAGGCTTCGATACCGTGCCGCAAGAGCTCTGGCTGCGGTTGGTCCAACATGTCGGATCGACAGTGCAACGAGAACACGCCACAGATCCGTATGCTTTGCAGACTCAAGGTTGGCCAGCAACTTCTCACCAGTTGCGTTAAGCGCACCGGCTTTGGTGGTGTACACCTTGGTGCGTTTAAGATCGTCTTCCGTCAGGTTAAACAGCTGGGCTTCGTCGATAAGCACGCCGGAGGCAATAAGATCCTCAGCTCCTTTTTCTCCCAAGGCTTCGATGTCAAATGCGCCGCGTCCAGCTAGATAAGTAAGACGTGAGGACAACTGCGCTGGACATGATTGGGAGTTCGGGCATCGCCAGTCGGCATCGTCTTCTTTTTGTGGCGCTAGGCGTGTTCCACATGTTGGGCATAGTGTCGGAAAAATAAATTCGCGTTCGCTACCGTCACGTTTTTCAACAACAGGACCGAGAACCTCTGGGATCACTTCGCCAGCTTTGCGAATAACCACGGTATCGCCGATAAGAACGCCTTTTCGTTTTACTTCGGTCTGGTTATGCAACGTAGCCATCTCTACGGTGGATCCAGCAACGAACACAGGCTTCATGACCGCGAATGGTGTCACCCTGCCGGTACGACCAACGCCGACTTGAATATCAAGAAGCGGTGTGGTGACTTCTTCTGGAGGATATTTGTAGGCGATTGCCCAGCGAGGCGCGCGAGCGGTGGCTCCTAGCGCGTGCTGTTCTGCAAAGGAATCGATCTTGATAACTAACCCGTCCATCTCATGGGTCGCATCGTGACGATGCTGTGCCCAGTAGGTCACGCGCTCATGAACTTCTTGAGCCGAGTGAACACGTTTTGTACACGGCGATACTGGCAGACCCCATGCTTCTAGGGCTTTATATGCATCGAACTGACTATCTGCTTCAAATCCTTCTGAAGCACCAATTCCATGACAAATCATCTTCAGACAACGTTTGCGAACGGCCTCAGTATCTTTTTGTCGCAGCGATCCAGCAGCGGCATTACGTGGGTTTGCGAACGGCTTTCCGCCTTCTTTTTGGCGTTGTTCATTGACTAAAGCGAAATCCTCTACGGCAATGAATACCTCGCCGCGAATTTCGACAAGTTCTGGCACGGGGTATGCATCAGAATGTTGAAGACGATGCGGGATGTCCTCAATAACTTTGGCGTTAGCAGTAACATCTTCTCCTACCCGACCATCGCCACGAGTAGCCGCCCGCTCAAGACGCCCAGAACGATAGACCAAATCGATAGACAGACCATCGATTTTAAGCTCAGTAAGATACGTAGCACTGGGGGTTCGCTGCAACCAATCATCAAGCTCGGCAGCGTCAAAAACATTGTCCAGACTGAGCATGCGCTCAAGGTGCTCAACATTGTCGAAAGAACTCTGTTCAATTGGAGCGCCGACTTCTAAAGTGGGGCTCTCTGGCACAGCTAATTCTGGATGTTGCTGTTCTAATTGCTGCAGCTGGCGAAAAAGCTGATCAAACTCCGCGTCTGAGATTTCAGGAGTGTGGTTGTAATAGGCATCTCTATAGTGACGCACTCGTTCGGCAAGGTCGTCCCACTGGCGGCGTAGGTCAGCGAAATTATCAGTCACGCAGCCCAGTGTAGCGGGGTAGGCAATTGCCGTGTTAACAACGCTTTTCGACGCCCAGTTACCCCCATGTCACGGTTATTCTCTAGGGTAAGCGTTATGAATAACGTTGCAGCTCCCGACCAGTCTTTTAATCCCGCACATGTTTTGAGTTTTGATCTAGAAACCACATCGGCCAATCCAATCGAAGCACGAATCGTTACGTCTGCGTTGGTACGAATTGATAGTTCTGGCGCCCATCCTGTGGAGTTACTAGCTGATCCAGGAGTAGAAATCCCAGAAGCTGCCAGCAAAGTTCACGGAATTAGCACAGAGTATGCCCGTGAACACGGCGAACCACACGAGGCCGTGCTCAAACGCACCGTTGATGAAATCTATGCTGCATGGGAAGAAGGATTCACCCTTGTGGTGTACAACGCACCGTACGATTTGACGGTATTGCGCCAGCTCACCGGAGATTTTGTTGTTAAAGGGCCGGTGTACGACCCATATTTGATTGACCGCAGTATGGATCGTTTCCGTAAAGGAAAGCGTACTCTGACCGAATTGTGTTCTGTTTATGGTGTGCGGATGGACAATGCTCATGAGGCAACCTCTGATGCCTTAGCCGCTGCCCGTATTGCATGGATGCAGGCGAAGAAATGCTTTAAAGACGAGCTAGCGGCCTACTCACATGATGAATTAATGGAGTATCAAGCAGTTCAGTACTACGAGCTACAAAAAGACATGAAGAAATACCTCGATGGGCTTGGCCGAGATACATCAACTGTCAATTTCGGGTGGCCGATGCAAAATTCGCGCTAGTACGCGACCAAGCGGAGCCACCTCGGGTGGAGCGCTGAGAGATTTAAAGATCACCTGCATCTTCACGCAGCATCGTGTGTACCCGCACGATGTGCTGGAGGTGTCGGGCAACATCGAGGATCGTAGGCGGCAGCGTGAAAAGCTGTTGCGTTACAGAACTTGTCTCCAAAACAGAACGGTCAAGCCCCATTTCGTCGATCAGCTTGGCCAGTTGAATAGCAGCGTGGCGGTCTGGGTCTTCAGCAAGCTCTCTTACCGGTGTTGGTGAAGACAAAACTGGAGCCGGCAATGCCCACATGATGCCTACGCCACTCGAGAGCGCATCACCGCAGGCATCGAGAGCTTCCGTGCCGCAAAGGTCACGAGAATTTATCACCATCGATGTGGCTCCTGCCCCTCGCATCAGCTCGATAGCGGCAGCCGTAGATTCAGGTTGCTGCACTGTAGCTCCCGACCTTGCACTAAACACAACCGTGGAGTGTTCATGAGACTGCACCGAGCTCACCAGCGGTGCTAGTACTTCAACTAGGTCTTTTACATGGACGGCGCGAATAACATCAAAATCCGTAGTACCTGGTACCACGCCTTGCATCAAAGCAACTGCATCGGGCTCGTGAAGGTGCACTACCGTCTGTGCCCCAAAACGGCGCTCAAGATCCCCGCAATGATCATCGATAGCCTCAGCCATGATGGCTGCAATGTCACGCACTGCGCCTCGATCGGTGACCGCACGGTGCCCATTCGCTAGCTCAATCCGAGTAGCCAGCGACCACGGCCCCATAAGCCTAGTTTTTATTAGTGGAGTATTCCCCCATTGCTGCTCAAGATCATCAAGATCGCGTTCAACCCCATCCCACAACCTACGAGTAGCAATTTGAGGACGCGTACTAAGCCGCCACGACCGCGGACCTTTTTCCACAGGCAATTCCGGTAACATCGCACAGGTTCGGCCAACTAATTGATCTGTCACACCACGCTGCACCAGCTCAGGCAGAACCATACAGTCACCAGTCTCCCCCAAGATCACATCAGCAGCTTGGTAAAGATCAAGCCCTGGCATTGGACCCAACGCGCACGCGACCGATTCCAAGAAACCTACAGACTCCGCCATGGCGTGACCCAACCTCTTTCCCACATCGCTACTGGTTTTCAGTGGCACAAATCGTGCCAGATCCTAGGACAATATCGCCATCGTCATCAGGAAGATAGATCACGGCTGCTTGACCTCGAGCCACGCCAGACAACGGGGTATGCAACTCCACTCGCATGGTGTCGTCACTCTCGTTGACCGTCACGCTACAAGCAACCACACTGCCATGGGCACGAACTTGGACTTCAGCCTCAAAGCTACCTGTCATAGCTGGGTGCAAATACTTCAGCCGATCAGCAGTCAACGCAATCACCTTCAGATCCTCACGCGATCCCACAGTAACCGTTCCCGTTACTGCATCAATATCAGTAACATAGCGTGGCTTTCCATCAGCAGCAGGCTGCTTAATATCAAGCCCCTTGCGCTGTCCAATGGTGTAATTCCATGCCCCATCGTGTTCTTTCAGCTCATTGCCATCAGAATCCACAATCATTCCAGAACGTAGCCCAATATGGCGTCCCAAAAATGCCTGGGTGTTGCCATCTGGAATAAAGCAGATGTCATAAGAATCCGGCTTCTTAGCCACCGAAAACCCCATGGCAGCAGCTTCTTCCCTGATCTTTGGCTTCACGGTGTCGCCTACGGGGAACATACAATGCGCAATCTCATGAGCTCCGAGGACTCCCAGCACATAGGACTGGTCTTTGTCTGGATCAATCGAACGCCGCAGATAGCCATCGCCACCATCGACCGGCTGCGTCAACCTCGCGTAATGCCCAGTAACTACCGCATCGAAGCCCAACGCGATGCCGCGTTCGAGGAGAGCGGCAAACTTGATCTTCTCATTGCACCGCAAGCAGGGATTCGGAGTTTCTCCAGCCTCATACGAAGAGATGAAATCATCAATCACATCTTCTTTGAAACGATCTGAAAAATCCCAGACATAAAACGGGATACCAAGCTTATCGCATACGCGGCGCGCATCCGCAGAGTCCTCCAACGAGCAACATCCTCGTGAAGATTCCCTCACCGTTTGCGGATCTTGAGATAAGGCAAGGTGTACACCCACCACATCGTGTCCGGCTGCGACTGCACGGGCGGCCGCCACTGCGGAATCGACGCCACCGCTCATTGCTGCTAGAACTCGCATGGGAATCTCTTACTCCTACTTTGTCGGTGCTTGATATCCAACTAAAACCACCACGGTAGCCTAGTCTTTTTCTCACCGTGGTAACAATTTGCTGTCATGTGCACAGTTACCCCAGAATCCCGTGTTCTAACACTAACCGCGTAGCATCGAGTGATTATGGGAAGAAAAAGCAAGAATAGTTCTCAGTCGCAAGCGCACGGGCCAGTTCCTGGGGTGTATCCGACAACGACAGGTGAAGTAGAGCTTCGTGCCGATTCTTTTTTGCCCCATGCGTTCGAGGTTTACGTCAATGGAGTCCCATCCAGCCATATCGCCCAAGATCCTGAGCAATTGGAATATGAATATATGCGCTGGATCGCGGCTATCGTCGATTGGTTTGTTACTACCCATAGCGATCCGAAAAAACTACGTGTAACGCACTTAGGCGGCGGTGCCTGCACACTCGCCCGCTACGTATGCCACCGCTACTCAAATGCGCGTAACACGGTGGTGGAACTCGATGCAACCTTAGCCACGCTGGTGCGGGAATGGTTTGATTTGCCTCGATCTCCTCAGCTCAAGATCCGTGTTGGCGATGCTTGGGAAGTAGCCCAAACATTTGTGCCTAGCTCCCGCGATATCATCATTCGCGATGTTTTTGCAGGTAATCAAACTCCCCGTCGACTCACCACAGTCGAATTTTTTCAACAATGCCACCAAGCGCTTTCTCCTGGTGGACTTTATGTAGCAAACTGCGGCGACCATCGCGACCTCAACGTTGCAAAAGCGGAAGTGCAAGGTTTGCGTGAAGTTTTCGATCACGTTGCCTGCATCGCTGATCCTGCTATGTTGAAGGGACGCCGCTACGGCAACATCATTTTGATTGCCACGGACGCCCAGCTCCCCACAGATCAAGACCAACAAGCATTAACACGCCTACTTCTCGGCGGCGGAGTACCCGCCCAATTTAAGGGTGACAACTGGACAAAGAATTTCAGTTCCTCATCCACCGCACGACACGATTAAGCCATTCCTGCAAAACGGGCACGGGCCACGACGTCAGGAAGCTTCGCGATAAGCGTATCGACGTCCTCCTCGGTCGTGGTGGCACCAAGTGTAAAACGTACCGCGCTTCGAGCAGTAGATTCTGAAATTCCCATCGCAAGAAGCACATGGCTGGCCCTATTTACTCCGTTGGAGCAGGCAGAACCTGTTGAAGCCTCAAGCCCCAAAGAATCCAACAACATGATGAGGCTATCGCCTTCCGCGCCCGGGAAGGACAAATGAAGGTGCCCTGGCAGACTATGTCGAGGGGTATGGATAACGGTGTCGTCGATTGTAGCGACGACGTGGTCGCGCAGCTTATTAACGAGATACCGCAACCGTGTATTTTCTTCGTCGATCTCGTGAACCGCTTCTGCTAGTGCGGCTGCAGTTGCTGCCGCCCCGGCTACGTCGACAGTTCCCGAGCGAATACTGCGTTCTTGCCCGCCGCCGAACATAACAGGTTGTGGCGCTGGCGAACGCCGTGCAAGTAGTAGGCCAACCCCACGCGGCCCTCCAAACTTGTGAGCACTGGCAGCAAGTGTCGTAGCGCCCAATTCATCGAAATTGATGTGCTGGTGCCCTACCAATTGTACTGCATCAACGTGGACTGGAGTGTGTACCTCCTTGGCGGCTGCGATGACATCTTCAATAGGTTGAATCGCACCAGTTTCATTATTTGCCCACATGACCGCTGCGACAGCGGCTGGTGTGCTTAACGCTTCAACATTCACAATCGCCCCGTGAGAGTCAACGGGAAGGAAATCAACGTTGGCGCCGTCTGCTTCCAGTGCTTTGACTGTTTCTAACACGCCTGGATGTTCAATTGCTGTGGTCACAATCCGGTTGGGAGCTTGCCCCTGGCGGGCCTTCCATAAGCCGTGGACCCCAATATTGTCGGATTCGGTGCCCGAGGCTGTGAAAATCACTTCGATTGGCTCACAGCCCAACAACTGGGCGATCTGTTCACGTGCCGTATCGAGCACGCTGCGAGCAGCACGGCCAGAAGCATATTGACTGGCAGGATTAGCCATGCCTGCATACTCAAGCCATGCAGTACGGGCTGTCTCACGGATCGGAGTTGTTGCGGCATGATCAAAGTAGCGAGTCTGCATGGTGAGGTAGTTTACTACCGTCTCATGTTCACCCTGCGTCCACGCCGCGATAGTGGCTGTTCGGCCGGGTGAGGCTGAGGTAACGATGCTGGATTATTCCGGCGCACTAATTCTGAAAAAACTTGCACACTTACTAGGAGTGCAACGATGGCACATGCAGCACTGGGGCGTTGCCATGGGCTCAACCACGCGAAACCGGATGCCACAATGCATACAGCACTGGATAAAAAGAAAAGCTTTGTTCAGTTCAATCTTTTTTAATCACGACAACGCTTTATCGCGATGTTGGCCGCTAAATTCTCGATAGTCTTCTGCGATAGTGATCGCAGTGAACACTACGACAAGCCACCAGATCCATGACTTGGTCACCAATGCATAAAATATGCACAATGAATGTGACAAGGCCCGTGATTACCATGCGGATACGAAACATCCACGTGATCCGATCAATCATCACGACGCTATTCTTTCATCGTGCTTGATATGTGATACCTCTATCAAAGCGCATAGAAAGCCGCTATGGGGTGCTAAAACACCGAACGCAGGCTATTTCCCAGTCAAAATAACCCACGTTTGGATATACCGCTACTTTTTAAGAGCGTTGATCAATTTCTTTGACGAGCAACGGTGCGATCTCATGAATATCACCGACGACTCCAAGATCTGCAATCTGGAAGAATGGCGCATCTGCGTCGTTGTTGATAACGACAATTTTCTTCGATGTCTGCATGCCTGAGGTGTGCTGGATAGCTCCGGAAATGCCCAAACCGATGTACAGATCCGGAGAAACGGTGACTCCCGTTTGTCCCACCTGGTATTGCGCTGGGTAGTATCCCAGATCTACTGCATCGCGGGTAGCTCCAACGGCACCGTTGAGGGCATCAGCAAGTGGCTCGACAATGGAGGCGAAGTTTTCTGCGGATCCCACGCCTCGACCACCAGCGATGACGACCTTCGCAGTGCTCAGATCAGGTCGATTACCCTGAGCTGCTGGGGTAAAGGAAGTAACCTTGACGTCTTTGACACCGGCTGCAGGAATATCCATCACAGATACTGCTGGCTGCGATGGCGCCGGAGCGGCCTCCACAGCACCTGGACGCAAAGTATAGATCGGGCTCGCACCGCCCACAGCTGCGGACACATCAACGGTATCGCCGAAAATCGACATCACAGCTGTGCGATCTGCGTTCACGCCTACAACATTGCATAGAACTCCGGAAGCCAAACGGGCTGCCAGACGGCCCGCAATTTCGTTGCCATGAGCTCCGGAATCCAGCAGAATTGGGCCCGGTTGGGCGGCTGCCAGCATAGACAGCGCATCAGCCTGTGGAATAACAACTCGACTGTCCGCATCTGCGACCTGCGCGGCCACAACGGCCGTTGCGCCGTATTCAGAAATTTGGCTAATCAGTGCTTCATGGCTGCCCGATGTGCCAACCACCACTGCCGTTACATCACCTAGCGAACGGGCAGCGGTGATGAGTTCTCCGGTTGCAGGAAGAACCTGACCATGTGCGTGCTCTACGAGGACATAAACAGTAGACATATCTGTTCTCCTAAACCTTAAATAAGCTTTTCCGCAGCCAAGAAGTCTGCAATCTTTGCTGCTGCTTCAGCAGAGGACGTGTTAATAACTTCACCGGCAACGCGGGCTGGTAGTTCTGCTGCAGCCGTGACTACGGTAGCTGCGTGTGCCAATCCAACTTGTTCAGGTGCTACACCAATGGACGACAGCGCCATACGGGTAATCTCCGCCTTTTTCGCCGCCATAATGCCTTTGAAATTAGGGAACCGTGGTTTATCAGCTTTTTCGGTTACAGAAATAATCACAGGCAGTGGTGCCTCGACCGCAAAATCACCATCATGAGTTTCGCGGATGCCTTTGACCACGCCGTCGGCTAAAGCCACGGAACGTAAATGTGTTAATGCAGGCTGTTGACGATATTCACTCAAAATTCCTGGGACAGCACCCATTGAGCCATCAGAAGATGCAGAGCCAGTAATAACCATGGCAACGTCAGGGATTTGGTTAATCGCGTTATGCAATGCCCAGGCAGTACCCAAAACATCGGAGCCTGCGAGGTTATCGTCGGAAAGCAACACCGCACGATCTGCGCCCATGGCCAATGCCTTACGTAAAGCTTCTTCAGCATTTGTTGGGCCTAAAGACAACGCCACGACTTCATATCCAGCATCTGGGTTGTCGTCGCGAAGCCGCAATGCCTGCTCCACTGCGTACTCATTAATCTCATCGATGACTGAATCCACATTCGTGCGATCCAACGTGTAATCAGCCTCGAGCTTTTTCACCGACCACGTGTCGGGAACATTTTTGACCAGAACCACAATAGCGGGCATCGGTGCCATTCCTTCCTCATTGTGCGCACCAACACTATCGCAGTGCTCGTACGTATAGATGAACATCTATTTGTTTTTTATAGCGTGATTGAACCCTTGTGAGCCACGCGCCCGACTAGTCTAATGCAGCGCACAAACTTGTGCTTATCGTGAGCATGCATCTGGCATTTTCTTCCTATTTCTGCGAATGTTCGCGCGCATGGCAGATCAAAGCTACACTTTTTCGACCAATGCGGGTACATATCGCTGCCATAGGAGTATTGCCCTTGAGCTTGAGTTTCTTTCGCAGTTGATCCGGATCCACATCCACGCCTCGTACTAGGATTTCTAGACTTCCGGCATTGTGAGCAACCAAAGCCGATTTCAGCTGTTTAAGCCCCACCATCTCAATGAATCTAAAGCCGCTTCTCCCCTGCGGAATGCGATCACCAGTGAGATAAGCAATGTGCTCATCAAGCATCCATAATTGTTCACGCGCGGCATAGTGTTGGACCAGCCCCGCACGTACAACTGCACCATCGGGATCGATGATAAAAGTCCCTGGATCCCCAGCGGGTATTTCACCACCGTGGTGGTCGTTGAGGACGTCGACACTATGATTTGGTCCAATCATGATGGCTTCCCGAGTCAATCCTTCAGATAACTCTGGCGTGTAGAGGCACGCTTCTTTTACGCCACCAGCAACGCTTACAACGCTGACCAGCCCGTCCCAATCTTGAAAATCCAAGCCCGGCGCGCATTTGATTGCCATCGGTGCGGCTGTAGTTGTAGCTATGCGCCAATGGTCAACCAATTGTGGCAGCGGTGGAATGAGTTGTTCGGGTTTGGTGATTCTGCGTCCTCCGGCACGCCGAGCGGGGTCTGCGATGATGACGTCGCTGCTTGTCGACGCTCGTTTTAGTGCGTCTGCTTGAAAAAATAGACCAGTAGGCACATTGTGTCGTGCCATAAGAAGGCGTGACATATCAAGGTCGCTGCCGTGGTACGTCATACCGAGATCAGTAATTGCTGCTCCCTCTGTACCGATGGAGCATGTTACGTCGTGGACTTTTGCTTCCGTCCCGCAGACACGGTGGATTCGATCTGCTCGTTGTTGTGCAACAGTTAGTGGCGTGGCTTGTTGTGCAGAATCGTGGCACATCAGCCAATCGTGTGGGAGTTTTCCCTGCGCTGATGTTCGAGAGGCGCATAGTTCCATTGCTGCTCGACCATTGGTGCCGAAATGTTTGCGAAACGTTGCGGCATCTTTTACTGCTGTCGATTTGGTCATCGCATGGTCACGAGTGATCATGCTTGCTACAGCTGTTATCTCTTCTTTATGCTCGAGGAGGAAATGCACCTCGTCGGTGGTGTAGCTCACTGGGTGATGTTCTCGTTTTCAGTGTTATTAGAAGCGTTCGGGAGGGGTAAAACTATAGAATTCTTCAAAGCGCGGATCGTCTACGGGATCGCCAATGATGGGTGTCATGTCTGCGCGGCGAAGAAATTCTTGTACGTCGCGCACACAATCGAATCGACCGAGGCTCAGTAGTTGTGCCCATGTGGGGATGACGAGTCGTATGAGTCCTGCCCGCCATCCGTCGAGGATGAGTGATGGGGAAAACCAACCGGTTGATGCTGCTTCGCGGGTATTTCCGTCGGGTTCTTGTCCTGGGGGTTGTACTGCGACGAAAGCAAACATATCGAATCGTTTTTCGTCTGTTTCGGGGCTTACCCATCGGGTTGAGGGGCGCAGCCATTCAGAGCGCAACGTGAGATCATGTCGTGCCAAGACTTGAGAAAGCGATAGTCTGTGACTTTCCAACGCCAACCGTTGAGGGTGGTATTGCGTGGCATCAGGGATGGGAGTGCCGTCTGAGCGTGTGGCTAGCAGGGTGCCGGTTTCTTCAAAGAGTTCGCGTGCTGCTGCGAATAATAGTGCGCGTGCTCGGTTACGGTTTGTGCCGAGTGAGCGAGCCCAGTGCATGAGGCTTGGCCCACCAAAGGTTTCGTGTTCTGATTCGACACCATCGAGTTCGAAGTCACGGGGGTCTACTCCGCCGCCTGGGAATACGGTGGCATTGGGAAACGTCGGCATCGATGAGACTCGTTCTTGAACATAGACTTCGAGTCCAGTGGGGGAATCTCGGATCATGAGCACGGTGACGGCTAGTTTTGCACCGTCGAGTCCTTCAGTGAGGTCCACTGGTGTACTCATGGGGGTTGCTCACCTCGATTCCCAAGTCCGGCGTAGTTGCAAGATATTCTACAGCGTGTTTGATTTGTCGACAGTCTGCTAGCGACGGTGACTACGGGCGGTGCGCTGACGGCGCGCGAAATAGCGGCCATCGATCTTGTCTACTTTGATGGGCTGATGGAATGCCTTGGTAAGGTTTGCACTGGTAAGGGCGTCGTCGATAAGCCCTTGGGAGACTACTTCGCCTTCGTCTAGAAGTAGTGCGTGAGTAAAACCTGCGGGAATCTCCTCTACATGGTGCGTAATCATGACCATGGCCGGTGCGTCGGGATCCATTGCTAGTTGAGCAAGGTATCCTACGAGGTCCTCTCTGCCACCTAGGTCCATGCCTGCGGTGGGTTCGTCGAGAAGCAAGAGCTCGGGGTTGGTCATGAGAGCGCGGGCAACTAGGACTCGTTTTCGCTCGCCTTCGCTTAAAGTCCCCCATGTTTGATCTGCGAGATGGTACGCACCGACTTGTTCTAGGATCTCAATGGCGCGATCGTGATCCCATTTGTCGTACTCTTCGCGCCACCGCCCCAAGATGGCGTACCCTGCCGAGATCACGAGATCAAGGACTTTTTCTTTGGTAGGAATTCGGTTTCCTAACGCTGACGAAGAAACACCGATCATCGCCCGCAAATCGCGCATATCTGTTTTACCGATGCGTTCCCCCATGATCCACAATGCACCTTTTGAGGGGAATTCTTCGGCAGCCGCCATCCGAATGAGTGTGGTCTTGCCCGCACCATTTGGTCCAAGGATCACCCACCGCTCATCCAATTCGACTTGCCAGGTGATAGGCCCTACCAGCTTTTTTCCACCCCGAGTGAACTCAACCTCTTCAAAATCGAGAAGGAGATCGGGGTTACGCGGATCATTCGTCGGGTTCGTCATAGGTTCCATCATGACGGATTTCTCACTGTGCATGTGGAATAGACACAGCTTGACTACTCTAAGAGACAAGGCTCGGGAAGGATTTTCTCGACAGTGAACAGTCCCCTACGTATAGAGGAATCGGCATATGAGTTCGAAGTCCACACGACTTGCTATTGAAGATGTTCGCCCCCAGGTTTCGTGCGGGCGACGGCCGTCGAAAGCCGTGGTCGGGGAAATGATTCCCGTCAGCGCTTTGGTGTGGCGCGAAGGCCACGATGCCATTGCAGCCACTCTCGTGGTAACTGATCCGACAGGTCAAAGTTCCTCCATTGCCATGGCGACCAAGAAGTTCGATCCCGACCGTATGTGGGCAAGTTTCGTTCCCGATCGCCCCGGTACGTGGACTTTTAGAGTCGATGCTTGGTCTGACGCCGTAGCCACGTGGCGCCATGCAGTGACCACAAAAATTGAGGCAGGTCAAAGCCCCGAGGAACTTTACAACGACATTGAGCATGGGGCTACCTTATTTGAATCAGCCATCGCTAGTGCGCCTAAGTCCGAAAGAAAGACTCTAGCGCCAGCGTTTACTCGGGTCATCAACGCACTGCGTAGCGACGCTCCCCTGCGCACCCGTGTCGCTCCTGCACTCAGCGCAGAAATCACTTATCTGCTGGCTGAGCATCCTGTGCGCGAACTGCTCACCCGCGGACACACCTACTCAATTTCCGTTGAACGTACCAAGGCCCTGTATAGCTCATGGTACGAACTATTCCCGCGCTCAACTGGCGGCTGGGACGATAACGGTCAGCCTGTTCATGGCACATTTGCTACTACAGCTCAGGCTTTGGATCGAGTGGCTGCCATGGGCTTTGATACTGTCTATTTCCCACCAATCCACCCCATCGGTGAGATTAACCGCAAAGGCAAAAACAACACACTCATTGCCCTACCGGGCGACGTGGGGTCGCCATGGGCAATCGGCTCTACTGAAGGTGGCCACGATTCAGTACACCCCCGTCTAGGAACTATAGACGACTTCCGCGCGCTCGTCGCCCGTGCACGCGAGCTGAACCTTGAAGTCGCACTTGATTTAGCGTTACAAGCTGCACCAGACCATCCATGGGCGAAATCTCACCCAGAATTCTTCACCGTACTTGCTGACGGATCTATTGCTTTCGCAGAAAATCCACCCAAGAAATATCAAGATATCTACCCATTGAATTTTGATAACGCACAAAAGAAGATCTATGCCGAAATTCTGCGCGTCGTTCTTTTCTGGGTTCAGCAAGGAGTGACCACCTTCCGTGTAGATAACCCTCACACCAAACCGGCAAACTTCTGGGAATGGCTTATTGCCAAGATCCATGCCAAGCACCCCGAAGTCATCTTCCTGGCGGAAGCTTTTACCCGCCCGGCGCGACTCTATGGCCTAGGCAAAGTGGGCTTTAGCCAGTCCTACACCTACTTCACGTGGAAGACTTCGAAGACTCAGCTACAGCAATTCGCCGAAGAAATCGCTGAGATGGCTGATGTTAGCCGCCCCAATCTGTTTGTTAACACCCCCGATATTTTGCACGAGTCGCTGCAGTATGGCGGTCGCGCCATGTTTGCTATTCGGGCAACGCTTGCGGCAACGATGTCGCCGGTATGGGGTGTGTACTCCGGATTCGAGCTCTTCGAGCATGAAGCAGTAGCACACGGTAGTGAAGAGTACGCAAACTCCGAAAAATACGAACTACGGCCTCGCAACTTTGACGCTGCCCGCGCAGCGGGTAATTCTCTCGAACCGTATCTCACTTTGCTCAATTCGATTCGTGCACAGCACCCTGCTCTCCAGCAGCTACGTGTGATCGATTTCCATCCAACCGATAACGACTCCATTCTTGCCTACAGCAAGGTTGATCCGATCACCGGCGACACCATCATGGTAGTAGTCAACCTAGATCCTGACCATGCTCAACAGGCAACGCTTGAACTCGATATGGAAGCTCTTGGGCGCGACACCACAGAATCCTTCGATGTCAACGATCTGGTGTCCGGACAACAATTCCACTGGGGTCAACGTAATTTTATCCGCCTCGATCCGTGTGCCAACGTAGCTCACATCGTTGCTATTCCCCCTGCACCATACAGCCACAAAGCGCAACTATCTTGGCGCGGAAAATCCGATTACCGGAACTAATAACTGTCAACATTTGCCTCATATCGACTTAACGTAAAGAAAGTACTTACTCTCATGGTTTCTCCTACTCAGATCGCACCAGTCCATCCTGATGTCCTCCACGCCCTCAAAATCTGCCAATACCACGATCCGCACGGAGTATATGGCTGGCACGAAGTAGATGCTGAACACGCAGTTATCCGTACCCGCCACATCGGTGCAGAACGCGTGGAAGCATTACTCAGCGACTCCACTGTGGTAGAGTTCGCCACCGTAGGTGACGACATCTTTGAAGCAATCGTTGACCACGATGCTTCCTGCGATTATCGCCTACGAATTCACTGGCAAGGTGGACAAGTAACCGAACAAGCCGATGCATACCATTTCCTGCCAACACTAGGTGATCTTGACCTCCACCTCATCAACGAAGGCCGTCATGAGCGACTGTGGGAAGTACTCGGCGCGAACCCGACCACTATCACCACGGCCATGGGTGACGTTGAAGGTACTGCCTTTGCAGTCTGGGCACCTAACGCACGCGGAGTTGCTGTCATCGGCGACTTCTGCGGATGGAACCCCAGCCAATACCCTATGCGTAGCCTCGGCTCGACCGGAATCTGGGAGCTGTTCATCCCTAACATTGGCGTGGGAACAGTCTACAAATTTGCGATCCACACCCACGAAGGTCATCGCCTAGACAAGGCAGACCCCATGGCAAAGCGTGCCGAGGTAGCACCGGCAACCGGCTCCATCATCGCTTCCTCCTCCTACACGTGGAATGACGATGTCTGGATGACCAATCGTGCGCACACCGACCACGACAACGCTGCGATGAGCGTCTATGAGGTCCATCTTGGTTCATGGAACCAAGGCCAAAACTACGAGGAACTAGCCACCAACCTTGTCGACTATGTCAAGGATATGGGCTATACCCACGTGGAGTTCCTCCCTGTAGCAGAGCACCCCTTTGGTGGTTCATGGGGCTACCAAGTTTCTGGTTACTACGCTCCTACCTCACGCTGGGGTACCCCAGATCAGCTTCGCTTGCTTATCGACGCCTTCCACCAAGCAGGCATCGGCGTAATCGTCGACTGGGTGCCAGCACACTTCCCCAAAGATGCTTTCGCACTCGGCCGTTTCGATGGCCAAGCTCTCTACGAACACCCTGACTGGCGCCGCGGTGAACAAAAAGACTGGGGCACCTACGTTTTCGATTTCGGTCGCAACGAAGTCCGCAATTTCCTCGTCGCCAACGCTTTGTACTGGCTCGAAGAGTTCCATGTCGATGGACTCCGTGTCGATGCTGTGGCCTCGATGCTGTATTTAGACTACTCACGCGAGCCCGGTGAGTGGCTTCCAAACATCTACGGTGGCCGTGAAAACCTCGAAGCTGTTCAGTTCCTCCAAGAAATGAACGCCACCGTGCACAAGAGTCACCCAGGTGTGATGACCATTGCTGAAGAATCCACCTCATGGCCAGGAGTTACCTCTCCAACGTGGGAAGGCGGCCTCGGTTTCAGCATGAAATGGAATATGGGCTGGATGAATGATACACTTGAATATTTCTCACACGAGCCTATTCATCGCATGTACCACCACAACGACATCACGTTCTCCATGGTGTACGCATACTCTGAGAAATTCGTCCTCCCCTTCAGCCACGACGAAGTAGTTCACGGCAAAGGCTCACTGTGGACCCGCATGCCAGGCGACGCATGGAACAAAGCTGCAGGTCTACGCACCTTGTATGCCTACATGTACGCTCACCCAGGCAAGAATCTGCTGTTCCAAGGACAAGAATTCGGCCAAGTGAAAGAATGGTCCGAAGAACGAAGCCTTGACTGGGGTGACATGGACGGTTGGGAAGGCGAATACCACCGCGGTATCCGCACCTTGGTACAAGACCTCAACGCACTGTACAAAGACTTCCCTGCGCTCTACAGCCAAGACAACAACCCAGCAGGATTTAGCTGGACAAAGTCTGACGACGCAGCAAACAACATCTTGTCTTTCATGCGCTACGGTGCTGATGGATCCAAGATCCTAGCTGTATTCAACTTTGGTGGAGCAGATCACCCAAGCTACAAACTAGGTGTGCCTGAAGGCGGAAACTGGAAGTGCATCCTCAACACTGATGCAGGCATCTACGAAGGAGCAGATAACTACCTCGATAGCGATGTCATGGCGTGGGACACCGACTGGGATGGCTATCAGCATTCCCTCACAGTGCATATACCTGCAATGAGCGGCCAGCTCTATCGTTGGGAAGCATAATCACGCTGTTGTAAGAAGGTACGTTGCCAACCAGCATAAAACTGGCCGGCAACGTACCTTTCTCGCTTTTACTAGTTACTACCCGCGCTTTTCTTAAAAAGTTTTTCGGAACCTACAAGACTCTGGCTCTCTTCTGATTGTGCGGCATAAACGGGGGTATTTCGAAGCATTTTTCTCAGAACTTCACACCAAATCGCTTCCAAACCGGCCGTTTGGGCAGATTTGGTGTGAAGTGCCGTCTTTTCGGGGGTGAGCGGGGGTGGCGCGCCCACCAACGCCAGCCAATCCCAGCCAAGCCATGGTTGTGAAAACGTCCTACTCCGCGTAGTGCCACGCCCGAACCCCCCCGGCGAACTAATCAATGCACTCTAAAACCGGAAGAGCCCATTAACGATCAAAACAATTTGCTTGCCATTTTTGATCGAGCAGCCTGCACACGAGGATCACTAGGCTCAAACACCGAATACAATTCCAGCAACCGCGTCCTAACTTTCTCGTTCGGCAACAGTTCGATGAGACGATCAAACGCTTCCTCTACTTTTCCAGTCGTGATCTCTGCATCAGCAGCGGCGAATGCTTTATCCACGTCCTGTAGATCAGCATCTGCAACAGCAACAGGATCGACGCTCCGGTCAGCATCCTTCAGACGCGACAACAATCTGGCGTTGTCTCGCGCTTGCAAGGCCATCTGATTCTTTGGCTCATGGCGCAAAATTTCCTCATAAACCGCAATGGCCGCATCAAAATCGCCAGCATTCAATGCCTCAGTAGCAGGGTCAAAGCGAGGATCCTCTGCTGGCTCTGCTTCCGCATCATCACCTGTGATGCCTGGTAGTTTCCCTTCGACGGCTTTAACTACGGCAGCTGTCCATTGCTGCAACGCGTCGATTGGCTGACCACCCTCAAAATTAGCCAAAGGCTGACCTTGAGCCAACGCCACGACCGTCGGCAAGCCCTGAATGCCAAACATCTGGGCAACCTGCGGAGTAGCGTCGGCATCAATATAGGCGAAAATGAAACTCAAGCTTGCGCCGCTGGCGATCTGGCTAAGATCCGCTCGCAACTGTTCCGAGTCGGGGCTTCGTGAAGTACCAATCAACACCACAACGGGAACCTGCATGGAACGCTTAATAAGCTCCTCTTCCACGTTATCCATAGTGATGGTTACTGTGGGCTCCACCCCAGCCACAGACGACTGACCCGCTCGCTGTGCTTGAGAACGCGCCTCCACACGAGCTTTTACCTCTCCTAGATCAATCGCACCTGCAACAAAACGATTGGGCGTTGTCATGATATTTTTCACTCCTCAGCAAAGTATTTACCTGTGCCAGCCTACGTTCTTCCACCAATTTTTGCGTGGTCGATCGTTTTATATGAAGTAAATCGAAGCATCACTTAAAATAACACTCAGTTTTTATAATTTCTGAGCGTGCAGTGAGGGGCGATGGAAGAAAAGGTCCACAACCTAATGAACAAGATGCAGGATCGGCACTTGCGTATGAAGGCTGCGTGGTATGGACCCGTCCTTTCTCCCCTTCTCCTAGTGGCAGGTATGTGCCTACTAGTCTTTGGCATCATCATCTTGCCCACCCCAGCCCCTGGTTGGCTCTGCATTTTTATCGCGCTAGGAATACTATCTCTGGTGCATCCACCCACCCGCAGGCTCACAATCTGGCTGGCATCCAAGCTGGATATCTTCTTTGCTTGGTACGGTCAGCGCCATCCGGCAGTGCGAACCAGCCTCGTTGGATTATTGATCCTCTTTATGGTGTTAGTAATGGGCGGAACCTACCTATTCATTGCACCCGCCCACTGGCCAAGTATTTAGCCTCAATAGGGCAAAGAAAATGATCCGCCCCTAGTAAACTTACATCGCAATGATTGTTAGCTCACTAGGAGCGGATCAGAATTTTTCCGAAGGATTTTATTTCTTCAGTAAGTAGTCGTGAAGGTCCGAGACAATCTCCATAGCGCCTGTTGGCCCTAGACCAAGGAACCACACATCATCATTAACGCGGTGAGCTTTACCCGCAGCTACTGCTTCAAGGTTCTTCCATGCCGGCCCCTCAACTACAGCGGTTTCCCCTGTAGCATCTGGTTTTCCGTAAGAAGTATAGAAGATGACCGATCCTGCAGCTTGATCGATGTTTTCTGGAGAAATTTCAACAGCAACGTCATCAACGTTTTGCTTTTCTGGACGAGCAAGCCCAGCATCGGCAAGAATAACACCGATCAACGACTTTTTTCCATACAGTCTCAGCTTGTTAGGCATAAACCTAACTAGAGAAACCTCAGTATTTTGAGGAACGTTATTCTTTAGCTCAGCAACGCGGTCGGCATACTCATTCAGTTTTTCTTCTGCTTCTTTTTCCATACCAAGTGCCTCACCAACAAGGAGGAAGTTTTCCTTCCATGGAGAACCTGGTCGGATGGAAAAAACCGTAGGTGCAATGTCAGAAAGCTGCGGATACAGTTTGTCTGCACGCACTTGCGAACCAATAATCAGGTCGGGCTTCAAAGCCGCAATTGCCTCGATGTTAAGCTCATTGATAGTGCCAACCCGCTCAACATCTTTTACCTTGTCGGCAAGATAGCTCGGCACTGGGTTAGCACCCTTGGTAGTGGTCATTCCTACTGGGGTTATTCCAAGAGACAAGACGCTATCTAATTCACCGGTATCAAGGACAACAACACGCTCAGGTTTGGTCGCGATCTCCGTTGTTCCAGCAGCATGAACGACAGTACGTGGGAATTGACCTGGCTGCGCATCACTACCAAGCTTGGCAGTCTCTTCATCAGCGGTGCTAAAACGCTGACCACCCATGGCAACATCAGCGTTACCCTGAGCGTTAGTCGAGGAATTGTCAGAAGAAGAGCATGCTGCAAGGGACAGCATTATTCCAGTGGCAGTGGCGAAGGCAAGGAAAGGACACATTGCTTTCGCACGAGATCGGGATATTTCGAACATGTTGGACAGGTTACCCTAATTTCAAATTAATTGGTTAGTATTATCTAATGCTTCGACAACCTCGTGTCCGGCTACCATTGCCTTTAGTTATCACATTCCTTGGAATCATTCTCCTCTGCATGATCATCATGAGTTTAGGAATCGGTGCTCGAAGCATTACCCCACCCGACGTCCTCGCCGCTCTTCGTCACTACGGCGACCCAACAAATAGTCACATCATCTGGGGACGCCGAATCCCCCGCACTCTCATCGCCATTGCAGCAGGTGCGTCACTGAGTCTCGCAGGTGTGTTAATTCAAGCGTTAACCCGTAATCCCCTAGCGGACACCGGCGTATTCGGCATCAACGCCGGCGCAGCTTTTACCATTGTCGTCGGCATAGCCCTAGCAGGATCACTAAGCCACATCAGCATATTCGCACTGGCACTATTAGGCGCGATCTTAGCCGGTGCATGCGTATACGCACTCAGCATGAACTCACGCAAAGGCTCTGATCCCTTACGCCTCGTACTTGCCGGTGTAGCACTAAGCACAATACTCACCGGCATTGGCGACGGCTTATCATTAGTAAATCCCCAAGCATTTGATCGACTCAAAAGCTGGATGGTCGGCAACATCGACGCCGGCTCGTATCAACCCGCAGCTCTAGCAGGAGCTGGCCTACTCCTAGGGATTCTCGTCACTGCAGCATGCATGAGACAACTCAACGCATTATCCCTAGGAGACGAGTTGGCCATCACCATGGGGGCGTCGATAGCAAAAACTCGCTTGTTCACATTCATTGCAATCGTCGTACTCGCTGCTAGCGCCACTGCCGCAGCAGGGGTAATTACATTCCTAGGACTCATGGTTCCACATATCGCACGCTGGATCGTAGGCCCCAACCTCCTACGCTTAGTGGCCACAGCCTCCCTCATTGGCCCCATCATAGTACTTTCAGCCGATATTCTCGGCCGAATCATCGTTCTAGGCGAATTTCCCGCCGGCGTGGTCGTCGCCTTCATCGGCGCACCATTCCTCATCGCTTACGCGCAGACGAAACGCAAGGAGATTTAGCATGCGTGTACTCGTCATACTCTCCTCTCTCCTCCTAGTCACCGCGGCATACAGCTTGGTAATTCCAGGAGCCGGACTAAGCACTTGGCAGCTTCTCACCAGCGAAACCCCATTAGCACACACAGTTGTCATGCAGTGGCGCTTACCTCGAGTGGTCACCGGCATCCTAGTAGGCGCAGCACTAGCCATTGCAGGATCACTATTCCAATCCCTCACACGCAACCCGCTCGGATCACCTGACATCATCGGATTTTCGACCGGCGCCTACACCGGCGTAATCGCAGTCTTCCTCCTAGGAGGGTCTGGCTTTGCTGCAACCGTTACCGGTGCGCTCATCGGCGGTCTAGCAGTTTCAGTCATGGTGATTGCACTGTCTGTTCGAACACGTATCGACGGCCTTCGCATCATCTTGGTAGGCCTCGGAATATCAGCAATGCTCTCAGCCCTCAATAGATGGTTAATTACCCGCGGAGAACTCGACACAGCACTGTCTGCAGCAAGTTGGGGTGCAGGCTCACTCAATGGACTCCGCTGGACCATAGCGATACCAGCCTGCTGTGTCCTAGCAATTCTTATCACCACAACTATTCCATTACGGCGATTCCTCGATGTTCTTAGCCTAGGAGACGATCTCGCTGTAGGCCTTGGACTTCGATTGCAGTTAACCAAGCTCCTCCTCTTAGTCGGTGGAGTATTCTTGGTGGCAGCAACCACCGCTGTCGCTGGCCCCATCGCATTTGTGGCTTTGGCGTCTCCACACATTGCCCGTGCACTAACGTCGTCTGCACGAACCCCGCTTGTAGAGACGTCGGTAATCGGCGCTTTGCTTATTATCGTTGCCGACCTCATCGGCCAGCGACTTTTCTACCCCACCCAGCTTCCTGTTGGCCTCGTCACCGTCACCATCGGTGGCATGTACCTGCTGTGGCTCATAGCCCGCGGCTCGAAGGAGAACTCATGACCAGCACTTCCCCCATTCTTCGTACTGATTCCGTCACATTGGCGTGGGATAAACATACAGTAAGTACTGACCTCACTGTCGAGGTGCCGCAAGGACAATTCACAGCCATCATTGGGCCAAATGGTTGTGGAAAATCCACACTATTAAAAAGCTTCGCACGAATTCTTCAACCACACACTGGGCAAGTGTATCTAGGTGACAACCCGCTGGATTCTTTGCACACAAAATACATAGCCCAACGTATCGCTTTGCTGCCACAAACAGCACTTGCACCAGCTGATATTACTGTCGAAGAACTCGTAGGCAGAGGTCGTTTCCCCTACCAAACCCTTCTGCGACAGTGGTCAACTAAGGATGCTCAAGCAGTTGATTCCGCTCTTCTAGCAACCGGCACGGCACAACTACGCCACCGCCGCGTTACTGAGCTTTCTGGCGGCCAACGTCAACGAGTCTGGCTCGCAATGGTGCTGGCCCAAAACACACCCGTAGTTCTCCTAGACGAGCCCACAACGTATCTCGATGTAGCCCACCAATACCAACTTTTGGAGCTCGCCCGAGCACTGCGGCAACAGCTCGGACGAACTATTGTGACCGTCTTACACGATCTACAACAGGCTGTTAGATATGCCGACCATCTTATTGTGATGAAAGATGGCGCAGTCTATGCCGAAGGCACTCCAAGCAACATCATGACACCACAACTGATTTCCGAGGTATTTGAAATCAATGTTGATGTTCATATCATCGACGATCATGTGGTGATCGTGCCCAAAACCATGCCTCAACCTGATGTATCAGTCCTAGAAAATCTGCAATAGGTTTAGCTCTCCGAATCCCCTGCAAGCACACGCTCCACCGACGCTACCTTCTGTTGCAATTGCCCTGTGTAACCTGGTCGGATATCTGCCTTAATAACAAGGCTTGCCCGTGGAGACACAGCAAGAACAGCGTCGGTGGCTTTCTTCACCACAGCCATAACTTCATCCCACTCCCCTTCGATCAAAGTAAACATGGCATTTGTCTCATTTGGCAGACCAGATTCACGAACAACTCGGATGGCCTCTGCTACTACATCAGCCATTTCTGCCTTGTTATTTGAGGTTTCGGTAGGTGCTACAGAAAATGCAAGAATCATGTCAATGAGCATAGTCTCACACTCCAAATATGGTTTGAATGCACAAAATCCGCACACATGGCAGTCGATGTAGCTAAAGTTGGAAACCATGAGTACCGATATTTCAGCCATTGATATTCCACACGAGCTCGTTATCTGCCTAGACCACGTAGGCATCGCAGTTCCAGACTTCGACGCAGCCGTCGAATTCTACCGTTCTGCATTCGGCTGGGTTAACCACCACGATGAGGTTAACGAGGAGCAAGGCGTTCATGAGGCCATGATTGGCCCTAAGAACCTCAAGGAAACCGATGGAATGATTCAGATTCTCGCTCCATTGAACGAAGAATCCACCATTGCTAAGTTCATCGATAAGAAGGGCCCAGGCTTGCAGCAAATGTGCCTGCGCACCTCAGACATCGACGCGCTCTCTGAGCACCTCAAAGCTCAGGGCGTTCGCCTTCTCTACCCAGAACCAAAGAACGGCACCGCTGGCGCTCGTATTAACTTTGTTCACCCAAAGGATGCCGGCGGCGTCCTCCTAGAGCTCACCGAGCCACAGAAGTAAAGCGGTTCTAGCCAAGAGCGGCCGGTATCCCTTTGACTACAAGGGGATACCGGCCGCTCTTTTGCATTAGCTGTTTATTAGCGACGTTCCCAACATGAACGATGCCAGTGGCGTCGATCGTCAGCGCCCCGGACAGAATCTTTGGGCCACGCCACGATATGCGCAATTCCCGGAGGAATGTTTTGATGACATCCTGGGCATACGTAGAACTTCACGGCAGCATGCGAGCCCATATGCCGCATCAAGTACAGTTCACCATTAGTCCACTGCGGACCCTCTACAACTTGAGTTCCGTAGTAAGTTGCACCATCTCGCGGTAAAGCGCGTAATTCCGGCACTGCTCTTCTATTTCTTCGCCCCACGTTAGATCAACCTCTCACACAAAACTAACTAGAACAGTCGCAGTTCTGTCGATTCAATGCCTCGCAGAGAATCATAATCAAGTGTGACGCATCGAATTCCGCGGTCTTCGGCCAACGTCCGAGCCTGCGGTTTAATGTACTGGGCTGCAAATACACCTGCCACCGGTGCGAGTAAATCATCACGGTTAAGCAGCTCAAGGTAACGACTTAATTGCTCAACGCCATCAATGCCACCACGACGCTTAATCTCGACGGCCACGGCGCCACCATTATCATCACGGCACAGAATATCGACGGGGCCAATTGGTGTTGGGTATTCCCTACGCACTAACGAGTAGCCGTCGCCAAGCGTTTCAATATGCTCAGCTAGAAGCTCTTGGAGATGCGCCTCAACGCCGTCTTTTTGTAGCCCTGGGTCTTCACCCAAGTCGTAATACATATCGGAGTGCAGTGCTTCAATCGTGATACGCAGCTGCTCACCTTTTTTATTTTCAACGATCCATAGCGGAATCGATTCACCAGTCTCTGGTTCCTCATGCGTTGTTTCCGTTAACGTACACGGAGGTGTCATCCAGTTCAGAGGCTTGTATGCACGGTCATCAGCATGAATAGATACCGATCCATCAGCTTTGACCATGAGTAGACGATCAGCCATCGGAAGGTGAGCTTCGAGGCGACCAATATAATCGACAGAACAACGAGCAATGACAAGACGCATGCTCAATACCCTATCGTGTTAGGGCTATTTACGCTTATTCCGGTCGACTTTGCGGTACAACGCGTTGTAGTCGATCCGTTCTTGACGTCGATTAGGAGCGGATTCAATCCACGAAACAAAAGCCATCGATGCAGATTTGTCGAGTGCTACTTCATAATCTCGAGCCAAATAGTTAATCTTGTGAACCGTCGCATCGGAATTAAGCAACAAAATTTCGGAATCTTCAAGTGGGCGTGCCCCCAAATAATCCACTTGCTGGCGATCCACGACCAAATCTGGCCCAGGTTTGAGGGAACGGAGCTTGAAATACTGCAATCCTTCGCCGTGATACCTCATGGATCCATGACGCCAATGTCGGCCACTAGGAGACGGTAACTCACGAATAACTACAGCAGAGCCGCTACTTCGCACATATAAAAAACGCCATACAGCGACAGCAAGCAGCACGGCGAGGACCAATAAGAGAAGGATAATACCAATATCGAACTTCATCACATTGCTCCTTGCGGCGAGGCTAAGAATGTCAGAACAGTTAAAACAACTGCACGAAAAACTAGTTAATCTTACATTTTACTACGGTTACCAGCGGGAACAAACTTAATCATTTTTTAAAAGTGAAGCCCAATAATATAAGTGCACCGAAAACCCCTGCGATTCTCCCAGACTTAAGCTGAGAATCCCACAGGGGCTTACGAATGGAGAGGGGCTTGTGCCCTTTTCCTAGGCCTCTGCCTTACGACGTACGGCCTTGAGCTCTGCTTCTGCACGAGCCTTGGAAATTTCGTCATCGGCCTGGAGAAGCGACTCGGACTCAGCGGTATTAACCTCATCAGCCCAAATAGCGTACTCCGCAAGAATGGTGACCTTTTCCTTAGAAATGGAGAGGAAACCACCCTGGACGGCGGCGACGAGCTTGTCGCCGTCGACCGGACGGATAGTCACAACACCGTTGTCCACCAGTTGGGCGAGCAATGGTTCGTGGCCGGGCAGCACACCGATCTCACCTTCAACGGTCTGCGCAGTAACGATGCTGGCCTTTCCCGACCACAGCATACGCTCTACTGAAACCAGTTCCACGGTGATGTCAGCCATGTGCGTGCCTCCTCTACTTCTCGGTCATCTTCTTGTATGCAGCCTCGACGTCGTCCAAGCCACCCAAGCCGTTGAAGGCCTGCTCTGGGTAGTGATCGAAGTCGCCGTTGCAGATGCGCTCGAATGCGTCGATGGTGTGAGCCAGCGGCACGTAGGAGCCTGGGATGCCGGTGAACTTTTCAGCAACGAAGAAGTTCTGGCCCAAGAAGCGCTCAAGGCGACGTGCGCGCTGAACGGTGATCTTGTCCTCTTCAGACAGCTCGTCCATACCGAGGATGGCGATAATGTCCTGGAGCTCCTTGTTCTTCTGCAGAATGTTGATCACGCGCTGTGCAACTGCGTAGTGACGCTCGCCTACAATACCTGGTTCGAGGATACGAGAGGTAGAGGTCAGCGGGTTCACTGCAGGGTAAATACCCTTGGAAGCGATTGCACGGTCAAGCTCGGTGGTTGCATCCAAGTGAGCGAACGTGGTCGCAGGAGCTGGGTCGGTGTAGTCGTCGGCAGGAACGTAAACGGCCTGCAGAGACGTAATCGACTTACCTTTAGTGGAGGTAATACGTTCCTGGAGAACACCCATCTCGTCAGCCAAAGTTGGCTGGTAACCCACGGCGGAAGGCATACGACCAAGAAGGGTCGAAACCTCGGAACCTGCCTGGGTGAAACGGAAGATATTGTCGATGAACAGAAGCACATCCTGGTGCTGAACATCGCGGAAGTACTCCGCCATGGTCAGACCGGACAGAGCAACGCGCATACGAACTCCTGGTGGCTCGTCCATCTGGCCGAACACGAGAGCGGTGTCCTGAAGAACACCCATCTCTTCCATTTCGAGGAAGAGGTCGGTGCCCTCACGGGTACGCTCACCAACGCCAGCGAAGACGGAGGTACCGGAGAACTCGCGAGCAATACGAGTGATCATCTCTTGGATGAGCACGGTCTTACCCACACCTGCACCACCGAAAAGACCAATCTTGCCGCCCTTAACGTAAGGGGTGAGCAAGTCGATGACCTTAATACCGGTCTCGAGGATTTCGGTCTTACCTTCGAGCTGATCGAATGGTGGTGGATCGCGGTGAATTCCCCACTGCTCGCCATCGCGGCCGAGACCTGGCTCATCCAAGCAATCGCCTAGTGCGTTGAAGACGTGGCCTTTAACAACGTCACCAACTGGCACGGAGATTGGCTTGCCCGAGTCGGTTACGACAGCACCACGGACAAGGCCATCGGTAGGTGCCATGGACACAGCGCGAACGAGGTTGTCGCCCAAGTGCTGGGCAACCTCAAGGGTAATGGTCTTAGCGACTGCCTCGAGGGTGACCTCGACAGTCAGCGCGTTGTACAGTGCCGGCAACTCGCCACGCGGGAACTCCACGTCGACGACCGGACCGATGACGCGCACGACGCGACCGGCGACGGACGCCTGCTGCGTATTCTGCTCTTCAAGAGCTGTGGTCATAATCTAGTCACTTTCTCCGCTATCGCCGAGTGCGCTAGCGCCACCGACGATTTCTGTGATTTCCTGGGTGATCTGTGCCTGACGGGCCTGGTTGGCAACACGCGATAGGTCCTTGACCAGGGCCGTAGCGTTGTCAGTTGCAGACTTCATAGCGTTACGACGCGATGCGGACTCTGCAGCAGCAGCTTCGAGGAACATTGCGAACAAGCTGCGGGATACGTACTGCGGAAGCAGTGCTTCCAGCAAGGTATCTGCGTCTGGTTCGAATTCAACGTCCGGAGTCGGCTCGCCGGATTGATCCAAGATGCCATCTGCTTCTGGGATTTCAACAGTCTCGATGACTGGCTCAATCGGCAAAAGCTGATGTGCATGTGCAGTCTGAGTCAGCATGGACTCGAACTCGGTGTACACAACATGGACTTGGTCAAAGCCTTGGATTTCCTGGCCCTCATCGGTGTTCAAGCCATCGCGGTACCGTGCGGTGCCGTTAGAGCTGGCGTTGAAACCGTCGATGAGGTGGCGACGAACGTCGTGTGTTTCTTCCCAAGAAGGATCCTGGGAGAAACCGGTCCAAGCACCCGCAACCTCTTGGCCACGGAACTTGTAATAACCAACACCCTTGTTACCGGTGACGTAACGAACAACTTCATATCCGTTTTCTTCGAGCAGCTTTTCAAGTTCTGCCGCTTTCTTGAAAACGTTGTAGTTGTAGCCACCAGCCATACCACGGTCACTCGAAACAACGAGGACTGCGGCACGCTTTCCACCCTCACGCTCGCGGAGCATGGGGTGCTCAAGGGAGCTAGCTGCAGCGAGACGCTCCATCACTTTGTGGATCTCAGTGGCGTAAGGCTGAGAAGCCTCTACCCTAGCCTGAGCCTTAGTGATGCGCGACGTCGCGATCAGCTCTTGAGCCTTGGTGATCTTCTTTGTGGAGTTCACTGACCGGATACGGTCGCGCAGCTCACGAAGATTTGCCATGGTTCATTCGCCTCCCTTCTTTTCCTTGATGGTCGTTTTCAGACTGTAACGTCTTACTTCTTCACCGAAATCGTGTTCTTCTTCACCTGGTCTACAGGCAATGCCTCGACCTCTGGCTCGTTAATCACGGGGGTGCCATCAGTGGTCTGGAAGGTGCGCTTGAAATCCTCGGTTGCAGCGACGAGCGCAGCCTGGGATTCCTCGGACAGCTGAGCACCGCCGGCAATCTGCTCGAATACCTGTGGTGCAGCAGCGTGCAGGTGATCGATCAAATCAAACTCGAAGCGACGGATGTCTTCGACGGGAACGGTATCGAAGTGGCCGTTGCCTGCAAGCCAGATGGAAACGATCTGGTGCTCAACAGACTGAGGTGCGTTCTCTGCCTGCTTGAGCAACTCGACCAAGCGGGCACCGCGGTCAAGCTGAGCCTTGGAAGCAGCATCGAGGTCAGATGCGAAAGTAGCGAATGCCTCGAGGTCGCGGTAAGCAGCGAGATCCAGACGCAACGAACCGGAAACCTTCTTCATGCCCTTAGTCTGAGCTGCGCCACCAACACGGGAAACGGACACACCGACGTTAATAGCCGGGCGAACACCTTGGTTGAACAGATCGGACTCGAGGAATACCTGACCATCGGTGATGGAGATCACGTTGGTAGGAATGAAGGCAGAAACGTCGTTTGCCTTGGTCTCGATGATTGGAAGTGCCGTCATGGAACCTGCGCCCATGTCGTCGGAGAGCTTTGCAGCACGCTCCAGCAGACGGGAGTGGAGGTAGAAGACGTCACCTGGGTAAGCTTCGCGTCCTGGTGGGCGACGAAGCAGCAAGGAGATGGCACGGTATGCCTCTGCCTGCTTGGTCAGATCATCGTAGATAACCAGGACGTGGTTACCCTGGTACATCCAGTGCTGGCCCAATGCAGCACCTGCGAAAGGTGCCAACCACTTGAATCCTGCGGAATCAGAAGCTGGTGCAGCAACGATGGTAGTGTACTCCAGCGCACCGTGCTCTTCTAGGGTCTGACGAACGGCAGCAATGGTCGAGCCCTTCTGGCCGACTGCAACATAGATGCAGCGAACCTGCTTGCTCTTATCGCCGGACTCCCAGTTAGCCTTCTGGTTCAAGATGGTGTCGATGCAGACTGCAGTCTTACCAGTCTTGCGGTCACCAATGATCAGCTGACGCTGACCGCGGCCGATTGGGGTCATTGCATCGATAGCCTTGATGCCGGTCTGCATTGGCTCTTCGACTGGCTGACGCTGCAGCACAGAAGGTGCCTGCAGTTCGAGGACACGCTGTTCCTCAGCCTCGATAGCGCCAAGGCCGTCAATTGGCTGGCCTAGTGGGTTGATGACGCGACCAAGGAACTTCTCGCCAACCGGAATCGAGAGGACCTCGCCGGTTCGCTTGACTTCGTCGCCTTCTTTAAGGATTTCGTAGTTACCCAAAACCACAACGCCGATACGGTCGGTGTCAAGGTTCTGTGCGACGCCGATGACGCCGCTAGGGAACTCGAGGAGCTCATTTGCCATAACCGAAGGCAAGCCCGAAACCTGGGCAATACCATCAGCTGCGGAAATGACCACGCCGACCTCCTCACGGGAGGCCTCCGCGGAGTAGCTCGAGGTGTAGTTCGCAATCGCGCTACGGATCTCATCGGAGGAGATCGTAAGCTCCGCCATGTTCTTCCTGCTCTCGGTAGTTTCTTCCAGCATTATTTCTCTTTGTGTTGTCGCGTTGGCTTACGCGAGGTTCGCGCGGAGACGCTCGAGCTTGCCCGAGGTCGATCCATCGATAACTTCGTCGCCAACTCGGATGACCAAACCACCGAGGAGGCTGGTATCAACCTCAGAGTGGATGCTCATCGCACGACCATAAATGCGCTCTAGCTTCTGTGCCAGTGCCTGGTTTTGTTCATCATTGAGACGTCCTGCGCTTACGACGTGTGCTACGGAGTGGCCTTGCAATGCAGCAGCCTCCTTAGATAGCGCATCAATATCGTCAATCGCATTGGACTCACGACGTCCAATAACCTGGAGTGCAAGGGCTTCAGTCACAGCAGTGACTTTGCCGTATAGCACCTTCGCCAGCAGCTCACGCTTCTTTGCACCGTCTGTACTGCGGTCATCGAGCAAGAGAGTCAACTCTGGCTCCTTGTCCAAAATGCGGGAGAGGCGGAAGAGTTCGTCTTCTACCTGGCCCAATTGTCCTTGACCTTCAGCGGAACGGAGAAGTGCGCGGCGGCCCAACGTGACCAGCCCATCACGGAATTCGCGAGGGTTAGACCACAGTTCGCGTGCAGAGGTGACGAGAACCTCTAGCGTCGCAGGGCTGACTTTTCCGGCGAACACAGCAGAAACCAATCCAGCGCGATGTTCGGCAGACTTCGCGGAATCTGCGACAGCAACGCGCAGTGCGCGGTCGCCATCCAGAACCTCGACTACGTCGAAAAGCTCTGCGCCAGTGTGCGCTGCAGTAGCGATAGCGTTTTCCTTGGCCTCCCACAATGCCTTGTCGAGGTCAGAGGTAACGCGTGCTAGTGCTTCGCGGCTCGCTGCGTGCATGGTGCTCACTTTCCTGCGGGAGATACGGTGTCGAGCTCAGCCAAGAACTTATCGATCGTACCGGAACGCTTGACGTCGTCGGAGAGCTGGTCTCCAAGCAGACGCTCTGCAAGGCTGATCGAGTTCTGGCCCATCTCGCGACGAAGCTCAGTGACAACCTGCTCACGCTGTGCTGCCAATTGCTTCTCACCGGACTCGATGATGCGGTTGCTCTCCTCGGTGGCCTTTGCCTTCATTTCAGCTTCGATCTGCTTGCCCTTTGCACGAGCTTCTTCGCGGATCTCTGCTGCTTCGGCACGTGCCTCGGCGAGCTGAGCATTGTACTTCTCAAGAGCAGCTTTTGCTTCAGCCTGTGCAGCTTCTGCACGCTGAATGCCACCCTTAATCCGGTCCTCACGTTCGGTCAGGACTTCCTGATACTTCGGACGAACGAACTTCCAGAAGAGGATCAGGACGATAATGAACACGACGAGCGACCAGACGATGTCGTAGCTCGCAGGGAGCAACACGCTAGGGTGATCCTCCAGCGGTTGTGCCTCGCCTTCAGCGAGGTAATTAATGACGTTCGTCATAATCTCGGCTTTCGTGTCGGACGGTTATTAAAGGATGAAGCCTGCAACCAGACCAATGAGGGCGAGAGCCTCAACGAATGCAATACCAAGGAACATGGTGGTACGCAGCTGGCCAGCCATCTCAGGCTGACGTGCCATGCCCTCGAGAGTCTTACCAACGAGGATGCCGATACCAAGGCCAGGGCCGATGGTAGCAATGCCGTAACCAACAGTTGCGATGGAGCCGGAGACTGCGGTGTCAGAAGCAGCAAGGATGACTTCGTTCATGAGAGTGTCGTTCCCTTTCTAGGCGCCCAGTTATTTACTAGGCAATATGAATAATGTAGAGATTGCGATCCGCGGGTCCGCGGGGTCAGTGTTCGTCGG
The DNA here is from genome assembly GCF_041898185.1 of Corynebacterium belfantii. Taxonomy (GTDB): domain Bacteria; phylum Actinomycetota; class Actinomycetes; order Mycobacteriales; family Mycobacteriaceae; genus Corynebacterium; species Corynebacterium belfantii. The sequence goes on along the minus strand of NZ_CP157823.1, from coordinate 1,124,490 downwards.
CGTGCAACGCCAGTTCGATGTACACGGCAGAAAGCAGAGCGAAGATGTACGCCTGCAAGAAAATCACCAGCATCTCGAACAGCGTGAACGCGATCCCCGCAACCAAAGTTACGGCGGACAGCGCAGTCCAACCATTCAGCTGCCAGAAGAAGAAGTTCGTGGCAGAGAAAAGAAGCACCAGAATGATGTGTCCTGCGAGCATGTTGGCCATAAGACGAAGGGTCAGTGTGGCCGGACGCAGAACGAATGTCGAGAAGAACTCGAGTGGCACAACGAGCAAGTGAAGAACTGGTGGAAGGTTAGGAATAACCACCGAAGACTTCACATACTTGAAGAAGCCGTAGCGCTTAGCACCTGCGTAGATGAAGGCAATGTAACCGAACAGCGCCAAAACGAGCGGCATACCAATGCGCGCGTTTGGCGAAATGTTCAGGAATGGAATGACCGAAGGCAGGTTGCAGAACAAAACCACAAAGAAAATGGTGGACAGAATTGGCAAGAAACGGTTGCCCTCTTTCTTGCCCAGAATGTCTTCTGCAATGTGAATTCGGACGAAGTCCAAAAGGTATTCAGCAACGTTTTGCAAGCCGGAAGGAACAAGCTTCGGGCTACGCATAGCGACTGCGAAGAAGATTACAAGAACCAACGCCATAAGCAGGCGGACGAACATCAGACGGTCGATTGTGAACCAACCGTTCGCCACATCGGCGAACCAGATGGGATCCGGGAAAAATTCGTGATCCAAGGAGGGCGCGTGAAACTCGCCCTTCATGGCCAAAGTTGTAACGCTCAGCGTTCTCTCCCAGTTTCGGGCCGCATATACCTGAGATCAAGCATGCGGTGCGATGGACGTCTGAAAACTCTCTGCAATCATCACGGACTCCGTCGCACATCAGCATGATGATCGCAGGGGACATGGCCTGAGAAACCGAAAATGATCTACTCAAACAACCCGCGAAATACCCTATCAGGCATCAATGTGAAATTCCCACCTGCGTCGGGGGGATAGTTTCCCCTTGTGGATCCATCATTCAAACACCGCCCTTTAGCGGGCAAAATGCAATTTTGTTACCTCGATCACAAAACGCATGTAGGGGTACCCACCTCCCCCACCCGACGCCCCTAAACAGGTATAAACGTGCAGCAAGGAACACACTAACGGCAATTTTTCTGGCGCCGATTAAGTATGACAAAAAACAAAAATGAGGTCTATGTCTCCTAGACCTCATTTGTATGATTTTTACCCCCTATCGCACTATATGTTCTCTGGCGAAACATACGTCACCCGCGACGTAATAACCCCCCATACCTCCGTTCCAAGCACAACAACGAGCGCGATAATGGTCGTAACTACGAAGGCCACTGGATCATAAAAGTCCATTCCACGCAGGATAATGAGCACAATAAGCAATGCGACGAGCTTAAGAAGCCATCCACCGAGCACCACTGCCCCCGTCGTCGCTGCAGACGTATTAGACGTTACCAAGACGCTCACAACTGTGAGAAGGACAAATCCACCGCCAACAGCAGCACCGAGCACTACTCCCCAGATTCCTGGCAAATCACGGAACCGACCCCATAAAATCAGTGAAATTATAGTGATTGCCACCAATGCTACGGTTCCAAATTTGAGCGCTCGTAATAACGGCCTGCGGTGGTCGTCGAACTGCGAAGCGTTCGATTGGTCAGATGTAATCACGAAATTTTCCTTTAAGTCTATGAGAGTGGACGTTCACGACGATGCGCTTCCTTTTGGGCGCGTATGACTGGCCCCCTACTGGCAAGTACTGCGAACACGATAGCCGTAATCACACCTACGGTGGCAAAAACGGGGGGAACAATCGAGAACGCAACCGCACCAAAAGCGACCACGGACACCCAAAGATAAAGCACCAACACGACCCGCCTATGCGTATGCCCTAAAGACAATAGCCGGTGATGCAGATGCATCTTATCGGCAGAAAACGGTGATTTTCCTTTGCGAACACGCCGGACAATGGCCATCACCAAATCAAGCATCGGAATAAAGACTGCCGCTATCACCACAATGATCGGAGACATCAAGGCGATTACGTCAACTGTGCCGTACAGGCTCATATCGATCTTGCCGCTAGCCGACGTTGACGCTGCCGCAAGCAATAATCCGATGAGCATAGAGCCAGAATCACCCATGAAAATGCGAGCCGGCTCAAAGTTGTGCGGCAAAAATCCTGCGCACATGCCTACGAGGGCAGCCGCAATAATTGCTGGTGGATATGCCGATACCATGCCACCTTGATCATGGAGAACCGTCATAGAAAACAACAAGATAGATAAACCAGCGATCATGCCCAAACCAGCGGCCAAACCATCGAGGCCATCCACAAAGTTGATTGCGTTAATCAATGTGACTGTAAACAGCACCGTGACCAAGGTCGATACCACCTGATCAAGAACAAGCGTCGAGCCACCACCTAAAGGCAGATAGACCAAAGTCCATGTAAGTCCCAAGATGCTCATGACGGCCGCACCTAGAACTTGACCCGCAAGTTTAGTAATCGCGTCCAGCTCAAACAGATCATCGAGAATACCCACGATGACGATAATCGCACCGGCCCAGAAAACGGCGCTCATCTCCGGTGTGACCGGCTTAAACCCTCTAGTCAAGGCTGGAAGCTGGTCGGCCAAGAATACTGCGCCGATAAAACCAGAAAACATCGCCACACCACCAAGACGCGGCTTGGGCTGGGTATGGACATCTCGCTCACGGATTTCACCCATTCGCCCGCTTTTGACCACAGTGTAGCGAACTATCCCCGTGGTCAAAAACGTCAGCGAAGCTGCAACGAGAATGATCAGCGCAAGCTCACGCATGGGTACACCGGCAACACCGGCACCAGCACCCATCTATCGAAGCGTCTCCACGTCGACTTCCAACACTTCTGCGACTCGTTCCGCTGAGATCGCGCCTTCACGAAGAATTCGCGGATGTTCACCGGACAGGTCAATGATTGTCGACGCAGTTCCTACCGGCGTCTCACCAGCGTCAAGATAAACGCTTACATTGTCACCCAACTGACGCTGTGCTTCTTGAGCAGTGGTGGGTGGAGTCTGGCCAGAAATGTTCGCAGAAGATACCGCCATCGGACCTGTTTCACGCAAAAGTTCAATGGCAACTGGGTGCAACGGCATCCGCAGCATCACAGTGCCACGGGTATCGCCGAGGTTCCACTGCAGACTTGGAGCCTGCTCCACAACGATGCTCAGCCCACCTGGCCAAAACGCCTCAATGAGTGTTCGCATTTGATCGGAATAGCTGTGCACCAATCCACGAGCTGTATCCCAGCTACCAACCAATACTGGTACTGGCATATCGGGGCCACGGTGCTTCGTTTCTAGGAGTTTTGCAACTGCGGTGTTATCAAAAGCATCGCAACCGATTCCATAAAGCGTATCGGTGGGAATGACCACTAGTCGGCCATCTTTTACAGTACTGATGGCTTGCTGGAGGCCAGCTTCACGAGTTTCCGCGTCACTGCAGTCAAAGATTCTGCCCACGTTCGAAAGTCTTTCTCTTCTCGATAGTTTTCGGTCCCTCGATGCTACGGGGGATGCTAATTGTTCTGCATCGCTTCAAAACAAAGATATGCATTTGAAGCCACTTCTTAGGGAATCTTACTCGCAACCACAAACCTACTGCGTCCAGTGAGATCCTTCAGCGGTTCAATGTTGCTAAATCCACCATGATCTTTGAGCGCATGTTGCGTTTGCTCAGACGTTGAATCATCATGCTCGATGCCCACAAGTCCACCAGGTGCCAATAGCCGATGAATCACCGGAATCATGGCGTTAATAGTGTCCATTCCCGAATCACCAGAAAACACCGCCATACTGGGGTCTTGGTACACTTCGGGCTCTAAATCATTACTTAATGGCACATAGGGTGGATTACTCACGAGGAGATCCACTGCCCCACTGAGGTGATCTAAGACCTCTGGATCTGTAACGTCACCTTGAACCAGATGGACTCGGTCAGGAAGATTTCTACGAGCAAATGCCATGGCTGCATCAGATAGTTCCACAGCCCATACCGAGCACTCAGGATGTTCGTGTGCGATGTAAGCTGCTAACGCCCCTGCCCCAGTGCATAAATCGACCACGACGTCCTTGGAGTCAGTATGACGAACTGCCCAATCGGCTAGCACCTCAGTTTCTGGACGCGGAATAAAAACACCTGGGCCCACATGAAGTTCCAATGGGCCAAACCACGCCACTTGGAGAATGTGTTGGAGTGGCTCACGGTTTTTCCTTCGCTCAACCCATTCCCAGAAGTGCTCTGGAACATCATGATCGCATTTAAGGAATAACTCCATAGGTTTGCAGTTCAGTAAATGCGCCGCCATAAGGTGAGCGTCGTTACGCGGCGAGGCCACCCCCGCCTCAGCGAGAATGGCCTCCGCCTTGTGTAATGCCTGAGCTAGCACGTGGCTATTCCGCCTCGAGCCTCTCGGCACGCTCTGCTGCCTGCAACGCAGAGAACAGATCATCAAGATCACCGTTGAGTACAGAGTCAAGGTTGTTGGCCTTGTATCCAATGCGGTGATCCGAGATGCGGTTCTCTGGCCAGTTGTAGGTACGGATTCGTTCCGAGCGGTCCATGGTACGAATCTGTGCAGCGCGACCCTCAGCTGCTTCTGCTTCCGCCTGTTCTTCTGCTATAGCTTGAAGACGAGCAGCAAGCACCTGCATAGCACGAGCCTTGTTCTGGATCTGCGAACGTTCCTTTTGGCAGGTCACGACCAACCCTGTAGGAAGGTGTGTAATACGCACAGCGGAGTCTGTGGTGTTCACGCCCTGACCGCCTTTACCCGAGGAACGGTAGACGTCGACACGCAAATCTTTGTCGTCGATCTCGACCTCAGCTACCTCATCGGGCTCAGGGTAGACCAGTACACCTGCTGCCGATGTTTGGATGCGGCCTTGAGACTCAGTGACAGGCACACGCTGCACACGGTGCACGCCACCTTCAAACTTGAACACACTCCATGCACCATCACGAGATGGAGTCTTCGAGCGAATGGACAAGGTCATGTCTTTGACGCCACCCAAATCAGATTCGGACAAGCCCAGAACCTCGACCGTGAAACCATGCTTTTCCGCGTAGCGTTGGTACATACGCACTAGTTCACCAGCGAAAAGTGCAGCTTCTTCACCACCGGCACCCGCTTTGACTTCCATCACGATGTCATCACCATCGTGAGGATCGCGTGGTGCAAGCAGGTCAGCGAGCTGTTCTTCCAAAGAAACGATTTCTTCGGCAAGGCGTTCGGCCTCAGCGGCGAACTCTTTATCCTCGTAAGCCATTTCCTCAGCGGCTTCGTGGTCGTCACGAGCCTGCACCAACTTGTTGTTTACGTTGATGATGGGCTGCAACTCCGAATAACGCTTAGATAGCTTACGGAATAGCGTTTGGTCACCCATCGTCTCTGGATCAGCCATTTGGGCTTCGATGCCCTGGTATTCCGAGACGATGTCGTCAACTGCAGAAACCTGAGACATTAGTCCTCCTCAGCATCCGCAGCCATCGGCGCAGAACTTGCTACCTGCATCAAGAATTCACCATTGGACTTGGTCTTCTTGAGCTGCTTGATCAACAAATCGATAGCCTGCTGATTATCCAAGGCAGAAAGCATACGGCGGAGTTTGCGCATAATGCGAGCTTCTTCCGGAGCCAGCAGCAACTCATCCTTACGGGTACCCGAAGGGTTGACGTCGACAGCTGGGAATACACGGCGCTCAGAGATCTTACGATCCAGCTTCAGCTCGGCGTTACCGGTGCCCTTGAATTCCTCGAATATCACGGTGTCGCCGGCAGAACCAGTCTCGACCATGGCCGTGGCGATAATCGTAAGAGATCCACCATTTTCGATGTTGCGAGCCGCACCAAGGAAACGCTTTGGTGGGTACAACGCGTTGGAGTCTACACCACCGGAGAGAATTCGGCCGGATGCAGGCGAGCTGTTGTTGTAGGCACGGCCAAGACGCGTAATGGAGTCTAGGAGGACAACAACATCCTGTCCCTGCTCCACGAGGCGCTTCGCACGCTCAATAGCAAGCTCTGCAACAGCGGTGTGCTCGCTTGGTGGACGGTCGAAGGTCGACGCAATAACTTCGCCCTTCACAGAGCGCTGCATATCGGTAACTTCTTCCGGACGCTCATCCACCAGAACAACCATGAGGTAGCACTCTGGGTTGTTGGTAGCAATAGCGTTCGCGATATTTTGCAGGATCGTGGTCTTACCAGCCTTAGGAGGAGACACGATCAAAGCACGCTGACCTTTACCAATCGGCATGATCAAATCGATCACACGGGTAGTCAAAACCTTAGGCTCGGTTTCGAGGCGCAGACGCTGGTTGGGGTACAACGGGGTGAGTTTGGCAAACTCAGGACGTGCCTTTGCTTCTTCCACCGTCATTCCGTTGATTGAATCAACGCGTACCAATGGGTTGTACTTCTGGCGGTTACGGCCACGGTTGTGTCCGCCGTGGTTGTTTTCGCCATTCATACGAACTTGGCCCACAATTGCGTCGCCAGAACGCAGCCCCAAGCGGCGAATCATCTGGTTGTTCACGTAGACATCAGCAGCACCGGCGTGGTAGCCGGAGGTACGCACGAAAGCAACATTGTTGTCCACGATGTCCAAAATGCCTGCAACATTTTGCAAGACTTCATCTTCACGTGGTTCGTTGTTGTTATTTTCGCGATTATCACGGTTGTCATCGCGGTCACGGCCACGACGGTTACGACGATTACGACGATTGCGGTCCCCACGATCGTTACGATCGCCACGCTCCCCACGCTCATGGCGGTTGCCACGGCGGTTGTCCTCACGACCATTGTCGTTGGAGTCCGACTTGGTGGATTGATCAGCTTGATCAGAACGAGCTTGCTCGTTGCTGTTGTCTGCTACCTCAGTGGATTCTGGTGCGACGTCGTTGCGAGAGTTCTCATTTTCTGGCTGAGATGCTTCGCTCTCATCTTTAGTGCCAGGGCGATTGTTTTCGCGCTGCTCACGACGAGCACGGTTACGACGGGCACGTCGAGCGGCAGAACGAGACTCGTAGTGGTTGTTATCTTTATCCTCAGAACCTGCCTCAGCAGACTGCTCTTCAGAGGACTTGTCAGTAGCTTCTGCTACGCGAACCTCAGTAGGTTCCTCCTGCGTAGTTTTCACAGATGTCTTTACTGCACGACGACGGCGTGGCTGACGCTCGGACTCACCAGCTGGAGCTTCTTTATCTGGTTTTGGCGCAGGATTCTGTTCTGTAGGCGCAGCAACTTCTGTTACCACTGGTGCTGACTCGGAACCAGCATCTTGGGCAACGTGCTTAGTCGCACGACGACGTGCTGGACGTTCCTTCTTTGGTGCATCTGCTTTGTTCTCTTCCGAGGGGGCCACAGACGTTAAATGAGCGGCAGAGGTACCGTTAATAGCCGCAATTAGATCACCCTTACGCAGGGCGGACGTTCCTTTCAGGCCCATTTCTGCGGCAATTTTGCGCAGTTCGGGCAAACGCAGAGCAGCGAGATTACGCTGTGCGCCGTTATCTGTATTAGTCACAGATGTCCTTTCGTTGCGTGATCAGCAGTCAAGGAGTCACTGGGAATAGTTCAACCAAGACACAACCGCTGACAGCATTCTGTGGAATTGACTGGATTCAAACGGGTAAAAACACCGAAATTTCGGCGAGAATCCGTGGCATACCACGACCGATCACCATAAACGTAGCAGATAGTGATGGTGAGGTGTGCCGAGTAATGAACTTCTGCTGCGAAGAGGCTATACACACTGGCGGTTCGGTAAGAAGTAAACATCGAACCGTGGGCAAGCACAGAAAGTTTCCGTGAAGTTCGTAGCGATTCTAACCCATAAAGTAGGTTTAAGTGAACTTTGTGCTGAAAACACAACTATGGTGATTATCATGCTCAGCACAATGCAGGACATCCCGCTTAATCTCGCGCGCATTCTCACCTACGGTGCCACCGCCCACGCGGACACAAAGATCATCACCTTTGATGGCGAGGTAGCATCAGAGACGACATATGCGGAAATTGCCGCACGAGCTGCGGCTTTCGCCCACGCGCTTCACGACGAACTAGGTATTGACGATGACCAGCGAGTCGGATCGATGATGTATAACTGCGCAGAACATCTCGAAGTTCTGTTTGCGGTTTCCTGCATGGGTGCTGTTTTTAATCCGCTGAATAAGCAATTAATGAATGATCAGATTCGCCACATCATTAATCATGCTGAAGATGAAGTCATCGTTGCTGATCAACGCCTCGCTAAACAACTGGGCACGATCCTGCATCAAGGATGCCCTAGTGTGCGTGCCGTGATCTTCATCGGAACAAGCCCTATCACGGATGCAGCCACGGAAATACCCGAGGGAATCACCTGCTACTCCTACGAATCGCTTCTCGACGGTCGCAGCACCGTCTACGAATGGCCACAAGTTGAAGAAACCACAGCAGCGGCGATCTGCTACTCCACCGGCACCACTGGAGCACCCAAAGGTGTGGCATATTCCCACCGTGCGTTGTATCTCCAAGCGCTAAATCTTCGCACCACAGACTCGCTCGCCGTTACCCACGGGCAATCATTTTTATGCTGCGTGCCGATCTATCACATCTTGAGCTGGTGTGTCCCCATCGCAGCCTTCATGTCCGGCACTCCCCTCGTATTCCCTGGATCTAGTGTGTCGGCTCCTTCCCTTGCACATATCATCGCGTCTGCGCATCCTCGTGTTGCCCACGGTGTTCCCACGTTGTGGATCCAGCTCATGGTCCACTACATGCGCCACTCTCCTGAACGTATGAGCCTGCAAGAAATCTATGTGGGAGGTTCCGCTGTACCGGCGATCTTGATCAAGCTTTGGGAAGAACGCTACGGTGTCGATGTAGTCCACGTGTGGGGCATGACTGAAACGGTTGCAATCGGTACGGTGGCACGACCACCATCGGGAGTTTCAGGTGAAACCCGACTGAACTATCGCATTAGCCAAGGTCGGTTCCCCGCCACTTTGGAATATCGAGTAGTCAATGATGGCGAAATCATGAGCTCGACCGACCGTAACCAAGGTGAAATTCAAGTCCGAGGAAATTGGGTCACCGAACGCTACTACCACTCATCGACCGAGGACAATGGCGGTGCTGCGTCAATGTTCCGCGACCACGAAGTAGAGGATGCACCTGAACAGTTCACTGAGGATGGTTGGCTTCGCACAGGTGATGTTGGTTCAGTAACTCGCGACGGTTACCTCACGATCCATGACCGCGCACGCGATGTCATCCGCTCAGGCGGCGAATGGATCTACTCCACAATGTTGGAAAACGAAATCATGGCAGCAACAGTCGTCGTTGAGGCAGCAGTAATTGGATATCCCGATCCTAAATGGGGCGAACGACCGCTGTCAGTGACAGTCTTAGCTGCAGGTGTGGAACCGAATAAAGAAACCGCTGAACGCCTACGCGAGCGGTTACGCGATACGTTCCCTAACTGGATGCTTCCGGAATACTGGACGTTTGTTAAATCCATTGACAAAACATCCGTGGGCAAGTTTGACAAAATTGACCTGCGCCAGCACTTGGCTGATGGCGATTTTGAAATCATTGTACTCAAAGGCCCAGGTAGATCCTCCCATAGCGATTCCGCCGAATGACGACTACCGCCCTCCTAGAGACTTGACTAGGGGGCGGTAGTTAAATTGGTATGGGTTATCTAGGCATCGACTTTCACCGATACAGCACCTGCTACATCCAAGGACAGCACACGCAGCCCAGCTTCACGCGCGTCATTGAGAACAGCCTCGTCGACTGGTTCAGTATGAAGCACCATGATGGTCGGCCCAGCGCCAGACAAGTAGGCAGCATAGCCACGATTGCGAAGTCGGTTGACCCATTCCGCCGTCACTGGCAAGACATCTGCACGGTACGGCTGATGCAGTCTATCGCGGGTACCTTCCCACAACAGCTCTGGATGGTGCTGCAAAGCTACTGTCATGACGGCACAACGCGAAACATTAAATCGCGCATCGAGGTGAGTAACGTCGCTAGGCAAAACTCGACGAACAGCTTCCGTTGATGCATGGAAATCAGGAACCAACGCTGTCGCTTTAATTCGATTATCGACGCTAATCGTCACCGCCTTGAACTGCGGTTCAGTACGTCCGTCGACTGGAATTTCAGTCCATGAAACAACCGCATTTCCTAGTACTGAAGCAGCGGCGTTGTCTGGATGCCCTTCGAATGCTGAGGAAAGCTGAACCACACGGGCGTCGTCAAGCGGGAATCCAGCTAGACCATTTGCCGCCGCAACACCGGCAACAGCAGCAGCCGCAGACGAGCCTAAACCACGTGACTGCGGAATGTTGTTATGGCAGACAACTCTTAGCCCAGGTACCTGTACATCAGCGGCCTTCAATCCTGCACGGATTGCTTTAACCACTAGGTGTGAACCATCAAGAGAAAGCTCACCCTGGCCTTCACCAAAAACCTCGACTTCAAGACCATGGTCAGCCACCTCCACTTCAACGGTGTCGTACAAAGACAACGCCAAACCCAAAGTGTCAAAGCCTGGGCCCAAGTTTGCCGACGATGCTGGCACCGTGACCGTTACTTTTTTACCTACCGGCAACTCTATAGCCATGGGTTTACTCCCCTGCTAGACGAATAACGCTGTTGATCTTTTTTACCGAGTCAGAATTCTTAATCTGTTCCACGGTTGCTTCAAGTTCCGATTCCTTGGCCGTATGTGTAACCACAATCAAGCGGGCATGACCATCTTTTTCAGCCTGACGCACAGTGCGCAACGAAATACCATGATTAGAGAAGGTCTTAGCAAGATCCGCCAATACGCCAACGCGGTCTTCTACTTCCATATCGATATGGAAGCGTGTAGGAACCTCGCCGAATGGTGCAATGGGAAGATCCGCATAGGTGGATTCGCCTGGGGCACGCCCACCAAAGACCTTGTTGCGAGCAGCGCCGACAATATCGCCGAGCACCGCCGATGCCGTTGGGTTACCTCCAGCACCATTGCCGTAGAACATAAGCCGGCCTGCAGCTTCAGCTTCAACGAAAATTGCGTTGAAGGACTTATCTACGCTGGCCAGGGGGTGATTGCGTGGGACCAAGGTGGGATGAACGCGCGCAGAAACCTTTTCTACGCCATCAACATTGAGCCGCTCGCAGATAGCAAGCAGTTTGATAGTAAAGCCTGCTTCCTTGGCTGCGTTGATGTCGTCTGCCGTGATCTTCGAGATTCCCTCGCAGTACACATCCGCATACGTTACGCGTGTATGGAATGCCAAGGATGCAAGAATAGCTGCTTTCGATGCTGCATCATGACCTTCAACATCTGCTGTTGGGTCTGCTTCTGCATAGCCCAAGCAGGTGGCTTCTGCGAGTATGTCGTCATAGCTTGCACCCGTAGAATCCATGGCGTCCAAGATGAAGTTGGTCGTTCCGTTAACGATGCCGGCAACCGACTGGATCTGGTCACCAGCCAAGGAACGACGTAGTGGGCCAAGCACTGGGATTGCAGCGGCTACTGCGGCCTCAAAGTAGAGGTCAACTCCGGCCTCGTCAGCTGCAGCAGCAAGCTCCTCTGAATGAGCCGCGACCAGTGCCTTGTTTGCTGTCACCACAGACTTTCCGCTGTGTAGAGCCTCAAGAATGAGCTCACGCGGATAATCGATTCCACCGATGACTTCCACAACGATGTCTACGTCATCACGAGCGATAAGCGAGCGCGCATCGTCTGTAAGTAGTCCGAGTTGATCGGCAAGAGATCCACGGTGCTTTCCCACACTGGAGGCAGCAACACCCTTGACCTCAAGCGGTCCACCGGCGCGATGCTGGAAATCATTATAATTCTCGGTGATGAGACGAAGAACTTGGCTACCCACTGTGCCATAGCCCAAAATCGCGATTCCCACAGGTGATCCTTCACCTTTGCCAGGGTTAAACGTTGCATGATGCTGCGAGTCAGGGTTCATAGCACTCCTCGTAGAAGTTCCTATAGCGGAACAGGTGGGCATTAGGTTTCCCAAATTGTAGCAGCGTTCCGCTTCCCACTTCGGTGTCATGGGGACACGATACTTCTCCTTACCCCCACTTCACCTGCAATTACAGGAAAAATAAGAACCCACATTTCACGCACAATATATGCACAAAATGGGGGTATTTGGACATTTCGTCTCACGTTACGGAACGTCTAACTGCAATAAATCGTCAATAGTTTCCCGTTTCACCATCACGCTTGCTTGCCCGTCGAACACACTCACAACCGCAGGACGCCCCATCATGTTGTAGCGACTGCTCATAGCAAAGCAATAGGCACCGGTAGCGGCCAATGCTAACAAGTCGCCCTCGCGAATATCATCAGGCAGCATCGCATCGTTGATCAAAATGTCTCCGGATTCACAATGCGAGCCCACTACTCGACTCGAAATTGGTGTTCCGGTGATGTTTCGGTTAACCACCCGCGCATCATACTCAGCCTCATAAAGAGCAGGACGAATGTTGTCGCTCATGCCACCATCCACTGCTAGATAACGACGCGTCTGTCGATCAGTCACGTGGACGTCTTTAACCGTTCCTACCTCATAAACCGTAACGGTTGAGGGACCAGCAATGGCTCGCCCAGGCTCAACAAGGACTTCCGGCGCACTGATACCGATTTCATCAGCCGCAGACTGTACTGCTTTGAGCAAATCTTGAGCCACAGTAGCAACATCCAATGGTGTTTCATCTTCGGTATACGCAATTCCGTATCCGCCACCGAGGTCAAGCTGCTCTAAATCCACACCAAGTTCACGGTGAATTCTGGAGTACAAATCGAGAACGCGCTGAGCTGCCAAGCTAAATCCCTGAGCGTCAAATACCTGCGATCCCACGTGACAGTGCAGACCAATGAGGTACAAAGACTCAGACAAGATAGCGCGCGCCGCCGCCGCATATGCAGAACCAGAGGCCAACGAGAAACCGAATTTTTGGTCTTCGTGGCTAGTAGCGATGAACTCGTGAGTGTGGGCTTCGATACCAGGTTTTACACGCACCATCACAGGCTGTTGAATACCTGCTGCACCAGCAATTTCCTCAAGGCGTTCGAGTTCTACCATGGAGTCGATGACGACATGTCCCACACGGGCGTCGACGAGCGCTTGCAAAAAGGCACGCTCTTTATTGTTGCCATGTGCCGTTATGCGTTGCGACGGAAAACCTGCCCGCAGTGCGACCTGGAGTTCCCCATGAGAAGCGATATCGAGGCTTAAGCCCTCTTCTTCAACCCACCGAGCAATTCGACGAGTAAGAAACGCCTTGGATGCGTAGTGGACCTTATCCGCGCCACCAAAAGCTGCTGCCATGTCACGACAACGGCTTCGGAAATCTGCCTCATCAACGACGAATACAGGAGTTCCATATTCCTGAGCAATGGACGCCAAAGACACACCGGCGACACTGACATCTCCCCCAGCCTCACGTGCAGCATGTCGTGGCCACACGTGGGAAGGCAGCGCGTTGAAATCCATGACTACATACGCTCCGGTGTAGATACTCCGACAAGCCCCAGCGCATTAGCCAATACCTGACGCGTCGCGCTAGCCAGCGCCAAACGTGCAGTGTGAATAGGCTCAGCAGACGCGCCTGCTTTAGGCAGGATCTGGCAAGAATCGTAAAAACGGTGGAACGTACCAGCAAGATCCTCAGCAAAACGCGCAATGCGGTGCGGTTCGCGTAGCTCTGCTGCAGCCTTCACTACAGCTGGGAACTCACCGAGTGTACGGATCAAATCGCCTTCACGATCATGAGTCAAAAGCGAAAGGTCGGGATCGATTGCGGTCACACCGAGATCAGCAGCTTTACGCGCAATCGAGCACAAACGTGCGTGCCCATACTGAACGTAATAAACAGGGTTATCACTGCTTTGCTGCTCCCACAGTTGCAAGTCAATATTCAAGCTGGAATCAACCGAAGAGCGAATCATCGAGTATCGAGCACCGTCGATCCCGATTGCTTCCACCAGATCGTCCAAGGTGATAACGGTGCCTGCACGCTTAGACATGCGGACAGCCTTGCCGTCACGCACAAGGTTAACCATCTGACCGATGAGGACCTCGACGTTGGAAGGCTCATAGCCCATCGCAGCTGCTGCTGCACGAAGACGAGAAATATAACCGTGATGGTCTGCGCCAAGCATGTAAATGCACAGGTCATGACCGCGGTCGAACTTATCCGCAACATAAGCAATGTCACCGGCAATGTAAGCAGCATCGCCATCAGACTTGATTACTACGCGATCTTTGTCATCACCATATTCAGAGGACTTAAGCCACCAAGCACCCTCATTGAAATACAGGTTGCCGTTGTCTTTCAGAGTCTGAATAGCTTTATCTACTGCACCCGATTCGAACAACGAGTTCTCGTGGAAGTACACGTCGAAATCGGTACCAAACTCATGAAGAGACTCCTTTATGTGCGCGAACATCATCTCAACACCAGTTGCACGGAACGTTTCATTGAGATCCGCTTCGGCCAGAGCCAACACATCTGGGTGCTGCGCAACTACTGCATCAGCGATTTCCTTGATGTAATCTCCGCCGTAACCATCTTCTGGAGCTGGCTCCCCCTTGGCCGAAGCCACCAAAGAATTAGTAAAGCGATCAATCTGACGGCCGTGGTCATTGAAATAGTACTCACGGGTGACCTGTGCACCGGAGGCTTCCAATACACGCCCCAAAGAGTCTCCTACCGCCGCCCAACGTGTACCACCAAGGTGAATTGGGCCAGTTGGGTTCGCAGACACAAATTCAAGATTGACGCGACGCCCCTGATAAAAGTCAGAGTGTCCGAAGGTTGCCCCCGCCTCCAAAATCTTTGCCACAATCTCACCCTGAGCGGCTGCCGCCAAGCGGATATTAATGAAGCCAGGGCCTGCGATCGACGCCTCATCGATTGCCGTGTTGGCAGCGAGGGAGTCGGCAAGCACCTGGCCTAACTCTCGCGGATTCGTCCCAACTTTTCTAGCAATCTGAAGCGCAACGTTTGTTGCATAATCTCCATGCTCTGGGTTGCGTGGGCGCTCCACCACGACAGTTTCAGGGAGCACCGTGGTGTCGAGCTCACGCGCCGACAAAACGTCAATTGCTGTTTGTTTAATTAGTTGAGAAAGATCCGCAGGTGTCATGGGTTAGAAGTTTAGCCCACAACCATCCATCCGAGAATTGGGGTGGACTGAAGGTACACAACGATGCAGATGTAGACCAGAAGTCCGAGGGAGTACTTCCACGCTTGGGCCATGATCTTGCGTTCGCCATTTTCCATGTTGACAGCGTTGGCAGCAATGGTCAGCGTCTGCGGGCTCATCATCTTGCCCAAGGTTGCACCAGCGGTGTTGGCACCCACCAGCAGGGTTGGGCTTACACCCACCTGGGTTGCGGTGGTGGACTGCATTTGCGCGAACAATGCATTGGCAGAGGTTGCAGATCCCGTCACCCACGTACCAATCCAACCCAGCACTGGCGAAAGCAGTGGGAAGATGGTGCCGGTAGCTGCCAAGAAAGCACCAATAGAGGCAGTCTGACCTGAAAGGTTCATTACATAGGCAAGACCCATCACAGCAGCAATGGTCAAAGCGGAGAAGCGCATCTTGTAGGCGCCTTCTGCCAATTGACTAAAGCCCGCTTTGAACGACATTGGGTAAGCACCATTGTTCTTCTTATCCGCTGCGGAGTAAATCAGCACCGTGATCAAACCGCAGAAGAAGAGGATCGTGCCAGGGGTAGACAGCCAGTTGAAGTTAAAGATGGTGTTAGGAATTGGCTCACCAGCTTGGTTGACCAAGTGGCCATGAAGTCCAGGCCACTGAACCTTAATATCTGTCGATTTCAGAGCAGCTGGGATGTTAACACCGATCTTCCACAAGCTGGTGATCGAGAACACCACGACAACGAGAAGATACGGGAACAGTGCAAGGAATGCCCGATCGGCAGACAGGTGAATGGTCGAGGCATCAATCTCAGAAGCTTGATCTTCTGGAGTCTTTGGCTTCCAGACACGCAAGAACGCAACACCGCAGATGAGGGAAAGCAGGCACGCGACGACGTCGGTAAGCACGTAGGAGAAGTAATTAGATGCCAAGAATTGGCCGCCACCGAAGGTGATACCCAACAAAAGGGCCATTGGCCACGTCTGGCGAACACCACGGGTGCCATCCATGATCAATGCCAAAATGAACGGGACGATTAAGGCAATGAGGGAAACCTGACGTCCAGCCATAGCAGCAACTTGCTCGCCTGGGATCTGAGTAAGCAGACCACCAGTAGCCACAGGAATACCCATGGCACCGAATGCCACAGGCGCACAGTTTGCAACGAAGGTAACAAGGACAGCCTTCATCGGCTTAAGACCAATGGCAAGCAACATCGCCGCGACGATCGCAATAGGTGCGCCGAACCCAGCAAGTGCTTCCAATAGGCCGCCAAATGCGAAGCCAATAAGCATGGCCTGAACTCGCATATCGCCACGACCGATCTTGGAGAAGATCGTCCGAAGGTCTTCAAAACGACCTGATTTAACAGTGAGATCGTAGACCCAAACCGCCATCCAAATGATGTAAACGATTGGGAACAAACCGAAAGCTACACCTTCAGTAAAGGAAAGAAGTGCGAGGTTGGCGGGCATTTTGAAGAGGAAAATACCAACAATAAGCGCCACTCCGACGCTTGAGAGTGCCGCCCAGTGGGCTTTCATCTTGAGCACCATCAAGAATATAAAGAAGCCGATTAGCGGCAGGATCGCGCATAGCGCCGAGAGACCGAGGCTACCGCCCACGGTATCTATGACTGGTGTAAACACGAGGCTTAACTCCCATCATCGGAGGGGGACAAAAAGTTCATACATTATTGTGCGCTTTTTTAGCTCATAAGTCATATTTGAGGACGATTATGATTTCAAACACAAGGTTTGAGTGGGCCATATAGCCCAAAAAATGCCCCTTCGCCTTGTATTTATCACCACATTTTAGACCGACATTGAAGCATACTACTTGTCCCAATTCGGGTGTCATCGAAGGTCTGCTGTTACATATCTGCACCCCATGCCCATTTCCGTTTGGAAATTCGAAATTAGAAAACAAAAAGGTTTCGTTAATAACTGCAGGTTAGGACGCACTTACACACTTTGTTTTTCTGGTTTCATCAGTAAGATTGGTTATGTCCAGTGGCATGTCGCGCTTCCGATTCTGTGGAAGTAAAAGAACCAAAGCCACATATCCACAAAGCAAGGAGCAAGTACCGTGAGAGTTGCGCTCTTTTCCACTTGTATCGGCGACGCAATGTTCCCCGATGCATCCAAAGCAACCGCACTCGTGCTTTCCCGCCTCGGCTATGAAGTCGTATTCCCTAAGGGACAGACATGCTGCGGCCAGATGCACGTCAACACCGGCTACCAAAAAGAAGCCATACCACTAATCAAGAACTACGTGGACGCATTCGCCGACGATTCCATCGACTACGTAGTTGCACCTTCCGGTTCCTGTGTAGGCGCCGTGCGCGAACAGCACGAGCACATCGCAGATCGCTACGGCAACGCCGCACTGAAAGATGGCGCGCACATCGCCGCAAAGAAGTCCCTCGATCTGTCGGAATTCTTGATCGATGTTGCAGGCGTTGAAGACGTCGGAGCCTTCTTCCCACACAAGGTCACCTACCACCCATCCTGCCACGGCCTTCGCTTCATTGGTCTAGGTGACCGCCCATACCGACTACTGCAAAACGTTGCCGGCATGGAACTTATCGACCTTCCAAACAAAGAAGAGTGCTGTGGCTTCGGCGGAACCTTCTCCCTGAAGAACGCAGAAACCTCTGCTGCCATGGTGTCTGACAAGACCCGCAACATTGAGCTGACCGGCGCCGAGTACATCACCGGTGGCGACTCCTCTTGCTTAATGAACATTGCAGGAAACCTGTCCCGCAAGCATGTAGGAATCCGTGCCATCCACATGGCTGAGATTCTTGCCTCCACCAAGGAAAATCCTTGGACCCCGACCACTGCCGCTTACTCCCGAGAGGTCATGCTGTGAGTATTTCACTTGGAACCCCAGCGATGCCGCCACGCGCATCTGAGCGCAGCCAGCTGCGCGGCGATGAGAACTTCGTCCACGCCGCTCACCATGAGCTATACAATGCAACCCAGCGTCGTAACCTCACCAAGGCAACGACCACCATTCGCACCAAGCGTCTGAACGTCACCGCTGAGATGCCTGACTGGGAGGCAGTCCGCGAAGCTGGTTCCGGCATTAAGCGCGATGTCGGACAGCGCCTCGACGAGCTCCTCGTTCAGTTCGAAGAAGCCGTAACTGCCCGCGGTGGCCACGTCCACTGGGCTCGCGACGCTAAAGAAGCAGGCGACATCGTTACCAAGCTGGTTGAAGAAACCGGTGAGAAAAACGTTGTCAAGATCAAGTCCATGGCAACCATGGAAATTGACCTCAACAACCGCCTCCGCGAAGCTGGCATTTCCGCCCGTGAAACCGACTTGGCTGAGCTTATCGTTCAGCTGGGCAAAGACAAGCCATCTCACATTCTGGTTCCGGCAATTCACCGCAACCGCGCCGAGATCCGCGACATCTTCATTCGCGAAATGCCCAACACCGACGACTCCCTTTCTTCCGAGCCTGCAGAGCTGGCAGAAGCCTCCCGCTCCTTCCTGCGCGAGCAGTTCATGAAGGCAAAGGTTGCCATTTCAGGTGCTAACTTCGGTATCGCTGAAACCGGCACCGTGACCATCATGGAGTCCGAAGGCAACGGCCGTATGTGCCTGACTCTTCCTGAAACCCTGATCTCCGTCATGGGTATCGAGAAGATCATCCCAACCTTCCAAGACCTTGAGGTCTTCTTGCAGCTGCTGCCACGTTCTTCCACCGGCGAGCGCCAAGCACCATACGTTTCCACTTGGTCCGGCGTTACCGAGGGCGACGGCCCGAAGAACTTCCACATCGTGCTCGTAGATAACGGCCGTACCGCAGTACTGTCCGACGAGATCGGCCGCGAAGCGCTCAAGTGCATCCGTTGCTCTGCATGTTTGAACGTATGCCCAGTCTACGAACGCGCTGGTGGCCACGCTTACGGTTCGACCTACCCAGGTCCTATCGGCGCCATCTTGTCCCCACAGATGACCGGTATCAAGGATAAGCATGATCCAAATGCTTACCTGCCATACGCTTCCTCCCTATGCGGTCGCTGCAATGAGGTTTGCCCAGTGAAGATTCCATTCACTGACATCCTTCTCGAGCTGCGTCACAAGAAGATTCAGACCGACGCGCCAAAGATTGAGAAAGCCATGATGGGCGCTATGCAGCTCGCATGGGGCAACTCAACCATGTGGAACATGATCACCCGCATGGTGTTCATGGGTCGCATCATAGGCGGCGCAAACGGCAAGATCACCCATCTACCAAGTTTCTTGGCTGGTTGGACAGACGTTCGCGACACCGCAGTCCCACCAAAGAAGTCCTTCCGCCAGTGGTTCGAAACCGAGGAAGCACAACAGCTGCTTGCCGACGCTCGCCGCGACGGCATCCACCCAAATAATCCAGAAGTTAACCAGAAGAAGGAGAACTGAGATGGATGCCAAAACCGAGATCCTCGAGCGTATCCGTAACGCTAACAAGCTGGCCAAGGCTCCTGAGGGTGCATACCCAGTTGTCCGAGAATACATCACGAACACTGATATACCACGTGAGGAGCTCAAAGAGCTGCTCGTCGACCGCCTGCTGGACTACAAGGCGCAAGTTGTCGAGTGCACGGACGCCGAGCTCAACGAGACCGTAGCTAAGATCCTCAACGATCGCGATGCCAAGGACATTCGTTTCGCACCTGGCTTGGACACCGCACTGTTCGAGAGCTTCAACGGCACTGCTACCCCAGACTCTGCAGACGTTGATCCTCGCACACTAAACGATGTCGATGCAGTTGTAACCGACTCTCACGTGTCTTCCGCACAAACCGGCACCATCTGCTTGGTTTCCAACGAAGTCTGTGGCCGCCGCGCCCTGACTCTTGTGCCAGACTGCCACGTATGCATCGTCCGCATGGACAACGTTGTCTACGGCGTTCCAGAGATGGTTTCCCGCCTCGACCACACCCGTCCTAACACTATGATTTCTGGTCCTTCCGCAACCTCTGACATCGAGCTCAATCGTGTCGAAGGTGTGCACGGACCACGTACCCTCATCTGCGTAGTCGTCAGCTAAATTCCGATTTAGGCTGAAAAACCGCGCGGCTCAAAGTCTTTCCTTGCTTGGCTTTGAGCCGCGTCGCTTTTTTCGTCCAAATAGGTTAAGATGAATCCCGCTGCTTAACACAGCCTGTCTCCGTAGCTCAGTGGATAGAGCATTGGTTTCCGGTACCAAAGGTCGCAAGTTCGAATCTTGTCGGGGACACAATTTTTATAGGGGTTTCACGAAACTGTTCCAATCTTTTCACGAAACCCCGCGCCGGCCGAAGGAAAACGGCCGCGAACACAAAATGATCCGCTCCGTTCGCTCGGAGGGGTCATTTTGTGTTCGCCTCAGCGCCGTTTTAGGACCGATTTCGGCACTCGCCCACGACCTCTAGGCCACGGGCTTCGTCCTCGTTGTTTGAGGACCAGCCGGTGGCCTTAGTCGGGCTACGCTGCCAATGGCGGGGCGGTCGGGTTCGCTGGGTCGTTCGTCTCGTCACGGCCTCGGGTCTCGACCGCCAGCTCAGTGTTGTTTTGGCGTTACTGCCGATTTTGTAGGCCGAGTTTCTATTTCCTTTTCCATAGCTAAGCATGAAGGAATGATGTCTCGAGGCAGCCGACGTCGGGATCTCCGGGCAATTCTTGCCGGTAAACTGCCCACCGGTACGATATATCGAGACATACACACAGCTAAAGCCGGTACAGTGTCACGAGACATGCAGAACGAGGTCACCGAACCAGACTCTGTCGTTGATGCGAAGTGAAGTCATCAGTCGCGGCATAGTTGACAGTTCAGTCGCGACAAGGTGGACAAACCGATATCTCGGTTTTTATCTTTTGGGCGCCGGTCTTGTCGTTTTCAGGCCAGGGGTGGTTGGCCCGCGATCACTGGGCCTCCATGGGTGTGCTCACCTTGGCCTGAGAGCGGCTGTCCATCGGGTGTAATCGATGAACAGTAGAGGCGCTTGCACTCAGAGGCTGTGCTTCGTTCGCTCGATGGCGGGGTTTTGCAGCGCTCCATGGCGGTCTTGTTGCTGCGATCACGCAGGACTGGCTGCGGGTAGTTGTTGGGGTCTGAGCCGAGAGGGGTGCGCCCGGTCGAGGCCGTTTGGAACGCTGCCACTACGTCAGAGCCCGAAGGCTCCGCCGCTGACGAGGATCAAGATGCCGAGGCCGATGAGAACGATGGGAAAGAGGATGTGCTCCCAGCGTTCGAGCACTTCTGCGATCGGGGGGCGGGTGGCGACGAACTTTGCCAGGGCCACCAGGACCGCAACGAGCACGAGGAAGATAACGCAGTAGGCGACTACTGCGAGAGGTTCCACGCTGAGGAATACAGGGGTGTAGACGCCGATGTTGTCGCCACCGTTGGCAAAGGTGACGCCTGCGACTGTCCCCACGCCGACCTTCTTACCGGCAACCTTGGCCTCGTCGTCATCGTCTCCGCGCCAGGTCTGCCATGCGGCCCAGAGGCCGAGGCCCAGAGGGATGAGACCGAAGTACGGGATGGCTGTCGAGGGCAGGAATGCTCCGGCGCCGATGGTCACCAGAACCGCGGCACCGAGGATGCCCGCGAATCCGAGGTACTGGCCGGCCAGAATGCGGGCGGTAGTGCCGTGCTGGCCGGCCCCTCGAGCGAAGAAGAGGGAGAGCACGATGATGTCGTCAATGTTGGTAGCTGCGAATAGGCCTATCGCCTGCAAGACCGAGGTAAGGATCATGCGTCCTTCCCAGCTGCGTAGCACCCGGGAAGCGAGCAGGCGGGATCGATGCACAGGGCGTTTTCGTCTACTGCCAAGGTGGCATCGACCAATGTAGTCAGCGCCTGCGCCAGGTGCGGATCGGCGATCTCGTATCGCGTCCGACGCCCCTCGGGCTCGGAGACGACAATCCCACAATCGCGCAAGCATGCCAGGTGGTTGGACACGTTCGGTCGTGTCAGGTCCAGATCTCGGGACAGTTCCGCCGGGTAAGCGGGATGGTCGAGCAGGGTCAAGATGATCCGGGATCGAGTGGGGTCGGCCAGTGCACGACCCAGGCGGTTCATCACGTCGAGACGCGAAGCAATAGTCAGCATGCGCTGAACTATACAGCGAGCACTGAACTAGTCAAGTTCCAGATAACGGTGCAGCTGTGTGTGCTGCTCAAGAGACAGTGGAAGTAGCCGAAATGGCAGAGATTCCGGCAAAGTTGCGACAGCGTCGCCAGATCGAGATCCAAGTTGCGCACGAGCCTGGCGTAGTTCGCGAGATCCGTTTTCAGACCCCAAGCAATGACCCGAACGGGACAAAACTCGATGGCCTCATCATCTTGAACTGGGAAGGCTCGTACAAACTTATCTACCTCATCCGCAGCCACGACTCGATTCCCGTTGGCAGCGGGGACACCTCGGGGTTCGACGACGGTTCGAGCCGTCAAAGAGAGGCTTGCCGGATGGCTTGTCGAGAGGGACAACGAGGGAGACAACACTGGCGACGGTGCATACTTGGTTGAACCACGCTCGTTTCTGGTGATCGGCCCATGTGCGATTTGTGCCGCGCCGAAGGCAACCGATTTGGCTCGAAGTTCCGTAGCTCTGAAAGTTTCCGCTCGAACCGTAAGTCACCGGAGGTGCTCACCTTT
Source organism: Corynebacterium belfantii (assembly GCF_041898185.1). GTDB lineage: Bacteria > Actinomycetota > Actinomycetes > Mycobacteriales > Mycobacteriaceae > Corynebacterium > Corynebacterium belfantii. The sequence goes on along the minus strand of NZ_CP157823.1, from coordinate 1,101,602 downwards.
GACGAGCTCGTCGAGCGTTCACGGTGGAGCGTGGAGCTTGCCGAGAGACAGCAAGAGGCGGAAGCGGAATTTCCTGACTTCCCGTTCTAAGGAGCGCTCCTGCTCAGGTCGTATAATTGACTTCTGTCATGTAACCGGAGGCGAAACTGCGTGTAACCGGGGTGTAGCCGCGGACCTGATATAACTGATCGGGAGGTTTCATAAAAGCCTCTTATAAAAGTCGGAACGTACCTCAGTTACGTTCCGACTTTTACTTTTCCCCTATCACATAATCCAGGTGTCCGATCAGAACCAGCATGATCAGACATATAGAAACAAGCGATATTTGCAACGCTCAAACAACAAAAGCCCCACACTGTGATTCGTGTGCGGCTTCCTTTCCCTTCCTAGCGACGCGGCATAATGAGCCAAGCAATCACATAAAGGATAACCTGTGGCCCTGGTAGGAGGATGGAGCAAACAAACAAAACGCGAAGCAGCGCGATGTTAATGTTGTACGTCTCGCCGATTCCCGATAACACTCCTCCTACCCACTGCTGGCTGTTGCTACGGGCGAGCGGACGGTTAAGGCTGTTGAAGAAGTTCATTATTCGAGCCCTTTCATGTGGTTCTAGCTGCTTGCGCTTACATGATTAATTATCCAAATGAATGGGTTCATTTGCATCGGGGAAGTCCCTGAATAACACCCTGATTTAGTCGTGTAGTGGATTTCCCGTAGACGCTTCACATTGAACATCAATCACTTTTTGGAAGTAGCCACGCAACACTGCGGCTTCTTCATCGGTCATCACATCAAAGATTAATTTGCGGACCACATCAACGTGCCCTGGGGCAGCCTCACGGAGACGCTTCTCCCCTTCTGGAGTCAGCTCAACGAATACACCGCGCGCATCATCTGAACATTTCGTTTTTGTGACTAAGCCACGACGCTGCATACGGGTAATTTGATGCGACGTTCTACTTCTGTCCCACTGAAGCGATTCGCATAGATCGCGAAGGCGAATCTCATGCCCTGGTCGCTCTGAAAGGCTAACAAGGACTGAGAATTCTGGAGTAGTCAGTCCTTGACTGGACTGAAGTTCTTCGTCGATTCCCCTTGTCACTTTGCGCTCCATTGCTAGAAAAAGGCGCCATAGGGATTGTTCGTCTTGCGTTAGCCATCGTGGGGTTGTCATGTAGTTCAGGTTAGACCGAAAATCCGTAAATGGAAAATAAACATAATGCCCCCTGCCTGCGGATTATCTCGTAAACAAAAAACTTTAAGGAGCTTTATTGACATGTCAACTGGGTTGTGTATAGTAATCCACGTTAGGGCAACGATGACACGACAACATAATTGTTTGAGTTTTGTATACCCCTGATTCTTATCAAGTCAGATATTTGTAATCTATTACCAACTTTATTTAGGAGATCCCCATGCATAACCTCAACGGAACCTACGTTCTCGATCCAGCTCACTCCGTTATCGGCTTTATCGCTCGACACGCTATGGTGACCAAGGTTCGCGGCAACTTCGGCGAGTTCGACTCTACTTTCACCATCAATGATGAAGATGTACAGGCATCTGCAACAATCAAGTCCGCTTCGATCACCACTGGTAATGCTGATCGTGATGCACACATTCGCGGCGATGATTTCTTCTCCACCGAGGCCTTCCCGGAGATCACCTTTGCTACTACTGATGTAGTAATCAAGGACGAGAACTCCGCTAAGGTCACCGGCGACCTTACCATCAAGGGTGTTACCAAGACCGTCGTACTTGATGTTGACATCGAGGGCATTGCAGAAGATCCATTCGGCAACGTTCGTTTGGGCTTCGAGGCCAAGACCAAGATCAACCGTCGCGATTTTGGTATCGACTTCAATGCTCCTTTGAAGACCGGTGGCATGCTGGTTTCCGAGGATATTAAGATTGAAATCGAAGGATCTGCAATCAAGCAGGCTTAATGCTTTCCTCTCAAGATCTAGGACTCTTAGACGGTGGCCTCTTTCAGTTTCACGCTGAACGAGGCCACCGTCCTTTTTATTGCATAAGATCAGAGATACGCAGCTCATGCTTTCCGGCTACGTAGTCATAGCGCTGCGGCATACAAGTGAGTACGAACACTTGCTGGTTATAGCCTTGACGCGAAAATAATGTAGCCATCATCTCCAGTCGGTTGGAATCGGTGGATCCTAAGGCATCATCAATAAATACTGGAACTGTTTCTTCACCTTGTGAGGCAAGATCAGCAACCGCAAAACGCTGCACAATAGATAGCTGTTCTTGAGCCCCTCCGGATAGCTCATCTACCCCAACGGTTTGCTCCTTCATGGTACGTTTCACCACGCTGAGATCTGGGCCGAGCTCAAAGGTTACGCCTTTACCAAAAACTGGTGCAGCAAACTCTGTGAGTCGCTGTGTAAACGGAGCAGCGTATTTTTGTCGTGCTATATCGCGGTGCCGGATGAGAGTAGTGTACAACAACATGGCTGCTTGTGCCCGATGATGCACTGCTTCCAGGGCTTGTGATGCTACATCTCGTTGGGCTAACGCAACATCAAGTTGCTCAGCCGCTCCTGCGGCGTAATCGATCTGTGTTTGAAGTGCTTTGAGGTTCGCTTCGCATTCTCGAATGGTATTTTCCAGCGATTCAACCCTCGCAGCGGCACCAGCGTAAAGATCCTTGGCAACTTGGAGATTGTCAGTTTCTCTAAGCTCAGCAAGATGATCTTGCTGTCTTTTGAGCTCAGCGGTTACGTTGTGAAGCTCGGAGTGTAAAGCTACAAGCGGCCGTTGTTCTTCCTGTGCCTTTATCTTTTGATCACAGCGGTCAAGATTTTCGCGTTCGGCTTCCATACGCGCTTTCACCGTCGCATAGCGCACCTGAATGTCGTTGGAATCCCAAGCACCCAATTCTTTCTGATACGCATCCGCATCTTGTTGATATTGGAGATACTCCTTTTCTGCATCATCGATGAGCTGCTGGACATCGTCGCTTTCTTGAACGTCGAGCTCAGCTACTTGCAGCTCCGCGTCAGCGATGTCACGTTCGAGATCAGCCTTATCGCCAAAGCGCATCGCTATCTCGTTTTTGCGCTTATTTAGGCTCTGAAGTTCTTTTTCTGCATCAACCCACGCTTCGCGTTGCAACCGAAGCGTTGCAATATCTTTTGCATCGCCTAGGGCTGCACAGAGTGTTTCTTGAGTTTCTGCTCGTTTTTGTTCGAGTTGTTCTCCTTGTTCACCTGGTTCAATGGTGAGGGAAACATCGCCAATTACAGCGGTTAGTTCCGAAGTAATCCGCGTAGTCCACTCTGTATCGTTTAGTGCGACAGCTTCACCATCAACCTGAATTGTTACGGGCTGAGCAGCGTTTATACGCATGGTAGCGGCGTGAGCTTCAACCACATATGCGGCAGCCTTGGCTCGATCATTGGCTTCTTCTGCCGCGCTTAATTGAGCACCAGTAACTTCGGGAACAATACGTAATTCTTCTAGTTTTTCCGAGACAGTAAGAAGCTCTTGGTAGGAAGTACGCAATGTGCCAAGCCGCAGCGATTCTTTTAGTTTTTCCAACCGTTGCCGCATTTTTTCGGCGTCAGCACGTGCTTTTTCATGCTGAGAACGCAACTTTTCGCGTGCTTCGCTTGATGAGTCGGCTTTGTTTTTCAGATCCAATTCCTCTTGGATCCGTACGTGAAGAGCTTCGCTTAATCGGCTTTGTTCTTTGTGCAATTCCTCACGGGCTTCAATATCGGCTTGAAGAATTCGTTCCTGATCTTGGGCAATTTTTAACTGAGCACTGGCATTTTCCAGCTGTTGGGCAGCTAATTCTGCAGTCTTGAGCTCTTGTTCTCGAGTCGTCAGGGTGTCACGTGCATTTGGAAGATCTTGCTGGGCACGGTCGCGGTCACGTTGAAAACCTGCTACTAATTCAACATGTCGATCTAGGGTTTCTTTTTGTTCAGTGGCCGCAAGTACAGCTTGTTCCGCTTCGGCGACAGCTGTTTCGGCCATGCCTAATTCGCCACCTTTTTTAGTGGCACCCGATTTGGTGAAGTAACGGTCTTTTTCTTTTTCCACAGCCAGGATTAATGCATTGTCCTCGTTACTGGCGTGGTCCGTGGCACCACCAAGGGCTTGGGTAACTGAAGAAATACCTGCGGCGCTTAGCATGGACGTGATGTTGCCTTGTTCTACGAACAGCGCAGAAAAAAGGTCGTGGTCAAGGTGTGCATCGAGAAGCACAGATAATTGCGAGTCTGCTTCTTTGCCCGTGTAATTTGCTGGTTTCGGTTCAAAAATCGTAAGTTCGGAACTTTTCTTTTTGTTAAACACCTTGTTTACACGGAATCGCACTGGGTCTAAGTCTGCTTCCAAACAAATGCGCGTTCCAACATCGTGGCCTTTGGGTTGGATAGCTTTGACGCTTTGTTTGTTGGTATCATGATTTTCTCCCAACACCAACTTGATTGCTTCCATAATTGTCGATTTACCGCGCTCGTTTTCACCACTGATAACGATGACGCCGTTGGAAGGTAGATCTTTTAATACCAGATGCGTGATGGCACGCATGTGCTCGATCTCAAGGGAACGGATACGCACTAATCTTCCTTTGCTAGTCGAAACAGCAATTTGAGGGCATCATGTGCAACCGGATCGTCACTATCGACGAGCTCGTGCAGCGTTTGTTGAGCAAAACCGCTAAGCCCCAATTGGTCAAGCTCATCTTCGCGAGGTTCTAGGTGTAAATCCATGAGTCGCCGCCGCTCATAGAGTGATGCAAAGATAGGTCGTAATTTTTCACACTCTGTTTCGAGGTATCGCATTGTCTGCATGGAAACAGTGCCACGAAGCGCGTATTTCACTACCGTATTTTCCTTTTCGGAATACGCAGTTAAGTGCGAAATAAAGGCTTGTGCATCGTCAAAAGAGTTAATGTCCCATGTAATAGCATCAAAGGTCCACTTTCCAACTGGCACTTTTTCCACGGATACTTGATGGTCTTCAATGGCAACCACCAGCGCATTTCCTGAGTCTATCTCCCCACCGCCGCTAGGAAATTCAACAAAATCTGTAGTCTCTGGGGCACCGGAGTACCAGACCTGATCTGTGGACCCCAAGCTTTCTGTCGAATGAGTATCACCAAGCGCCAAGTAATCGATAACCCCTTCACTGATACGTTGCTCAACGAAGGCGAGATCGATAACATCCGGTTTCATCTCATTATCGCGGGCAAGTGTTTGTCCATGCCCTACGGCGATACGAGTAGTGGTTCCAGCAGGCGAAAGTGGCTCCAAGGCTAGCCGAACGAGGTCACGCGTTGCTGTCTTTGCAGTCAGTGGCGCCCCCACTAATTCCACTCCTGGCCGAATAACTATGGGATCAGAATGCGAAATGACATGGACATGGTCGAGCACTTCGGTGCGCACGAGTTGGGAATCAGCAGTGAGGGGATCATGGTTTCCTGGAAGCAGGTACACCGGTACGGGAACCTTTTTGAGTGCTTCCATGGCGCGTCCAAATGTGGCAGGTTTCAGAGAGTTATGTTCGAAGATGTCTCCTGCCATCACGATGAATTCGCAATCGTGTTGGGCCGCGATCTCCCCTAGCTTGGTGATGGCGGCGATTCGGTGGGCGTCGAAACGCGCTTGTGCGTCTGAATCGAGGAATCGCCGAATCATACCGATCTGGAGATCGGAGGTGTGAAGGAACCTAACTGTCATGAAATTGTTCTATCATTCGCCAGTGACACGCTTACCCCTTTTCGTGGGTGATATAGTAGTAGATGTCTTCGATGTCGCTCACTGCCCGAAGCTCATCAATGTTGGTGTAAGACACTAGCCTCATAGCTTTATGCAGCAACGATGCGTCAGAATCGTCTAAAGCTGGGGCGATTTTAGGCTCCGGCAAGGACGGTAAATCGCGGCCTTGCCAGAATCGTTCTTTCAGGTCTTGAGTGCTCGCCGCACGTGCTTGCATCGTTACGGCCTGCTCCAGCTGGGCTAAATCGAGTCCGCGAAGTCGAAAGGCCAGCAACGGATCCGCTTCAACTTTTTCAGAGGCCACCGTCACCACAGCGACGGAATGTTTACAGCACACGACGTGATCTGGGCAGTCACAACGAAACGTCACTTGAGTACCGAGCAACAAATCCAAAATATCTTCTGATAGCTGTCCATGACGTGCAGCATTGATGCCATCAGGCGAAGCAGCAATGTATTGAGTGATCTGGCTTAAACCGTCGGTGCTTAAATACGGAAATGCGATGCTGACTTGGAATGGGAGGTTTTGGGATCCGGCGACGTCGGCAGTAATGAGCGAGTTTCCAAACTTCACGTTGAGCACATGACCGAAACGTGCATAATCACGCCCGCGTTTTAACCGGCCGGCGTCTGCTTCCTGCGTAGCCAAGTCGCGGATTCGCAAAGCAACTGGGGAAAAATTGCGGGACTCGACGATCTCTGGTGCCTCGGGTTCAGGGCGAACCGTTGTTTTTGCCCCGAAATTTGCATAAATAACGTTGTCCACTCGCGCGTGTCGACGTCTCTTGTCCTGGGGTGGTTCCTGCTGCGCCATCTATTCCCGTCCTCGATAACTCATGAGCATAGCGAGTTCTTCCGCAGACAGCTCGGTGAGCCAGCCTTCGCCTTCACCGACTACAGCTGAAGCTAATTGAGTCTTACCATCCAAAATATCTTGAATGGATTCTTCAAGAGTGCCAGCGGTAATCATCTTGTACACCGTGACATCCTTACGCTGGCCGATACGAAATGCGCGGTCAGTAGCCTGGTTTTCTACAGCAGGGTTCCACCAGCGATCCATGTGCACCACAATGGAAGCATTGGTCAGGTTTAAGCCCGTGCCGCCAGCTTTCAGCGAAAGAATCATCGCTGGAGGTCCATCTGGCATTTGGAATTCTTCTACCATTCGATCGCGTCCTGTTTTACTCACACCGCCGTGGAGGAATGGAATCGTGGTGCCAAAGTAGTCACTGAGATACGGGACGAGAAGATCGCCAAAGGCACGGTACTGCGTAAAAATCAGCAGTTTTTGATCGGAATCAACGGCGTCATTGATCAGATTCATGAGCTCAGCAACTTTGCCAGATCGGTGTTTGCCTTTAATCGTCATGGCCGATCCGTCGCCAAGGAAATGCGCAGGGTGATTACAAATCTGCTTAATCTTAGTCAGGGCAGACAACACCAGACCTCGTTTGTTCATCCCCTCAGCCTGATCAAGCTGGGTTTTCACGCTATCAACGTACGCTTTGTACAAAGCAGCTTGTTCCGAGGTCATATCTACCGTCAAAACAGTTTCAGTCTTTTCCGGAAGATCATCCACAATCGCGGAATCGGTTTTCAGGCGCCTCAAGATAAAGGGTGCAGTTAATGCTCGCAATCGCTCGGTCATGTCTTCATCATGTTCGCGTTCAATGGCACGTGCGAAGTGATTTCGGAAAAACGAAGCGCTGCCTAATACCCCTGGATTGCAAAAATCCAAGATGGATCGCATCTCTGATAGGCGATTTTCTACCGGCGTTCCGGTCAACGCAACGCGATGTTCTGAGGGAAGCGAGCGTACTGCTTTGGATACCTTTGTTGCCGAGTTTTTAATGTGCTGGGCTTCGTCGAGTACTACGCGTCGCCACGTAATCTTGCCCAAAAGCTCAAAGTCGCGCGCCGCGGTACCATAACTGGTCACGATCACATCACGGGACTGAGCCAGCTCAATAAACTCATCATCCGCTTTTCGCGAGGTTCCGTGGTGTACTTCCACACGCATGGTGGGCACAAACTTGTGGGCTTCACGCGCCCAGTTGCCCACGACAGATGTAGGGGCAATCACAAGCGTGGGACCGCGCTGGTGCTCACTGCGCTCAACGGCTTCTAAAGAAAGCAGCTGAAGCGTTTTGCCCAAACCCATGTCATCGGCAAGAACTGCACCTAAATGATTGTGTGCCATCCAGTAGAGCCAATCTACTCCCCTGCGTTGATATTCACGCAGATCAGCATGAACGGTATCGGGAATAGAAACACGCTGAGGGGCCGGTGAATCTTTCCCCATGCTCCCGCCCGCGAGGCTGGCGTGCCACGGCGATCCCGTGTAGGCAATCGGCTCATTTTCTTGTGCTGTGAGGGCGAGTTCCCGTAACTCTGCGAGCGTTACTTGTCCGAATTCCGCGAATTCATTGTTAAATTCCTCGGCAAGTTTTTCTGCACGCGCCTCCAGCATCGGCCACCGTGGGTCGTCGTTAGCCTTGGCAAGTTCTGCTTCCATGACGGCGGTATCAAGGGCTTGTTTTTTGCGCTTACGGGATTGCGCAGCGACGTCTTTCATGTAGTCGCCGATGCGTCGAATAGCTGCGGTATCAGCCATAACCCATTCGCCGCGCAGATGGATAAGCCCCGACTTGGAACGAACGAGCTCCACCATTTCAGCTTCGGTCAACTCGATGTCTCCGACCGACATGTGCCAGTCGTAGTCCACTATTTTGTCCAAACCGATAGTGGCTTGGGTCGATGCTTCCGCGGGATCACTGAGCCGCAAATGTGCTTTCGTTTCTTGCCGGTCCCATGATCGTGGCAGCAAAACGTTAAACCCACGTGATTTCAGCCGTGCCGCGGCATCACCGATAAAATCGACAAGCTGATCTGTCGTGACATAGCAATCCCAGTCCCCTGCGCCTTCTTCACGCTGAAGCTCAAAAAGTTGGGTGGGGGTAACATTAGAATCAGTACCCTGTTTTTCCAAGATCGGGGCAACGAGAATTGCTTCACGCCTCAGTGCGTTTAAGCGTTCTTTTGTGGCTGAGTCGTAATGCGACAACATGATCGGCTGCGGGGAATCCACACCGGAGCGAACTCGGACACGAATGGGCCAGAGCATATCCGCAGGATCGATTCGATCTTCACGATCTTTCGAGGGTTCTTCCACGATAAACACCAGTTGCACGTTGACTGATGTCATGGAATCGCGCCACTCATTAAGCGCTGAAACAAGTTGCGCTGTACCACGCCGCAATGGAGTACTACGCATAAGAGCTTCGGGGAAGCTATGCCATTCGCTCGAACGCGGAGTGTCAAGCAAATCCTGCAATAAGGAGTTAGCTATCCAATGCGGAAGTTCATCTGCAATATCTTCTGCCACAGATGATCCTGCATTAGCAATGAGCACCCCAGGGGCCGCTGCCGTCATTTGTGCAATCCATCCGCGTTCTTGAAGTCCCGCAGATAGCTGCCACGTGGGCCACCACTGATGGTCAGCGTATCCCAATTTGATAGTCAATCGACCAGCACGAACAAATTGTTCTAGGCCTTGATAAAGACGCACCATCCACATCAAATCTGGCGCCAAGGTTGCACGTTGGGCACGGCTTGCCACCATCGGCGTTATGGCTGCGATCTGCGATAGCACCCTGACTGTTTGCTCTGGAGTAAAAGCTATGGTGGGCAGTTGGAGGGTAACCTCCCTCCCCTTGGGGGTAAGCAACTTAGTTTTCACTTGATGTGTAAATCGCTTGCCACGAATCAGCGTTGCGACGCTATCCGGAAAAGTGCTATCCGGCACCGCATCAGATAACACGATTTTGTGCCCTTCCACCTGCTCAATCCACAAATGCAGGCCAGAATTCTTCAGCCACAATGCATGGAGTAGGTGCGTGCTCATTTCATCATTTCTACCAGTTCGAAGACTTGTGGGGAGTAACGGCTTTAAAATACATCGCTTCTTCTCTATCTTCCTCCGACAGTCTTTCCGTGAGTGTCACAACGACAGGGTAAAGTTTTCACGTCAATTGTTTTTCGTCGCGTTCGTCCAGCACACGGTCCTTGGCTCAGATATTTCATTCTCCGTGCGTCGTTCGATCAGGCACCACGTGAGGAGGCTAGAGAGGATGACCGAACATACGTGGTTCATCGTCGCCATCATCATTTATATGGCGGTGATGTTAGCTATCGGTTATTGGAGCTACCGCAAAACTGACCAGTATGACGACTATGTGCTTGCGGGGCGCGACCTCAACCCCTTTGTTGCCGCACTATCTGCCGGTGCTTCTGATATGTCCGGTTGGCTGCTCATGGGTTTGCCTGGCGCGCTGTTTGTCACCGGCATGTCGGAACTGTGGATCGCCGTAGGTTTGTTGATTGGTGCATGGGCTAACTGGCGCTGGGTGGCACCTCGCTTGCGCTCCTACTCGGAGGTTGCTCAGAATTCGATTACGCTTCCGTCGTTTTTTGAAAATCGCCTCGATGATTCCTCGCGAGTCCTTCGCATTGTCAGCTCGTTGATCATCATTGTGTTTTCACCTTCTATGTATCTTCAGGCATGGTTTCGGGTGGCCGCTATTTCGAGTCGACATTTGGCGGTGCGTATCTCGACGGCATGCTGATCGTTGCTTGCATTACGGTCATTTACACTTTTATCGGTGGTTTTTTAGCTGTGTCCTACACGGATGCAGTTCAGGGTTCCATCATGTTTGTGTCGCTCGTTCTCGTTCCAGTAGCGGCATTGTTGTATCTGGATGATCCCAGTTCAATCTGGACGTGGGCAACATCGCATGACTACGGCCCGTACATGGATGGCGTAGGTAATCCGCATTATTTCTCAATGATTTCTGGTGTTTCAGTTGCTGCGGTGATCGGTAACCTTGCTTGGGGTTTGGGCTATTTTGGCCAGCCCCACATCATCGTCCGTTTTATGGCTCTGCGTAAACCATCAGATGCGGGCCAAGCACGGTGGATCGGTACAGCATGGATGTTGTTGTCCATTTTGGGCGCAACGTTTACCGCGATTATTGGTACGGCATTTTTGGCCAAAATCCTCATGTTGAGGTTGTTGATAAAAAGGCATACGAGACAATTTTCTTGGACATGGGTCGCGTACTTTTCCACCCGCTTATCGGCGGATTGATTCTTACCGCGGTTCTAGCAGCGATTATGTCAACGATCGCTTCGCAGCTCCTAGTCACCTCCACCTCGTTGATCGAAGACCTATTCAAGGCCTTTAAAAAGAACCTTCCCAGCGAGACTGTAATGATCAACCTTTCTCGTACTGCTGTCATGGCAGTAGCCATTGTGGCCGGCGTATTGGCTATTGACCCCCAAGATTCCATTCTGAACCTAGTGGGTTTTGCATGGGCTGGTTTTGGTTCAGCGTTTGGCCCGCTGGTATTGCTCACTTTGTACTGGAAGCATTTGAATTTCGCAGGCGCGATTTCAGGCATGGTTACCGGCGCTGTGGTATCGTTTGCTTGGGGCATGTCGCCTCTAGGAGATAGCTTGTACGAAATCGTGCCTGGCTTCTTCAGCGGATTGTTCGTGATGGTTGTGGTGTCACTAGCCACCCCTGCCCCACCTGCATCTGTACGTTCTGCTTTTGACCGCGCCACTAAGCTGACAAAAGTTTCGCAGGCGCACCCTGAGCTAGAGGTCAGCGAAGTTCAAGAAAAGTTGCTCTAACAGGGAACCAAATAATGCGCTTTATACGTCCAAACATGTATGAAGCGCATTTTCTTTACCCTCCTAGTCGCGATGACGTGTTTCGCGGTGTATTTGTCGATTCCCCACGGTTGGTATTTTCATGATCTGCGTGAGGTTTCCCATCGCGTGACGGTTATTGGGTATGAGCGTTCGCAGTTCGGTGATGGTTGGGCGCTACAAAGCAGTGGATGTTCCACGCGAGACGAGGTGCTAGCCGCCACGCTTATCGACGCCCATCTCACCGTCGATTGCTCACTTACTCGGGGATACGGCGACGATCCTTATTCGCTTCGCCCTATTGCTGTCCATCCAGGCCACGATCGAGAGCCTATTGAGCTCGACCATGTATATCCGCTTTCTGCCGCGTGGGACATGGGCGCATTCGCTTGGGATAAGGAACGGCGAATAGCGTTTGCTAATGATCCGTTAAATCTCGTGGCCGCCTCTAAGCAACAAAATCGTCAAAAATCTGACAAGCTGCCCAGTGAATGGCTCCCCTCGGCACACAAGCAACGGTGCTGGTACGTCAACCGATTAGCCGATGTGGCACGTAAATACGATCTACCTCTTAGCTCCGCAGATCTAAGGGTCATGCGCAGACAATGTTAAGATGTGTTTTTAATCTCACCCATCGTATGAAAGGCTCGTGCGGTTCCTATGAACTCCGTCCTGATTTTGCTGCATGTACTTACAGCTATTTTGTTCCTCGGCCCCGTCACGGTGGCTGTTTCCACTTTCCACACCCGTGCCTTCTCCGCACACAACGGCAACGAGACGGCCAAGGGCGCTGCTGCGGTGTTGTACAAGATCACGCAGACCTACGGCATGCTCTCCCTCCTAGTGCCACTGGTGGGCTTTGCTGTGATGTTCACCAACGATTCTTACTGGAGCAACGGTGTTTACCACGCTTCTATTGCACTGTCTGTGATCGCATGGGCTCTGCTGATTTTTGTCATCATGCCTAAGCAAAAGAAGATGATGGGCAACCTGGGCCTCCTAGAAGCTGACGAGCAGGCCGAGGGCGGATTTGAGATCGCCGATTGGAAGAAGGCTAAGGGCCAACTGTCAATGTTTGGTGGCATCTTCTCCTTGATCTGGGTGATCGTAGCAATCTTGATGGTTGTTATTAAGTAGTCGTAATCACTCATAAAAATCCACACCGGCGATGTTTTACTGTGAACTGAGCCCCGTTTTCCGGACTGGGTTAATTCTAAACGGTTAGGGTCTTTGCAAGGGTCTGGTTCCGATATTGCATCGGAGCCAGACCCTTGAATCGTTCTTGGAGTCGGTACGTGTTGTACCACAGTATGTAATCATCGATAGCTTGGCAGAGCTCATCGACACTGGTGAAGGACGCGCCGTAGTACATCTCTGATTTCAAGTGTCCGAAGAAATTTTCCATCACCGCGTTGTCGTAGCAATTGCCTTTGCGTGACATTGACTGCACACCGCCAACGCTTTTAATCAGGGTGCGCCAGCTTGCGTGTTGGTACTGAAAGCCTTGGTCAGTGTGCACAATCAGTCCTTTACCCGGACTAAACATGGCAATGGCATCGGCCAACGAGCGTGATGTGAGCTGAGTATTCGGTGACGTAGACAGAGTATGCGCCAAGATGGTTCGGTCAAACAGATCCATGACTGGCGACAGGTATACCTTGGTGCCGGCTACCCGGAACTCGGTGACGTCACTAACCCACACTTTGTTCGGTGCGTCTTGGATGAAGCGTCGGTCAAGCACGTTGTCAGCAATGTGGCTGACAGTGCCACGGTAGGAGTTGTACTTCTTACGCCTGATCTTCGATACCAATCCTTGCTCGCGCATAAGCCTGCGAACCACCTTCTTGTTGACGATCGTGTTGTTGTTGCGCAGCGCACGCCAGATACGGCGATAGCCAAACGTGGCGTTGGAGTCGTGAAAGATCGTCGTAATCTGTTCCTTGAGGTCGGCGTACTTGTCTGGCAGGTCAAGACGACGCTGATGATCAAAAAACGTTGACCTAGCCAGGCCAGAGACGGCAAGCAAGTCATCCAGGCGGTGATCGGACTTGAAGGTGATGATGGCCGCAACTTTCAGCCTCGTCGTTGATCCCTCAAGTCCCTCATTTTTTTAGGTACGCCACTTCCGCCTTAAGAAGCTCATTTTCACGCCGCAACTTATCTTCTTCCGTCACCGGTGCAGGCCGAGCTGAGCCTTTAGGCCTGCCTTTGGGTTTCGGCCGTAAAGCATCAGGGCCACCTTTATTGACCTGCCATACCCAATGGTTAATCAGGGCAGGCGACGACAAGCCATATTCCTTGGCAAGATCGGATTTGAATTCGCCAGCTTTATGGCGGCGAAGGATCTCCATTTTCGCATCGAAGGAGTACTGCCTCTTCGTTCGTTTGCTCACCAGACATAGTCTGCCATGTAACCGGAACCGGTCTTCGAGATGACGTACTTGCTCACGCCTGACCCCGAGGCGGTTAGCCACTGCCCGCGAGCCGTAGCCTTCCTCGAATAGGTCGACTGCCAGCTCACGCTGAGCCTGACTGAGTTTACTGCGTGGATGCATAGAGAAACTCCCCACAATCTGGTTTCTGATTTTCTCAGTCCGGATTATGGGGAGCAGTTCACTGCCGGTGTGGATTTTTATATTTTCTAGTGCTGAAGAGCATTGCCAACGCTGGCTCTAGCCCAGCTTTTGGTTTTCTCTTCGAAAGCGCTTTACTGAACTTCCCACCCTGCTGGTGTGGAGGTCAGTGTCAGTGCGTCGACGTGGTCAAAGGGGTGTGTGCACAAATCCATGGCGCTTCGCTTGTATTTGTGGGTTTCGTATTCACCGTTGGCGGCGTGCATAACGATGAAATTCTCGGAGTCTTTGGCGCCTTCTTCAGGAATGTTGAGGTCTTCCATTCCTAGGCGGTCCGCAGCGGCTTCACGGTCTTCGTAGGGGCATACGGAGCTGACGCTTACCCATTCGCCGTCGTAAACATCGTGCACGGTGACTGTGACTGGTGATTCTTTCCCTTTGAGCGCCTGCTCGAGGGGATCGTGTTGCAAGAGCCAGACCATTGTGACGCCAAGGGCTAGGAAGGCGATGAACACGGAAATGACTGCAAATATGTTGCGTTCCACGGTGATTGTCTCCTATCGAGTCGGAGGCTGCGGGAATGAATAAGGGAGCACGGATAACTACCGTACTCCCTTATTCCAGTTTTCTTATTAGTCGCGGTATCCGCCGCGGCCACCACGGTAGCCACCGCGATCACCACGGTCGTTGCGGTCACGTCCGCCACGGTATCCGCCGCGGTCACGTCCGCCACGACGATCGTCACGATCGAAGCGGTCGCCGCCACGGTATCCGTCGTTACGACGTGGTGGTCGGCCGTTGTCTTTTTCGATGTGGATCAATTGGCCGGAGATACGAGTATCGCTGAGGCGGTCGATCACGCTTGGATCCATGTTCTTTGGCAACTCGACCAAGGTGTGATCAACGAAGATGTTGATGCGGCCGAAGTCCTTGTTGGACAGGCCACCTTCGTTTGCCAGAGCACCAACGATGGCACCAGGGCGAACATGCTGGCGCTTACCAACTGCTAGGCGGTAGAGCTGCATGTCGTCGTTACGCTCGAAGCGGGAGCCACGGTCACGGCCGCCACGGCGGTCATCGCGATCGAAGCGGTCGCGTCCGCCACGACGATCGTCGCGGTCACGACGCTCACGGTGCTTCTCTGGTGGTGGCTCCTTCATCAAGAATTCGGAACCAGCGCGTGCCTGGGTAGCCAATGCGGCGGCGATGTCTTCTAGTGGAACATCGTGCTCTTCCGCGTAGGACTTAATCAGGCTACGGAAGATTGCTACCTGATCGTCTTCAAGAGACTCGGTGATGGAGTCAGCAAACTTTGCCTTGCGGGACTCATTGACCTCATCAACGGTAGGCAGATCCATTTCGATCAGCTTTGCGTTGGTGGCGCGCTCGATGGAACGCAACATGCGACGCTCACGTGGGGTAACGAACAAGATTGCTTCACCAGAACGACCTGCACGACCGGTACGACCAATGCGGTGGACGTAGGATTCTGTGTCGTTTGGAATGTCGTAGTTGAACACGTGAGTGATGCGTTCAACGTCGAGGCCACGGGCAGCAACGTCGGTAGCAACGAGGATGTCGAGGCGACCGTCCTTGAGCTGGTCGACGGTGCGCTCACGCTGAGCCTGAGCGATGTCGCCGTTGATAGCGGCAGCGGAGAATCCGCGTGCGCGAAGCTTTTCAGCGACTTCTTCAGTTTCATGCTTGGTACGCACGAACATGATCATGGCTTCGAACTCGGTGACCTCAAGGATACGGGTCAAGGCATCGAGCTTGTTGCGGTGTGCAACGTTGAGGTAACGCTGAGTGATGTTCGTGTTGGTGCGCGTCTGCGACTTCACCTGGATCTCATGAGGATCCTTCATGTAGTCGCGAGACAAACGACGAATGCCGTTTGGCATGGTGGCAGAGAACAAAGCAACCTGCTTGTCCTCTGGGGTGTCCTCCAAAATGCGCTCAACGTCTTCCTGGAAGCCCATGTTGAGCATCTCGTCTGCCTCGTCCAGAACGAGGAAGCGGAGGTTGGAAATGTCGAGGGAGCCCTTCTCCAAGTGGTCGATCACACGACCTGGAGTACCCACGATGATCTGTGCGCCACGGCGCAGGCCAGACAGCTGAATGCCGTAAGCCTGACCGCCATAGATTGGTAGCACGTGGATGTCGCCCAAGTGGTCTGCGAAGGACTGGAAGGAGTCTGCAACCTGCAAAGCAAGTTCGCGAGTTGGGGCGAGGATCAACGCCTGTGGGTGGCGCTTCTTGACGTCAATACGCGACAAGATTGGCAACGCGAAAGCTGCCGTCTTACCTGTACCCGTCTGCGCGAGGCCCATAACGTCATACCCCTGCATCAACACCGGAATGGTCTGCGCCTGAATTGGGGATGGCGTTTCGAAGCCAACCTTAGCGACTGCCTTCAGGATTGCGTCTGGGAGACCAAGAGCCTCGAATCCATCTTTTTCTGCACTGTCCGCTTCTTGCTGAGCGGAGTCGGTGGCCTCAGAAGTGTTCGCAACCCTGGAGTCGTCTACATCGGCAACGACATCATTATTGATGGTGGTGCCTTCGTCTACCTGCGAATTATCCTGAGATTCCGACAAAATCTTAATATCCAGCTCGTTCTCGCCGCTGGTGGCGTTATCGGTAATGCTCATTGCCCCACCACGCTACGCCACATCCACGTGTTTTACCTAATCATTGAATAATTAGTGTCGCACCTTACAAAGTTGCACGCTTTGCGACGTTTCCCCGCTGACTACCTACAGTAAATACAGCGAAGTTGATATAAAGTGCGTTCTGTCCGCAGAGCATCCCTGTTCTTGGCAGCATTCAACACAATTCTTTTCAAACGTTATATCGGAGTGACATGAAAAAGCGCATCAAAGTTACCGGCGCAGTTCTCACACGCAACGGCCTCATTCTCGCAGCTCAACGCGGACAATCTAAGAACCAGGGAAAGTTATGGGAATTCCCTGGAGGAAAAATTGAGCCAGGCGAAACCCCAGAAGAAGCACTCCAGCGCGAACTGCACGAAGAATTACGTTGCGACGCTCACGTAGGCAAATTCATTACAACAACGGAATTTGAATATGACTTTGGAATCGTCGAGTTATCAACTTATTTCTGCACCCTGAATGGATCCGAGCCACAACTGACTGAACACGAACAAATCAAGTGGCTACGTCCCAGTGAACTCGCTCAGCTGGACTGGGCACCTGCAGATATTCCTACGGTCAAACTTTTAGGAAACTTCACCAACTAAGCGACTAAATATGTCTACTGCCGATTCAGCTCTTCCCTTTGGTGTCTATGAAACACCCATTACTCGTAGAATTTCTGAACGTCTTACAGAAACTCAAAAGCTTTCCCCGGATTCAGTGGCCGAAATCAAGTCACTTGACGATGAAGAGGTAAAACGCCGCTACACCGACGTGCTTGCCCGAGAATTTTCCCTACGCTTCGAAGCCAAACTATCAAGCCTTAATGAGGAAAAGGAACGCATAGCGCTTATCAATTCTATGGCTGCGCTTCTAGATACTGATTCCAGTGTTGATTCTGAACAGCTACTTACGTCGATCCGTCCGACTTCTTTAATACAGGCGCCCCAGCTACCAGAGCAGCCGCTTTCCTCCCTGGCGCTCTTAACAAATGCGAAAAATGAAACCAATATGGATCTCGAAATCCGCCGTGAGCTGGAAACAGCTGATTCGGTTGATCTTCTATGCGCTTTCATAAAAACTGGTGGGCTTCGAGTACTTGATGAGCCTCTTCTTAAGCTTCGCGATCGCGGTGTTCCCCTTCGCATCATCACCACGACGTACTGCGGTGCTACCGATAAGGAGGCAATTGATAGGCTCGTGGAAAAATACGGGGCGGAAATTAAGATCTCGTACGAGACAAATATGACGCGTTTGCATGCTAAAGCATGGTTATTTAAACGCAACTCGGGATTTGATACTGCATACATCGGAAGTTCAAATTTGTCTGCTTCGGCGTTGGTTAACGGCATGGAGTGGAATGTTCGTACTTCGTCAGGTAAATCCCCTGAGATTGTTTCGAAATTTATTGCAACATTTGATTCGTATTGGGCCGATAAACACTTCGTTTCTTATGATCCACGCACTGATGGACAGGAACTCGAATACGCACTTCAACGAGATCGTTTTGCAAGCGGTGGAAGCGATGAGCTCGCTATATCAGGGTTAGAAGTAAAGCCATATCCTTATCAACAAGACATGTTGGAAAGTCTGCAAGCAGAACGCGAGCAACATAATCGACATAGAAACTTGCTTGTAGCAGCAACTGGCACAGGTAAAACTGTCGTTGCAGCCTTAGATTACAGAAACATGTGCGATGCATTGGGTAGACGTCCCCGCTTACTTTTCATTGCACATAGAAAAGAAATTCTGCAACAAGCACTTCGTACTTTCCGCGAAGTACTATCAGACGGCAATTTTGGAGAACTACTTGTTGATGGCGTTCTTCCTAAAGAATGGACTCATGTCTTTGCAAGTATTCAATCCTTAAATACTTCCCGAATGGAAGCATTAGGAAAAGACCATTTCGAGTTCATCATTATTGATGAGTTCCACCATGCCCAAGCAATCTCTTATCGCAAAGTCATGGATTATTTCGAGCCTCAAGAGTTACTCGGGCTAACTGCTACTCCTGAACGTGGAGACGGAATCAATGTCAAGGAATTCTTCGATTACCGCGTAGCCCATGAGCTACGAATTTGGGACGCTCTTTCGCTTCAATTGCTTGCCCCCATGCAATATTTTGGTGTTAATGATGATACTGATCTGCAGTCAGTTGCTTGGGACAAGCGCAAGCATGAATATGCGGTATCAGCCCTGAATGAACTTTACGTTGCGCGTGGAGAAAAACGTGCAAGGCTTATTTTGCAGTCATTAAACAATTATGCATTCGGTTTATCGGGAGTAAAAGCACTGGGTTTTTGCGTTTCTGTAGAACACGCAACATTCATGACGGAATATTTTAATAAACAAGGCGTGCCTGCAGCCGTGCTGAGCGGGCAAGATAATGCGACAACCCGGCGCAACCGACTAGATGATCTGAAAACTGGACGTATCAAAGTTATCTTCTCTGTAGACCTTTTCAATGAAGGCCTTGATATTCCAGAAATTAATACCGTCCTCTTACTTCGTCCTACTCAAAGCCCCGTACTATTCCTCCAACAAATTGGCCGAGGTCTTCGCCTTTATCAAGGGAAAGAATCCTGTCTCATTCTGGACTTTGTTGGTTTGCACAGCCAAGAATTTGATATGGAAAGCCGTTTCCGAGCCCTAACTGGATTTACAGGAAAAGAACTCGTTGACCAAGCCGAAAATGATTTCCCTGCTATTCCGGCTGGCAGCAGCATTATCCTAGATAAATTAACAAAGGAACAAGTCCTTAAAAACCTGAAACAGGTGACACGGACAACATCCAAGCGGATGATCAGTTTAACCGGTGAAATCGGATCAACTTCATTACGCAAATTCATCGATTCAACTGGCATTCCTGTTATGGACGTTTATCGGCCTAAAGACTACAGCTGGAATTTCTATCTGGGGCAAGCTGGTCTAGCAGACAAAGCTGATCCACGTAAGGATCTACTTCTCAACCGAGTCAAGTCGTTCCTTCATGTAAACGATTATCAGAGAGCCAATGCCTATCGTGACATTATTGCTTCGACTGCGAATACGATCGATTCCCTTCCCCTCGATCTACAGCCTTACGCGAAAATGTTGATCCTTAATATCTGGGCGAACAGGCCGCAGAAAGTCATTCCTGCTACATTCGATAAAGCTTTAGAAGAAATCCACACACATCGTGCGTTTTGCAAAGAACTATCCGAATTGCTCGAAATTCAAGTTGAAGACAGCAAAGTAAATCCTGCGCCTCTCAAGGGTGACCTAGGAAATACCGTGTTGTTATCGCATGCGCAATATTCACTTGCGGAACTAATGGCAGTTTTAGAAGACGGAGAAGAATTGCCGCTTATGGCAAAACTTCCTCGAGAAGGTGTTCGCAAACTTAATAATTTTAATGCCGATTTGTTTCTTGTTACTTTGCAGAAAAGCGATAAACATTTCCACGAAAAAAACCTCTTACAAGGACTACCCGATTTCTCCTGATTTGTTCCATTGGGAGTCTCAATCTCGAACAGCTATTAAATCGCCCACTGCACAGCGCTATATCCATCATAAAGAGCTCGATCACTCACTACTTTTGGCAGTAAGAAATGCCAATAAAAATGAAGTTGGTCTTGCGGAATCATTCACCTTGTTAGGTCAAGTAGATTACGTTTCCCATAAAAACGAGAAGCCAATCCAATTTGAGCTGGCGCTCCAGCGAAGCATGCCACAGCACCTCTTCATCCAAGGCCGTGCAGTGGTGTAACTAAAAAGCCCTTCGCAGTCACACACATGATTGCGAAGGGCTCTCCCCTATGCCTTAGCTCAGGCGTCGCGCGCCTTGGCCTGGCGAGGCCACCACAAATGTGGGTTCTGGATAGCCTTGGCGTTGCGCGGCGTCTGCAATCGCTGTTGCTACTTCTTCTACTCGGTCAGCGGCGACGAGAGTAATCACCGAACCGCCGAAACCGCCACCTGTCATTCGTGCACCATATTGCCCAGCCGCATCGAATGCTGAATCAAGCTCGGGTGTAGAAACCTCATATTGATCCCGTAACGAGATATGGGAGTCCTTCATGAGCTCGCGGAAGCGATCAAAGTTCCCCGCATCAAGCGCAGTTGCAGCTTCAGCGGTGCGTTCAGTTTCTTCCACGATGTGCTTCACGCGGCGAACTACGACATCCACAGCTTTGCCATTGGCAGTTGCCCAATCGCGGGTGCGATCGAAAATGTCACCATCGATATTCACACTGCGGATGGTGGCACCCTCCCCGCCTAGAGCATGTGCGACTTCATCGGTCACGCCACGTCGAGAAGCATATTGGCCGTCGTTAAGCGTGTGTGGTGCATTCGTGTCCGCGATAAGCAAAACAAGGTCACGCGATTCTAGATCAAAAGGCACGAGTCGGAATTGGTCGGTGTGGAAGTCAATAACAAGGGCTTTGCCTTCTTCACCAAAGATCGACGCACGCTGGTCAAGCCCGCCTGTCGACGCCCCCACAACCTCATTTTCCGCACGAATTGCTGCCTCGACCAGCCCAGCGCGAGCAGCCGCGTCTGGTGCATGTCCGACTGAGAGTTCGTATGCTGCTACTCCAATGGAGCATTCCAGTGCGGCTGAGGAGGATAGTCCGGAGCCTACCGGTACGTCGGAGACAACTGCGATGTCGAGGCCGCTGCAACGTGGGATCACTCCTGATTGCACGCCTGCCCACACTGTTCCTACAACATAGCCTGCCCATGAGTCGGGATTGAGCGGGCCGACTTCAGCTAGGGGGATGCTCAGGCGTGCTGGTTCTTTGGCACCTGGAATGAGCGATACGACGTTGAGGAGGGCGTCGTCACGCTGACGTACTGCTACGGCTGTGTTTTGTTGCAGTGCGAAGGGGATGGACATTCCGCCGGCGTAATCGACGTGGTCACCGATAACGTTGACGCGTCCTGGTGCTGCCCATACGCCTTCGGGTTCGTTGCCAAAGGCTTGGGTAAACAGTGCTCGGGCGTCGGTGTCTAATTGTTCGGGGCTTCGGGTGTTAATCCAGCGTGGCATGTGGCCATACCTCCTTGAATCGTTGTGCGATGCGTTCTGGGGTGGTGTCGTTGATCCAGACCCCTTGGCTTGATTCTGAACCGGCGAGGAACTTCATTCGGTTTGGCGACCTCATCAAGGAAAACAGCTGCAGGTGGAGGCGGCCAAATGGGCGCAGTGCCGAGTCTACTGGTGCCTGGGTCCAGCCTGCGATGTACGGGGTTTTAGCTACTCCTTCGAAGAAGCTGTCCACTGCCGTGTAGAGGCGCTTGAGTAGTGCAGCTAGTTCGTCGCGTTCTACGTCAGTGAGTTCGGTGAAGTCAGCTACAGCACGAAGCGGCATCACCATTGCTTCAACTGGCCATTTTGCAGCTGCTGGGACGAAAACAATGAAGTTCTCTGTGCGTTCAATAACACGTGTTTGTACAGCAGATTCTTCGCGGATGATTGCATCGAAGAGATCATGGCCGTCGTGTGTTTCCGCATAGTATTGTGCACTTTGAACAATTGCTTGTAGCCGTGGGGAAAGGAACGGGTAGGAGTAGATCTGCCCGTGCGGGTGTTGGAGTGTTACGCCGATTTCTTCTCCCCTGTTTTCAAAGGGGAACACCTGTTGGACGCCAGGCAAGGCTGACAGCGCCTCGGTTCGATGTGCCCAAGCATTGATGACAGTGCGAATACGTGACACCGGCAGATCCTTAAAGGACTTGTCTACATCTGGGGTAAAGCAGACTACCTCGCAGCGGGCAAGGGCTGGTCGACGTGGATAGAGGTCTATCCCATCGACATAGCTTTCCCAGTCCTCTCCTACTGCAATGTTCATAGAAAACGACGGGAATCGGTTTTCAAAAACAACGACGTCATACGTAGGCGACGGTATCTCTGTAGGAAGGTTGCCAGGCGTTGTCGGTGCAAGCGGGTTTTCATTCGCTGGTGGCATAAACGTGCGGTTCATGCGGTGGGCTGCGTAAGCCACCCACGTGTTTGTGAGGGGATCGTGGCGGATCTCCGACAGTGGCTGTGTGTGGGGCAGGTCCCTGGAATCGTGAAGAACTCGTTCTCCCTCGCGCAGCTCGTGGTCATCGAAGTAGATGATCTCGCGACCGTCGGCAAGCGTGGAAGTAGTCACGTTCATTATTTTTCACCTGCGGATTCTTCGATCACGATCGGGCGCAGTTTTGCCCAAGCGAAAAACACCACACCAACGATGACCATGACAAGGCCCGCCCACAAATTATCTTGAGCGTTTTTAGCCACGCCTGTATCTGGATTGATACCTGGATCAAGAGCAAAGCTACAAAGCACCAAGATCACTCCGTAGAGGCCGATCAATGCCCCGATGACATTTCTGATATCAAATGCGCCGGCGAGGTGAGTGTGTGATCCCGCTGGTGTCTGCGTTGTATTGTTATGCATTTTCCTCTCCTCCTAGGCAAAGATAACGTTGAGAGCGACGACCAAGGCTAAGCACAGCATTCCTAGTGGAACGGTGCGGCGGTACCACGGCTGGCCGTCTTCGGAATGGTCCTCGAAATGGTCCTTTGGGGTAACAGACTTTACAAAGCCCACCAGCTCGTGATCCGGCTTCGGCTGGGTGAACATGGTAACGATCACGGAGACAAGGATGTCGACGCTAAACGCGATACCGGCAGCGACGAATGCGGTTCCCTGCCCTGGCAGATTAAGCAGCGTTGCAGAAGATTCAGTAAAGGTAGCCAAGTACCAGTAGAAGATTGCCGACGCAGTACCCGCAACAAGACCTGTCCAACCTGCGTGAGGAGTCATACGCTTCCAGAACATACCCAAGATGAAGGTGGCAAACAGTGGTGCGTTAAAGAAACCGAACAGTGTTTGCAGATAATCCATGATGTTGCCAAAGTTCTGGGCAAGCAACGCAGTAAACACTGCGATCAAGGTGGCAGCAACTGTGGCAAGGCGACCGAACTTGAGGTAGTAGTCGTCTTCACGATCTTTGATCACATAGGTTTGCCAAATGTCATAAGAAATCACGGTGTTAAATGCCGAGATATTTGCTGCCATGCCAGCCATGAACGAGGCCAACAGGCCTGCAATAGCAACGCCCAACAGACCGTTGGGAAGAAGGTCACGCATGAGATACAAGATGGCGTCGTTAGGCTTGCCGGCAGGACTATCACCAATCAGCTCAGCAACAGTGACCGATGCGACCATGCCAGGAAGTACCACGAGGAATGGAACAAACATCTTAGGGAACGCACCGATAATCGGAGTCTTGCGAGCAGCAGAGATCGACTCCGATGCCATAGCACGTTGCACCTCAACGAAGTTGGTTGTCCAATAACCAAATGACAGCACAAAGCCCAAGCCAAAGGTAATACCAATCACCGAGATCACTGGGTTATCAAAACCCGAAATCTCTACGCCTGGCCACGTGTGGAAGTTGTGCTCGATAGCAACCTGTTCCTTTAGGCCCTGCCACCCTCCTACTCGATTAAGACCAATGATGGTGATAGGAAGCAGCATGGCAAGAATGACAAAGAACTGCAGCACCTCGTTATAGATCGCGGCAGACAAACCGCCCAAAGTGATGTACGACAACACAATGACCGCGGCCAATACGAGGGCGACCCACAGCGGCCAACCGAGAAGTGCGTTGACAACCTTCGCTAGGAGGAAGAGGTTCACACCGGCGATCAGCAGCTGTGCCACAGCGAAGGACACAGCATTGACCAAGTGAGCTGCGCTACCGAAACGGCGGTGCATAAATTCAGGAACCGAGCGAACCTTAGAGCCGTAGTAGAACGGCATCATCACGATTCCTAGGAACACCATGGCAGGTACTGCGCCGATCCAGAAATAGTGCATGGTTTGGAAACCATATTGCACGCCGTTAGCCGACATGCCGATGATCTCCACAGCGCCTAAGTTGGCGGAGACAAAGGCAAGACCTGTGACCCAAGCTGGCAGCCCGCGCCCAGATAGGAAAAAGTCAATGGAGGAGGACACGCGAGCTTTCGCAGCCCATCCGATGCCCAAAACAAATACAAAGTACAAGGCGACAAGCAGGTAATCGACCCACGTCGCGTCTAGCCTCAATGCGGTATCCATGAGGATCATCCTTATGTTGTTGATTTTTAATGCTGGTTAAGAGTGCTTGTTATATGCGGAAATCGTGATCGTTCCGTGCCACGGAGATGCCGCGCCGATCGTGTCGATTCCCAAGTTCAGTCCGTTTGGGGATGTTGTCATCGGTTCCACAGCCACCGTCCGCCCACGCCCTGGATATGGCATTTCCCATGCCGGATCTGGAGTAAAAATCTGGAACCACGGGAACTGCTCGCTGCAGTACATGGATACTCCCACACCCTGCGATTCCAGGATTGTTGTTACGGGAGTGCGCTCGGCAAAGAAGCAGTCGTCGAGAAGCTTTCCCGCCATGGACAGTCCACTGGAAACGTCGATAGTCGGTTGAACGAGCTCACCGGTAGGAAGGTTGCGATCATCAAGCATCCATTGCTTATCGACGCCCACCCGAAGCGTGGTTTTATCAACCTCTGTGCCTTGGGCCGATAAATAGGTATGCCATCCAAAGCCAAAGGGCACAGCCTCATGCGGCGTCGTAGCCGTGAACTGTGCCCTTAAACCTGAATCCGTTAGTAAATAATCAGCCGCTAGATCAATAGACCACGGCCACCCCTGCTGCGGTTCAATAATGGTAGAAAGAATGACTCTAGCAGGGCGAATAAGATCAATGTTCCACACTGCATTGGCAACAAAACCATGAATCGCATTGTTACGATCTGGCTCAGTAATCGGCAGCTGATAGCTTTGACCTTGAAAATCATAGGCACCAGCGTCAGTTCGATTAGGCCACGGCGCCAGTACGACCCCCGCGTTCAGCGGCGGAAACTCGCCATCAGGGTAGGTTTCCACCAACGGGTGTGAATCAAAAGTAAGGGATTTAATTCCGCCGCCATAAGTCGCAATCTGCGCAAGATAGTGCCCTGAAGAAATAGTAATAACGGGGGCACAATTGCTTGGTCGTTCTCCTAGTGAATCCATCTCATGCAATCCTCCCTAGTCAAGCAGACTTTCTATAGTTAGATTTACGCTTGTTATAACCAGGGCGCAACGCTTTGCACTTAATAGGTCTGACATGTCGATGAGGTCACATATTTTCACCCCCATAATCGGCAAAAATCGCACCGATAATGAGAATGGATTTCAATCCATCCCGCAAACATAGACGTTAAGAAGCCTTACACGCCCCCATCTTCGCCAAAATAAACACCCCCTTGTTTTTTCGAACACTTGTTTGTACGATAATCCGTATACATGTTCGATGGAGGTTGTAGTCTCAAGCCATGAAATTCATTCAGAACCTAACAAAGATCCACCAATCCAACTCTCATATGGCACACGCACACCGAAGTGATAGTGCTGTCGATTCCCAAGTCGCTTCTACTTTGCTCGAAGACACCGTGGCACGTTTTTCCATGCTCATGAAGCACCCTCGTTCCCTCGCCCGCCCCACAGTAACGTGGCGTCCGCCTTCGCTTAAGCTTGTTGGACTTCACAGCACAATATCTCCGCAACCCCACTTGGTGGCTTCTATTAGCCGGCGACGCATTGGCCCAAACGTCAAAGCACGGCTCAAAGGTTTTGGCGTACGCCAACAACCCGCTTATCTCATGAGCGTGCGGATAAGCGATTCGAAATCCAATAACGTGTCATTCGAACACGCAGAACAATGGATGCTTCAGCTCGTAGGCCCCCAATACGCCGAATGCATCCATATGATCACAGATCATGGACAGTGCCCAGTATTCGTCTGGATCGTCGGAGGAGATTTCCAACCACTGCCATCACCAGCATCGATGTTTCAGACGTTCCAAGCAGCTGCTTAGCCTAGTTGCTAGGCGTCCTCGTCTTCGTCATCTTCGTCAAGATCATCAAATTCGAGATCGTCATCATCGCCTAGCAAATCCTCAGACTCAAAGCTGGTTCCCTCGGATTCAAGATCAGCCTCAGCAGATTCCAACGGAGCCAGCTGTTCTTCCCAATCATCAGCATTTTCAAGAGCAACGGAAAGGACATCAAACAGTTTGTTGCAATCCGAATAGGAACCGAGCTGCAGAACTTCCCCAGCCTCTTCTATCAGCTCAGCTGCAACATCATAAAACAGGCGATCACGCTCTTCATCGCTAAGTGCATCATTGCTTTGATCACTCCACAGCTCATCAATTGCTTGATCAACCAAGTCATCAAAACTTTCACCGAATGCTACAAAAGTCACCGTGGCGAGCGCCTCACCATCAACAACATCGACAACAACCTGCAGCTCCGAGTTCTCAGCAACTTCAGCATGCACCATATGCGGATCATGCGGATCTTGGAAAAACTCAAGCTCCGCAATACGATCATCAGTGCCTTCCAACAGATCACGTAGCACCGTCACAACCTGATCCGTCGCAACATGCTCGGCAACCGTTCGCATAGCATCTTCGACCGAGAACACAACACTAACCAGTGCTGCCTCAAACTCATCGTCGTCTTCATCCACGTCAGCAGCAGCGATATACACATTTGCTGCTGGCACCACCGAGTCGATCTCCACAAACTGAATCTCAAGATCAGAAGTAATAGGAACAAACAACACGTCATCATGTACACGAGACTCAATACCCTCGTTATCAAGCGCCGTAGCCAAATCTTCAAAGAAGCTCATTGTGTGTCAACCCTTTCTGAGGTGCTCAATGCCGGCCCCTAGCCTATCGTTAAAAGCTCTCCGAAGCAGCAATCAGGGCCTTCTTTCGCACATCTTTGTCCTGATGCGGACACGATGTGCACTTACCAGCCGTAGGCGAATGATAAATCATGCAGCACGACACCCGATGCGCCACCACATAATCAGGCTCGATCTCCGCATCAATGGGCACAAAGTATCCGTCACAAATCTGTTCAAAATGATGATGCGGTATACCAGCTTTATACCCAGCTAAATCCCCTCCTAGGCTTTCCACCCCTTCTTGTAAACCTGCTGCCAACTCACGAGCAACACCAAGCGCCTTCAATGTTTCAAAATCCTCATTGCCGGCAGCCATAGCTGGTTGCACTAGCGCATCAACAACCACCGCCCACAGGGGCGCCGGACGCATCGCTGTCACCTGACACACCGTTGCAATCAAAGGCGCAACAGACAACGCTAACGCTCTCCCCGATTCTCGCACGCAATGTGCACGAACATGTGGGTGGAAACCAAACCAATACCCAGTATCGTCACGATGAAATACAGTCGATTGGCGTATATCCAGCAACGGCATCACATCAAAACTGACCATCGCCGTCACCGACGGATTGAGGGCGTCGCCAAGCAAACTAAAAAGCCACAACTGTGCAGCGTGCTTATCCGTAGGCACCCCGAAGATGTGCCGCGAAGCCGCAATCGCCGTTTTCACCGTATCTTCCGAATACAACTGCTCAGCATCCACCACGTTTCCCTGCGAAACGCTGGGATCCAACGAAGGGCGAAAACGCTCATGCTCAGCCATTAATCGATCAAATGCAGCATCTAGAACCGAGTCCATATCCGCCTTCCTGCAAAGCTATTGTTCTAATTCCAACGGAGCAAAATAAGTAGGTTCCTCATACAAACCCAGCGCGCGCAGGAGATCCTCGCGCCCCAAACCCCACTCGGTCATATCGTATTCGGACCACGCACGGCGGCGCTGCGAAAACGGGTCATAAATCACCCGCGACTCCTGATCAAATACCATCGTCGCCCGCCCAGGCTCTGTATCGCCAGCAGTGTGATACGACGGCCAAGCCTCACTAGGCTGACCATGATGAATAAACCGCGCCCAATGAAACTGCATCTGCTCACCAAGCTGCTTCAAAGCAAGACGCGAATTTCGAACATTAAGACCTGACATCCGAGAAGCATTCATATCACCAAAAATTGGAGTCAACTCCATCGAATGCATAGCCCCCAACCCCAGCCATCGTAACAACGCAGGCGCAAAATCAAAGCGATACATCCACGTCTGAGCAACCGCCGAATGAGCCTGAGCCGCTGCAATACTCGGCGCCCAAAAAACACCATCCGCAATCAACTGCGCAAAATCTCGACGCCGCTTAGCACCCTGATACACGCCCAACACATGATCGGCACTATGCGGATCAAAGGTAGTAAGCACTCGATGCGCAGCCCTCGTACGCGCCTTGGACCGCAAATACATGCCCTTAGCAAACGACGTCTCATCCACATTCGTCCCCACAAGAAGAGGGACCTTCAACTGCTGACCACGCTCAAAAACCTTAAGTGGATGTTCAAAAAGCGTCGTGCCATCCACCGTTGGGGAATAACACGAATTGAGATAAATCAGTTCCCTACTCCGCCACATCATCGACTGCCCGGCGCGAATAATATCTGCAACCGGCAACTCGCGTAACTCTTTAAGGCTATGTACTCCTAGTCGTTGTGTAAGCATTCCAGCCCACAGGGTCGACTGTGCTTTGGAGTGAATAGCTGCGATGGGTGGTGATTGCGCGATGGCTTTGTGGAAGAGTCCCGTCGCGGTTGGCGTACACATCAAAGTAAGCACTGCCGCACCACCTGCGGATTCGCCCATGACGGTGACGTTAGTGGGATTCCCGCCGAATGCCTGGATGTTGGCTTGAATCCATTTCAATGCAAGAAGCTGGTCCAAGATAGCGGGATTAGCAACGCAATCATCTCCTAGTGAGCGCAGGTCGAGGTATCCCAATGCGCCGAGGCGGAAATTGATAGCTACATAAACAACATCCATGCTGGTTGCTAGGTGGTGCCCCCGTAAGAGTTGTTCGTGGCTGGACCCATAAACAAAGGATCCACCGTGAAAGTAGACCACAACTGGCAGGCGGCGGTCGTGGTCTGGTCGCACGATGTCTAGATTGAGGCAGTCTTCGGAACCACGAATGCGATCACTTGGACCATAGGTTGGCTGCGCGGCAACAGACGCGTAGTGCGTGCAGTCTTTTATTTCTTTCCACGGGTGCGGGGATGTTGGGGCGCGGAAGCGGTCTGCCCGCCCGTAGGGAACGCCACGCCAGGTGCGCACCGTTGGGGTGGTGTCGGTGGCTGTGGTGCTTAACCCTCCTACTCGGCCAGACGTGGTACGTACTACGTCGTTGGGGGTCCAATCACTCATATGTTTTAGAGTAGGTGACATGGTAAATCTCGTCGACCGAAATACCGTTTTGTGTGTCTCATTGGCTGCACGTCCCTCAAATCATGGGGTGCGCTTTCATAATTGGCTATATGACCAGCTGGGATTGAACTTTATCTATAAGGCAATCGCGCCGGCAGATATTACTGCTGCCGTGGCTGGAATTCGCGGATTGAATATTCGTGGCGCGGGTGTGTCCATGCCCTATAAGCAGGACGTTATCCCGCTGATAGATGCGCTTCACCCCTCGGCAAAACGCATTCATGCTGTGAACACGATTGTTAATGACGACGGTGTACTCACCGGATATAACACCGATTATGTCGCGGTTGCCTCGTTGCTTAAGTCCCATGAGATTCCCGCTGATATGAGCGTTGCAGTCCGTGGTTCAGGTGGCATGGCCAATGCGGTTGTAGCAGCACTAGCTGACCATGGCATGACGGGCACTGTGGTTGCGCGCAATGCGGAAACTGGTTCCGCATTGGCACAGCGCTATGGTTGGGAGCATTCCACCGAGGTACCGGCTAAAACCAGCATGTTGGTTAATGTGACTCCCCTTGGTATGTACGGCGATCATGAACATGTGCAGGCGTTTAGCGATGCCGAGATCGATGCTGCGCAGGTGATCTTCGACGCCGTTGCCTATCCGGTAGAAACTCCACTGATCAAAGCAGCTGAGACTAAGGGCAAAAAGATTATTACCGGTGGTGAGGTGATCTGTTTGCAGGCTGCTGAGCAGTTTGCGCTCTACACCGGAGTAACTCCCTCTGTTGCGTTTGTGCGCGCGGCAGAAGATTACACACAGCAGGGTTAATCGGCTCTTCCGGTTTTAGAGTGCATTGATTAGCTCGCCGAGGGGTTCGGGCGTGGCACAAGATATTAGGGTCCTTGGCTTTGTAGGAAAAGGGTATCTAAACCATCCACCCCAAAACCATGGACCTACTGTGCAGCCTAACGGAAATGCCATCGGCGATACCATCTGCCGCACCACAGAACTAGGAGCAACTACCACCAAGGCCGCAGAACACGGTGATAGTCACCGTTATTGAAGCCGAGCCCATCAAGTCCATCAACGAATACCCCACGTGCAGGCAACCTAAAGTATTGCGCGACCACGTCGAATTCCTACGCGGTATCGCCTTGGGATTCCGCAACCTCGACCACTACATCTTGCGGTGCCTGATCCACGCCGCCAACATCCAACACACAATCAATGCACTCTAAAACCGGAAGAGCCACCAAACGGGGGTATTCCGAGGCATTTTGCACAGAACTTCACACCAAATCGCTTCCAAACCGGCCGTTTGGCTGGATTTGGTGTGAAGTGCCGTCTTTTCGGGGGTGAGCGGGGGTGGCGCGCCCACCAACGCCAGTCAATCCTAGCCAAGCCATGGTTGTGAAAACGTCCCACTCCACACAGAGCCACGCCCGAACCCCAGCGAACTAATCAATGCACTCTAAAACCGGAAGAGCCGGTTAATCTCTCTCCTAGAGACGATCGTTGCAGAATTGTGATCAATTGTTGGAACGGTCGCTGTCCGCTATCCGTTGAACCATGCGTAACCTCGAACACAATGTAAGGAAGAACATTATGGGTTTTGTACGAAAAACACTGGGATCCCTCGGGGATTCTGTAATGTTTGGTCGCCGCGATTCCAAGGAGCAGGCGGTCACCGACGCATTTGGTTCTGATGCCCAGGCCTTGATTGCGGAATCCGGCATGGCGGGCAAAATCTTGGTTACTTCCTTGGATCGCGTGGTTCATCTTCAGCGCAGTGCCATCACCGGCTATGTCGATTGGTTACGATCTAAGAACCCAGAGGCAAGCCCTGCAGAGATTCAAGACTTAATGAATAAGCACTTCGTCCGCCTAGCCACAGGTACGGGCGCTGGTGCTGGTACTGCAGCGGCCATCCCAGGTATCGGTTTTGTTACCGGCGCTCTTACGATTAGTGCGGAATCTTTAGTGTTCCTTGACGCCGCAGCGTTTTATACGGTGGCATCGGCTTACTTGCGTGGCGCAGACATCACGGACCCAGAGCGTCGTAAAGCGCTTATCTTGGTGGCATTGTCCGGATCACAAGGAACCGCTCTTGTCGACGCCTCCCTCACCGCCACTAGTTCCGTCAGTGCAATTTCGCGCATGAGCCCTGGCAATGTGCGGGAAGTTAACAACCAGCTAGTAAAGATTGCGCTGAATCAGATCAGCAAGCGCATGAAACAAGCGTGGATCGGCAAGATCATGCCAATGGGAATTGGCGCAGTGTTGGGTACGATGGCCAATCGCAAGCTGGCCACTAAGGTAGTGCACAGCACATCAGAATCTCTTGGCGCACTGCCCAGTGCTTTTGATACCCCGGCACCGAGTGAAGATGAGGTCCAAGAACCCGTCGCCTTGCTCGCCTCACAAGTAAAGGAATAAACCAGATATGTCGCCCAACGTTGGCTCCAAACTTCGTGCCATGTTGTGGCGACAACCGTGGATCGTCGTCGCCGCTGTCATCTCCACTGTGATGACCACGCTTTTCGACGCCACCATCCCCCTCCTAGCGGGCTCCGCAGTAGATACTGCCACCGGTGCTCTAGGAGGAGGCAATGCCGAAGTCCAGCGTGTGGTCTGGATTTTGGTCGCCACCGCTCTCGCCCGCTACGTTTTCCAATTCGGGCGGCGATTTTTCGCAGGCGTGTTATCCAACACCTTCCAGCACACCCTGCGCGTCAGCGTTCTTGATTCCTTGCAGCGTCTCGACGGCCCCCAGCAAGACAAACTGCGCACCGGCCAAATAGTCTCACGCTCAATTTCTGACCTCAATCTTGTACAAGCAATGGTGGCCATGTTCCCGCTGCTGATCGGACATGTTCTCAAAGTGGTCATCACCATAGGAATTCTGGCGTGGATCAACGTCTGGCTCATGTTCATCGCAGTCGCCTGCATCCCACCGCTGGTGTGGCTCTCACTCCGATCACGCACCACATTGTTTGCCGCAACGTGGTCGGCGCAGCATAGCGTTGCCAATCTAGCCACACACATCGAACAAACCGTAAGCGGTATCCGCGTTGTTAAAGCATTCGCGCAAGAGTCACGAGAACTCGATCGCCTGGACGAACTCAGCACGCAGGTCTACGCCGAACAGATGCGCTCGGCGCGACTTTTTGCCCGCTATCGCCCTCTCGTGCAACAGCTTCCTACACTCGCACTGGTCATAGGCATTGGCTTAGGTGGTTGGCTCGCCCTCGATGGGCACATCACTATCGGCTCATTCCTAGCGTTTAGCACCTATCTCACGTCCATGACATCGGTGGTGTCCATGCTTGCCGGCATGGTCGTTCAAATGCAGATGAGACTCAGCTCATTCGACCGCGTTATGGATGTTGTCGACATGACTGCCGAGCACCCCGATCCGGAACATCCTCTAGACCTTCCTGCAGGACCGTTGTCACTCGAACTTGAAAACGTCCACTTTGATGGGATTCTCAACGGCACGACCCTCACCGTTCCCGCCGGCGATACTGTAGCTATTGTTGGCCCACCCGGCTCCGGAAAAACAATGGCCGTGCAGCTACTATGCGGTTTTTATCGCCCCGAGAGCGGACAGATCCGACTAGGAGGAGTGGATACTACCCAGCTGCGTCGCCATGACCTACGCAGCGCCGTAGCCTGCGTTTTTGACGACCCTTTTCTCTATTCTGCAAGTATTCGCGACAACATCGCTATGGGACGAAACATCACCGATGTTGACATCGAACGTGCTGCCCGCATCGCACAAGCCCACGACTTTATTACCGCACTTCCCCACGGGTATGACGAAATAGTCGGCGAACGAGGACTCACGCTTTCTGGTGGTCAACGCCAACGTATCGCTATCGCACGAGCGGTGCTCGAACGTCCGCGCGTGCTCATTTTGGATGATGCAACCTCAGCTATCGATGCCACCACTGAGCACGCCATCTACGAGCAGCTCAGTACAGAACTATCGGATGTCACCATCCTCGCAGTAGCGCACCGGAACTCTACGCTATCCCTAGCAGATTCGGTTGCACTTATAGATGACGGACGCATCGTCGATCACGGCAGCCTTAGCCATATGCGCGCGAACCCCCAGTTTGTCTACCTCATGGACGTGCAAGAACACCTACGCAAACGCAACTCCCATGAGCCCTTTGTTCCCTTTGACGACGGCACCGAACCCGAGTGGACACAACTCTGGCCAGAAATCGCATCCTCTCCACACGACTCGCGCCTCACTATTAATTCCTCAGCCATGAAAGCGGCGGCATCCGTAGCAGGCTCCAACCCCGCGACGGGCGGACGGGGACGCAGCCGCGCCGGCATGGCGGCGTCGATACCTGCAACTCCCGAGCTCCTCGCCCGCGTGGATGCCCTCCCTCCTAGTCGCGACACACCAGGCCCGCGCCCACTCCTCGATCACGACCACGGCAAGGTAACTGCCCATCAACTTTTTGCCTCAGTACGATGGCTCATTGTGGTTGTCATCGGACTCTACATCGTAGGCGTGGCAGCCAGCTTGACCATCCCCACTTTGGTGCGTGCTGCCATCGACCGCGGCGTCACAGCGCATAATCCATCAGCACTGTGGATAGTCACTGGCCTTGGAATCGGCGTGGTCATTGTGGCATGGCTTGCCGATATCGCCACCACCATCGTGACCGCTCGCACCGGCGAACGCCTGCTGTACCACCTACGATTGCGATCGTATGCACAACTGCGGCGTCTTGGCATGGACTACTTTGAAAAAACCATGTCGGGAACCATCATGACGCGCATGACCACCGACATCGAAGCCCTCAATAGTTTCTTACAAACAGGGCTTGCCCAAACTGTCGTCTCCCTCACCACGCTGATAGGAATCCTCGCCCTCCTAGGCGCGACCAGCCTGCAACTGTTTGCTATCGCGGTCATCGGCGTGCCCCTCATCGGCGTTGCCACCGTTTTTTTTAAACGCATCTCCTCACGGCTCTATACCCAAGCTCGCGAACAAATAAGCGGAGTCAACGCATTATTCCAAGAACACATCGGTGGTCTAAGAAGCGCCCAGATGGCACGTATGGAAGACGCTGCACTCGCTGATTTTTCCACACAAGCAGCACGTTATCGCGCCACCCGCATCAAAACCCAAACCGCAGTCGCCGTGTACTTCCCAGGTATCAACGCTGTGAGCCAAATCCTGCAAGCAGCTGTGCTCGGAGTAGGCGCACACCTAGTAGCACATGGAGAACTCGCCGCCGGTGTACTCGTTGCTTTCCTACTGTATTTGGATCGCCTCTACGGCCCGATCCAACATCTCTCCCAAGTTTTCGACTCCTACCAACAGGCACAGGTGGGTTTCCGCCGAATCTCCGACCTGCTTTCTACTCCTAGTAGCGTTCCCAACGAAGGATGCCTAGTTCCGACGCAAAGCAAAGACAAAGGAACCGACATCACTTTTCATAACGTCGGCTTTTCCTACTCTCACGACAGCGCACCCGTGATCGACAACCTGACGTTGACGATCCAACCTGGTTCCACAGTGGCCTTAGTCGGCTCAACTGGCGCTGGAAAATCGACCATTATAAAACTTATCGAACGCTTCTACGATCCAACAACAGGCGAGGTGACATCGAAACGCCACGATATTCGCGACTACGACATCCACGCGTGGCGACGCACCGTAGGATTCGTTCCCCAAGAAACCCACCTGTTTACCGGCACCGTTGCCGAAAACATCGCCTATGGCCTCCCCGACGCCACCGCTGAAGAAATCACCGACGCTGCCCGCCGTGTTGGGGCCCTGCGTGCAATCGCTGCCATCGACGGCGGCTTCCGCGCCACTGTTGGCGAACGCGGCCAAGGGTTATCTTCAGGACAACGTCAGCTCATTGCCTTGGCACGGGCAGAGATGATGAAGCCAGAAATCTTGCTTCTCGACGAAGCCACCGCAACGCTTGATCCGGCAACCGAAAAAACGATCTTGTCTGCCGCCGAACGGCTCACGCAAACACGCACCTCGGTCATTGTTGCCCACCGATTAGCCACCGCCGCGAAAGCAGACCGGATACTTGTGATTGCAGACGGGGCCGTCGTTGAAGACGGCGACCATGCAAGCCTACGCACTAATGGGGGTATTTACGCCACAATGTGGACACATGGCGAACAAGAAATCCCGCGATAAAGGCGCGTACAATAGGTGAAATCCCACTGTGCACGTATGGGGAGGCGTTTTTCTTTCTCGGCAGTTCACAGTTCGAGGAAGAAAACCGATAGCCTGTAGTGAAGCTATTACAGTGTGAATAGACGTTAGAAATCTCACAAAGAAATGAGGCGAGCACCTGCAGTGAGCAGCGCTAGTACTTTCGGCCAGAACTATTGGCTGGTAGACGAGATGTTCCAGCAGTTCCAAAAGGATCCGCAGTCCGTAGATAAGGAATGGCGCGACCTTTTCGAGAAGCAGGGTGCCCCGAGCACACCGGGAACTGAGGCTAAGAACACCTCCTCACAGCCAGCCACCCCTGCAAAGAAGCAACCAGCACCGGTCAAGAAGCCAGCACCAACTACGGCTTCTGCCCCAGCTTCCACCGAAGCTAAGGCTGCACCAAAGCCAGAGAGCAAGAAGCCTGCCAAGAAACAGCAGTCTTCCCCACTCGAGCGCGCAGGCGAGCTGCCCACAGCTGGTTCCTCCGCAATCAAGGGCATTTACAAGGCAATTGCTAAGAACATGGACGAGTCGCTCGAGGTTCCTACCGCGACCACCGTTCGCGATATGCCAGTAAAGCTGATGTGGGAAAACCGCTCCATTATCAACGAACATCTCAAGCGCACCACCGGTGGCAAGGTCTCCTTTACCCACATCATCGGCTACGCCGTGGTCAAAGCAACCATGGCCCACCCCGATATGAACAACTACTACGAAGTTGTTGACGGCAAGCCAACTCTCAACACCCCAGAGCACATCAACATGGGCTTGGCTATCGACGTCCAGCAAAAGTCCGGTGCCCGCGCACTGGTCGTTGCTGCCATTAAGGAGGCCGAAACGCTTTCCTTCGCCGAGTTCGTCGCTAAGTACGAGGACATCGTGGCACGCTCCCGCGTGGGCAAGCTCACGATGGATGATTACTCCGGTGTGACCATCTCTTTGACCAACCCAGGTGGCATTGGTACCCGTCACTCCGTACCTCGTCTTACCAAGGGCCAAGGCGCCATCATCGGCGTTGGTTCCATGGATTACCCAGCTGAATTCGCAGGTGCATCCGCAGACCGCCTCGCAGAGCTAGGTGTTGGCCGCTTAGTCACCATCACCTCTACGTACGATCACCGCATCATTCAGGGTGCGGAATCCGGTGAATTCCTGCGCACCATGAGCCAGCTATTTATCGATGATGCCTTCTGGGATGAGATCTTCGAATCCATCGGAATCCCTTACGCACCGATGCGCTGGGCTTCCGATCTTCCTAACAAGGGAATCGATAAGAACACCCGCGTGATGAAGCTCATCGAGGCATACCGCTCCCGTGGACACCTCATTGCAGACACCAACCCATTGCACTGGCACCAGCCAGGCATGCCAGTCCCAGACCACCGCGATCTAGACATCGCCACGCACGGTCTTACCCTGTGGGACCTTGACCGATCCTTCAACGTTGGTGGCTTCGGCGGCAAGGAAACTATGACACTGCGCGAGGTGCTCGGTCGCCTCCGCGCCGCCTACACTCTCAAAGTTGGCTCGGAATACACCCACATTCTCGACCGCGACGAACGCCTCTGGTTGCAAGACCGCATCGAAGCGGGCATGCCGAAGCCTTCCTACGCTGAGCAGAAGTATATCCTGCAGAAGCTCAACGCGGCACAGGCTTTCGAGGACTTCCTCCAGACCAAATACGTTGGCCAAAAGCGTTTCTCCCTAGAAGGTGCCGAGGCACTGATCCCGCTGATGGACTCCGCCATCGACACCGCCGCAGGCCAAGGCCTCGACGAAGTTGTTATCGGTATGCCACACCGCGGCCGCCTCAATGTGCTGGTCAACATCGTGGGCAAGCCACTTGCAACCGTATTCACCGAGTTCGAAGGCCACATCGAGCCAAAGGCTGCCGGTGGATCTGGCGACGTGAAGTACCACCTCGGTGCTGAGGGCACTCACATCCAAATGTTCGGCGACAACGAAATCAAAGTTTCGCTTGCCGCTAACCCATCCCACCTCGAAGCAGTCGACCCCGTGATGGAAGGTATTGCCCGCGCAAAGCAAGACCTCCTAAACAAGGGCGACTCCACTGACGGCTATTCCGTTGTTCCTATGATGTTGCACGGCGACGCTGCATTCGCAGGCCTCGGCATCGTTCAAGAAACCTTGAACCTCGCCCAGCTGCGTGGCTACACCGTCGGCGGCACCATTCACATCATCGTGAACAATCAGATCGGCTTCACCACCACCCCAGACTCCGGCCGCTCTAGCCACTACGCCACCGACCTAGCCAAGGCCTACGGCTGCCCTGTCTTCCACGTCAACGGTGACGATCCAGAAGCAGTGGTATGGGTTGGACGCCTCGCCACCGAGTACCGTCGCCAATTCGGCAAAGACGTCTTCATCGACATGATCTCTTACCGTCGTCGCGGCCACAACGAAGCCGATGACCCATCGATGACGCAGCCAGAGATGTACAAGCTGATCGACGCCCGCAAGACCGTGCGCGAACAGTACAAGGAAGACCTCCTAGGCCGTGGCGAACTGACGACCGAGGACGCCGAAAAGGTACAGCGTGATTTCCACGACCAGATGGAATCCATCTTCAACGACGTCAAGGAAACCGAAAAGAAGCCATTCGAAACACAAGCTGGCATCACTTCCTCCCAGGAAATTCCACACGGCCTTGAAACCAACATCACCCGTGAAGAACTCGTAGAAATCGGTCAGGCCTACGCCACAGCACCAGAAAACTTCGAGTTCCACCAGCGCGTAGCACCAGTAGCAAAGAAGCGCCTCGAGGCAGCTCAAAACGGTGGCATTGACTGGGGTTGGGGCGAGCTCATCGCCTTCGGCTCCCTCGCAGCAGGCGGCAAGTTCGTTCGCCTCGCAGGTGAAGATTCCCGACGCGGCACCTTCACCCAGCGCCACGCAGTGGTCTACGATCCACGCACCGGTGAAGAGTTCAACGGCCTCAACGACCTTGCTGAGCGCAAGGGCAACGGCGGTAAGTTCCTCGTGTACAACTCCGCCCTAACCGAATACGCCGGCATGGGCTTCGAATACGGCTACTCCGTAGGTAACGAAGATGCCGTCGTCGCATGGGAAGCACAGTTCGGTGACTTTGCCAACGGCGCCCAGACCATCATCGACGAATACATCTCCTCCGGTGAGGCCAAGTGGGGCCAGACCTCCTCCGTGATCCTTCTTCTTCCACACGGCTATGAAGGACAGGGCCCTGACCACTCCTCCGCACGCATCGAGCGCTACCTGCAGCTCTGTGCCGAAGGCACCATGACCGTGGCACAGCCCACCACCCCAGCCAACTACTTCCACCTCCTACGCCGCCACGTACTCGGCGGACTGAAGCGACCACTCGTCGTATTCACGCCAAAGTCCATGCTGCGTATGAAGGCTGCAACCTCAAGCGTGGAAGACTTCACCCAGGTGAAGAAGTTCCAGTCCGTCATCAACGACCCACGCTTCGTTAACGGCGAATTAGACAAGAACAAGGTCAAGAAGATCATGCTGGTGTCCGGCAAGCTCTACTACGACCTTGCTAAGCGAGCACAAAAAGACAAGCGTGACGACGTAGCCATCGTCCGCATCGAAATGCTCCACCCAATCCCATTCAACCGTCTCAAGGAAGCCTTCGACTTCTACCCGAACGCCGAAGAAATCCGCTTCTGCCAAGACGAACCAGCAAACCAAGGCCCATGGCCATTCCTGCACGAACACCTACCAGAGCTCATCCCAGGCATGTTGTCGATGAAGCGCGTCTCCCGTCGCGCACAGGCCTCCACCGCCACCGGCCTATCCAAGGTCCACGCAGTGGAACAGCAGCAATTGCTCGACGAAGCATTCACTGACTAAGAATTGAAAGGGCGGCCTCTCCTAGAGGGGCCGCCCTTTTTGTTTGCTGTGCTTTCTACTCACCAAATAGTTTGTCATTGACAGCCGTTGCCGCACTGCCATGCGACTGCGCATAACTAACTAGTTCATCAAAATCAATCTGTGCCAATCGTGCAGTCATATGATTCAACGTTGCTAACTCATGATGATTAAACACCGGCATGCGATACAACGGAACAATACTTTGCGGAAGAAACTCTTGATCCTCCTTGCACGCCATCGCATTGGAAGGATCCGTCGCATCAACACGGTTGCCTAAACGAGCCATCAGCTCCTTATAAGTGCGATCACGCCACTGCCCTCGGTTAGAACCAAAACGGTCCTCATCGGTCGTGTATTCCTTACTTAGTTCTGCCGCAGCCTTCGCATCATGAGCTTTAAGCTCTCGGCCAGTACAACTGATATACAAATCCGCACGCCCAGTAGACAACATGCTCACCGAATCCGCGCTGTCTCTTTCCCCAACACGAACATGCACAACCGCGAGACGGCCCGCATCTTTAGTTAACGCCTGCTTGTATGCCTCACCAAGAACTGCCTGAGCCCAGTCGTCAGGATCAATAACGATGGAAACAACCTTGGTCTGATCAAAATTCTTTGGGGTTTCCGGCTCAAACTCAGCGCACGCAGCCCCTCCTAGTCCCACTACAGCAACAGTGCCTAGGAGGAAGGTTTGGGTCACATGACCTCGTTTCATAGCGCCAACCGGCCCCTTTCCGCGTTTAACAACGTTCATCTGCGTCTAGCTTATCGCGCAGAGCGCATGTAGTTAGCAATGGCATCCCGTGCTTCTCGTGCAGCACTCGGATGACAGAGGACGTCGTAACGCCCTGCGACGATATGCGTACTAGAAGCAAAGTCGCGTTTCCCGTTCGTGGAAGCGTATTGCACGGCGGC
The DNA here is from genome assembly GCF_041898185.1 of Corynebacterium belfantii. Taxonomy (GTDB): domain Bacteria; phylum Actinomycetota; class Actinomycetes; order Mycobacteriales; family Mycobacteriaceae; genus Corynebacterium; species Corynebacterium belfantii. Next base: position 1,060,736 of record NZ_CP157823.1, on the reverse strand, counting down.
AAGCCCCATACCAAACACGACGCCAAGCGGAATGCCCATCATAAGCGCTGCTCCCCAGGTTCCTGACACCATGCCCATCACAACGGCAACAAAAAGACCCATCCATGCGCCGGAAGCAGCTCCGCCAATGAGCACCCTCCCCCATGTGAGTTTGCCCACTACTCGCTCTACTTCCATGAGATCTACACCCACGATGGTGAGCTTATCCACCGGAAAGTTGTTGTCCGCCAACATATCCACGGCCGCCTGAGCCTGCGCGTAGGACTCAAATGAACCAACCGGCCAGCCTTCAGGCTTAGCACGATCACGCAGCTGGGCTGGGGTGTTGTCGCTAGGACGAGCATTGAAGTTGAGGGTCATCAGTATTCTCCTCGTGCGGTACGCACAACATATTCGTTCGGTGGTGTTCTCCTCCTAGTCAACGACTAAGTCACAAAGATAGTTCCGATGTGGTTCATCGCCTTGAACCACGTAGACTGGCCGTTATGAGTCAAGTGACACGTGTGTATGCAGGACGTCTCGCCGGCATGATTGTCCGCGGACCCGATACTGACGCCATAGGCCGTGTACGCGACGTAATTGTCAATGTTCGCCCCAACGGCCAACCCTCGCGCGTTTTGGGTTTGGTTGTCGAGATGATGAACAATCGGAAGATCTTCCTTCCCATGCTTCGCGTTGCTGCTATCGAGCCTCAGGAAATTACGCTGGTTTCTGGATCAGTGTCGTTACGCGCATACAAACCGAGAAACGGCGAGGTGGCGATCATCGCCGATATCGTCGGCTCCAAAGTCCACGTCGACGACCCCGAACTCGATCACCTCCACGGGCGCCCCGTCGAAGTCGCAGACATCGAGCTAGAACGCACCCGCACCCGCGACTGGGCAATCTCACGTGTTGCGGTCATTGGGGAACGCCCCAAATTCGGACGCCGCCCCGAGCTGTTCACCTGCCCATGGTCGCACGTACACGGCATCTCCGCAGGTGGTGTAGGAATCACCGACGCAGCCGCCGAACTCATCGCAGAATTCGAAGACATGCGCCCCGCCGACATCGCCACCGTCCTCTACGAGCTACCCGACGCCCAACGCGCCAACGTAGCCAAAGAGCTTGACGACGACCGCCTCGCCGACGTCCTGCAAGAAATGTCCGAAGACCGCCAAGCAGAACTCATCGAAACCCTCGACATCGAACGTGCCGCCGACGTCCTCGAAGAAATGGACCCCGACGATGCCGCCGACCTCCTCGGCGAACTCGATGACGATAAAGCCGACGTCCTCCTAGAGCTCATGGACCCAGAAGAGTCCGCCCCCGTGCGCCGCCTCATGAGTTTTAGCCCCGACACCGTCGGTGCACTCATGACGCCCGAACCACTCATCCTCTCCCCGCAAACAACCGTCGCAGAAGCACTCGCGCTAGCACGCAACCCTGACTTGCCCACCTCACTGGCCAGCATTGTGTTCGTCGTCCGCCCGCCAACGGCAACCCCCACCGGCAAGTACTTAGGATGCGTGCACCTGCAAAAACTCCTGCGCGAACCTCCTAGCGAGCTCGTCTCCGGCATCCTCGACCCCGACTTGCCACCGTTATGGGCCAGTGACTCCCAAGAAACAGCCGCACGCTACTTTGCTACCTACAACCTTGTGTGCGGCCCCGTCGTGGACAACGACAACCACCTCCTAGGCGCGGTGGCCGTCGACGACCTCCTCGACCACATGCTCCCCGACGACTGGCGCGACACCGGCATTCGCCCCGACGAAACACCAAAGGAGGTGTAGCTCATGACGGAATACAACAACCGTTCCGAGCTCGACACCCCATTTCTCAAACAACGCCGCAGCTTCCTCAAACTTGACGACGACACCATCGGCGCCTACGCCGAAAAAATCGCACGATTCTTCGGCACCGGCACCTACCTCATGTGGCAAACCGTCTTCGTGGTGCTGTGGGTTGCACTCAACTGCGGCGTCTTCGTTTGGCAATGGGATCCCTATCCCTTCATCCTGCTCAACCTTGCGTTTTCTACGCAGGCAGCCTACGCAGCGCCGCTCATCCTCCTAGCACAAAACCGTCAAGAGGACCGCGACCGAGTCTCCTTAAACGAGGATCGCCGCCGCGCCTTTGAAACCAAAGCAGACACGGAATTTATTACCCGTGAGCTCGCCGGCCTGCGCCTTGCCGTGGGTGACATGGTTTCTCGTGACTACCTGCGCCACGAGCTCGAAGACCTACAGAACATGCTCGACCGCATCGAAGCCAAACTAGACGACGAAGCCGCATCGCGTGTCGCCCTGATCCACCAAATTAACGAATCCGGCCACGAAGAGATCTCCGACCCCACCCAAGGTGACCTTCGCGAGCACGATAAAAACGAGTAACCTAACACATCGATGACACATACACTGACTGAATCTGACGTGCGCGCAGCCCTAGCCCGCGTCGAAGACCCCGAAATCGGCAAGCCGATCACCGAAATCGGCATGGTGAAATCCATCAACATCGACGGCAATAACGTCGACGTAGACATCTATCTCACCATCGCTGCCTGCCCCATGAAAAACACCTTGGTGACCAACACCAAAGCAGCAATTGAAGACATCGACGGCGTCGGAACAGTCAACGTCGGCACCGACGTCATGAGTGACGAACAACGTCGTGAACTACGAATGTCGCTACGCGGCAGCGTTGACGAGCCCGTCATTCCCTTCGCACAACCCGACTCCACAACACGAGTATTCGCAGTAGCATCCGGCAAAGGCGGCGTCGGCAAGTCCTCCATGACCGTCAACCTCGCCACCGCCCTCGCCGCACGCGGACTCAAAGTAGGCGTCCTCGACGCCGACATCTATGGACACTCCGTACCAGGCATGCTCGGCTCCACCGACCGCCCCCACGCCGTCGACGACATGATCATGCCGCCACAAGCCCACGGCATAAAACTCATCTCCATCGCACACTTCGTCGAAGGAAACGCACCCGTCGTATGGCGCGGGCCCATGCTCCACCGAGCCATCCAACAATTCCTAGCCGACGTATTCTGGGGCGATCTCGACATCCTCCTCCTAGACCTCCCACCAGGAACAGGCGACATCGCCATCTCCGTGGCACAACTCGTCCCCAACGCAGAACTCCTCGTGGTCACCACACCACAATCTGCAGCAGCCGAAGTAGCCGAACGTGCCGGTTCCATCAGCATCCAAACCAACCAAAAAATTGCCGGCGTGATCGAAAACATGGGATCCATGGTCCTCCCAGACGGCAGCACCATGGATGTGTTCGGCAGCGGTGGCGGACAGGCGATGGCTGATCGACTAAAGACCCTCACGGGTACCCCCGTCCCCCTCCTAGGCAGCGTGCCACTCGACCCACGTTTGCGAGAAGGCGGCGACGCAGGCACTCCTATCGCAGTCAGCGATCCCCAGTCGCCAACTGGCGCCGCAATCCATAAGATTGCAGAAAAACTCGTCGTCCGCCGTGATTCCTTAGCCGGAAAACCACTCGGACTAGGAGTTACAAGCCACTAAAACTAAGTGATGTCATCCCAGCTAAAGCCCGCCTTTGGCTGGGATTCTTTGTTGCTAGGAGTTTGAGGAGAGGCTGGATCACCAGCGGGCTGCGGATTTATGCCACGCTCGCGGTATGCCTCGCCTTCAGTGTCACTGGCCATGATCTTTTTCGGATCAAAGTTATCCATGAAGTTTTCGTCTTCATCAAACAAAGCTTTGGTGAGCACCGCTTTGGGACCCATGCGTTGAATAGACGCAATCTTGTTAATTGGTTCACGGAACTCATCAAACTCCGCACCCAAATTGCCATTGAGCTCTTCTTTGGCATTGTTAATGGCCTTTTTTGCCGCATAAATCGCAGCGCGAACATCCTCGATAACTTTCGGGAGTCGCTCAGGACCAATGATTATCAATCCGAGAATGAGGACCGTGAAGATTTCTGGCCAACCAATGGAGGAAAACACCCCTCCTACTCTAGCCTGTTGACCGAAATTTTAACGATCGTACTGTCGCAAGGCTTCGTTGCGTGCCTCACGAAGAGTCTTTGTAGTTTTGTAAATATTCCTAGCAACCCCATCCAATTTGTCTAGGAAGGATTGGGGGGACGACGGCACTTCCTCCGCCGTAGGCCCATCAGGGCAACAAGCAGCAATCGATTGCAGTTTGGCGATCAAATCAGAAGAAGGCCGCATGTCCGAGTTGTTGCCGTCGCGTAGGCGGTCGGCTGCGCGACGCTGGCGATGGATTTCCTCCCTGCACTCGGGGCAGTGAACCAGATGAATTTTGGCACGATGTGCTGCCGCAGGACTGAGCTCGTTGTCAACAAAAGCTGCAACAGCCTCGGGGTTGAGATGCTCCACTGATGCGAAGTGACGCACCTTGTTTTTAGGGGAGTATTCTTTTTTCATCTGGTAATAGTCACCTCCGCCATCGAACTGTACCCCGATTTTATCTCCCAGTGGCTAGGAGGAGTTGGGCACCTTCATCGCTGGTTGCTTGGTTCTCCAAATGTGCACGCAATTGGGAGCGTCCGCGGTGGATTCGGGAACGAACGGTGCCCATTTTCACACCTAAGGTGTCTGCGATTTCGTCATAGCTCATGCCGACGACGTCGCAAAGCACGACGGCGACGCGAAAGTCAGGGCTGAGGTCGTCGAGAGCCTTTTGAAGCGCTGGATCCAAGTTAGACACGTTGTACGCCTGTTCGGGCGTCATGTCTGTACCTGGAACGCGTTCGTAATCTTCAGGTAGGGCCTCCATGCGAATTTTTGCACGGTGGCGCACCATGTCGAGGAATAAGTTGGTGGTGATACGGTGCAACCAGCCTTCGAAGGTTCCAGGTTGATAGCCTTTAAGCGACCGGAATACACGCATGAAGGTTTCTTGGGTCAAGTCTTCCGCATCGTGCTGATTACCGGACAGGCGGAAGGCTAGACGGTAAACGCTATCGGCGTGTTGGGCAACGAGTTCTTCCCATGAAGGCATGTCGCCTACGCCTGCGTCGAAAGCTGCGGTTCCAGTCAACTCCTCGGTGGCTACGTCGGCGTCGGTGCTAGGGAGGGCGGAGCCGTGCGTGTATGTCATGGTTGTTGATTGTGCCGGACTGTTCTGAGGAAAACCAACCAAGTTCCTGCAAAAAGGCTGGCAACGCATAATTGTTCTCAGATTGTGACCTTATGGTGATCTGTTTGCAGCATTCACACTGTTAACAGGCGTCACAACCTTTGGTGTTGGGCCTATGTCGCCACCACAATCCCCTCCTCCTAGACATACACTGTCGATTGTGAACGCTCCATCAGACTTTATTCGCAACTACATTGACTCCACGACCGACATGAGTGACGCTTTAGCCACCGCACGCGAGGATGCGCAGGAATTTGGGCTCCATGTCCCCGATTCCATTACGGGCCAGTTGTTGACCACGTTGGCGGGGGTATCGCGCGCCCACGGCGCTATTGCGGTTACCCCAGCAGCGAGTGTGGTGGGCCTCCACCTCCTAGCCGGCCTTGGCGAAAAAGGCATCTTGACGTGTATCGATCCGGAGCCTGAGCACCAAAAACGCGCCAAGAAAGCTTTCCGCGACGCGGGCTATGGTTCCTCACGGATTAGGTTTTTGCCCTCTCGTCCACTGGATGTGATGGGACGATTAGCACGAGGCCAGTATCAGGTCATTTTCGGCGAAGTAGCCCCTCTTGACCTTCGCGCATTTATCGACGCTTCCCTGCCACTGCTTGCCGGCGGCGGCGTCCTTGTTCTACCTAATGCGCTTCTCGACGGCACCGTGGCTGATTCCACGCGTAAAGATCGAGAAACGGTTGCAGCTCGTAAGGCAGATGATTATGTTCGCAACCTCGATGAGGTTGTCGTGTGCCGCCTTCCACTAGGAGGGGGAACAACATTTATCACCAAGCTTTAACGCTCGGTGGGAACCACAGAGGGAGGCGTCGATAAGCAATCGATGCCTCCCTTAGGTTTTATACGACGGAGTTCTTACCGACGACTACCACGCCACCTGGGCTGATCTGGAAGCGCTGCTCATCGCGCTCACGATCAACGCCAATGACTTGACCATCGGAAACGACCACGTTCTTGTCCAAGATGCAGTGACGCACCACTGCCCCCTTGCCGATGCGCACACCTGGCATAATCACGGAGCCTTCGACTGTGGCGCCATCTTCCACCACAACATCGGTAGAGACAACCGAGTTACGCACAGTAGAACCGGACACAATGGAGCCTTGGGCAACCATAGAAGCCTGTGCGATACCACCCTGAACGAACTTCGCTGGTGGCAGGTCGCCACGCTCGGTGGAACGAATAGGCCACTGCTGGTTGTAGAGGTTGAACACTGGGTGCACAGAGATCAAATCCATATGCGCCTCGTAGAAGGCGTCGATGGTACCGACGTCGCGCCAGTAAGCCCGATCGCGGTCGGTGGAACCAGGTACAACATTCTTGTTGAAGTCATAAACATTCGCCTGACCCATGCGCACGAAATATGGGATGATGTCTCCACCCATATCGTGCTCGGAATCAGGATTGTTTTCGTCTTCTTTCAACGCCTGAATGAGAGCATCAGTAGAAAAGACATAATTGCCCATGGAGGCAAACGTCATCGACGGATCATCAGGTGTACCGGGAGGATCCGCTGGCTTTTCCAAAAACTCAGTGATGTTGTTATTTTCATCTACCTGGATGCAACCAAATGCGCTCGCTTCCGAACGAGGCACACGAATTCCAGCAACGGTCACGGCCTTACCTGAAGCAATATGGTCTGCCACCATTTGCTCAGGATCCATGCGGTAAACATGGTCAGCACCAAACACCAAAACATAATCAGGACGCTCGTCGTACACCAAGTTCAACGACTGCAAAATTGCATCCGCGGAGCCCATGTACCAGCGCTTTCCCAAACGCTGCTGCGCCGGCACCGACGCAATGTACTGACTGGTAGGACCACTGAACTGCCACGCTTGGGAAATATGGCGGTCAAGGGAATGAGACTTGTACTGAGTCAGCACACAAATCTTTAAATATCCGGCATTGACTAGGTTAGACAACACGAAATCGATAAGCCGGTACGTACCGCCGAAAGGAACAGCTGGCTTGGCACGATCTTCGGTGAGCGGGAACAGCCGCTTACCTTCTCCACCGGCAAGGACAATTGCTAAAACGTTCTGTTTACTCCTCACAAAGCCCAATCTATCGAGAATTTCCGCCCCGTGGGCAGGTTTGCCAACAATAAGACACAGAACACCCCACAAAATGGTTCACAGCCCGTTACTCTCGGAAGTATGAGAGTTACGATGATGACCAAAGAATACCCACCTGAGATCTACGGCGGTGCAGGAGTTCACGTCGCCGAACTCACCCGCCACATGCGCGACATTGTCGACGTCGACGTCCACTGCATGGGCGCTCCACGAAACGAAGACAACGTCTACACCTATGGCGTTGACCCTGAACTCACCTCAGCCAACGCCGCCCTACAAACCATGTCCACAGGACTACGCATGGCACACGCCGCAGCCCACACTGATGTAGTCCACTCCCACACGTGGTACACGGGACTAGGAGGGCATCTAGCGGGGCTTCTTCACGAAGTACCCCACATCGTCACAGCCCACTCACTCGAACCCGATCGCCCATGGAAGCGGGAACAACTTGGCGGTGGCTACGATGTCTCCTCCTGGTCAGAACAAAATGCCATGGAATACGCCGACGCTGTGATCGCAGTGTCAGCCGGAATGAAAGACGCTATTCTGCGTGCTTACCCGCGCATCGATGCCGATAAAATCCGCGTCGTACTCAACGGCATCGACACACAGCTTTGGCAACCGCGTCCCACTTTTGACGACGCCGAGCACTCAGTACTCCGCGACCACGGGATCAAACCAGACCAGCCCATAGTCGCTTTTGTTGGCCGAATCACACATCAAAAAGGCGTGGAACACTTAGTCAAAGCCGCTCGTCACTTCAGCCCAGGAGTTCAGCTCGTCTTGTGTGCCGGAGCCCCCGACACCCCAGAAATTGCGGCACGCACCCAACACCTCGTAGAAGAACTACAAGCAGAACGCGAAGGTGTTGTTTGGGTACAAGAAATGCTGAGCAAGGACAAGATTCAAGAGATCCTCACCGCCGCTGACGCTTTCGTCTGCCCCTCCATCTACGAACCACTAGGAATCGTCAATCTCGAGGCCATGGCATGCGCCACCGCCGTTGTCGCCTCAGATGTGGGCGGAATACCCGAGGTAGTCGTCGACGGCACCACCGGAAGCCTCGTCCACTACGACCCCAACGACACCGATACCTTCGAACACGACCTCGCAGAAGCCGTCAACGCCATGGTCACCGATCGAAAACGAGCCGCAGCTTTCGGTGTAACAGGACGCAACCGCGCAGTATCCGAGTTCTCGTGGGGCTCCATCGCACAACAAACCGTCGATGTGTACTCCTCCCTCCTATAGAAAATAAGGGTCCTCTGCAAAATCCCGCCCACACGACTATGGTGGGCGGGCATGGATGACCATAACGCGCTGCTCGCTGAGCGCCATACGATTTTCCAAAGCTCACTCATGACCGCCCTCCTAGACGGCATCTATGACGGTGAGATTTCCATCGGCGAATTACTGGGACACGGCAACTTCGGCATAGGCACATTTGATGCCCTCGACGGGGAAATGGTCATCCTCGACGGAGTCTGCTACCAACTTCGTGGAGACGGATCCGCCAGTGAAGCAGCGCTTACGCAACGCAGCCCATTCGCCATCGTCACAAACTTTGTGCCACGGCTTAAAGCTCGTGTGCCACGAGGCATGCACAGGAGCGAACTCAGTGACTTCATCACCTCCCTCCTACCCAGCGAAAACTACATGTATGCAGTACGCATCTCTGGGGTGTTCTCATCAGTTACCGTCCGCACTGTGACCAAACAAGAACGCCCTTACCGCCCGATGACACAAGCGACTGGTGACGACGCCGAACTCGAATTCACCAACGTCTCCGGTGTTGTAGCTGGTTTTAGAGCCCCCATCTACGAAAAAGGCATCGGCGTACCTGGCTGCCACGTCCACTTCATCGACACCGACCGCACCAGCGGCGGCCACGTCCTCGACTTCACCATGTCAGAAGGCACCATCGAGGTCTGCCCAGGAACCGACCTCCAGCTGCGCCTGCCGCTCACCCAAGACTTCAGCAAAGCATCCTTGGCGCCAGACGACCTCGACGCACAAATCCACGCAACCGAAGTGAAAGGCTAACCCACCGCGATGACACATCGGCCAGAACTCCATGTCACCCCAGAAATTGGAATCCTCGATGCCCCTGCAGGTGCGCTTTTCGACGGCACCACGTGGCACCTCTTCCATCAGTTCCGCCCCAAAGCGACAGCACCCTCCCGCTGGGCCCACAACTACGCCACCACCGACCCCTTTAACTGGGAAATCTGTGATGACGTTATCGCCCCACAAGGAAACGAAATCCGACTACGCGCAGGATCTGTCACCTCTGATGGCAACACCACCCGCCTTTATTTCACCAGCATTACAAACGAAGGCGACTCAATCCATCTGGCCGAAATCACCGATCTAGACGCCACCACCTATGACGTCAACGATGACGCGACAACCATCGACCCCCACGTCGTAAGGTTCGGACAAGTAGTCGCAGACCAAGGCGGCTACACCAACTTCCGTTCCCCCTGTGTAGTTCCCAACTGGGTCACCGCCGATGACCGCGATGAAGGCCACTCCGGTTGGATCATGCTCGCTGTCACCGGCGACATGGACGAACCTACCCTCGTCATCCTCGACTCCGAAAACGAAACCGATTGGGAGCTACGCGGACCACTAAAAGTCGTAGGAAACTCCGGCATCGAAGGCGAACGCCTCGTCGCACCACGAATCATTCGCCTCCGCGACGAAATCGACCAAAACGTCTACGATATCCTCATCGTCACCATCGAAATCGGCGGCATTGACCGCTCCGGCTACCTCGTTGGCAAACTCCACAACAACATCTTCACCGTCGTCTCCTCCTTCACCCGCATCGACTACGGACACGACTTCACCCGACCACGCAACACCAACTACACCTCCCACCTCAACAGCAGCGTGGCCCCCGAACACCGCTACAGCCACGCCCACGTCTTCGGACTCATGAACGGAATCGGACGTCTCGACGACGCCACCACCCACCTCAGCTTCCGCGAAGAACAATGGGCCAACTGTCTCTCACTACCACGACGCATGACCCTCCAAGGCGGAAAGATCTACCACACTCCCGTCGCAGGGCTTCCCGACGCCATCCGCGACTCCGACCACGCAATCATGTGGACCGGCCTCCTAGACGTACCTCTAGGAGAGAAAGTAACCGTGGAGCTCGTCGACACCGCCGGAAATATCGCCGCAAAGATTACCCACTACGGCGACCTCCTAGAGCTCGATCGCTCCATGAATCCTCACCACGAGGGCGATGACATCGCCGTTGCACCATTGACAGAAGACGACACCGACTCCGTAACGATCATCGTTGACGGTTCCACCGTGGAAGTCTTCGCCGACGGAGGACAAATCGCCATGGCTAGCCGTGTGTACTTCAACGGCTACTGCGAAGCCTTTACACCGCAGGCAAGCGACGGCGCTGACATCCTCCGCAGCGACGTGACAAAGCCACTCGGCTAAGCGAGCATAAAAGATGGCGGCGGGATTTACTCCCGCCGCCATCTTTTATGGTTAAGAACTAATCGATCTTGGCAAAACGTGTGATCATCGCACGCGCGGTCACGTCCATGACACTAGGAAGGGTGGCAATCCTCTCTCCTAGTACATCGGGGTGAATATGGCGAGCCGAGGGACTCATACCGATCTGGGAGGCGATAGAGTCTTGGGCTAAGTGCATGGTGAACTCAATGGGTTCTGGATCAGAAACAGGCACAAGGTTGCCTGCTGCTTGATCGATCATGCGTTGGACTTTGCCCTTTTCCACGCCGATAATGCCCAGAGGCTCGCGCAGTTCTTCGAGGTGACCTGCGTCGGCTGTCAATACGATAACTTGGCCACCAGGTTTGAGCACGCGGGCGAACTCGGAGGCGTTACGAGGTGCAAAGACCACGGTAATGGCATCGATGGAGGCGTCTCGAAGCGGCAAACGCGACCATGCATCTGCTACGACAGCGCCCACGCGTGGATGGCACTTGCTCAACATCTTTGCCGCCGGCACAGAGACGTCAATGCCAATGCCGCGAGAATTCTCAATGTCATCCAGTGCATGCGCCAAGTAGTAGCCAGTGCCGGCACCGACCTCACAAATCACAGGAGAGGCATCATCCGGAACATTAGCCTCATCCAAGGCAAGGTGAACGGAATTACTCACGGCCTCGACGAATGGCGCGAAATGGCCGCCCGAAAGGAACGTCTCGCGGGCGTGGATCATAGAAGAATCATCGCCAACGTATCGAATACCTGCACCGCCAGCGAGGGTCACATACCCCTGACGTGCAATATCAAAACTATGGCCGGATTCAGACACCAGACGGCGGTTATCGTCGACAAGCGTCAACGCAGAACCATCAATGGGATCCGCAAGAACATCTACAACATGCGACAGCACCTAGGGCTACTCCTTATAGTGCAAAACTACTGCGAAACTTCTGTCAGCAAAGCACCCAGCTCTGCTGCCTCTTCTTTATTCATCTCGATGACCAAGCGGCCACCACCATCGGTGGGAATACGCATCACAATCTTACGACTCTCAAAAACCGCCTCCATTGGACCGTTTCCCGTGCGGGGTTTCATGGCTGCCATGCAGATCACCGATTCCTTACATGCTTATTCAAATAATAAAAGCCGCCACATATCACAAAGATACGAGACTGAATTTCAGTCTACCCTCATTTGAAACCCCGTGTCTGTCCCTTGAGCTGGTCAATCTCAGACTCCAAGGCCGCAATCACCTGATCTACCTGCTGCTGGTTATACCCCCACAGCGCCGAATCAAAGCGGACATCATCCACCCTGCCCCGACGAACAGCACGCTCATTAGACACCATTAACTGATTGACCTCCGGCAAAACCACACCATCGCCACGACCAAACACCGAACCAAACCCAAAGGTCAACACCACCACAGCCACCATCATGACTAGGAGGAGAACAATCCACCACAGCATCAACTCACACCTTTCCTACGCCGCTTTCCAAGGAGGATATCGCAAGGCGCTGCCCAACCTCATCCAGCCCCGAAGCCACACCAGCACGCTGCAAAATTGTCGACGCCACCACGCGCGCCATAGGAGCAAGCTCACGCAACGGACGGTGACGATGACCACGATGCCCAGCCTCAACCTCCACAATCGACGCTGCACCGAAGCAGCGGAAGACGTCGATAAGCAAACCAACCTCAACGCCATATCCGCCAACAAACGGTAAATCAAGAGCTGCGCTGCGCCGAATGGCATACTCCCCTCCTAGAGGCTGACGCACAAACCCCAGCTCAGGGAAGAACGCCTCTAGGAGGGGGCGGGCGGTCAACTCGGTCACGCGCCCGCCGCCGCCAGACGCATCGCCACGGGTGTAGGCGGCTTTCACGAGCATGACGGAATCGTCGATAAACGGACGAGCGAGGTCCTCGACGATAGTGGGCGAAATTTCTGTGAGATCAGCGTCTAGGAAGACAACAACATCGCCACGCGCGGCAGCAACGCCACGCCATAGGGCTTCGCCCTTACCAGGGATCGGAGGTAAAGACACAACGTCGCGCCAATTAACGACGCTCGCTCCGGCCGCTTTTGCACGGGCTGCGGTGGCATCTGTGGAGTCGGAGTCGATGACGATGACCTCGTCACTCCCCCTCCTAGACAATGCGACCACATTGGCCACGGTTGCTTCCTCGTTGAGAGCCGGAATTACTACAGAGACCTTCATGCAAGCCCCCGTGTGGTAGTCAGAGGTGGCACGCGTCCTTGGATTGCGGCGGTCATGCGGATCACGTCGACGGTTTCTGCGACTTGGTGCGAACGAAACGCCGCAACTCCATGAGCCGCTGCCCACGCTGTAGATGCAAGGGTTCCGGCTACGCGCTGGTCGACGGGGCGAGCCAGCGTCTCTCCTACAAAATCTTTGTTAGACAATGCCATCAGTACTGGCCAACCGGTTGCCACAATCTCATCGATACGCCGCAGCAGCTCCAATCCATGAAAGGTGTTCTTGCCAAAATCATGGGTAGGGTCGATAAGAATGCGGTCCTCAGGAACACCAAGGCAAACCGCCCGCTCAGCTTGAGCTGTTGTTTCCTCAATAACAGAGGCAACAATGTCGTCGAAAAGCACGCGGTGCGGGCGGGTGCGTGGCTCAACGCCTCCCGTATGAGAACACACGTATCCCACGCGATAATGACCCGCTACCTCGGCAAGCTCCGGATCATGGCCGGCCCACGTGTCGTTTACTAATGACGCCCCGGCGCGGATCGCCATATCAGCGACCTCGGCACGCCACGTATCTACCGAAATGGTGATCTCGGGGTGCGCACGGTGAACTGCGTCGATAACTGGTACGACCCGTTCAATCTCCTCACTAATAGAGACATAAGGGCCAGGACCTGCCTTGACCCCACCAATATCGACGATCTCCGCCCCCTGCGCAATCACAGCACTGGCGCGTGTGATTGCATCTGTTAACTCATGGGTCGCACCGTGGTCGTAAAAGGAATCTGGGGTGCGATTAACGATCGCCATGACCGTTGCACACTCGGGATCGTGTTGAAACGCACTCCTAGTCATCAATGTTCATCATTCTGCGGTGCGCTTGGCGAATGAATTCCACCGCCTCGTCGACCGAATCAGTGACTAAGAACAAGGACAAATCTTCCTCGGAAATCATGCCTTCTCCTACAAGGCGCTGCTTGACCCAGTCGACAAGCCCACCCCAGAAACTGGAGCCCAACAAAACGATAGGAAAATTGGTCACTTTGCCGGTCTGAACCATGCACAAAACCTCGAAAAGCTCATCCAGAGTGCCCATACCGCCCGGAAGGCATACAAACGCCTGCGAATACTTCAAAAACATCGTCTTGCGTGCAAAGAAGTACCTGAAATGCAAGCCCAGATCAACGTAGTCGTTAATGCCTTGCTCGTGAGGAAGCTCAATGCCCAACCCCACCGAATAGCCATCGGCATCAAAAGCGCCCTTGTTTGCGGCCTCCATAAGACCAGGGCCGCCACCGGTGATCACAGCGTAGCCAGCACGCACCAACCCCTCTCCTAGACAAACGCCTTGTTCGTAGTACGGGTGATCGGATGCAACGCGGGCCGAGCCGAACACGGTAACAGCCGGAGATAGTTGCGATAAGGCATCGAAACCTGCGACGAATTCACTTTGGATTCGCAGTACCCGCCACGGATCGGCGTGCAACCAATCATGATCAGCAGGAAGCTCTAGGAGGCGTTGATCGTAGGTACTTGGCGATTGATTCTTTTTGCCTCGCACTAACACTGGGCCACACAGATGACGTTCATTGCGTTGCGGTTGATTAGTCATAAAGCGATCAGACTCCTATCATCTGGGAACTCGTACTCGTGAGATAGTGCACCAGCGTGCGAGAGACTTCGGTAATCATGCTGACTGGGCACTGTTCATCTTTTTTATGGCAATATGCCGGATCCCCAGGACCAAAGTTCACCGCTGGAACACCAGTCTCAGAAAACCTCGACACATCCGTCCAACCGTACTTTGCGCGGAATTTTCCGCCTGTCGCCTCTAGGAGGGCGGCAGCTGCCGGACGATCCAAGCCCGGACGAGCCCCTGGAACAGCATCATCGATGTCATAGGTCACCCCCTCAGGTAGATCCAACACTTCCAGCATGTGGGCTAGGGCTTCGTCAACACTCCTATTAGGTGCGAAACGGAAGTTAACAAACATCCAAGCCTCATCGGGAATAGTGTTCGTGGCAACCCCAGATTCGCAATGCACGATGTTGAGGCCCTCGTGGTAGAGGCAGCCGTCGACAAGCACTTCTTGGGCGTCGTATTGTGTGATATTCGTAATAACTGGCGCTAATTTGTGCATGGCGTTGTCTCCTAGCCACGACCGTGCCGAGTGTGCGCGAACGCCATGTCCGGTAACGCGCAAACGAATCGTTCCCTGGCATCCAGCTTCGATCACAGCACCAGAGGGCTCGCCTAGGAGGGCGAGATCGCCACTCAACCAGTCGGGGTGAGCTGCCTGCACATGCCCTAGCCCGTTGTATTCACTAGCGACTTCCTCGCCCTCATAACAGACGACGGTCAAGTCCTTCGCCAGTGCCGGGTGGTTAGCCAAGGTGGCGAAGGCATGAAGATAGACAGCCATGCCCGATTTCATATCGACGGTGCCGCAGCCGAACATTACGTCGCCTTCCATGTGGCTAGGAACGTTGTCGGCTATTGGGACGGTGTCGATGTGGCCGGCGAGGATTACTCTTTCTCCTAGTCCTCGGTGGGTACGAGCAACAAGAGTATTGCCGTGGCGTAGCACTTCAACATTGTCGATGGCATGAAGAGCCTGCTCGATGGCGTCGGCTATGTTCTTTTCGTAATGGGAAGGACTTTCTATATCAACAAGTGCGCGGGTGAGGTCAATGGGATTCGTAGTCAAATCGAGCATGGCATCGACAATACCGCGCCTCTAGGAGGGGAAGCGTTAACTTCTTCACATCATGCCTGCTCCGTTAAGGTATTTAATTATGAGTCAATTCGGTGCCACTGCCATCGGTATCGCCAACATCGCCATGAACGGCGAAGTCCTTGATACCTGGTACCCAACCCCAGAATTAGTCCCTGCCAGCGGTTTCTCCTCCTACACGGAAAGGCTTGGAGCTCAGGATCTGCCACCTAAGCTTTTGAGCCTTGTGCGTCTCGACGAAGACCGTTTGGTGGAGCAAGTTGCCGTGCGAACCCACATTGGCGATCTAGATACCCCGCCTATCGACGCCCACGATGTGTTCCTGCGTCTGCATCTGTTGTCGCATCGTTTGGTGCGACCTCTCGAGATCAATATGGATAATGCGATGAGCATTCTTTCTCGAGTGGTGTGGACGAACAAGGGTCCTTGTTTGCCGGAAAATTTTGAAAACATCAGAATGTCACTGCGCAACCGTGGCCTTATTCACGTCTATGGCATTGATCGTTTACCCCGCATGGTCGATTATGTGGTTCCCACAGGGGTAGAAATCACCGAAGCGGAACGCGTTCGCTTGGGCGCCTATCTTGCAGAAGGCACCAAGGTTTTGCGAGAAGGATATGTTTCTTTCAATGCCGGAACCCTTGGCGCTTGTCGAATTGAAGGCCGTTTGTATTCCGGAACAGTGGTAGGTGACAACGTCGATCTCGGCATTTCGGCCTCGATTGTTCCTAATAAGCCCCATGCTCAGCTACGCGTTGGCGCTAATTGCGTGTTCGGATTGGGTTCTGCTGTCATGGGAATCAACCTTGGCGACAACGTCCGAGTGGGCAACAATGTGGTGATCGACAAGGAGACGATGGTGTACTTTGCAGACCGCGACGTCACCGCCGCCGCTGCGATTCTTGACGGTCAATCAGACTGGCAAATTCATGCCGAAAGTGGCCGTCCGGAACCCGTCGTTCGCCCCGCATAGACACCCCCGCATAAAATTAACTTGCCGTAGATTATATGCAATGGGCTTTGGGAGTTTATTCTCAGATCTATGACACAAGCAACCACTGAGACCGAGCTCGGCACAGGCCTAAAAACTCGGCACCTAACAATGATGGGACTCGGCTCCGCCATCGGAGCCGGCCTCTTCCTCGGAACCGGCGTTGGAATTGCAGCCGCAGGACCCGCCGTTCTCATCGCCTACGTCCTCGCAGGTATCTTCGTCGTATTCGTGATGCAAATGCTCGGAGAGCTCGCGGCAGCCCGCCCAGCCTCCGGATCCTTCTCCGTCTACGCCGAGCAGGCATTAGGCCACTGGGCCGGCTTCAGCCTCGGCTGGCTTTACTGGTTCATGCTCACGATGGTCCTCGGTGCCGAAATGACCGGCGCCGCAGCCATCATGGGTCAATGGTTCGGCATCGCACCATGGATCCCAGCTCTCATCTGCGTTATCTTCTTCGCAGTCGTCAACCTCGCACGTGTCAGCGGCTTTGGCGAATTCGAATTCTGGTTTGCTTTTATCAAGGTTGCCGTCATTATTTTCTTCCTCGTCATCGGCGTAATGCTCATCTTCGGGCTACTACCCAACCATGACTTCGTAGGAACCCAAAACTTCCTCGGCGACGGATTTATGCCTAATGGCATCTCAGGTGTAGCCACCGGCCTCCTAGCCGTCGCCTTCGCTTTCGGTGGTATCGAGATCGTCACCATCGCCGCAGCGGAATCCGAAGATCCCAAGACTGCCATCGCCACAGCGGTGCGCTCCGTGATCTGGCGTATCTCCTTTTTCTACCTGGGCTCTGTCCTTGTGATCTGCTTCCTCATCCCGTTCTCCAGCATCGGAGGCGCCAAGAGCGCAGCAGAATCCCCCTTCACCATCATTCTCGGAATGGCCAACATTCCTGGTGTGGTCGGATTCATGGAAGCCGTGATCGTCCTCGCGCTGCTCTCCGCATTCAACGCCCAGATCTACGCCACCTCACGCATCGTCCACTCCTTCGCAGAACGTGGCGACGCCCCCAAGATCTTCGCAGCCACCAACCCCTCCGGCGTTCCCATGCCAGCCGTACTCCTCAGCATGTTCTTCGCATTCGTATCAGTAGGACTGCAGTACTGGAACCCCGCCGGACTACTAAACTTCCTCCTCAACGCTGTAGGCGGATGCCTGATCGTCATCTGGGTCATCATCGCCTTTGCATACCTCAAACTGCACCCAGAACTCGTCCGCAACGGAGAAATCACCACCGTGCGTATGTGGGGCTTCCCATGGCTCGGCTGGGTCACCATCGCAGGATTCCTCGGACTGACCGTCCTCATGCTAACTGACGACGCCTCCCGCAGCCAGATCACCTCCGTTACGGCCGTATTCCTCCTACTCATAGTCGTGTCATTCTTCACCAAGAAAAAGAGTAAGTAGACTTCCACCCATGACTTCAGCACTAGCAACAGGACTTGCCACCATCACCGCCGACGGCACCGTGCTCGACGCCTGGTTCCCAGCGCCAGAGCTCACCACCGTCGACACCACCGGCACCACAGTATTAGACGGTGACGACATCCCTGAGTACCTCCGCCTCCTAGTCAGCGAAGACGCAGATCGTGGGGTGCGTCGACAAGCGATCACCACAACGATCGCTGACCTCGATGCAGCCCCCATCGATGCCTACGACGCCTACCTGCGTCTTCACCTTCTCTCGCACCGCCTAGTCAAGCCACACGGCCAAAACCTCGACGGAATCTTCGGACTGCTCACCAACGTCGTATGGACCAACCACGGCCCCTGCGAAGTAAAAAACTTCGACATCACCCGCGCCAAACTCCAAGCACGCGGCCCTGTCACCGTCTACCTCGTTGACAAATTCCCACGCATGGTCGACTACGTCCTCCCCAG
Organism: Corynebacterium belfantii; assembly: GCF_041898185.1. Classification (GTDB taxonomy): domain Bacteria; phylum Actinomycetota; class Actinomycetes; order Mycobacteriales; family Mycobacteriaceae; genus Corynebacterium; species Corynebacterium belfantii. The sequence continues at coordinate 1,042,196 of NZ_CP157823.1, read as the reverse complement.
CGGCGTGCGCATCGGCGACGCAGACCGCGTCCGCCTCGGCGCACACCTCGCCGAAGGCACCACCGTCATGCACGAAGGATTCGTCAACTTCAACGCAGGCACCCTCGGCAACTCCATGGTCGAAGGCCGAATCTCCGCAGGCGTCGTCGTCGACGACGGATCCGACGTAGGCGGCGGAGCCTCCATCATGGGCACACTCTCCGGCGGCGGAAAACAAGTCATCTCACTAGGAAAGCGCTGCCTCCTAGGCGCAAACTCCGGATGTGGCATCCCACTCGGCGACGACTGCGTCATCGAAGCCGGCCTCTACGTCACCGCAGGCTCCAAAATCATCGTCCGCGGCGCCGTAGCAGAAGCCACCGGCCTCAACGACGGCGACACCACCAAAGCCCTCGAACTCGCCGGAGCCAACAACATCCTCTTCCGACGCAACTCCATCAGCGGTGCCATCGAAGCAACCGCGTGGAAATCCCAAGCAGTCGAACTCAACGACGCGCTCCACGCAAACTAACCGCACACCACCAAGGGAGCGCCTCCTAGAGAGCGGCTCCCTTTTTTACCGCAGAAAAACACATGACCGAACATACCGCCCCAACCCTCACAAAAGGGCTCAAAGTCCGCCATCTGACCATGATGGGACTCGGCTCCACCATCGGCGCCGGCCTCTTCCTCGGCACCGGCGTAGGAATCAAAGCAGCAGGACCCGCCGTACTCATCGCCTACATCATCGCCGGATTCATCGCCGTCATGATCATGCGCATGCTCGGCGAAATGGGCTCCGTCGTCCCCGCCTCCGGCTCCTTCTCCGAATACGCCAACGCAGGCATCGGCCACTGGGCCGGATTCATCCAAGGCTGGGTCTACTGGCTCGCCACCGTCGCAGTCCTCGGCGCAGAAATCACCGGAGCCTCCGGATTCGTCGCCTCATGGCTCGACGTCTCACCATGGATACCAGCGCTCGTCTTCGTCGCATTCTTCGGACTCGTCAACCTCATGCGCGTCCGCGCCTTCGGCGAATTCGAATTCTGGTTCTCCTTCATCAAAGTGGCAGTGCTCGTCATCTTCTTGATCATCGGCTCCCTCCTAGTGCTCGGCCTCCTACCAAATCACGACTTCGTTGGGCTCAGCAATGTTCGCGCCGAAGGATTCGCGCCCACCGGACTAGGAGGAATCGCAGCCGCCCTCCTAGCCGTCGCCTTCGGCTTCGGCGGCATCGAAGTCGTCGCCATCGCCTCGGCAGAATCCGAAGATCCACAAAAATCGCTCGTCAACGCCGTGCGCACCACCATCACGCGTATCAGCATCTTCTACCTCGGCTCAGTAGCCATCATCGTATTGCTCTTGCCTTACTCGTCTCTAGGAAAGGCGAAAAGCGCAGCCGAAAGCCCCTTCTCCCAAGTGCTTGCCATGGCAAGCATCCCAGGAGTAGTAGGCGTCATCGAAGTCGTCATTGTGCTCGCACTGCTCTCCGCATTCAACGCCCAGATCTACGCCAGCTCACGCATGATGATGTCCCTCGCGGAACGTCGACAAGCACCAAACATCTTCGCACGCGTCGACAACCGCGGAGTCCCACTGCCTGCCATCGTGCTCTCCGTCGTACTGAGCGTCATCATGGTGATCCTCAACTACGTCGACACCGGCTGGCTCCTCACCTTCCTACTCAACGCCGCCGGCGCCTCCCTCCTCACCGTCTGGACCTTCATCGCCGTCTCCCAACTCAAACTCCGACGACGCCTCGAAGCACTCCAAGGCAACCTAGCCGTACGCATGTGGGCCTTCCCAGGACTCACCATCGTCACACTCACCATCCTCTTCGGACTCGCCATCCTCATGCTTAGCGACGCCGGCGCACGCATCGAACTACTCTCCGCCATCGCCATGGTCGCCATCCTCTTCGCGATCAGCCTTATAGCAGTAAAACGGCCCTTTGACAAGGCCCTCCTGCCAGGAGAGGCGAGTTATCCACAGAACTCCCCCTCCTAGAGAACGCCTCTAGGAGTTATCCACAGAAATCGACGCCCAGGCCCGTCTCCACCACTAGGAGGTGGGCCATCGTCATTACCGTGCGAAATATGAACACGCACGCAGTACTCCAGTTTCTCTCCGGAAACGGAATCGCCATCCTCCAGTTCTTCCATCAACTGATCCTTCAAGGCAAAACACAAGACGACCTGACACGCGACTATGCGCTCGATCGGGCGTGGGTGGGCTCGGTGATGAAGCTCGCCAAGGAGTTGTTTGATCCCCGCCCCTCTCCTAATCGAGACGAATGCATTTCGGTGGCTAAGGAGCTAGGACTTGGGATTGAGGTTCTCAAAGCCATCAATCCCGCTCTCGGTAGGCTCAACAAGAAAGCCAGCATGACCAAGGATGATCTCCGCCTCAGGCTTTATCGCGAAGCCCGCGGCATGACGCCTGCCGAGGCAAAAGCACACGCCAACACTCGCGTCGTCGCCCTCAACGACGCATGCGGAGCCACCCCGCGCAAACCCGCCGTCCGCATCTCAAAATCCACCGACGCAGCAGGGCAACGCCACATACACGCATCGCTTGACGACGCCACCGCCAGCGCCGTCGCCGAAAAACTCCACGCCGGCGCCCGCTGGCTCACCAAGGAAACCCCCTCCCTCTCCTACACACAAGCCATGGCGGAAATCTTTGCCATGTTCATCCTGGGCAGCCCCGCACTAGGAGGGAGGAAACGTCGCGAAGGGCTCATCCTCCTACCCGCCGACGGCTACACGCACCGCGGTAACGGGATGCTCGCAACCACAGACGGCAGCTTGATACCCGCGTACAAACTTGCCGAACACCTCCTAGAGGAATACGGCTATGCCATGCTGTATGCGCTTAATGATGAGGGCGTCCCTGAGCCGGTCGACCTGTATCGCACAAAGCGTTACGCCAACGATAAACAGCGGCTCATGATCACAGCGGACCAGCTCACCTGCAGTCATCCGGATTGTCATCGGCTAGCCAATAACAGTCACATTCACCACTGCACAGCCTGGGAGCGTGGCGGCGAAACCAACGTGAACAATTTGGTTGCCGCCTGCGCTACGCATAATCGCCGCAACGATGACGACCCAGAACGGCACAAAAACGGCTACTTTCGACGCATGTCGCATAGCGGATGCGCAGGATTTCAGCCAGCAGACCCCAGCCTTCCTCCTAGACGCACCAGAGTGCCCTTCGCGGCCTATTCTGCGCGAGTGTGGGCATGCGATCACTTCGGAGTGACCGTCTAACTCCTCCTAGTGAGGATCGGCGGCAGCGACTACTTGGACCTTGGGGTTACGGAAGGTCCACAGCTTGTTGATCACAAAATTGACCGGCATCGCAACCAGAATTGAAATCGCGTTCGCCCAGTAGAATTTGGTGCGCAGCCCAGAAGAATCGTCGAAAATTTCTGTAGGAAGAGACAGAGGCGATTCAACATTCATGAGCAACGTGAGCGTAATCTGACTAACGACAAACGCGCCAAGACCAGTAATAAAAAACAGAAAAAACCCTCGCCACCACGACAACGTTGCAGCTTGTTTAAACGTCCACATGCGATTGAGCTGATAATTCCACGTGTTGGCGACCACAAAAGCAATCGTCATAAAAACGTGATACCAGCGGATATGAAACGCCGTACCAAAAAGATTAAAAAACGGCTCATGCTCGCTAATGCCAACAGTCCACCACGCAACCTTCTTCGACAACACCGCGACTAGGAGGTTCACGATCGTGCCCGAGCCACCAACCAGTCCAAACATAATGAACTGACGAAGATTGCCCAGCACTGAATCAGTTGCTCGGTTGGTCATGTCTTTCCTCCTAGAGACAGCGAACTTTTTGATTTTAGCCTCTAGCGAATCTCCTAGTCACACTGGACACGGGATCAACGAACTCCAAAACGTGGCGTACAACTCTAATTTCTCGGAAAATCGTAAATACTGCGCCGCTGATCGACGGGATATGTGTCGTCGCCCATGATCGGACAACCTACCCACACTAGGAGGACGCGAAGCTGGTGAGTATGGCCTGTGGCTGGCTGGAGCTCAACAACCCCCTCTCCTAGTCGACGCACCATCGTGCGAGTAGGAGTGCCTGTGGGATCGACGACGACCTGCGGCCCCATTTTGCGCATTCCTAGTGCGATTTCGGCCCACTATGGACCGAACGGAATCGGGCCCACGACATGAGTAATATAGCGTTTGGTGATCGCCCTATGTTGGAAAAGCTGCTGGTAAGTCGCCCGTATTTCGGGATTAGTTGAGCATAAAAGAATGCCGGTAGTGAGGCGGTCGAGACGATGTAGCGGCACGATGTGCGGGTTGCTTTCGCGAATTCGGGCGCGCGTTCACACCGTCTCTGCCACGATTCGCCCCATTCGACGTTGCCGGCAGAAAACACGGCTTATCCACCACTAGGAGGTCAGGGGTGCGCGCAATCACCGTGTAGTCGAACGGGATTGGCGGTTCTTCCGGAACTCCTGGCCAGAACCATGCGGGGATGGGTTTCTCTAGGAGGGTGCCAGGGGCAAGCGGGGTTCCTGCGCTAAAGAGACTTTCGCCTGCCGACGCCGCCACGTACTCGCCTTCGGGGACGATATCATGGAGGACGACCTTCTGGTAACTAATTCCCCTCTTGGAGGCGGGCCGCCACTTTTTCGGCATTGTCATCGGTGGTGGTCAGGGCGACGCGCACGAAGTTGTGGGCGCTGGGGCCGTAGAAGTCGCCGGGGGCGACCAAGATGCCATGAGAGGCAAACCAGTCGACGGTGGCACGGCAGTTTTCGCCGCGGGTGGCCCACAGGTACAGACCGGCTTCGGAGTGTTCGACGGTAAAGCCGGCGTCGATAAGCGCACGCATGAGGTGCGCACGGCGACGGGCGTAGCGAAGCTTTTGGAGTGCTTCCTGGTCGTCGTCCCGCAAGGCTTCCACCATGGCGGCCTGGATGGGGCCTGGGACCATTAAACCTGAGTGCTTGCGGATTTCGGTGAGCTCGGCAATGAGCGTCTCATCGCCGGCCAAAAAACCGGCGCGATACGACGCCAAATTCGACGACTTGGACAACGAATGAATCGCTAGGAGGTTGGACAGGTTGCCGTCGTTGACACGCGGGTCCAAAATCGACACCGCTTCCCCATCCCAAGTCAAACCGAGATAACACTCGTCGAAGGCGACGATCACGTCGTTAGCCTGAGCCCAAGCGACAATGGAACGCAGCTCCTCAACAGAAGCCACACGGCCCGTTGGGTTCGACGGGGAATTGATAAAAACCAAATCGATGTCATCGTTGGAAAGTTCATGGGGGGCGTCGCAACGCAACGGTGTCGCACCCGCCATCAAAGCACCCACCTCATAAGTCGGGTACGCCACCTCAGGGATGACGACAGTACCACGAATCCCTAGGAGGGTGGGAAGCAAAGCAATCGCTTCTTTAGTACCAACTACCGGCAACACCCCTCCTAGAGAAGTTGCGTGATAGCGGCGCTGGAGAGAATCAACAATAGCAGCGCGCAGCTCAGGGGTGCCAATAGTCTGCGGATAACCTGGCGCGGCCGCAGCCTCTGCCAGCGCAAGCCGAATCCCAGGGGCCACCTCGTCGACAGGGCTGCCGACTGAGAGGTTAATCAACCCATCGGGGTGGGAACTTGCCGTCTTTTTGGCGTCGGCAAGCGAGTCCCACGGGAAATCAGGCAAAGTAGCACCAAGAGGTACGCGCGTCATCATCGATCCTTACAACTAGCTAGGAGAAGTGGTTAAACCTGCGGTGGAAGCGACGCCACCAAAGCAGCGTCGAAATCCTGCGGCCCAAGCTTCGCCGCACCACCAGGGGAACCAAGAGAGTCGAAAAACGCGGCGTTCGCATCGTTGTAATCGATCCATTCATCAGGGACATCGTCTTCATAGAAGATAGCCTCGACAGGGCATGCAGGCTCACAGGCGCCACAGTCCACACACTCATCGGGGTGGATATAGAGTGAGCGCTTACCCTCGTAAATACAATCCACGGGGCATTCTTCAACGCAAGCTCGGTCCATGACATCAACGCAGGGCTGTGCGATTGTGTACGTCATCGGTTAGATATTCTCCAATTCGAGTGATTGAGTAATGCGATTCATTATGTCACCTCCTAGACAAAAGAGGCCAACTGCCCCCAGCAACGCCAGCGCCTAGGAGGAGGATTGCGCGCAAATTCCGCCCCACAATCTGATCCCCAGTAATCCCAGGAGTCATGGTCAAAACCACAAAACCCGCGATCCAAGCAAAAATTGGGATCAGGGCAATCGCGGGGGTACGCGACCACAGCAGTGATGTTTTAGTCAAAACTCTATTGAATAGAAATGCCACCACAATGGTGTAGGGCACTGGAAAACCGTCGATACGCGTATCAAGGTACACCACCTCTAGGAGAAGGGAGGTCAAAGCCCCAAGCGTGATCCAGAAGATTCCCCACGCAGCCTCTGTCCTACTGAATCCTTGATAAACATACGATTGATCGGCCATTCCTACCTCCTAGAGAAAACTGTGTGTTAGCGGATACCCTCGGTGGGGTCATTGGAGGTCAGGGGCATTCCTCCTCCTAGTTGATAGCATTCGATGTCTAGGAGGGGTTGGGCAATAAGGTTGCTGAGAGCAAAGACGAGGGGTGCGGCTTTGGAGTCGGCGACCCCTGCGATGGCGGCATGGGGGTTGACGTCGGAGGTGGTGGCGTCGGCAAGCCAAAGTTGGGTGGCGTGAGCGCGCATGGCTGCGGCTTTGGCGGCAAAGGCGTGGTCGTCGAGTGTGATGGTGAGGTCAACGTGGTCGACGCAGGCGACTTCGCCTGGAAGTGCACGGCGCCAGCCACTAGGAAGGGTGGTGATTGCCGCCATCCCCTGCTCGAGTTCCGTGCGCGGAGTCACTGCCCACAAGATTCGTGGAATGTCCATGTTTTCGGCCACGGCGTGGGTGATGTTGTGCGCACGAATGTGGTCGGGGTGTCCGTAGCCGCCGTCTGGGCCATAGGTGATCACGAGGTCAGGTTGGAGGCGCTCGAAGATTTCGGTGAGCTGCTCGATCGATTTGTCGCCGGAGCTGATAAAAGCACGCGGGTGTTCATTGGCGAGGTCACCGATCATGCCGGAGTCCCGCCAGCACCCCGCCCCTCCTAGAAACTCGCCGCGCACGCCTAGGAGGGAGAGGGACTTGTACAGCTCGTGGATACGGAATCCGCCAAGCTGATCCGCGTTTTTGTTGGTGAGCCCTTGGTAGGGTTCACCAATGACTTCGCCTTCTTCGCCGAGGGTGCACGTGACTACGGTGACATCGGCGCCTCGGGCAGCTAGGTTGGCGAGGAGGCCGCCGGTCCAGATGGCTTCGTCGTCAGGGTGTGCGTGTACTGCTACTGCTTTAATTCCGATGAGATCTCGCATTATTCCTCGTTGATGATCCATTGACCGATGGAGGTAAGCCCCATGGGCCAGTTGGTAAATTTCGTTCCTTTTCCTTCGGGTTGTGTGCCGAGGACTAGGAGGCGGGTGTCGGGTGCGATGACGGTAGTAAGGTGCTGCTGGTGGTCTACGCCAGCGGCGTAGGAATTGAAGTCTTCACGCGTCATAGCACCGCTGAGCACGTCGCTAATGTGTTGGTCAGTATCTGGGTCGCACCACAATGCGATGTTGACGTTGGTCGGAGTTGGAGCACACTGTAGTTTTTCCATGGTGTTTGCCGCACTCCATGCGATGATCGCATCGACAGCTGAGGCGGCTAATTTTGAACCAATGAGGTCGGTGGTGTCGGTTTCTACCAGCTGGGTTTTGACCGATTTTCGAGCCAGAACATCCGAGAGCACTCGCGCAGCCATCTGGGCTTCTGGGTCACTGGGATCTACTCCGATTCGCACCGGCCTTCCTAGAGACATCAAGTGATCCGCGTGTGGCTCATACGGCTGGTCACCAACCCCGAGATCAGCGCTTCGCCCCATGGCAATGCGAGCAACGGTGTGGACGTCGATAAGCGATTGAAGGTCAGCACGCTGCTCAAGAGTCAAATGGGTATTAGCAATTAGCTGAAGATTAAGCGAAGTGGTGGTCGTGCGAACCTGTGTGTTCGGCATGAGCTCAAATGCTTCCCTTGCCACCTCAGTAGGAGTGATATCAAGGAACTTGATCTGACCAGTACGTAAAAGCTCGCGACCTTGGGCAATATCAGTAACCTCGCGGAACTTAATATTTTCCACGGTAGCCGGTTTTTCTCCCCAGAACCGATCATTGCGATTCAAGGTGACAATCCCCCTCTGACGATCAACGCCTGCAAAAGAGTAGCGACCAGCGGAAGCAGGGATGCCGTCGGCAAGCACGGTGGAAAAATCAGAGTCCCCACCGCGAAGCACGTGGCTGGGCAACAGATTATTAAAAAGTACGCGCCAATCGTGCAATGGCTGAGCCAAATCGACTTCGACGGTACGGCCGCCATCAGCTGAACGGATTTGCTCAATCGCACGATAGTACGGCGCACCTAGCGCGCCGGGCGTTTCGACGATCGCATGCCACAGGTATTCAAAGTCTGACACCGTGATTGGCGTGGCATCCGACCATTGGGCCTCTGGGCGGATCTTGTAGCGGATTGTTTGTACAGCCTTCGATCCACTAGGAGGGGGAACGTCGTCCACACTTTCTAACAAATCGCTATTGAGCTCACCGTCTACATAAGAACTCGGCAGTACTAAGGATGCAAGGGATCTGACGAAGGTGGAGTCGTCGGCAAGCATGTGTGGATTGAGGCCGCCGTTGATGGGGTCGATGCCCACCGCGATCTCCGAGGTCTTTTTCGCCTTTTTCGCAGGCGTGGTGGTCGTGGAAGTAGGTTGTTCCTTCTCCACGGGCGCAGGACCAGGATTGGCTGAACATGACACAAGCACCGTAGCCAGTAGTGGAACGAGGATACGGTGCTTATTTGACATGGAACCTATCTTACTTGTTACGAGCCTTTTCGCGTGCACGCGCGCGGCCACGCTCGGTTGCATTTAGGATGACCTTGCGTACGCGCAGTACGTCTGGGGTGACCTCAACGCACTCGTCTTGGCCACAGAACTCCATCGCTTCATCCAAGGAGAGGCTACGAGCTTTTGCCAAGGTAACGGTTGCGTCTGCGGTTGCGGAACGCATGTTGGTCAGCTTCTTTTCACGAGTGATGTTAACATCCATGTCTTCGTCACGGTTGTTGGCACCAACAACCATGCCTTCGTAGGCTTCGGTGCCTGGCTCGACGAAGAAGTTACCGCGGTCGGCAAGCTGCTGAAGTGCGTAGGCAGTGATCTGACCGGAGCGGTCTGCCACGAGCGAACCGGTAGCGCGGCCCTTGATTTCGCCAGCCCACTCGTCAAGGCCCTCGGAGTAGGAGTTTGCAATACCGGTACCACGGGTTTCGGTCATGAACATGGTGCGGAAAGAGATCAGGCCACGAGCTGGAACCTTGTACTCCATACGGACCCACTCATCGGAGATGTTGTCCATGGACAACATCTGTCCCTTCCTAGCAGCCATGAGCTGAGTGACGTTGCCTTGGTACTCGGAAGGAATGTCGATCACCATGTGCTCGTATGGCTCGAAAAGCTTGCCATCGACAGTCTGGGTAACAACCTGTGGCTTGCCCACGGTCAGCTCGAAACCTTCACGACGCATGGTCTCAACGAGGACGGACAGAGCCATTTCGCCACGGCCCTGAACCTCCCAAGCGTCTGGACGCTCGGTAGGCAAAACACGCAGAGAAACATTACCGATGAGTTCCTGCTCAAGACGTGCCTTGACCACACGTGCGGTGAGCTTGTCGCCGCCACCACGGCCAGCAAGTGGCGAGGTGTTCACACCAATGGTCATGGAGATCGCTGGCTCGTCGACGGTGATACGAGGCAGAGCGACTGGGTACTCAAGATCAGCGAGGGTGTCACCGATCATGATGGAGTCGATACCGGAGATAGCAGCAATATCGCCTGCAACAACCTCGTCTGCAGGAACACGGGTCACACCAACGGTGCGCAGCAATTCTGCGATCTTAGCGGTCTTGGTGTGCTGGTTGCCCTCTTCGTCATAGTGGATCCATGCAACCTGCTGGCCCTTCTTCAAAGAACCGGAGTGCACACGGATCAGGCCAATACGACCCAAAAAGGAAGAGGAGTCCAAGTTGGTCACGTGTGCCTGCAGTGGGCCATCGACGTTCACGGTTGGCTCTGGCATGACCTCGTAGATCACGTCGAACAATGCCTGCAGATCCTCAGCGTCTGGAACGTTTCCGTTGCCAGGGTTAACGGTGCTTGCCTTGCCCTCACGGCCAGAAGCGTAAAGAACTGGCAGGTCGAGCAGCTGCTCTGCAGCTTCGGCAGCCTCTGGATCATCGAGTGCCGATGCCAGCTCTAGGAGGAGATCCTGAGACTCTTCGACAACCTCGTCGATACGAGCATCTGGACGGTCGGTCTTGTTCACCAAAATTACGACTGGCATCTTCGCGGCCAAAGCCTTGCCCAGCACGAAGCGGGTCTGTGGCAGTGGGCCTTCGGAGGCGTCAACAAGCAAAACAACGCCGTCCACCATGGACAGCGCGCGTTCTACCTCGCCACCGAAATCAGCGTGGCCTGGGGTGTCAATAACGTTAATAACAACGTCATTGCCATCTTTGCCGGCACCGCGGCGACGCACAGCGGTGTTCTTTGCGAGGATGGTGATGCCCTTTTCTTTTTCAAGGTCACCAGAGTCCATCACGCGGTCAACAAGCTCAGCATGCTCATCGAAGGCTCCGGACTGGCGCAGCATAGCGTCGACTAGCGTGGTCTTTCCATGGTCAACGTGCGCGACGATAGCGACGTTACGAAACTCTGGACGTGTCAAAGAAATCTCCTGAAAAATTAAATATGCACTCTCATGCCTCAGTGGCTGCTTTTCGACGAACGCTTGGCAACCGCCATCGTGGGGAGGCACGTCGAAATGAGCGCTTAGTACAGCGTTGATACATTACTCCACCAGAGTCCATTTCGCACCTCTCCTCCTAGAGAAATGCATTTATTAAGAATTGGTAACGCTACCGCGGTTGTGGCCGATATCCCCCATAGAGATGCACTCCAAACGCACAAACACTTGAAAGCCACAACCCCAAGCCTCTACTGTGAATGAAGTACATTAATGTGACTGATGTTGCGCATGTGGTCTAAGGATTAGGTTCCCTCACATCGCACCAAAGAAGGGATTTTCGTGGGACGACCCGCAACGACCGCCATCGCTGTTACGCTCGCAGCACTACTCCCTCTTAGCGCAGCAACCGCCCCTATGGCGAATGCGCAATCGAGCCAGCTGATGACGTCGACAAGCGACCTTTCATCACTGTCGCCTCTCGATGAGCTCGGACGCCCCAAACCGGACATCCTCAACGCAGTCCGAAAGTTTGCCGACACTCTCCCACCACCTTTACAAACCCCTCTCCTAGCCGCCGTAGCTTTCTACGAAGGCACCGGCACCCCAGCAGTTGCATTGCCCCCTCAAGCACCGCGGTTCTTTCAAGGATTCTGGCCAAGCATTTCCCCACGGTGCATTAAAGGAAACCAAAGCTCAGTAGGATCCGTCATCGCCGTACCGGGTCCGACATCGATCCCAGCACCAGGAGCGGGAGCTGGACAATCCGCCTTTGTCTTCACCGCCCTAGGCACAGCACCGGCCACCGACACCCACACCATGACAGTGCACTGGTTCAACCTCTCCACACTGCGAGGAGGTGCAACGTCACTAGGCAATAACGGAATAAACCCAGACGGCCCAGCCACCATCTCCGGAGTAGCCGATACCGGCCCCGGTCGCGTTATCGCCGTCGCAGCTGGCACCGTGGGCACCGGCGACGGCCCCTGCACATTCCTTCCTACGACCATGTTCTTCGAGGTGAAATAACCCATGACAGACCTACATCCAGTCAAAGAAGAAACCTTTAACATCACGGCGATGAACAACATCGACCCCAAAGGTTTTCATCGTGACGTAGACACTTACTCCGAAACCGACTTTGGCCTCTATATGGCACGCGGCGCCAATCATCCCCGCTTCGGATACCTCGAATCATGGCTTCTTCCCGATATTAACCTGCGAACCAATATCTTCCACTTCCGCGACGGCATCGATGAACACCAAGACTTCTACTTCGACATCGCCGAAATCAGCCACGACGGCAACACGTGGCACACTCGTGACCTCTATGTCGACCTCATCAGCGTGGTAGGAGAACCCGTCCGCGTCGACGACACCGACGAACTAGCCGCCGCCACCTCCGCAGGGCTTATCACCGCAGAAGACGCCGAGAAAGCCATCGATGCCACCCTCCTAGCCGTCGACGGAATCACACGCCACAACGACGACCCCATGGCATGGCTGAAATCCATCGGCTACCCACTAACATGGGCAAAAAACATCACACTCAAGGAGGCCGAATGATTACCGTCTATCACAACCCCCGTTGCTCCACCTCGCGCAAAGCCTTGGAGTTCATAGAACAACACAGCGACGACGAGGTCACCATCATCCGCTACCTCGACACCCCTCCTAGTGAAGAGGAGCTGCGCACCCTGCTTGCCGACGCCCACCTCAGCGCGCACGACGCAATCCGCACCGAAGAAGCCGAATACAAAGAACTCGGCCTTAGCCCAAACACCCCCGAATCAGAGCTGATCAAGGCCATGGTCACCCACCCACGCCTCATTCAGCGCCCAATTGTGGCAACATGCAAGGGAACGCGGATTGCCCGACCAACCGAAATTCTGAAAGAAATTCTCTAGATGAAGAAACTTCGTACCCTAGCCGTAACCCTGACAGCAATCACAGCATCAACCACGGCAGTGATGCCATCACAAGCAGTAATTAGTCCGACACCGTCACATCAAGGTTCGCTGGCGTACGTCAGTTTTGACAACATGCAGTGCACCGGCACGCTCGTCAGCCCCACCACCGTGCTCACAGCACGACACTGCCTCAACGGCGGCCTCGGACACGTCCGACTCGGTGCCAATCACTTCACCGCCGTACGTGCCGTCGCACACCCCCAAGCAGACCTCGCCGTACTCCACCTCGATCGTCCTGCCCCTGAAGCTCCATCAGCAGTCTCCGGACGCCACGTACAACCAGGAGACCGCTTCGGAGTAGCAGGCTACGGAAGCGCCTTCACCGGCGTCCCCATGGCAGCAGCCGCAACCATGCAACGCCGCGTCACCGACGTCCCCAGCCCCGACCGCCAAGCAGTCATGATCGAAAACCACATCAGCCAAGGCGTACTACGCCGAGGCGACTCCGGTGGCCCCCTCCTAGAGGGCAATCACGTCACAGGCGTGCTCAGCATGAGCAGCGCATCAGGCCGCGTCGGCTGGTACATCCCCACCGCAGAACACGCCGACTGGATCGCAGCGGCAGCAGGGATCCCAGCATCGGGAAGCGTCGACAAGCCCGCCCCGCTTGTCGACGCCACCGCCTTCCCCACCCAAGAGCCCAGCCTCGCTAGCCTGTCCTCCTAGCCGAATCGCCAGCAAGCTCAGCTGCTAGGGAATCCTTCGGCGGCACCGCACCGGCAACCCAGCCGACAACAGCCGCCACTAGGAGGATCCCCACCACCTGCACTACAACCGGACCCCACGCCAATGCCACAACGGTGTGCCACCAAAAATCAAGGTCGCCCAAATCAGACAACGCGGTCGACAACAAAATCACCGAAGCCGTCACACCAGCAGCAATACAACCAATCGCTGCCACCACAACCGCCTGCAATGCCGACATCGAACGCAACTGCCAAGGCGAAGCACCCTCCGCAGCCAACACCGCGAGATCCCGCCTACTCTCTCCTAGAGACAACACCACCAGCAGAATCATCAAGAACAAACTAAGCAGCCACGTGGCAGCGATGACCACACCTATATGCACAGTCGATGACAGAGATGACGCAACCGAAACCGTCACCTCAGGACTACTCTCATTATCGACGCTCACACCAGCAATCTGCTCCCATAGGGAAAGCCCACGGCCACCGGCCAAATTCGACCCCTGGTAGACCAGATCCCCTCCTAGTCGTTTCACCGCACTAGGAGGAAGGATGACAATGCCGCTCGGCTCATCGGCGCCTGCAATGGCGCGAGCCGGCAACAGCGTCGACTCCGCAATATCACTTTCCGGTACGGGCGAAAACCACCCCTCACAAGCCGTTCGCCGCAGCGTCTCACCATCAAATGTGGCATGTTGGGAAACCGCAGCAATGTTCACATGACCATCGCGCACCAAATTCTGATCATCCACGACAACACGGCCACTACGCAGCGCATCTTTCATCGCATTCCACTGATCATTATCAAAAGCATCTGGTTGCACATAGCGCCACATGTCTACTACCTCAGATCCAGCGGCAACCACGTTGCCAAAAACCCGATGATTTTGAAGGAAACTCGGCAAATCCCAAAAATCCCGCACTTCCGCATTCGGCGAAGCAGACAGCGGCAACCAGCTGGTGTCGGCGAGCTTCGGGGGCATCAACAGCTCATAAGAATCTGATCGCAACGGCGCCCCAAAATCAGTTTGCACCTGAGAAACCACCGACTCATATGCACGCGAATCAGAAGCAACCGATTCCGAAGCAACCACACTGAGCACAGGCAGAATCTCACGGGACGAATCCGAAGAATTAGAGTATGTAGCTATTTCTAGGAAAGCGGAAGAAATCAACACCACACCCGCGATAGCGCCCGCTGTTGGTGCGGTGCGATGCAGGTTGCGGCGGGCGTCGCGAAGCGCGAAACGGACCTTCCCCCCTCCTAGTCGCGACACAGCATAAATGCATATCGGCGTGGACAAGATACCGAAAATAATTACAGCCACGAAGAACAACGCCTGATAATCCGCTACCACCTTCATCTGAGCCACGACTGCCAAAACGATCATTGCGATCGGCGCTGCCCACATCCATCGCGACACGCCTCGTGGAGCGATCATGCTGCGCTGCAACGCCTGGGTCGGGTCAGTACGTGCTGTGCGCACCGCAGGAACTAGTGCTGACACCACACCAGATACGATGGCAACGACCATCGCGAGCGAGGACACATCCCATGCCCAAATAAATTCATTACCATTTACTGCGCTGAAAATCCATGTGCCTACCCCCGCGAGAATCCCACCAAGCACCGCGCCAGCAGCACCGATCAAGCCACCTTGCCACAACATGACCGTAGCTAACTGCTTTGAAGTGGCACCAACACAACTCAACAAGCCGGTAGATCGAAGGTTACGCGCCGCAGCAACCGCAAAAACGGTGCCAGAAATCGATGCAATGAGCACCAACCCCAAGAGGGTTATCGTCACGACCGCGAGGGCGTCGCTAAGCGTATCGATCTCAGCCACATACCGACGAACCAACGACTCACTACCAAACTGGTCAACCTCGTCACCTAGGCTATACACAGCGACACCGCCGCTATGAGTACCGGAAACGTCACTAACTGCAGGATTGTTCGTCTGCCACCCCACCGAAAAACCAGCTGGAACCTCAGAGCTTTTAATCCGATCACGTGGTGGCACATTCATCCCCGCCAACGCATCACTTCGAACCACAGATCCTGTGTTAACAAGCTCATCCGCGATAACGAGCCGAACTGGGTCATGTGCCTGACCACGAACAGCAAACGAAACCGTATCGCCAGGTTTTTTACCCAGGATCTTCAAGGAATCCGCACTTAACGCAATCTGACCAGATTCCGGAACACCAATCACCCCAGATTCCGGCTCCGCAGTAGTGACAGGCGCCACGATCGACGCATCAGAATCAGCGCTCACAACTGCCGACGCATGCCAGACGGGGGTAAAGTATCTCTCCTCCCCTCCTAGAGAATCACGCAGGCGATCGACGTCCGTGCGAGCGATGTCTGCCGCTGAGGCGCACCACGTGGGGTCGTCGCCAGGCTTGCATTCCGAAGTTATGACAGTCGCATAAACAGTGCTCGGCTGCGAATCACGCCACAAACCACCGTCGGAGGAAACTGCGATATAAGCCAGCACATTGACAAAAATGACCGGCAACGCAAATAGCAAAATCGCAACTGCGGTGCGCACCTTGTGCGATCGGGCATCGCGCCACACAAGTTTGGTGTAAAGAGGCATCATCGTTGTTCCTCCTGGAGGCGGCCATCGCGCATGTAGAGCACGCGATCGGCATAAGCGGCGAACCGCGGTTCGTGCGTGACTAGGAGGAGGGCTGCGCCGGAATCGACACGTGCACGCAGCAGCTTCATCACCTGCTCGCCAGTTGCGGTGTCGAGGGCGCCAGTGGGTTCGTCGGCAAGCAATAATCGACGTTTCCCAATGAGCGCACGAGCAATCGCAACGCGTTGCCGCTGACCACCAGAAATTTCCGCAGGAAATCGATCGGCAAGATCGACAAGCTGTAGCTCTTCCAGTGCCTCGAGCGCATGGGTTCGACACTCACGGGCTTTGATACCGCCCAGTTCGAGTGGCAACGAAATATTTTCGGCAACCGTCAACGTGGGCACCAAATTGAAATGTTGGAACACATAGCCCACATGCTCACGACGCAACCGGGCGCGCTCGTCACGGGACATGGTGCTGGCGTCAATGCCCTCAACAAGAACACGGCCACTATCTGGGGTATCTAACGTACCGGCCACGTTCAGCACAGTTGTTTTTCCAGCTCCTGATGGTCCCATGATGGCAACAAATTCATGCGGTTCGACGCACAAGGAGACGTCGTCAAGCGCGGCTACTTGGCGAGGGCCATCCATATGCAACTTCGAAACATGGTCAAGAGTCAAGGCCGAGGGGCGAGCCTTAAGAGATGTCATGAGTAGCCTCCTTCAAAGGCAGGTGCAGTGAGATTTTCAATATGGTCAAGCCAGCGAATTTCAGCCTCGAGATTAAAAATGCGACGCTCCACTAGGAGGAGATCGGCCGTACGCACATCCGGCAACTGAGCCTTCGTCCGCATAACTACACGCAGCTGCTCCATCACCGCCACGCGCTGACGCTGCACGAGTTGACGTACATCAACCGCACCCGTGGCTTCCGCCATAGCAATCTTGATGACCAACTCGTCACGGTCACTAGGAGAGGCAAGGATTGGCGACGTCCACCACTGAACAAGCTCAGCACGCCCAGAATCCGTGATCGCATATAGCTGAGTAGCATGCCCCGTTTCCGCAATCACCTTCTCAGTTTCAGTTACCAAACCATCGCGCTCTAGCCGGCGTAACGTCTGGAAAACTTGCCCCTTATTCACAAGCCACGTGTTGTTAGTGAGCTCCTCAAACGACGAACGAAGTTCGCCTGCGGGCCGTGGCCTGTCTGCCAGCAAGCTGAGGAGAGAATGTCGAATCGGCATGTGCACGTCCTTATACACATTGTGAGAATAACCAGATGGTTACTCAGTAACTTAGCACAATGGTTACCGAGTAACCCCTCCTAGTCGCGGGACATTGTCAACGTCACTCCCCCGTGGGGAAATGACAACACGACAAAGGCGGCATCCTCGAAAGAATGCCGCCTTTTTGTGTTGCTTAATGAGGCTATTAGAGGTTCTCGCCTGTTCCTAGCTCAACGCCAAGACCTGGAACAGAGTTGATCAGATCACGGGTATAATCCTCACGTGCCTTGAGGAACAGCTCGTCGGTAGTGCCCTGCTCTACTACGCGACCTTTTTGCATGACGACAACATGATCCGCTGTTTGACGCACAACTGCAAGGTCATGGGTGATGAACAAGTAGCTCAAATCCAACTCATGTTGGAGATCAGCCAGAAGCTGCAGAATCTGGTTCTGAACAAGAACGTCAAGAGCCGAAACTGCCTCATCGAGCACAATCACCTCAGGGTTCAATGCGAGTGCTCGCGCGACGGCGATGCGCTGGCGCTGACCACCGGAAAGCTCATTCGGGTAGCGACGCATCGCAGAGCGCGGCATAGCAACCATATCAAGCAGCTCAGCTACACGTTTCTCCCGCTCTTTCCGGCTGCCCTCCTTGTGCACTAGGAGGGGTTCTTCGATACAGTGGAAAATCGAATACATCGGATCCAAAGAACCATAAGGGTTCTGGAACACTACTTGGAGCTTGCGGCGCATGTCGAAAAGCTCCTTCTTTCCTAGTGTGGAAAGATCGGTGCCTTTGTAATATACCTTGCCCGTCGTGGGATCGATGAGGTTGAGCACCATGTTGGCCACGGTAGATTTTCCGGATCCAGACTCACCCACCAGCGCCATTGTGGTGCCCTTTTTCAGGCTGAAGCTGACGTCATCAACTGCTTTGAGTTTAGCTTTGTCTCCGCGTTGGCCGCGAACGTTGAAAATCTTGGTGAGGTTTTCAACGCGGATGATTTCCTCATCAGTCTTCTTTTCCGTTGCCAGGATCTCCGAACTTTCAACACCTTTTTCTTGAGCAGATTGAATGCGTGCTGATGCCAGTGATGGTGCAGCTTTGACCAATCGACGGGTATAGGGGTGCTGAGGGTTTCGCAAGATATCAAGCGACGGGCCTGATTCCACGATACGACCACGGTGCATGACCACGAGGTGCTCTGCGCGCTCGGCAGCTAGGCCAAGGTCGTGGGTAATGAAAAGCACCGCGGTACCGAGCTCATGGGCGAGATTTTCTAGGTGGTCCAAAATCCGCTTTTGCACGGTGACGTCGAGAGCAGAGGTCGGCTCGTCGGCAATCAAGAGCTTAGGACGTGCGGCGAGGCCGATACCGATCAAGGCGCGCTGGCGCATGCCACCAGAAAATTCGTGTGGGTACTGCTTGGCGCGGTGGGCTGCGTCGGGAAGCCCCGCCTCCTCCAATAGCTGAGTTACGCGCTCGTCCATTTGGGAGCTCGGCGCCACGTTGTTGGCTTTGAGGGATTCTTTCACCTGCGTACCAATGCGCCACACAGGGTTGAGGTTGCTCATCGGGTCCTGTGGCACCAAACCAATGTGGGAGCCACGCAGCTCCTGCATTTGTTTTTCGCTGTATGCGGTGATGTCTTGGCCATCGAAAATGATCTGCCCATCGGTAACTTTGCCGGTGCCTGGCAGCAACCCGATGATGGACATGGCCGTAGTGGACTTACCGGATCCAGATTCACCAACGATTGCGACCGATTGTCCTGGGTAAATGGTTAGATCAATTCCACGGACTGCTTCAACGATTCCGGTGGTGGACGTAAAAGCGATGCGAACATCACGCATCTCTAGAAGCGGCTGTTGATTTTTCTCAGACATGATTATCGCTTCCTAGACTTTGGATCGAGGGCGTCGCGGACGGCGTCGCCCATCATGATGAAACTCAAGACGGTAAGGCCAAGGGCAACGGCAGGATAGAACAGCACCATGGGCTGCGTGCGTAGCGACGCTTGCGCCTTGGCGATGTCGCCACCCCACGACACGATGCTCGGTGGGAGGCCAATGCCTAGGAAGGACAAGGTTGCCTCTGCCACGATGAAAGTACCCAATACCACTGTTGCATACACAATGATGGGCGCTGCGGCGTTAGGAAGAACGTGAGTGGTGAGAATACGCCATTTCGAGGCACCAACAGCGCGAGCAGCTGTAACAAATTCTTCGTTCTTAGTGGACAGCACCGCACCACGAGTAATGCGGGCAATGTTGGTCCAACCGAACAAAGCGAGCACGACGACAACAGTGATGATGGAGCGAGACTCTTTAAACATCTGCATCACAACGATGGCGGCGAGCACGAGAGGTACCGCGAAGAAAATATCTGTCAGGCGCGACAGCAAGGTGTCCAAGAAACCACCGATATAGCCTGCTGCGGAACCAATCGCGGCGCCGATTAGCACCACTGCGATGGTGGTGAGCACGCCTACGGCAACGGACGCACGTGCGCCGTAAATCATGCGGGAGTAAATGTCACAACCTTGACGGTCGAAACCAAAGGGGTGACCAGGTGCAGGTTTTGCCAACGACTTGCCCAGTTCACAGAACTGCGGATCAGTGGAGGTAAAAAGCTGCGGCACGATTGCCATGAGCAAAGCGAGGAAGATCAACGCTGCTGAAACCCAGAACAAAGGGCGGCGTCGTAAGTAGGTCCATGCTTCGCCCCACATAGAGGTGGGTGCCGACTCATCAGCAACGGCGTCGACAGCACCCAGACCGGTTTCGTCGACGCTGGAAACGAAATGCTCTTGGCCACGACGAGGAATGTTGTTGTTATGCATAGCGGATCCTTGGGTCAAGTAGGGCGTAGATTAAGTCCACGACCAAGTTGGCGATGATGTAGACGATCACGAGAACGGTGGTAAATGACACCACCGTGGTAGGTTCGCCCTTCAAAATGGCGTGGTACATAGTTCCACCAACACCGTTAATGCCAAAGATGCCCTCGGTCACGATCGCACCGGCCATCAAGGATCCCAGATCGGCACCCAAATATGTGGCCACTGGAATCAACGAGTTACGCAACACATGGCGCATCGTCACGGTCGACCCCTTCAAACCTTTAGCCCGTGCAGTACGCACGTAATCAGCAGTTAGGTTTTCCGATACAGACTGCCTTGTCAAACGAACAACATAGGCAAAAGACAACGCACCCAATACGATAGCCGGCATAAGCAGCGACTTCACCGAGACATTCGAGCCAACGGTCACGGGGAGTAATCCCCACTTCACTCCCACAAAGAACTGGAAAACAAAGCCAATCACGAAGGAAGGCACTGCAATAACGAGAAGCGAGAGGACCAAAACGGTGGAGTCAAATATGCCACCGCGACGCATACCGGCGATCACACCAAAAATAACACCGAACACAGCTTCAAAGATCAGTGCCATGACAGCTAACTTGATAGTCACAGGAAATGCATGAGCCATTGCTTCTGCAACTGGGCGGCCGGAAAATGTAGTACCAAAGTCCAGCTGAAAAATACCCTTGATGTAGAGCAGGTATTGAACGAGGAAGGGTTTGTCCAAGTTGTACTCGGCTGAGATGCGAGCGCGGGCTGCTTCGGTTAGGCCTCTGTCGCCGCCGAGGGCGGCCACTGGATCGCCAGGCATCAAGAAGACGAGTGCGTAGAGCAAAAGGGTTGCACCAAAGAACACGGGGATCATTTGGAGCAATCGGCGCCCGATATAACGCAACATATGTGGTTCCTTATTTCAACATCTAGATCCGTCGCCGAAGCCCCGCGTGTGGTGACGCGGGGCTCACGACGGAGTTCACGGGCAGGGGGTGTTATCCCTTGGTGATCTGTTCGTATGCTGCAACGGACTTCCAGTTGAAGATCACGTTGGAGACTTTGTCAGAAGAGCCACCGTTGACGTTTGCGTACCACAGTGGGATAGCTGGGAGATCTTTGAAGAGGATTTCTTCTGCTTCTTGGTAGAGCTTGAGGCCTTCTTCAACAGACTTAGCGCCTGCGGCTTCTTCTAACTTGGCGTCAAATGCAGGGTTGCTGTACTGACCACCGTTGGAGCTTGCGTTTGTAGCGTAACGAGGCTGCAAGAAGTTGCCGAGCAGTGGGTAATCACCCTGCCAACCAGTACGGAACGCACCGGTAATGGTGTGGTTAGTGACTTCGTCGCGAAGCGACTTGAAGTCTGGGTATGGCTTACCGCTTGCTGCGATACCGAGGTTATTCTTGATCTGGTTTGCTACTGCATCAACCCACGACTGGTGGCCACCATCAGAGTTATAGGCAATGGTGAACTCTCCGGTGAACTTGGAGATCTTGTCAGCTTGAGCCCACAGTTCCTTTGCCTTTGCGGAATCAAACTTGACTACCTCAGAGCCCTTCAGACCTTCCTTGTAGCCGTCAACGACTGGCGAGGAGAAGTCCTTAGCTGGGGTGCGGGTGTCTTGGAAGATCGTCTTGGTGATTTCTTCACGGTTAATTGCGTGAGAGATTGCTGCGCGACGCAGTGCACCTTCTTCACCAGAGAAGTGTTCCAGTTTTTCTGGGATGGTAAAGGACTGGAAGACAGCAGCTGGCTGGTTAACCGCACGATCGCCTAGTTCATCCTTATAGGTGGCAAATGCGGAGTCTGGAATTTGGTCGAGAACATCCAAATTGCCTGCGAGCAGGTCGGAGTATGCAGCGTCTGGGGATGCATAGAAGACAAACTTCACACCATCGTTTTTCGCTTTGCGATCGCCCTGGTATTCCTCGTTAGGAACGATGGTCAAGGACTCGTTGTGGTTCCACTCCGCTAACTTGTAAGGACCGGAGGACACAGGGTTTTCGCCGAATGCTGCCATATCGTCAAAAGCTACATCTGGTAGCGCAAAGAAGGCAGAGTAACCCAAGCGGGATGGGAAGTCGGATTCCGGCTGAGCAAGCTCAACGGTGAAGGTCTTGTCGTCTACTACTTTGAGGCCTTCGAGCTCCTTGACACCTTCTTTAAAGCCTTTGATGCCTCCAAAGAAGGAAGCGTTGAGTTGATCGTTAGCGACGGCATAGTTCCACGTCTTAACAAAGTTCTCTGCCTTGATTGGGGTACCGTCGGAGAACTTCAGTCCATCTTTCAAGGTGATCTTGTAGGTACGATCGCCTTCGAGTTCGATGGATTCTGCTTGCTCGTTGTGAGCTTTGCCTTCGGTGTCGTAATAGACCAGACCGCCATAGATAATGTCGATAACACGGCCACCGCCGTCCTCGTTCGTATTGGCCGGAATCAGAGGGTTTTGTGGCTCTGATCCCTTTGCCAAAACATAATTGTCATCCGAGCCGCCAGTGCTTCCGGATGAGGAATCCGAAGAGCAGGCAGTCAGGCCTAGAGCTAGTGCCGCGGTCATGCCGACGGCGAGAGTCTTCTTTAGCGTCATGTGAGACCTCCCAAGGGATGTGGACATCATTCGCAACAGCGTCCGCGCGTATGGCTAGAAGGAAACTTTCGTTGCTTGAGCAAGATCCTATCCTGTAACACACATCACGACCAAGCCACTTATCCCCCTCCAAGTCACTAAAACTATCAAATAACAGTTTTAATTCATTGAAAATACCTTAGACCTGCATTTTTAAGAGGCCGTGATGACATTCACAATGAAGGTGTAGTGTCGACGCCATCACCCCCTAAAGTACCCCCGTCAGGGATGCCCCCGTGTCACATCTGGCGTCTCTACCGTCGCAAAATGTCGAGCTTCTTGCTCAGCCCACATCTCCCACCATGGCTCATAAAACGGATCCCTGGCGAGCGCTCTGTTCCGTCGCATCTGCTCAGGGCCATTAAACAGCATGGTCAATACTGGGCCATGCTGCCGCGCCGCTCGAACAACGCTGGGGGCAAGACTACCCACCCCCTCAATAATTAAGTTCCGTTCGGGCACTTCCACCCACGGTCCCATGACGTTGTTCTCCCAATCCCAACGGTGATACCCTCCCGTTCCTTCTAGGAGGGCTGTAACGATCTCAACTCCAGCAGCCAATCCATGCCACCCTGGATACAGGTCATCAAAATGCACGATGCGCATTCCTAAAATCTCGCCAAGAAATCCCGCGAAGGTGGTTTTCCCGGAACCAGAGGGGCCGTCGATAAGCACGATCATGCGCCGAGAAACCTAAAACTTCCCGTCACGATCGCCGCCACGATCGCGCTTGTCGAGGCCGCCACGCACACCAGCAACAGCACCGCATCAGCGGCACCCACCGTAGATTCCCGCGCCCACGTACGCTCAGATTTGCGCCCAAAACCACGGGCCTCCATAGCTGTCGCCAATTTTGAGCCGCGGCGAACAGCGAGCACCAACAGGCCAAACACCATGGAAAAACTTGAACGAATCCGATTCGAATCATCAATGCCGCGCACCCGGCGCGCACGTCGCATCGACTGCCAGTCTCTGGTAAAAAGGCTGATCATTCGGGTGCTTGCGACAGCCGAGATGACAAACCGATGCGGCAGACGAAGGATTTGTGCGAGGCTATCTCCTAGTTCGGTGGGGTCGATGTGTGCGAGAAGAACTATCGCTGGAAGCCCTACTGCCAGCACGCGCACCATGATCGCTGCGGCTAGCTGGAGGGAGTTGTCAGTAACGTGGGCAAAGAGGAACGAGAAGTATTCGTGTCCTTCTGGTCGACCATAAAGCGCCATGGATATTCCGGCGATGGGGGTAGCAATGAGAAGTGGGAACCCGCGCCGCAGCAGCGTGCCCACGCCAACTCCTGCAAGTGGTGACAGCACGATCGTTAGGACAAGGGATACGGCCGCTGACACGACATCGACGCTGAGTAATAGCGGGGTGGTCAACAACATGAGTGCTGCTACTCGGGTGACGGGGTTGGTGGCTTGTAGAAGGTTCATAATGCAATCTCCTTATCACCCAAGCAATGTCGGTAGAGCTCGTCGTGAGTGATCGAAACAACCGTGGTACCGGCATCGGTTAGCTCACGCAGCAAGGTAACTAGCTCGATGAACGTCGTGCGATCTTGTCCAAAGGTTGGTTCATCAAGGAAAACTACATCTGGGGTGTTAACCAAAATGGTTGCCACCGACAGTCGACGTTTTTGCCCACCCGACAAGGTAAATGGGTTGGCTTCAGCTAAATGATCGAGCCGCAACCGCTCGAGTAGTAAGTCTGCTCGAGCAAGGTCATTGTGGTCATGAAGCCCCACGCGCATTTCTTCCCGAACCGTCGCAGCTGCAAATTGGTGCTCGGGATCTTGAAAGACGAAACCAAAACGCGAACTAAGTTCCTTGGATTTCCAGCGCAGCGGATCGGTGTGCAGCCCGCGTGCGATGTTGTGGGCAACTTCTACTCGCCCACTGTGCGCAGGTAGCAATCCGGCCAGTGTGAGTAGGAGGGTAGATTTTCCTTTTCCGTTAGCACCGGTGATTACGGTGGAGGCACCAGCGGGAATATCAAAGCTATAAGTTCCTAGTGGTTGATTCCAGCCCACAGCTAGCTCACGGGCATGTATCGCCGTATCGCTGAGTGTAGGGGTCAGTGCCGCTGGTAATTGGGGGTCGTTTTCTGGTACCCAGATTCCTAAATCGCTCAGTTCACGGCCATGCTTGGCGATCACGTCGCGTGCAGGGCCGTCGGCAAGCACCCTGCCATCAGGTCCTAGTGCAATAATGCGGTCGATATGATCTAGCCAAGTGCTCACGCGGTGTTCCACAACAATCATGGTGGCACCAGTTGTCTCTACTGCTCTGCTGATATTGGACACCACCTCCCACACACCATCCGGATCAAGGTTGGCAGTGGGCTCGTCGAGAAGCACAATATCCGCCCCCATCGCGATGACACCAGCAAGTGCCAATCGTTGCTTTTGGCCGCCAGATAGCTCTGATGTGGGATGATCCAACGGCAAATCTAGACCTACCTGCGCCAATGCTTGAGTAACTCGCGGCCAAATCTGATCGCGCGGAACACACATATTCTCGCACCCAAAGGCGACATCATCGCCCACACGCGAGGAAATTACCTGCGAATCTGGATCCTGTAACACCATGCCAGGGGTTCCCGAAACCTGAAGCCCTCCGCTATGTTCGCCGTCCTCATCAGCCAAAACACCCGCAATTGCCGCGAGCAAAGTAGATTTACCCGACCCCGATGCACCTAAAAGAAGAACCCGTTCCCCACGGGAGATTTTCAATGTGAGATCGACAAGAGCAGGCTTTCGCCTACTCGCATGCCGATAACTAAACGCATGGGCGATGACATGATCAGTCACAGTATGAAGTCTTCCTATCGCTGGTATTACCCAGATCAGGTTCTACGGTTCGGCCAAACAGCCGTCTCAGCCACGTACAGCGAGCACATGGCACCCGGGCATCTCGTGTGTGTACCGGCGTTGATCGTAGTCGCAACGCGCCCATGTGTCATTCTAAAAAGGTGAGTAGGAACACCATCATCAAAGAAATCGCCGGCATAAGCATCGTCGGTGTTGCCACAGGACTCGTCGGAATCCTCACCACACTCCTTCTTCACACCGCAGAACACCAGCTCGCACACCTCACCCACACCACCATGGCACTCATCAGCTTAGGAGTAGGAGCACTAGCAGGAACATGCTGGTGGGCACTACGCCGACGTGGCCCCATCGTCACCGTCACTGCAGCACTATCCACCGATACGCCCTTACCCTTGTGGCGCACGCTTGCCGACGCCCTCCTACAACTGCTCATCGTCACCGCAGGAGCCTCACTGGGTAAAGAACAAGCACCTCGACAACTAGCCGCAGCCCTTGCAGAACGCATCGCCCCCGCCCGCAACGACACCGACCGCCATCGTCGTGTTCGGCTCCTCGCCGCCGCAGCTGGCGCAGGACTTGCAGCCATGTACCACGTTCCCATCACCGGAATCTTCTTCGTCCTTGAACTCCTCCCCGTTCGACGCGACCGCGCCACGATAGGTACCACCATCGCAGTGTGCGCCATTGCCACTACAGTCGCATCGCCGGTAGTTCCAGCGCCTTTGTATGAATTTCCTCACGAAGCGTTAGGAGTCAATGATCTCCTCCCCCTCCTAGTCGTGACAATTGTTGCCACAGTGGTTGCTGTGATGTGGCGTCGTCTGGCAGTCACCCAGCTGCAGCGCTGCTATACCGGCCCTTGGCTTGTGATTACTCTCCCACTAGCGCTTGTGATCACGTATGCGGTGGGAACATGGTTTCCTGCGGTTCATGGCAACGGTCAGCTCGTGCTTGATGTCGCCTTCGGTACTGATATCACCGCCTTAACGGCCTGTGCACTTCTCCTCGCCAAAATGATGGCAACGCTTGTGTGCATTCGCGCAGGCGCTGTGGGCGGTGTACTGACACCATCACTTGCTGTTGGGGCGGCAGCCGGAGTGTGCGTTGCTGTTCTTTTTGGCGCTCCGCACGCGGTCATGGCATTGGTTGCTGCAGCTACCGTGTTGGCGATCGCGCAACGGGCTCCGTTGTTTGGCGCGGCGATGGCTGTTGAGCTCACTCACCCCGATATATGGCTTGCGGCCACTGTGGTAGTCACAGCGGCCGCAGGTTTTTGGTGTACGAGAAATATCAGATAGCTAGGATTCCTAGACTAGACAAGTGCTCGGGCTTGCCTACCAGCAGCAAAGCGATCAAGCGCGCCAGTTTGTGCCAGTGCTTTGACTAGGAGGTAGCCAAGGACGCCAGCTAGAACAGCACCGGAAATAGCCATGCTTCCTAGGTAGATCAGGTTAAAGACAGCGGATTTAGCAAGATTTCCGGAGGTGAACAGTTCGAGGACGAAGGCACCGACGGCTGCGCCGACACCAGAAAGCGCTGCTACGACTAGCCCGAAGCGTCGATAGAGGAAGAACGCGAACACGAGCTCAGCGCCGAAACCTTGTGCTAAACCTGAGTAAATCGTTTCAATTCCCCACTGATTACCAATGCCTGCGGAAACACAAGCGGCGATGAGTTCTACGTAGATCGCAGCAAAGGGTTTACGAATGATAAGTCCACCCAACACACCGCCGATCAGCCAGATTCCAACAGCGATGCCGCCAAACCCAGGTGTGAAAGCGTCGGCCGCCGAATACCAGGCGTATCCGATGGTGTTCCATACCCAAAACAGCAAGCCAGTGGCAATAGCAATGACGGAGGCGATCACGATGTCAATGACACGCCAAGAATTCTTCGATCGGTTCATTATTCTTCCTATCGCCGGTATTACCCGGATCAGGTTCAACGGTTCAGGGCGTGCACGTCTTCTCGCCCTGTCTCAGCTTTGTGGCAAACGTATGCCGTCCAGCACCCGTGATTTATAAAAATTGTGCGCTTAAAGCATACTCAAGCGCTGTGCTTATGAAAAGTACGTTGCTCACTAGGTGATGGAGGCGAGCATCTGCGCCTACACGCTGCGCCATTCGCACGACCGCACCAACTTGAGCATCGAGCTCACTAGGAAGACCATCGGCTAGATCTCGCTGCATAGGAGCTAGTCGCCCCTTTAGGCTGCGCGTCAGCAAAAGCTAATACGCGATCGGCCACTTCTTCTGGAAAGTCCACACCATGGGCTTGGCCGGCTGTGACAACCTCGTTGATCAAAGCTTTAAAATCGTCACGGTACGTTGTTCGCACAACGCCCAACGGTTGGTTGACGAGCGCACCTAGGGCACCAAAGCAGGTAACAAACATCGCTTTGAACCAAGTATCGGTCATGATCGCCGGGTACACCACCGGTTCGATTCCGGCTCGATCTAAGACTTGCGCCAGCTTATCGACGATCCCACGTGTCGCCTCACTCATGCACCCGAAGGTAAACGTGAAAATTCCCCCAGAGAACTCCGCTTCGGCTGGTCCACGCTTGGTTAAAAAAACTGCGCACCACACCCGGTATGACTCGATCAGCTCCATAGGCTTCGATTGCTATGTGAGGCATTTCCACAGAGTTCTGCGTGATCACTAACACAGCATGAGCTGGCAATTCTTTGTGCAAATCCACGCTGTCAAGAGTTTTAGTTGCCAAAATCACCACGTCAGCATTAGGAACTTGGCTGAGATCTTCTACCACCGGAACGCGAATGTCTCGCACTCCGGAGGCGTCGTAAAGCCTCATCCCTCAACGTTACAACACCTCAAACGATTCCCCACGGGCAGCAAAAGCGACCTTCGTGCCCGACTCGTGCAACAAACCACCGAAAAACCCGCCGACTGCGCCGGCACCAACGATCACAATATGCATGCCACCGACAATAGAGCAGTCCTGCGACGTAGACTAGGAGGAAAAGTTGACCATGTCACAAAGCGAAATTGAGGTTTCCCATGGCCGGTGGCTTAGCAGCCCTTTTAGACGATGTTGCATTAATTGCACGAACGGCATCAGCAAGCGTTGACGATGTTGCCGCCGCAGCAGCAAAAACCAGCGCCAAAGCAGCAGGCGTAGTTGTCGATGACACAGCCGTAACCCCGCAATACGTTCGTGGCGTTACCCCCGCCCGAGAACTCCCCATCATTTGGCGCATTGCCAAAGGCTCGTTGGTAAACAAACTGTGCATCATCTTGCCGATCGCCCTCCTACTCAACGCGGTTGCCCCGTGGGCTCTCACCCCTATTTTGATGCTGGGCGGCGCATTCTTGTGTTTCGAAGGCGCCGAAAAAGTCGGGGAGATGGTGACTGGAAAACAACATTCCAGCGAAGAAGAAGCCGGTGCAAAAGACGAAAACATCTTGGTACGAGGCGCAATTACCACCGACTTAATTCTTTCTGCAGAAATCATGGTGATCTCGCTTAATGAAGTCGCAGACCAAACCATCTGGATGGAAGCGGCCGTACTTGTTGCGGTCGGCATTTTTATTACGGCTGTGGTGTACGGAGCCGTCGCTCTCCTAGTCAAGCTTGACGATATAGGACTTTTCTATCAGCGCAAAGACTCCGGTACTGCCCGCGCCTTCGGCGCCGAACTTGTCAAGGCAATGCCTGTGGTTCTTAACGCTATTTCTTTCATCGGTATGCTCGCCATGCTATGGGTCGGTGGCCACATTGTTATCGGCGGATTAGATTCACTCAACCTGTGGCATGCACCCCACGATGTAATCCACCACTTGGTCCATTTCGTGGAACACCTAGGTGGCGCAGTGGCTTGGACAACAGAAACAGTGGGATCGCTGATCTTCGGCCTGATTTTGGGATTTATTGTGGTAGCCATCATCGCGCCTTTCCACAAAAAGAAGCACTAACCAGATCCCCTTCAACACAGCTAAACCGCGCCCCTTCGTCTCTAGGAGGGGCGCGGTTTTTAATAGCTTTGGCAGCTAGCCGCCGATCTTAAAGTCACACACATCGCCGTCGTGCATGACGTAGTCTTTGCCTTCCATACGCATTTTGCCCTGAGCCTTGGCTTCAGCAATGGAACCAGCAGCATCGAGATCATCAAAGGAGACAATTTCGGCCTTGATGAATTTCTTTTCAAAGTCAGTGTGGATAACTCCAGCGGCTTGAGGTGCCAAAGATCCCTGCTTGATCGTCCATGCGCGCGATTCTTTAGGACCTGCGGTGAGGTAAGTCTGAAGTCCCAAGGTGGCAAAGCCGGCTTTTGCCAACGTGGCAAGACCAGGTTCGGTTTGTCCGACGGACTCTAGGAGTTCGAGTGCTTCGTCCTCATCGAGTTCGAGGAGCTCTGTCTCAGTCTTTGCATCGAGGAACACTGCCTCGGCTGGTGCTACTAGGTCGCGCAATTGCTGCTTGCGGGCGTCGTCAGTGAGCACCTCTTCGTCGGAGTTGAAAACGTAGAGGAATGGCTTAGCCGTCATGAGGTGTAGTTCGCGGATCAGGGCGAGATCGATCTCGCCGTTTTTGGATGCTGCAAATAAGGTGCGGTCGTCTTCAAGAATGGCTTGTGCCTTCTTGGTTGCTTCGACGGTTTCAGCCAGATCTTTGTTCTTGCGGGCTTCTTTTTCAAGACGAGGAAGCGCTTTTTCTACTGTTTGTAGATCCGCCAAGATCAGCTCGGTGTTGATCACTGAGATATCTGAGCTGGGGTCTACTCGACCATCAACGTGGATCACGTTGTCGTCAGCAAAGGCACGAACTACCTGGCAAATGGCGTCTGCCTCGCGAATATTCGCTAGGAAGGCGTTGCCCATGCCTTCACCCTCGGATGCACCTTTGACAATGCCGGCAATGTCAACGAAGGACACCGTAGCTGGCAAGATGCGCTCCGATTGGAAGATCTCTGCGAGACGGTTCAGGCGAGCATCCGGAAGCTCGACAAGACCAACGTTGGGCTCGATGGTTGCGAAGGGATAGTTCGCCGCCAGAACGTCGTTGCGGGTAAGGGCATTAAATAGCGTGGACTTGCCAACATTGGGCAGGCCGACGATTCCAAGTGTAAGGCTCACGAACGATCATCCTAGCAAGCAGCCAGCAAAAATGGCTCACCACCAGCGCTGTGCACGTACATCAGGGGGAGCTATCACAGAAGCGTCGCAGCGCTGAACACCTACTCCTGCAAAAATGGGATTTTTATCTTGAAAAATCTCACACAACGGGACAAAAGGTGTTATCTTTAATACACCTCATTTCCCCTCAAGGTTCCCTCATCCATAGGGCATACCTTATTTATCCTCTCCTAGACACTTCGGCCGCACCACCTTTTCAGCCGCAATGATTCCCCACGGAAAAGAGAGGGTCGTTTTGTATTCCTTCGCCCCGCGCACTTTGCGTCTGGGTGTTTGTACGAAAGGTACGCTCATGACAAGCTCACGTGAGCAAGGCCAGCGCCGTGAGACGTTTTCCTCACGCTGGGTCTTTATTCTCGCTGCCATCGGCTCGGCTGTTGGCTTGGGCAATATTTGGCGATTCCCCTATGTGGCCTACCAAAACGGTGGCGGAGCCTTCCTATTGCCTTACCTCATCGCGCTTCTCACCGCCGGAATCCCGCTGCTGTTCCTCGATTTTGCTATCGGCCACCGCTACCGCGGCTCTGCGCCACTTGCGTTTCGACGTATCAAGCGGTGGGCAGAAGTCGGCGGCTGGATCCAGCTCGGTATCGTTTTCTTTATCACCATCTACTATGCCGCGATCATCGCGTGGGCAGCGCTTTATACCGTAAAGTCCATTAACCAGGCATGGGGCGATGATCCCAACGCGTACTTCTTTGGTGACTTCCTCCATTTCGACGAAACGGCAACCTTCTCCACTGACTTCGTAGGCCCCATCACCATTGCCCTTGCCTTGGTATGGATCGCAGCAATCATCGTCCTTGCCATGGGAGTAGACGCCGGCATCGGCCAAGTGTCCAAAATCTTCATGCCCGTCCTCACCGTGCTGTTTATCATCGTGGTGATTCGCGCACTCTTCCTCGACGGCGCTGCCACGGGCCTCAACGCGTTTTTCGCTCCGCATTGGGAAGCTCTTAAAGACCCCACAGTTTGGGTAGCAGCCTACGGTCAGATCTTCTTCTCACTCTCCGTGGGATTCGGCATCATGCTCACCTACTCCTCCTACCTCAAGCCACGTTCCAATCTCACCGGCACCGGTCTAGTGACGGCCTTTGCTAACTCTTCTTTCGAAGTTCTCGCAGGAATCGGCGTCTTTGCCACCTTGGGTTTCATGGCAACTCAACAAAATGTTGCCGTCAACGAGGTAGCAACATCCGGAATCGGTCTTGCTTTCGTCGCGTTCCCCACCATTATTAATCAGATGCCTTTCGGAGCCGTGTTTGGGATCTTGTTCTTCGGCTCGCTTACTGTGGCTGGTTTTACCTCCCTATTCTCCCTCCTAGAGGTTGTGGTTTCTGGCTTTCGAGATAAAACGAACTTGTCAAGGAAAGCAACGGCAGTAACCGTGGGCATCCTCATGGCGTGTTTGTCCATCGTCTTGTTTGCGACTACGTCAGGCCTTGCCACCTTGGACATCATGGATAAGTTCACCAACAATGTTGGCATTGTCGCCATCGCACTCATCAGCATTGTGATTATCGACTGGATCTTGCGTCGAGTCGATGAATTCTCCTTGCATCTGAATATGGTGTCGTCTTTCCGCGTCGGCACGCTCTGGCGTATCTGCGTGGTCAATGTGACCACACTGGTTCTCGGCTTTACCCTCTTCCAAGAACTAGCCAGCCTGATTTCTGAACCCTATGGCGGATACATCAGCACTCAAGTTGCATGGTTTGGTTGGGGCATTATTGGCTTTATTGTTGCAAGCTCCATCGTTATGTCGATGATCGGCTGGCCTCGTAACACGCCTATCGACGGCCCACCGGGGTCCGATTTCGGCGTCGAAACAGAAAATGAGCGCACTCCTAGTAAGCCGCAAAAATATGATCACGGAAAACACGGGAAACGTCGTATCGCGGGCTTTGCGATCGAGCAATACAGCAAGGAGGAACTGCACTAATGTCGACCGCAGCTATCCTGATGATGCTCTTATTCATCATCGTTATCTGGGGCGGACTCGCTCTCGCCTTAATCACCCTGATCAAACATCCCGATGAAACCTCAGGAATCCTCGGCGAACACGACTTCGCCACTGACGATGTACTGATCGCTCAAGAACACACCTCTTAGCACCCACGGGGGATGGCATAGAAAAAGCCATCCCATCATTGGGCATTGCTCTCCACGCTAACCCATGTGATGAGGCACAATAATTACTGTGACTTCCGACATTCCCACCCCAGAAGAATCCGCACCAGATCGCGTGACACCACGCGCCGAACATGCCGGATCTTTTACCGAGGCAACTGATGTCTTTGAGGCCATGTCTCCTCACGACGACCATGCCCACATCGACCGCTCGGAAGTCATAGCGCACGGCGTTAAAGTTCTCTCCACATGGTGTATCCGCATTCTCATCATTGCAGCCACCGCATTTGCTACTTGGTATCTACTCAAGCAGGTGTGGCGCGGAGTACTGCCGGTCATTCTCGCACTGATCGTCTGCACCGTGCTGTGGCCGCCAACAATTTGGATGCGTCGCAAAGGCATCCCCAGCGGCATCGCCGCGCTAATAAGCATTTTGGCCAGCTTTGGATTCTTTGGGTTCCTCATCTGGATTATCGCCCCAGATGTAGGACGGCAATCTCAAACCCTGTATTTTCAAGCATTCGAAGGAATCCAAAAGATCCAACTGTGGTTGCAAGGACCACCACTTAGCCTCGATTCTGAAGAGCTGAACGACCGCATCAATGCCGCCGCCGGATGGTTCCAAAGTAAAAGCGGCACCATCGCTGGTGAAATCTTCTCCGGACTAGGAGTGGCAACATCCGTCCTCGTTACCCTCGGTGTGGTTCTCGTCTTAACCTTCTTCTTTCTCAAAGACGGCGAAAAATTCCTGCCCTGGGGACGTGGGATCGTCGGAAAGCGTGCAGGCTGGCACCTCACGGAGCTCCTCACACGATCGTGGATCACCCTATGCGGATTCGTGCGCGCCCAAGCCCTCGTTTCGCTTGTCGACGCCATCGCGATCGGCGGCGGACTCCTCCTCCTAGGCGTCCCCATGGCACTCGCACTCGCAGTGCTCACCTTCATCGCCGGATTCATCCCCATCGTCGGAGCCTTTGTCGCAGGAACTCTAGCCGTCCTCGTAGCACTCGTGTCCTTAGGCCTTACCAAAGCCGTGATCACACTCATCATCGTGCTCGCAGTCCAACAACTCGAAGGCAATGTGCTTTCCCCCATCCTGCAATCTCGCGCCATGAACCTGCACCCCGTGGTCGTCTTGGTCTCCGTGACCCTCGGTGGCAGCCTCTTTGGCATCGTCGGAGCCTTCCTCGCAGTCCCCACCGCAGCCATGATCGCCGTCTTATTCCGCTACCTCCAAGACATGACAGCACTACGAGCTGGCGAAAAAACCGCCGACGACATCAAATTTGTTACTCGAGCAGGCTCCATCACCGGAAAATTCGGCGAACAGAAAAACCAAGAACTAATCGCAGCGAAACTAAAATCCCAAGAACAACAAGCCTCTCCCCCTCCTAGAGAATCAGACACGCAGCCAGATGTTGATCACCCCCTTGTTGTCCAAGGGATAAAAGCGAAAATCAGCGACCTAACACATCTGTTCCACAAGCCCTGATTTTTAGGACACACCCCTAGGCCAAAGTTCCCAACCACAGATCCCCTTGAGTAGGATAAACATCCGTGCAGAACAAGACAGAACATAAACGCCACAGCCAGGCACACACCACCTATGCCAACGACCAATTCTTTGGCATCTCTTTGTGGTCCTCTCTTGTTCTCATGACAGCCGCGATGGTCACTGGGCTGCTGATTTCTCAAGCAACCGGCAGCATCGGCTGGCCTTTTCTCACGATCTTTGTCGCATTCTCACTGTTTACAGCACTCCTTACCCTTCCCAGTGGTCTCTTCCTACTCGTGGCAAGCCTGCCGCTATTTTTCGGTGTAGGAATTCTTGCTACAGCATGGCTCATTGTAAAAAGCTCAGCAGCTGAAGGCGCGCCTTTTAGCACAACGCAGCTTATTACTACTGTTTATCCCATTACAGAGCATTTCCCCCTCCTAGCGGCAACGACCATCGGTGCGGGACTGATTGCTTATCTTCGTGTGTCGCTTCTCAAACGCAAA
This sequence comes from Corynebacterium belfantii, assembly GCF_041898185.1. Classification (GTDB taxonomy): domain Bacteria; phylum Actinomycetota; class Actinomycetes; order Mycobacteriales; family Mycobacteriaceae; genus Corynebacterium; species Corynebacterium belfantii. Next base: position 1,007,240 of record NZ_CP157823.1, on the reverse strand, counting down.
TACAAGCGCGTTACCACTATCGCGGAGCGCACTCGACGTGCTCAAAGCGAGACTGATCGTCGGAATTACACGGCCGCGTCGAAGGCTCGCACCCAGGCGCAACGATCCAGCAAACCGCAGCGCACTCGGGCCAGCAGCCGATCGCGCCGCGATAACAGTGTGACTGTTGAAGAGCTGATGCGGCGTAGGCAAGAACAGCAACAAACCGGTGCCAAGTCGTTTGCGCCAAGGCCTACACGTACTGCAGCTCAGCGGGAGGCCACCGAGCGGGACTTGACTCGTCGCCTAGTAAATCCAGATCACGAAATTCATAGAACTCGCACTTTCGACGACGACTTATACAGTTAAAATCGAGAGTTATAACGCAAAAGGCGCCACGCATATCCCATGCGTGGCGCCTTTTGCTTCGCTCTATGTGCGCGCAGGACGCAAATCTCTAGGAAGGGCGAAGGTGATCTTTTCTGCCGCAGTAGTGATCTCCTTAACGTCATGGAAGCCACGCTCGTCAAGGAATTCCAGTACTCCGCGCACCAAGATCTCTGGCACGGAAGCGCCTGAAGACACTCCCACGGTGGTGGCGCCATCGAGCCAAGACTCATCAATCTGGTGGGCGTAGTCAACCAGATAAGACGTGCCAGCACCGGCTTGTAGGGCCACTTCAACCAGTCGTTTGGAGTTCGAGGAATTCTGGGAGCCGACAACGATGACGACATCCGATTCTGCAGCAATTGCTTTGACTGCCACTTGACGGTTTTGAGTGGCGTAGCAGATGTCATCACTAGGAGGGTCTTGGAGGTGTGCGAAGCGCTCGTGTAGCTTTTTCACGATCGTCATGGTTTCGTCCACGGACAACGTGGTTTGCGAAAGCCAGATGAGTTTTTCGTCGTTAAGAAATTCGGGGAGTTTGTCCACGCTTTCGACTCCGTCGACAAGGTGGGTTACGTCGGGGGCTTCGCCTGCAGTGCCTTCAACTTCCTCATGGCCTTCGTGTCCGACTAGGAGGATGTGGTAGCCGTCGCGTGCAAACCGTTTCACCTCGTTGTGCACTTTGGTGACCAAGGGACACGTTGCGTCAAGAGTTTTCAAGCTCAATGCTCCTGCTTCTTTGTGTACGGCGGGGCTGACGCCGTGGGCAGAAAATACTAGGTGTGCACCTTCTGGAGCTTCGGTTGTCTCATCGACAAAGATGGCGCCGCGTTCGGCGAGCGTGTCCACTACGTAACGATTGTGGACGATCTCTTTACGCACGTAGACGGGTGCACCATATTTTTCTAGGGCTTTTTCGACGGTTTCGACAGCGCGATCCACGCCGGCGCAGTAGCCTCGTGGGGCTGCGACAAGTACACGCTTGTGTGCAGAGGCGGTGTCAGCGGACTCAGAAGCGGTGAGCTGATCGGGTGAAGTCATGCACACCAGCTTAAACTACTGTCCCACTGAGTGCTCCCTCCTGCCGTATGCTTGTGTGTTGGTTCCTGTTGAATACAGTTTGTTGCTCGCCGTGAAGAAGGGGGTTTAAGGTTTGGCTGCACAACCAAATGCACCGGAAAGTGCGTGGCCTGTTCGTGAGCTTAATTCCAAGGTAAAAAGTTGGATCGAGCGATTGGGTCATCTGTGGGTTGAAGGACAAATAACCCAGCTAAATATGAAACCCAGCTGGAAGTTTTCCTATATCACCCTGCGTGATCCTGAAGCTGAAGCCAGCGTGCAGCTCACATGCGCTACCTCGTTACTGCACTCGTTGCCTAATCGGCTTCAAGACGGCGAACGCGTAGTGGTTTACGGTAAGCCAGCGTTTTATGAGGGCCGTGGCTCTTTTTCGTTGTGGGTTACCGATATCCGCCCTGTGGGCGTTGGTGAGCTACTGGCTCGTATCGAAAGATTACGGCAAAAACTCGCAAGCGAAGGACTTTTCGATCCCGCATTAAAAAAGCCGCTGCCATTTTTACCTCATACCATCGGTTTGATTACAGGGCGTGGCTCCGCCGCCGAACGCGATGTACTGGCTGTTGCTCACAGTAGATGGCCTGAAGTGAAGTTCAACGTGATCAATACTGCGGTGCAAGGTGCACGTGCCGTGCCAGAGATCATCGAAGCACTGCAGCGTCTCGACGCCGACCCTAGCGTGGGTGTGATCATCATTGCCCGTGGCGGTGGCTCTGTCGAAGACCTACTCCCCTTCTCTGAAGAAGCACTCCAACGTGCCGTTGTTGCAGCGCACACACCAGTTGTCTCTGCCATCGGCCACGAACCAGACAGTCCTATTTTAGATAACGTTGCCGATCTTCGCGCAGCAACACCAACTGACGCTGCCAAAAAGGTTGTTCCAGATGTTGCTGCCGAACGCCAGCTCATCGCCGAACTTCGCTCCCGTAGCGCCGCAGCGCTACGCGGCTGGGTCCACAAAGAGCGCCAACAACTTGCCGCCGTACGCAGTAGACCAGCCCTTGCAGATCCCGTCCGCGCTATCACGCTGCATCGCGAGGAGATTGCTCGGTCAATATCTTCTATCCGACGCGATATGCGTTACATGCTCAGTACTGAACGCGCCACAGTGGCGTCGCTACGCCAACAAGTCGCAGCCCTTGGACCTTCGGCCACATTGGCACGAGGCTACGCAGTCGTCCAAGTCGTGCCACGAGATGACAGCGCTCCCGAGGTAGTGACAACCATTGGAATGTCGCCACCTGGCAGCCAGTTACGCATCCGCGTTGCCGACGGCTCCATCACCGCCGCCGCAATGCAAACAACCCCAGCAGACTAAGACATACAACAGAAAGACGCACCTGCTCATGCCACATGACATCATCGGTCAAGGAACTGGAACCAACGCCTTTGCACCAGTAGAAGAACTCTCCTACGAACAAGCACGTGATGAGCTAGTAGAAGTCGTCCGGATCCTTGAACTAGGACAAATGGGCCTCGACGAATCACTCGCATACTGGGAACGAGGCGAAGCCCTCGCTAAAAGATGCGAAGAACACCTCAACGGGGCACAACAGCGCATAGAAAAAGCCTTGGGCGAGACACCCCAAGGCCAAGAACAGTAAAACCAACGCTTGTTATGAGGCGGGTCTAGGTAGTGGGCTCGCCTCAATCATTTTGGCGATGACGCGATCGAATTCCTCACGGGGAGCCGCACCGCTGACAATCACACGTGCATCTCCTAGATCGACGACCCAAATATCACGGACGTCCCTGTCTTCAGAGCTATATTCCTCGACTACCTTTCCTCCTAGAGAATGCTCTCCGGAGCGGGTGCGCAGGTTGCCGTCGTAACGCTTGATGGCTTCATCTTTATCGACTCCCGTTTGGACAAGCTGAACGTAGGAGTCCTTATTTACAACCCATCCCACGACTGGGGCGCTTGCTTTGGCGATAGTCATGCGGCGGGCCGAGTTCGCCTGCCAGCCGTCAATTTCACCTGGATAACGCACAGCGAAGTCTGCCCCTCTTGCTTCCATTTCTAGGAAGGTCCGAGCGTCTACGCGTTGAATAGGGGCGTTATCTTTATTCCCACGATCGAAGCTGCACATTCCAGTAAAACCGATGGTCACTGCAACAATGAGCAAAATCGAGCCGAGCGACAAAATGATGTCCCGAGCGCCTTGGTAAATGCGAGGTTTTTCTACAGCCACGCACAACAGTATGGCATGGGTGCGCGTTAATCAGCGGATACGTGCGCATGGGTGTAGCTACAGCAAGGGAAAGTGTCTGCAAGGTTACCTTTTAGATTTTTTGCCTTGCAGGTCACAATTACCCACTTTAGGGTGTGGCTTTCCAGTAAATTCTCACATAGCTTTGCAACAATTAGGCAGGTAGACAAAAACCGTATTTTCGCGAGGATCTTCCCCGTGTCCCCTCGTTATGCTGTTCGCGTCACCATATAAACAGTTCTCACTATTGAGATTTTTAACGTCATCCACAGGAGGCATTCCCTTATGACCAACCTCAACCCAGAGATTCCAGATCGCAACCTCGCCCTCGAGTTGGTTCGTGTTACCGAGGCAGCTGCACTGGCGTCTGGCCGCTGGGTCGGTCGCGGCATGAAGAACGAGGGTGACGGAGCAGCTGTCGACGCTATGCGTAAGCTCATCAACTCAGTTCAAATGAACGGTGTGGTCGTTATTGGCGAAGGCGAAAAAGACGAAGCCCCTATGCTCTTCAATGGCGAGCAGGTAGGCACCGGCGAAGGCGCAGCAGTTGACATTGCTGTTGATCCTGTTGATGGCACTACCTTGATGGCGGAAGGTCGCCCCAACGCTATTTCCGTCCTAGCCGCCGCCGAGCGTGGTTCCATGTACGACCCATCAGCCGTGTTCTACATGCGCAAGATCGCCGTTGGGCCGGAAGCAGCGGGAACCATCGACATCAACGCCCCAGTCGAGTACAACATCAAGGCCGTAGCAAAGGCTAAGGGAATTGCCCCAGACCAGGTCACCGTTGTTGTTTTAGATCGCCCACGCCACGAAACCCTGATCAAAGACATTCGTGAGGCCGGCGCTAAGGTACGTCTGATTCGCGATGGCGACGTTGCAGGTGCAGTTGCCGCTGCTCAAGCAACCAACTCAGTCGACATCATGATGGGTACCGGCGGAACCCCAGAAGGCATCATCACCGCATGCGCTATGAAGTGCATGGGTGGCGAGATCCAAGGTGTGCTGGCCCCCAAGGATGACGCCGAGGCTGCCAAGGCACGCAATGCTGGCCACGAACTCAACCGCGTTCTGGGAACCCATGACCTCGTCTCTTCAAACAACTGCTTCTTCGTCGCTACCGGTGTGACTAATGGCGACATGCTCCGTGGCGTGAGCTACCGTGCCGACGGCGCAACCACCCGCTCGCTCGTTATGCGTTCTAAGTCCGGCACCATTCGTTTCATCGAATCCACCCACAAGCTGCACAAACTGCAGAAATACTCCGTTGTCGATTACTCCCAGATTTCCCCACGGAAGTAGTGGCATTTAAAAAGTAATTTTTATCACCCACACCCCGTAACCTTTGCCCTAAGCACAGGTGAACGGGGTGTTTTTATTAGCTTACGTAGCCCCGTTCCCATCGATTCACCTCACACCATCAGTATTTCCCACATCTTTGCCACATTTGGATTGGTTTTTGGGCATACTGGTAGGCATGTGTGCACGTGTCCCGCTAACCCGAGCTACCACGCGCACAGATTTCTGCAACCTTCTACTGACAAAGGTGGATACAACTTATGACTGAGCAGCAGTACCGCATCGAGCACGACACCATGGGTGAAGTTAAGGTGCCTATCGACGCCCTCTGGCGCGCACAGACCCAGCGCGCTGTTGAGAACTTCCCAATTTCTGGCCGTGGCCTCGAAGCCGCACAGATCCGCGCTATGGGTCTGCTCAAAGCCGCTTGCGCTCAGGTCAATAAGGACCGCGGACTTCTGGCTCCAGAGCAGGCTGATGCAATCATCGCCGCAGCTACCGAGGTAGCCGAGGGTAAGCACGACGACCAGTTCCCTATCGACGTCTTCCAGACCGGTTCCGGCACCTCGTCGAACATGAACTCCAACGAGGTTATCGCCTCGATCGCTAAGGCTAACGGCGTTGAGGTTCACCCTAACGACCACGTCAACATGGGCCAGTCCTCCAACGACACCTTCCCAACCGCTACTCACATCGCCGCAACTGAGGCAGCCATTAAGGACCTCATTCCAGGCCTGAAGGTTCTCCATGCTTCCCTAGCCAAGAAGGCTGCCGAGTGGGAGAACGTTGTAAAGTCCGGCCGTACCCACCTGATGGATGCCGTTCCAGTTACCTTGGGCCAGGAGTTCTCCGGCTACGCTCGCCAGATTGAGGCTGGCATCGAGCGCGTAGAGGCATGCTTGCCACGTCTTGGCGAGCTCTCCATCGGCGGCACCGCTGTGGGCACCGGCCTGAACACCCCAGCAGACTTCGGCCAGAAGGTCACCGCCGAGCTCGTTAAGCTGACCGGCGTTTCTGAACTTCGCGAGTGCGTCAACCACTTTGAGGCCCAGGCAAGCCGCGACGGCCTCGTCGAGTTCTCCGGTGCAATGCGCACCATCGCTGTATCCTTGACTAAGATTGCTAACGACATCCGCTGGATGGGATCCGGCCCTCTGACCGGCCTCGGCGAGATTCACCTGCCAGACCTGCAGCCAGGTTCCTCCATCATGCCAGGCAAGGTCAACCCAGTTCTGTGCGAAACCGCAACTCAGGTGGCAGCTCAGGTCATTGGTAACGACGCAGCCATCGCTTTCGGTGGCGCACAGGGCGCATTCGAGCTCAACGTCTTCATTCCAATGATGGCCCGCAACGTCCTCGAGTCCTCTCGCCTGCTGGCTAACACCGCCCGCGTATTCGCAGAGCGTCTTGTCGACGGCATCCAGCCAAATGAGGAGCGCATGCGCACCTTGGCTGAGTCTTCCCCATCGATCGTGACCCCACTGAACTCCGCTATCGGCTATGAAGCTGCAGCAAAGGTGGCAAAGACCGCACTGAAGGAAGGCAAGACCATTCGCCAGACTGTCATCGACTTGGGCTTTGTTGATGGCGAAAAGCTCACCGAGGAAGAGCTGGACAAGCGCCTCGACGTTCTCGCAATGGCCAACACCGATCGCGACAAGTAAGTCTAAAGAAGCTACCGCACTGGCCTACACGTGCCCTTCCTAGTCAATTACCTTGACTAGGAAGGGCACGTCCTTTTTACCTGCAGTTTTGTAGACACATAAACGATCTTTTTGCACTTGGTGCACTTTTGCACTAGGTTTACCTTCTGTGAGTACGCAACCAGATACATCTTTAAGAGCCACAAAGCGACTCAAAACCCGCATAAGCGTTGAAGATGCTGCGACTGCACTCGTGCTTCGCGACGGATTCGACAACGTCACCGTCGAGGACATCTGTGCCGCAGCAGAAATCTCCAAACGAACCTTCTTTAACTACTTCGATTCCAAAGAAAATGCCGTCTTCGGCGACGCCCAAGTCGACATTTTGCCGCAGCTGCGAGAAGAATTCCTTTCCCATCCACATGAGGATCTCCCCGAAGCAGTAATTCGACTTCACATGAACCTTGTGTTTTCCGGCAAGGATTTCGACCCCCACACCCGTGGGGAAATAATTCGACGCCGCAAAGCTATTCGCCATAACAATCCAGAGCGAAGCTTTAACTACAACGCCTTGTACCACAAGGTGTTTATCAATTTTAAGACGCTGGTCAGCGAATACTTCGAGCGCTTCCCCGAGCAACGCCGACTAGGAGGGGATGCGGATGTTGAAGCAACCGCAGTAGTTCTTTCATCCAGCTACGCCATCCGCTTTGGCTTTACTTTATGGGCAGACAGCCCTTCCGCCAGTTTTTCCACCCTCGAGGAATCGTGCCTCGAGGCCTTGGTCCACCTTCGCACGATCAACAAAGGACTATAACGTGAGCACTCAATTGTCGCCGGAAAATGTGCGCGGACCGGCCACACACCATCGCCCTGTGGGCTGGATTATTGCAGCTTTGATGCTCAGTATATTGATGGGCTCGTTGGGCCAGATGATTTTTGCTACTGCACTGCCAACTATCGTAGGTGATCTTGGCGGTGTGGAACACATGTCGTGGGTAATCACAGCATTTTTGCTGGGACAGACTATCGCCATGCCGCTCTTTGGCAAGCTGGGCGATGTAATCAATCGCAAGCCGCTCTTTATTTTTGCCAACCTGTTGTTCATGTTGGGATCACTCCTTGGCGGGTTGGCTACGTCGATGTCGATGCTGATTCTTGCGCGTGCCATTCAGGGAGTTGCCGGTGGTGCGTCGATGATTCTTTCGCAGGCAATCACTGCCGAGGTCACCACTGCCCGCGAACGCGGTAAATACATGGGCGTGATGGGCACAGTCTTTGGTGTGTCCTCAGTGCTAGGCCCTGTGCTGGGTGGTTGGTTTACCGACGGCCCAGGTTGGCGCTGGGGCCTATGGCTTAATCTCCCACTAGGAGCTGTCGCTGTGATCCCCATCTGGTTCTTGTTGTCATTGCCAAGCAAAGACGTGAAGTTCCGGTTGGATTGGTGGGGAACGCTCACCATGGCCATCGCTACGGCTTCGCTGGTGCTGTTTGTCACTTGGGGCGGTCGCGATTACGCCTGGAGCGATCCCATCATTGTGGGTCTTATTGCATCGTTTGTGGTCTTCGGCATTATTTTTGTCGCTGTAGAGCTGCGTGTCGACGATCCTTTGATCCCCATGGCTCTCTTCCGAAACCGCAACTTCACGCTCACAACGATCACAGGACTTGCTATCGGTATCATCATGTTCGGATCAATGGCCTACCTACCAACATATTTGCAGATGGTGCACCATATGAGCCCCACCAAGGCAGGTCTAACCATGATCACGATGATGTATGGGCTTATGATCTCCTCAATCGGAGTAGGAAACCTCGTCTCACACACGGGTCGTTATAAGACATTCCCACTGATCGGACAGATCATCACATCCATCGCATTGGTACTGCTCTCGCGACTGCATCACAACGACTCACTTGTCGCCGTTGGAATATACATGTTCATCTTCGGTGTGGGCCTTGGCTGCACAATGCAAATCTTGGTTCTGATCGTTCAAAACTCATTCCCACTCGCAATGGTGGGTACTGCCACTGGATCAAACAACTTCTTCCGCCAAGTAGGAGGCGCTGTAGGTTCAGCATTAATCGGATCGATGTTCTTGACCAATCTCAAGGAACAGATCGGAATGCATCTGCCCACAGCAGTTCAGCAGGCTGTGGCTCAGGGCTACCCGATGGATGCCGTCGATAAGCTGCAAAGTGCAAGTAGACTCACACCAGCATTTGTCAGCTACCTGCCCCAGGTGATTCAAGATGCTATTGCTGTGTCGTACAACGACGCGCTTACCCCCGTCTTCCTCCCAGTCGCGCCGTTGTCGATTCTAGCGGTGATCTTGCTCGCCCTTGTTCACGAGACTGAGCTAAGCCAGACCATCGAGCGCTAGTTTTTAAGGTTCTACAGCTGCTGCCTCATGATCAGCGAGTTCTGGTTTGGGCAGCAGTTTTTCCCAAATATCAGTGTCGCGCCACTGTCCAGCCATTTCACCGTATGTCATCTTGGCGAGGTGGCTAAATGTGCCCACTTTTTCAAATCCGCGGGATGCGTGCAGTCCTGCGGAACCTTCATTTTCTGGGAAGATCCACGAGTGGATTGCCCAGAATCCGAGATGCTGGCAGACGTCGATAAGCTTGTCCACGAGAGCGCCCGCTACGCCACGGCCTCGGGCATCTGGGTGAATGTAGATCGAATCCTCGACAACACCTCTAAAAACCGTCCGTGAGGAAATGGGAGCGGCGGATACCCAGCCGAGAACCTTGGAATCATCGGTTTTCTCGACGGCAACGAACAACGTCTCTGGGATTTTTGACGTAGAAAACTTTTCCCAACTAGGGGCTTCAATTTCATAAGAGGCGTGACCGGTTTCCAAGCCCAAAAGATAAATCTGTTGAACTTGGCCGAAGTCCGTCCTACGCAGTGGACGGATAACAAAATCGGGCTGCGACGGTGCGTTCATAATTTCTATCCTTGCTGAAACGTCGGTACCAAAGCAACCGAGTGTATGCGAACACCCAGCAATTGCGCACCCCCTGTACGCTTAACGCTTACGCCGGCCGCCCTTACGCACGGGTTTCTTCCCTGCCTCTTGCCGACGCTTCTGCTTCGCCAGCGTCTTTTCACGAGCTGATAATTTCTTGGCATTCGACTGCCTCGACGACTGGACGGTCCGCCCCTTAGCAATACCAACAAAATCTTGGATATCCTCGCCGTCGCGTTCCTTTTTCCACACCAACGCAATGCGGGTACGCGCCTGACCATACCGCTGCGGATCACTAAACTCGCGATGCTCCACGAGCTTGCCGCTGAGCACCTTCAATAGCGGCCGCGGAGCAATCACCACGCCCACGTTAGCTGCCACCACCTGCAATTGCGCACGAACAGCTGCGACATCAACCTCAAGACTAGGAGGGGTGATGTAATTAATCATCTCACCATCAAGATCATTTGGCTCTAACACATCCAGCAGCGTCAAGGTATGTTCTTTGGGCAATGCCACGCCCATCAACTCTTGATACAGCTCCACCACGTGCACTGTGTCGTCGTTGTCCACGCGAGGATCCGGGAGACGGACGAGTACTAGATCCGCGATCCCGTCAACAAGCAACGAAAGGGGGTCATCATCACTCAGGGTGCGCAATCCGCCATGATCGGTGCGTTCCTCAAACCGTGTGAACCACTTATTCGGTTCGGTTCCAGTGGCGAAACTTAGTGTCAGCATAAGAATCAATGCTACCGTTAACTCTGTGAATGAAGAATCTGTAAGAAAGCCGTCCGGCACCGCAATGAAGCCGCAGACCGCTGCAAAGAAGCTGGGCATCTTCCTGCCCGCCACGCCAGAGGAGTTCCAGAACAACGCTTTGACCCACGACGAGTTCGTGGAACTGCAAGCTAATCCACCCCAGTGGCTGCAAGATCTACGCCGTAATGGTCCACACCCACGCCCTGTGGTAGCCCAGAAGTTGGGCATCACGATCACCGCGCTCAAGCGTAATGATATGGACAAGGCGTTGACCACCGCCGAAATCAAATCCCTCCTAGAGAATCAGCCGGATTGGCTTCGTGCTGCGCGTACGTCGTTGGCAGAAAATCGTACTACCGAAACCGGCAATGATCACGACGGAAAATAAGTGATACAACACGAAAGCCGCACACTCTGAAGGAGTTTTTCCTTCACGATGTGCGGCTTTCGCTTGAGGTTTAGAGGAGCTTCCAGTCCTCAAGACCCTCGTAGAGTGGGTACTGCTCGGCAAGCTTAGCGACGCGTGCGCGTAGCTGCTCGGTGTCAGCACCGGTGCCTTGTGCCAATGCGGTAGCGATGATGTCGGCAACCTCGGTGAAACCTGCAGCATCGAAGCCACGGGTAGCCAAAGCTGGTGTACCGATACGCAAACCGGAGGTGACCATTGGTGGACGTGGATCGAATGGAACCGCGTTACGGTTCACGGTGATTCCGACCTCATGGAGGAGATCTTCAGTCTGCTGGCCATCCATCTGGGAATTACGCAGATCGACAAGAACCAAGTGGACATCGGTGCCACCGGTCAATACGTCTACACCTGCAGCCTTGCAATCAGCACCTGTCAAACGCTCAGCGATAATCTGAGCACCACCAAGCGTGCGCTGCTGGCGATCCTTGAACTCCTCAGTTGCAGCGATCTTCATGGCAACAGCCTTAGCAGCAACTGCGTGCATCAAAGGTCCACCCTGCTGGCCTGGGAAGACTGCGGAGTTCAGCTTCTTGGCGTACTCCTGCTTAGACAAGATCATACCCGAGCGTGGACCACCCAACGTCTTGTGAACGGTCGTGGACACAACATCAGCGTAAGGAACTGGCGATGGGTGCAAACCAGCAGCCACAAGACCAGCGAAGTGAGCCATATCGACCCACAACTTAGCGCCAACCTCGTCGGCGACAGAACGGAATGCTGCGAAGTCCTGGTGGCGTGGGTATGCGGACCAGCCTGCGATCAGAACCTGTGGCTTCTCCTTCAAAGCCTGTTCACGGATCTTGTCCATGTCCAAGCGGAAAGTATCTGGCTCTACCTCGTAGGCTGCAACTTCATAGAGCTTTCCGGAGAAGTTCAAGTGCATGCCGTGGGTCAGGTGGCCACCATGAGCCAAGGACAGGCCCATGATCTTATCGCCGGGGTTGGCCAGTGCCATCAACACAGCAGCATTAGCCTGTGCACCTGCGTGAGGCTGCACGTTGGCAAACTCGGCACCGAAGACCTCTTTGGCACGGTTACGCGCTAGATCTTCAACGATGTCGGCGTTTTCACAGCCACCGTAGTAGCGACGCCCTGGGTAACCTTCAGCGTATTTGTTGGTGAATACGGATCCTTGTGCCTGTAAAACTGCGCGTGGAACGAAGTTTTCAGACGCGATCATCTCGAGCGTGGAACGCTGGCGGTCAAGCTCACCAGTGATTGCAGCCGCAACCTCTGGATCAAGCTCGGTTAGTGATTGGTAGCGGATGTCATCTGTCATGGCTTAAGGCCACTAACCCTTTCATCGTTTGTGGTCATATGTGCGCATCATGGATGTTAGCGAGCGAAAAGCAAGTAAGCGACTTTGCGCTATACCTACATATTAACCATATGTCTGACCATTGATAGATTTCTATACCTCACTCCCCTTTATGGTGTTTTTTCACACTGATTTTCTCCTCACGGGCTACGGAAGGCACAATAGAACCCATGGCTCGCGACAAAGACCTCAGCCCATATCTCGACTTTGATCGTGAGACGTGGCGTCATTTGCGCATGTCGATGCCCCAGGTCCTCACAGAGCAAGAGGTCGTGGAACTACGTGGTATTGGCGAAAACATCGATCTCGACGAAGTCGCCGAGGTTTATCTACCGCTGTCGCGTCTCATTCATCTCCAAGTCCACGCGCGCCAAGAACTCACGCAGGCGACCGAAACCTTCTTGGGCGAAAAAGCACCCCATATTCCGTTTGTTATCGGCGTTGCTGGATCTGTGGCAGTAGGAAAATCCACCACAGCACGTTTGCTCCAAGTCCTTTTACAGCGGTGGGACGAACATCCTCGCGTAGATTTGGTAACCACCGATGGATTCCTCTACCCCACCGAGATTTTGAAAAAACGTGGCATTTTGGACCGCAAAGGATTCCCAGAAAGCTACGATCAACGCGCGCTATTGCGCTTTGTCACTGATGTGAAAGCCGGAAAAGCGCACGTTAAAGCCCCAGTGTATTCGCACACTTTATACGACCGTGTAGAAAACGAATGCGTCACGGTCAGCCGCCCCGACATTTTGATCGTCGAGGGTCTTAATGTTTTGCAGACCGGCCCCACCTTGTCGGTCAGTGACCTTTTTGACTTCAGCGTGTATGTTGACGCCTCCCTAGAAGACATCGAGCGCTGGTATATCGATCGTTTTCTGAAACTCCGGCAGCTAGCATTCCGCGCTCCCAATGCCCACTTCTCCCACTACGCGGACATGGGCGATCGCGCAGCAACTGACGAAGCAAGACGAATCTGGCAAACGATCAATCTACCCAACCTTGTAGAACACATCCTGCCCACTCGGGTTCGAGCGTCTCTAGTGCTGCGCAAAGGCGCAGACCACAAAGTCGCTCGCGTGCGCATGCGCAAAATTTAAACGCGATTCTGACGTTCCAGCACCCATTGCTGAATTGCATCGAGCTCCGCAAAATCTACCCAATCGGTATCACGCTGGAACATCGAAATTATGCTCTTGTCGTTTGCACTTTTCATGGGCTTGGCAGCCACCAATGCGACTATCGACGCCATCGTCGCCTTATGCCCTGCCTGCATCGTGGAATATTTCAAACTGCCAGGAAGATAGAACCGCCCCCACGAAGCTGGCACCATCGATGCTAGGCAGTCTTTAGAGCGAGCCACACTAGGAAGAGTCATGCCTACAGCAGTAACGGCAATCTCCCGTGGGGAAACGCTGCGGGCAAATTTAACGGCAGGAATGCTGGGACCATGCACAGGACTAAGAACTACGAGCGGCTGTGCATCGTGAGGAACTGGCGTATCAAAGTCACAAGCAGTGGTACCCAAGCGGCGCGCTAGCTCGTGTGCGTAGCGCGCTGTGGAGCCATAAACGGAGTGGAAGCGAACATGAACCATGGTTGGGAAATAATCCCCTTCCTAGAACGAGAAGAATACGTGTGCGTTATTTACCGAAGCGTCGGCTTCGCTTTGAGTATTCTCGCAATGCTCGCAAAAAATCAACGCGTCGGAAAGCTGGCCAGTACGTATCGGTGAACCAGATTTCTGAATACGCAGCCTGCCACAACAAAAAGCCAGAGAGGCGTTGTTCGCCTGAGGTACGAATCACGAGATCAGGGTCTGGTTGGCCCGATGTGTACAGGTGCTTGGAAATAGAATCGACGGAGATTTTCTCGGCCATTTCTGTAGCAGTCGTTCCTGCTGCAGCTTCGGCGTCGATAAGCTCGCGCACCGCATCGACGATTTCTTGGCGGCCACCATAGCCAACGGCAACGTTGACTGAGACCCCAGTGTTGTCGTTGGTGTTGACTTGGGCTTGGGTGAGACGCTGGGAGACGTCGTCAGGCAGCAAATCAAGGTGTCCGACAAGCCGCAGACGACAATTGGTTTCTGGGGAGGCGAGCTCATCTACGACGTCGCCAATGATATCGAACAACATTTGTAGTTCGTCGGAGGCTCGACCAAGGTTTTCCGTCGATAGCAGGTAAACGGTTACGAGTTCAACATCAGTATGCGCACACCACCGCACCATTTCGCCGATTTTCTTAGCACCTACGCGATGCCCATGGGTAACATCGGCAAATCCGGCCTCGCGAGCCCAGCGACGATTGCCGTCACACATGATGGCAACGTGCGCAGGCTGCCGCACCCCTTGGATTTCTCGCAGCAATCGCTTCTCGTAAAAAGGATATGCGGTGTTATAAGCAAGGTCGCGAAGAGAGAACTTTTTTAGTGTGCGCATTATGATGTCTACTCCCTTAAGTAATCACAACCAGTACTTTTTACTTTGATCGAGAACTCCTGCTTCAGCCATTGCTTTATCAATCGCTTCATGATCGAACGGGTCGATTCCATGAGTTTGGGCAAACAGGTTCCTTCGGTGCATGCGCGTGTAGCGACGTCGAAACGCCCACCCGATGTAAAGAACCACGGCAAGCAGCACAACAACAACGAACCAACCGATGGGTGAGGCTTTGCCAAATTCCGACCCCACTGGCCCAGCGCCATCTTGCTGTGCCACGATCAGCACCGTGTTTGCTATGTCCACAAATTGCTGTGTCACAGTTCTTCCTACTTCTTTCCACTCGCCGGAGTACGGTAATCGCATTCATCTTATGCGTAACGCGCACAAACCGCTAAGCAGAGGCTACTGTGTGTTAGCTTAATCTGCTGAGGTATCGATTCCTTCAAAAAGGTCATCTTCAGGTAATGAAGCAGAAACGCGTGTGCGCGCCAGCTCAAATTCTTCTGTAGGCCACAACTGTTGCTGAGTTTCAATCGGTGTGGCAAAAAATGTACCCGCTGGATCAATCTGCGTGGCATGAGCTTTAAGCGCTGCATCACGACGATCAAAATAATCCGCTGCATACACTTGAGTGGTCACCCTAGCCATGATGTCTGCACGGTGCTCGAGCCAGCGATCCAAAATATCTGCGTAAGGGCTCGGTTTTCCCTGCTCAACCAGCAGATTATGGAACATCTCCATGCGTTGGCGAATAAAACCATGCGTGTAATACAGCTTTAACGGAGCCCACGGCTGCCCTAGGTCACGACGATAGTTGGGGTCCCCAGCCAGATCCCACGCCAACATAGATACCTCATGGACTTTGAGATGATCTGGGTGTGGGTATCCGCCGTTTTCGTCGTATGTAATGATCACATGAGGACGAAACTCGCGAATAATAGCGACAATCTTAGCCGCAACCTCTTCAGAGTCTTCGAGTGCGAAACTTCCTGGCGGAACCGGCGGATGCGGTTCCCCCTCCGGGAAACCAGAATCGTGATACCCCAACCACCGATGCTGAACACCTAATTCTTTGACTGCTTGAGCCATTTCTTCTCGACGAACCTCGGCAATCCTGCCCTCTACCTCGCTTTTATCGAGTGACGGATTAAGCACGTCACCAAGTTCACCGCCGGTGCAGGTCACCACCATGACCTCATGCCCCTCAGCCACATATTTCGCCATCGTGGCTGCACCCTTACTTGATTCATCGTCTGGGTGGGCATGAATAGCAATCAAACGTGCCGGAGACGAAAGTGAACTCATGGTCGTTACAGTCCTTTTACCTTGGGGGATCTACATTGCTAGCAACACACAATGGCCACAGTTGCAATAAGCTGTCATCGCTTTAAGAGTATCAACTTCACCCATCATGAGAAGCCGGAACTATTACGGCATCACACTTTGTATTTAAATCCCGAATAATCATAAGTCGCATACAGTCGTGCGCCCCACGTTGCGGTTCTGGGCAAGAACAGGGCTACAATAAGGCACGCACCCCCTCAAGGGCGGTGATCAGCAATGATCAATCGCGCAATTCATCCACGTCAAGGAGCAACTTTTCACGATGCCTACTCCTAAGAATGACCCTGAGCAGCCCCCGTTTAAGCCGCGTCAGCGATACGCATCAGGCTCAGCTGCCACCGCCTCAGATCGCGGCACGCTATCAGGAAAGCTCTTGGCAGTACTCCTTGTGGTTATTTTGGCAGCAATTGTAGTGGCGTTGGCAAAATACGTTCAGCACTCACAAATGACCAAAATCAGTGGTCAAACCGCCAATGTCCGCGTGATTGACGATCACACTTTTAAGCTCACAGTAGACATCACACGTAGCGATGTCTCCGTCCCCTCCTACTGCATCGTCACCGCACTGAACTATGACATTGCAGAAGTAGGCCGTCGAGAAATCTTCCTTCCCGCTGGTGGCGACTCCACCCGCCGAATTGATGTAGAGCTTCAAACCACCGAACCGGCAGTATCCGGAGACGTATACGGCTGCGCCACTGACATCCCCTTTTACCTAGATCAGAGCTAGCCACAACAACGCACAACGAGCATTCACTGTGCTAGAATCTGCCAGAAATACCACGCTTGAATGCACTAGGTTACTTTTTAGCCCCGCGCTCGCTGACTGCACAGTCCTGCCGGGGCTTCAATCGTGATCGCCTGCGTGGCTGCATGCAAAATACAAATGTGTAAGGACGAAGACTAAATGGCTGACAACCAGAAGCAGTACATCACCCCAGAAACCAAGGCAAAGCTCGAAGAAGAGCTCAATGCCCTGATCGCTCACCGCCCTGTCGTCGCCGCCGAAATTAACGAGCGCCGCGAAGAAGGCGACCTGAAAGAAAACGCAGGCTACGACGCAGCCCGCGAAATGCAGGATCAGGAAGAAGCTCGCATCAAGCAGATCTCCGAAATCCTTGCCAATTCCACCACCGAGCGTGCCGGCATCGTCGAGGGCGTTGCCCACATCGGTTCCGTCGTCCACGTTTACTACAATGGCGACAAAAACGATAAGGAAACCTTCCTCATCGGTACCCGCGCAGCCGCCTCCGACAACAAAGACTTGGAAACTTACTCCGAACAGTCCCCACTCGGTGCCGCAGTAGTCGGTGCACAGGAAGGCGAAACCCGCCAGTACTCCGCACCTAATGGCAACACCATTAGCGTTACCATCGTTTCCGCTGAGCCTTACGATTCCTCGAAGGCCGCAACTCCACGTAACCCCTAATGCACAAGGGCACTATTCATGGTGCTCTTTGCTTATCGACGCTTCTCGCTGCCTGTTCCCCACCCCCTCAGGTCGACACAACCACAAAAGTGGTGACCGCGCAAAGCTTTAGCGCTACAACGTCGACCACTTCCCCTCCTAGTCGCAGTACTCCAGAAATTCCTGGTTTTATCGATTGCCTAGGACCGGCGATGGTAAAGCCCACCTCTATCACGATGGATTGTGCTTCTCACGATGCAACGATCCAAGAAATCAAGTGGACTAAGTGGACTCAACAAGCGGCGTATGGAACCGGCCGTATCAAAGAAAAAGGTTCCGCCCCACGTACCGTATCCATTGTGCTATCTCGACCTGTCCAAGGTGTAGAAGGCACGGTGTTTATTGACGTCTCTGTCGATGGCGAGGCATTAAGTTTATAAAGAAACGCGAGGGCGGTACCGAGTAACACATGTTGTGTGAACTTGGTACCGCCCTCGCGGTTTTATTTGTTACCGCTGATTAAAGTAGCTCAGCAAGCGCAGGATCTCGGTGTAGAGCCAGACCAAGGTCACTGCCAAGCCTAGAGCCACGCCCCAAGCGTTCTTTGCTGGCGCACCCTGACGGATCAGACGATCTGCGATGTCAAAGTCTTGAAGGAAGCTCATCGCTGCCAAGCCAATGCAGAACAGGGAGAAAATGATGGCGATTGGACCGCCTGAGTAGAGGCCTAGGTTGGTACCGAAGAGGCCCAGAACCATGTTGCCCAAAGCTAGAACCAGCACACCAATCAATGATCCCGTGAGGATCCGATTGAACTTAGGGGTTACCTTCACAGCACCCGTCTTGTATACGTAGAGCATTCCGAGGAATACGCCGATGGTGCCGAGGACTGCTTGACCGATCAAAGTACCAGCATTATGGCCACCCACCATTGCACCGGAAAGCACCAAGGAAATGCCACCGACAAACAGGCCCTCAAATGCCGCGTAGGTCAAGGTCACTGCTGCCGAACCATATTTACGGCCAAAGGTGCTGATCAAGACGGTGATCAAGCCACCGATGGCACCAACGCCGGTAAGGATCAATGCAAGACCAGGGTTAACCGTGGCCAACGCAAAGTTAACCACGGCGAAGGCGATAATAACGCCGACGGTGATACCAGTTTTGGTCACCACGTCGTCCACAGTCATAGGACGCTCTGCAGCGCCAGCTGAGGTAACGGGCTGACCATACTGGTCATACTGGGACATAGGGTTGAACGCTTGCTGCTGGTAGCCCGCTTGAGCATAGTTTTGGCGGGTACCCGTCAGAGAATTCAAGACCGGATTGCTACTGCGCATTGTGCGACACTTTCCTTTCAACGCCTTTGGCTACATCTTTGCCAAAGGCAACATCTTCGTACATCTGCAATAACGCATCGCAATGCTTTTTAGTTCCCTAGAAAAAGCTATTTTTAAAAATTTTTATGAACTTACACAGAAGGAACCAACACCTGCTCAGCATCAGCGCGTTCCTGTGCACTCAATCGTTGCAATTCCACCGCAGCAAGTGGGTTAACAGAAGCAGCGAGCACATCGCTAAGCGTTAATTCGTCGTGGGCCGCAGCAAGCGGCACTGGTAATGCTACAGAACCAGCAGAAACGTCGAGACGTGTATTTGTACCAGAGGGAATAGTGACAGTCTCCCCCGCACCCATAAATCGACAATATCCAGGGGTGGTAACGGTCGCCGTTCCGTTATAAATCCACAAAGCAATGTCGTCCGAAGCCCGCGCAAACGTTGTGGTTGCTGGAATCATCGGCGGTTGCTGCTCGCACACAGCATGCATACGCGGCGAGATAAAAGAAGAAGGAGTATCACCAGTATGTCGCTTAAATGCGCGCGTAAGGGACGATGTCGCATTAAAGCCCACCATCTGTGAAACCTGACCGATCCGGAAATCATGAGCCAATAAATCAGCCGCCACAGACACACGCAATGCTGCACGCCATTCACTAAACGTAAAACCAGTCGACGCAACGAACTGACGCTGCAATGTCCTGCTACTAATATTGTGTAACTGAGCAAATTCCAACAAAGGTGTTTGATCCGCTGGATAAGCGATCAACTTCTGAGCAACCTTTCGTGCCGCCTGTGGTTCAGGAACCTGTGGCGGCCGCGCGCGATCGTCGAAAAGCGCTGCGATACATTCCGATGGGCGTGTCTCGCCTAATAGACTGCGCGAA
The DNA here is from genome assembly GCF_041898185.1 of Corynebacterium belfantii. Classification (GTDB taxonomy): domain Bacteria; phylum Actinomycetota; class Actinomycetes; order Mycobacteriales; family Mycobacteriaceae; genus Corynebacterium; species Corynebacterium belfantii. The sequence goes on along the minus strand of NZ_CP157823.1, from coordinate 987,703 downwards.
AACTCAAAAATCATTCGCTTCGACCACGCAGTACCCATATGCAAGCGACGAGTGCGCACCCCTCCATCGAAATCAGGAAAAGCCATTGGCAAGACCACACCATGGCCAGTAACAAAAGCACCGTGCGGAGCGAGCACAACATCACCAGCCATCACCTGGACCACCCGATCTGGAGCGTTAATCGTTGCACTACCCTGATCGCACCACAGCACAACGCAGTAGCTATTGGTCGTCTTAATTGATGGAAGACTCACGAGCCGAAACCCCTTTGAACATACAAATGGCACCTATACGGTCTGTATAGGTGCCATCAAACCAAAGGATGATTACAAAGGCAAGCCTAAGGTCATTGCTTACTCGTTGCACTAGGTACGATGTCGAATCGAATTCACCGACTGTGGCAGCGAACGACTTGAACGATAAGTCTGCGAGCTACCCATAAGTCCTGCGCAAGGCCGCGACGACGACTCGGGAATATATCCCCACGAATTCTCGGAGTAGGGATCAAGCGGCTCTAAGTAGTACGAGGTTTGCATTGCAGCTGGCATTGCCTTTATCTCCTTCACGGCATTGGTTTTTTATATGTTGCTACCACCCTAAAAACTCCGCCTTGAACCGACCTATCTGTTCCCTGCCAAAAACCTGTGACTTTCTGAGAAACATTAAGCACAATCCGCCAATAATATGACACCGATCCTCACCGCCCCAAGCGACAGCCCCTTCATATGCAGCTAGCGCCAACCCCTGCAACACCTAGGGCAAAAACTGAACGTTAAATCAGCACCAGCTCACTGAACACTAGTAATTTTCGTCTTCGTTGCTACTTCCCCTTCAAAGCGTGAAAAAGCTCAATAAGGCGCTAAATAAAAAGAACTACCTTGTGCTTTTGTAGCACGAGATAGTTCTAATGGTGCCCCCAGTGGGACTCGAACCCACACTGAATCGATTTTAAGTCGATTGCCTCTGCCGATTGGGCTATGGGGGCAACACCACAACACTTTACTAGCTAACTCCACTGTGGGGAAATGCAGTGAGATTAGTCCAGTTCAGAGCCGAAAAACACCCCCGTTACGCCCCGAATAGTCGAGAAACTATTCCATCAAGGATGTCCTTTTCCGAAATCGTCACGGAATCAGACACACCGAGCCGCTGTATCATCGCAAGGATCTGTTCGATTACAACGCTGCCACCCGCAATGACGTCTGCACGACCTGGATGCATTACGGAATGCGCTGCGCGCTGCTGTGATGTCTCCCCTATCAAACGCTGAGTTTCCCCACGGAGGGTGTCAGCTTTGTGCACGGAGCCATGAATCCGCTGTGGATCATAGGAATCAAGGCCCAAAGTGAGCGCAGCAACGGTGGTAAAAGTTCCAGCGCAACCTATCACCATCGATGCCTGTGCAATCGGCACATTGTCAAGCGCAACAGTCAACTGCGCATCGACGTACTCACGTGCCTGGGCGAGCTCTTCAGCAGTCGGGGGATCGGAGACCATGAGTCGCTCCGTGAGGCGCACACACCCCATTTGAGTGGAATACGCCCCTAGGATCTCGCCGGTTTTCTTACCTACAACAAATTCGGTCGATCCGCCGCCTAGGTCGATAACACATACGGGTCGATCAGTATCAGGAATATCAGCTACCGCACCGATAAATGACAGCTCGGCTTCTTCTGCCCCTGAGATCACCTCTGCGCACGCGCCTGGCACCACTGTGCCTAGAAGGTCGGCAGTCATGGCAAAGAAATCATCTTTGTTCGAAGCATCGCGCGTTGCTGAGGTTGCCACCATGCGGACGGCTGTCACTTTGTGTTTCACCATGGTGTCCACATAGCCAGACAATGCGACGCGGGCACGTTCAATGGCTGCGGGATCTATTTTGCCGGTTGCATCGACGCCCTCGCCTAGACGAATGATCGTCATTTGACGGGTGATTTCACGCAGTCCGGTAGGCGTTTGCTCACTAATCAGCAAACGTATGGAGTTGGTGCCGCAATCAACGGCAGCTACCACACTCACTTGGCCGAACCTGGAACGTCTGCGTGGCTGAAGTCGAATTGATCAAGGCTCACGCCCAATGATTCAACAGTCGGCCAATCTTGTGGGATTGCGGTGCCACGTAGTCCACCGTGATCAGCTGCAAGAGCGACTGACTCGGTGCCTAAACGGAAGTGGTCAGGGCCTTCTGCCAATGCGTAGGCGATCAACACGTGCAGGCACTTGACGCGATCTGGCATACCACCACCGGAGAAGTCGGTACCAAGATCTTCGATAGCGTTACGCTTGGCCAGGAAGTGCTCATGCGCACGCTCGTAGTCTTTGCGAAGCTCCTCATCGCTGTGCAGGCGATCTGTCATCCACTTCATTACATGTGCGACTTCAAGGCGTGACGCCTCAGCAGTAAGACGTGGCTCCGTGAGGTAGTAGAGGGTTGGGAACGGGGTGCCGTCGTCAAGCTTGGGGGTTGTCATCACCACACCAGGTACACCATCTGGGGTGTGGTAAGACACCTCGATAACTCCGCGAGGTTCGCGGCCTAGCTGCTCGGCAACAATAGCAAGATCAGATTCAGAAGCACTCATGCGGGCTATTGTCTCATGAAGCCCGCGCGTTTACCGATTCTTAGGGTTGTTCACTAGGAGGGGCGGTTGGAATCAACGGCAAATTCATCTGCGGTTGATCGCCTTGCTGCTCAGCTTCTTCAACAGGATCAACGATGGTCACGGAGTCCCACAGCTTTTCGTACCACGGATTTTTGGCCTTGGTTTCTTCTTTGGTGCTCACGTGCGAGCCTTGGTTTTCCAGCTCGGGAGTCATGACTCGATAGGCTTTTTCGCTAGGGGCGATAACTCCTAGACGCTTGCGTGCTTGTTCTTTAACGTAGGCTTCGGAATCATATTTTTCTAACTCGGCGAGTAGGCGTTCTTTTTCAATCTGCTTTTCGGCGATCGACGCCTTCAACCGAGCAGTCTCAGCTTTTTGATCCATGTAGGTGTTCAGCGGGCGCAGGATAGCAACACATAGCACGATCACGATCGTGCCGTAGATAACCAACCAACGGCCATCAACTTTCATGCTGGGGCGTGAAAGCTTGAGTCCGCGCGGTTTCTCTTCGCGGTTGACCACGGGAACCGCTCGTCGCTTTGTAAACACCATAGGTCACCTAGTTTAGCGCTGTTGTCAATCAAGGGTGGTGAAGAAAAATTCAGTCCCCACGGAGATAAAAATATCTTCGTGGGGACTGAAGCGTGTTTCGGGGTTAATTACGAGTAGTTATTAGCCTTGGAAACGTGGGAATGCAGAACGGCCTGCGTAGACTGCTGCATCGTCAAGCTGCTGCTCGATGCGCAGAAGCTGGTTGTACTTGGCAACGCGCTCGGAACGAGCTGGTGCACCGGTCTTGATCTGGCCACAGCCCAATGCGACTGCAAGGTCAGCAATGGTGGTGTCTTCAGTCTCGCCGGAGCGGTGGGACATCATGGTGCGGTAGCCGTTGCGGTGTGCAAGATCAACAGCGTCGAAGGTCTCGGTCAGGGTACCGATCTGGTTGACCTTAACCAGCAAGGCGTTGGCAGCCTTCTTGTCGATGCCTTCCTTCAAACGTGCTGGGTTGGTAACAAAGAAGTCGTCGCCAACGATCTGGACCTTGTCGCCGATTGCGGCGGTCAAAGCGGTGTAGCCCTCCCAGTCGTCTTCCTGCAGTGGATCCTCGATGGACACAATTGGGTACTCAGCGATGAGCTGCTCGTAGACCTTTGCCATCTCCTCCGCGGTGTGCTCGCCGCCCTCGAAGTGGTACTTGCCGTCCTTGTAGAACTCGGAAGAAGCAACGTCGAGTGCGAGTGCGATATCAGCACCTGGCTTGAAGCCAGCCTTCTCGATTGCCTCAACGATGAGGTCAAGAGCTGCCTTGGTGGACTCAACAGAAGGTGCGAATCCGCCCTCGTCGCCGAGGCCGGTGGAAAGACCCTTGGACTTAATCACGGACTTCAAGGAGTGGTAAACCTCTGCACCCATGCGCAGAGCCTCAGAGAAGGACTCAGCACCGATAGGAGCAATCATGAACTCCTGAACATCAACGCCGGAGTCAGCGTGTGCGCCACCGTTAACGATGTTCATCATAGGAACTGGGAGAACGTGAGCGTTAGGGCCGCCGATGTAGCGGTACAAAGGCAGGCCAGCAGACTCTGCTGCAGCCTTAGCTACGGCTATGGATACACCCAAGATAGCGTTTGCGCCGAGGCGAGACTTGTTCTCAGTGCCGTCGAGAGCAATCATGGCCTGATCGATCAGGCGCTGATCGTCGGCTTCTGCACCAGCGATTGCGTCAGCGATTTCCTCGTTCACGTTGTGAACCGCATTGAGGACGCCCTTGCCGAGGTAGCGCTCGCCACCGTCGCGAAGCTCGTGAGCCTCATGAACACCGGTGGACGCACCGGAAGGAACGCCCGCAACGCCGTGGGATCCGTCATCCAAGAAAACTTCGGCTTCAACGGTTGGGTTACCGCGGGAGTCCAAGATTTCACGAGCAAATACGTGCATAATGTCAGCCACTGTGTGTCTCCTATTGACGTTGTGTGGATGCAAGATTATTCATCCATTGCAAGTTATACACGCTAAAAATGTTGAACAAACAAAAACCACTTTGTCCGTTTTTAGCGTCCTTCAACAATTATGCCAACAAATCGGACACTTTGGAACGCTGTGAGAGTGAGTTATTGCACAGCTGGCTGTCGCAAGGCGTAGGAAGCGGCCGCATTTCGAACCTTAACGAGGTAGTCATGGGACATGTTGTAGGAATAAATGGCATTCGTCCAACCGTCCGCAGTTGCTAAGTCTCTTCCGTCACACAATAGGTTCGCCGCAGCTAGAGCGGCATCATCAATGTTGTTGGGGTCTGCCACCCCGTCACCATTAGCGTCGCGCCCGTAGCGTTTCCACGACTCAGGGATAAATTGCATCGGCCCTACCGCACGATCGAATTGAGAATCTCCGTCAAGCTCCCCCGAATCGGTATCTTTTACCTCCGCGAACCCAGGAGAGCCGTCGAGAGGCACACCAATGATCGGCGGAAGCACGTTGCCGTCAGCGTCAATACTCCGATTATCAAAAAGGTGGCCTGAGTATGTTCCGTGACGAGTTTCCACAAAACCAAGACCAGCCAATGTTCCCCAACTGAGGTGACATTCGGGCCACGATTGGGCAGCGACTAACTCCGCGTTGCCATAGGCACGTATCGCCGCCGAGCTTATCGACGTCTCCTCTGCGATCGGATCAGCCCAAAACGCCAACTTATCTGAGGTACGTCCCGGCGCATTGATATCGATCTGCGGAACGGCTTCAGCACGTGCCGGTGGCACATCCGTGGGGACATCTTCTAATTGCCGTATCGGGGATACCCCGCTCATGATGGATAAGGTCCATCCCACGATGGCAATGACTAAAACGACTGCCAGCACTACTCCTAGCGCGCACCCTGCGGCTTTTCTCAACCCAAGACTCCCTAGTTTGTTTATATGTGTGCCGATCGGCGTTTTCCAGCCTCCCAGAGACGTTCTTGTTCTTCTATGGGTACGACTCCGTCGGAGCCGTCGAAAAGGTAGGGCGAGCGTTGCTGCATTTTGGTCACAAAGCTTGCGGCTACGTCGTCGAGGTTGAATTCGCCATGTCGTGCACCGATTTCGGCGTGGAAGAGCACTTGGAGTAGTACGTCACCAAGCTCAGAAACGATGTGGTCGGTGGTTCCGTGGGCAACAGCCTGTGCGAATTCTTCGGCTTCTTCGTGGAGATATTCCAAGAGAGATTCGTGAGTTTGGGCTTGTTCCCATTCCCCACGGGCTACTGCTCGGCGTATCACTTCACGTGCTTGGCCTAAGGAGTCGTGCCGGCTGGGAACTTCGATAACGCTTGCCCCATTGTTGATGGCTTCGATCACTTGTGGATCCAACTCATTGGTGCTTATAAGCAGATCATCGGTTGCGAAACGCACAATGTCGTCGAGGTTCCAGCGAACTTTTACGGGTACCTCGTCGGTGAATCGTAGCTGTCCTTCGAGCTTGCCTACCAAATTAAAGGGGATCATGGATGGCCAACGGGCGTCGAGAAGCAGAACGGTCATGACTGACATAGTAATCATAGAGGCTTTGATAGCGGGTACCCGCTCCGGTGTTGGATGTTCGTGGCAATATTGATTCTGTGGCAATTTCTTGTATTCTTTAGCTTTACTTAACCGCGTTTAGAATTACTTCATTTATCTATATAGAGGTGCACATGGCTGCCGTTCCTAAAGGGACAGAATCGATGACCACCCCGGCCACCATCGTCGAAGCAACTTCTGCCCAAAGCCATAGCGTCCGCATCTGGACGCTCATCGGTCTGATCATCGGCTCCACCGTTGGATCCGGAATCTTCTCCCTGCCCCAAAACATTGCCTCCGTTGCCGCCCCAGGCGCCATGTTCATCGGTTGGATGATCGCTGGAATTGGCATGCTCGCCGTAGCATTCGTCTTCCAAATCTTGGCGCATCGTAAACCACACCTCGACTCTGGCGTCTACTCCTACGTGCGTGCAGGACTCGGTGACTACATTGGTTTTACCTCTGGTTGGGGTTACTGGCTCGGCAGCGTTATCGCTCAGGTCGGCTACGCCACCCTGTTTTTCTCCACGCTTGGTCACTACGTTCCGCTGTTTAACAGCGACAACCACGTAGCCTCCGTCATCGGAGTCTCACTTCTTACATGGGTGATTTTTGGCATTTTGTCCATGGGCGTCAAACAAGCAGCCTTCATGAATGCCGTCACCACAGTTGCTAAGCTCCTCCCCATTTTCGCCTTCATCGTCCTCGTCGCCTTCCTAGGCTTTAGCTGGGACAAACTCACTCTCGACTTCTGGGGCGAATCCACTGGCAGCAGCGTATTCGAACAGATCCAAGACATTATGTTGTTCACCGTCTGGGTCTTCATCGGCGTGGAGGGCGCATCGGTCTACTCCAAGCAAGCCCGCACACGTCGCGACGTCGGCCGCGCCACCGTCATCGGCTTTTTCACCGTGCTGGTGCTCCTCGTCTCGGTTTCTACTCTGTCCTACGGTGTGCTCACACAAGCCGAACTTGCCGCCCTTCCCGATAACTCCATGGCCAACGTCCTCGAGGCTGTTATCGGCCCGTGGGGAGCCGCGCTAGTATCCATCGGCCTGTGTTTGAGCGTGCTGGGCGCCTATGTGTCATGGCAGATGTTGTGCGCAGAACCTGTTGCCATGATGGCTTTCGACAACCTTTTGCCCCGCAAACTCGGCACCATTAATGCCACAGGTTCCCCTGTTATCGCACAGCTGATTTCCACCATTGTGATCCAACTATGGGTCTTCGTGTTCTTCCTCAACGAAACGACCTATATCTCCATGGTGCAATTAGCAACAGTTCTCTACTTGCTGCCTTATGTGTTCTCCTCGCTCTACCTCATTTTGTTGGCTACCCGCGGCAAAGGAATTTCTCACCCTGCTGCAGGCACGCGTTTCGACGACTCCGGCCCCGAGGTCAGCGCCGCCGACAACCGCCGACACCTCTTTGTCGGTGCAGTCGCATTCATTTACTCCCTGTGGCTGTTTTATGCAGCTGATTTGAAATACGTGCTCTTCGGCGCACTCGCAGTTCTGCCAGGGTTGATCCCTTACGTGTGGACTCGCCTGTACAAAAAAGAACGAGTATTCAACGCCTTCGAATGGTTTGTTGTTGCGCTCATTATCATCGCAGCAGGCTTCGGTCTTTCCGGGATCATAACAGGATCAATGTCACTATAACCCCGACGCCTTAATCCCAAGGGCTTTGGCCAACATCAAAGCCCTCAATATAGCCACGAATCGCCTCAGTCACCGCGTTGACTCCAAAAACAACTTCAGCCATGAGCTGTTCTTCGATCAGCGCGAAGGGGCTACCCAAAATGCGATAGTCGGCGTGCACAATCGTGGCGTTGTGCCCGTCGATAGGCTGCGTGGTTGTAAACATCACGGGCCCTATGCAGTTGACGTTAAATGCAGTAACCCAACGATCGGCGTCACAGGGGGAATCGTCGATACGCGCATCGGCGGTTGTGAGCGCACTAAGCACCACACAATTGTCAGAATCGGCAATAATGACCGAGATTCCATCGACATCCGTAGTGGCAAAACCAGCATCGTCGATATGTACATCACCGCCCTTGGCACGGATCGCAGATACTACCGCCTCGCAGGTTACAGGGTAGAGCTGCGGCCCTGTGGTTGGGCATTCTTTTTTTGTTTAAAAAAACCACGCCATTGTTATTATCCCTGTTCTAAGTCCGCACCAGTGGTCACCAAGAGCACTGCGTCAAAGCAGTGGAAGGCAAGCTGAAAGTAGGCATCAAGAATTTGGCATAACTGTGTGTCAGACAGCGGATGCGATTGATGAAGGTGCAGCCGAAACTCCAACGTTTTAGTGCCATCGCCATCACGACGGGGATGAGTTTCCCCACGGGGACACGAGCGTTAGTGGAGTTTATGAACTCTTCAATTTCTTGCTTCTTGTGGTCAGGAATAATCCCGTACCAGTTTGTCCTGACTTGGCTCAATTTAGTCAGACGGTTGGGGCAGCTTTTCGGTGAGTTCGCGGATGTCAGCGGGCAGGTCGGTTTGTGCATGGAGGGTCTGGCCTGCGATTTCGACGGTAAACGTCCGGTATTTCTTCAGGGTTCGCACTAATCGCTTCAACGATAGGCCCGTGGCTTGTTCCAACACGTGGCCTGTGGCCATCGCGGCCATCACAATGGTTAGGTGTGCGTGGATGGAGTCTTCTTTACGGTGATAAATCGGTCGGGCTTTCAGGTCTGATTTCGCCATTCGGAACGATTTCTCGATCGTGAACAGGCGCCGGTAGGCACCGATGACTTCCTGGGGTTTTAAGTCTGTGCGTGAGGTCTCGTATCCTTTAATCCCGGCCAGGGTTAGGTGCTTGTTGGCTAGGGTGTGGTTGACCTGCTTATTCGGGGCCTTGAGGTTGACGTATCGATTCCGCTTGACGGGTATCTTTCCGTCAACAGCACGCTGGGCTTTATCTAGTTGTTCGCCGATGCCGCGCCTTGTGCGCCGAGCCCTATCGTAGGAATACTGGTAATAGGTCACTGCCTGCGGTTTGCCGCTGGTGCGGCGTTTGTCGCTGTGGTGACGGTGGGTCCAGATGTGTCCGTCGTCGTAGTCGGTGTAGCTGCGCCCTTCCGCTGCATCTAGCCAGGCTTTAATTGGTTCTGGGATTTCGCGTTCTTTCGTGCCCAGAATGTAGTCCAACCCGGCATCGATAATCGCGGTCTTGTTGGCGGCTGAAAACATGCCAGCATCAGCAACAATCGTGATGTCGTCAAGGTGGTAGGCGTCTTTAAGACGCAGGATCATTGGCAACATGGTGTGCGTTTCCGCACGATTGCCTTCAAACGCGCCGATCGCCAAGGGCAAGCCGGTGGAGTCGGTGAGCATCCCGACAGTGATCTGGGGTTCGAGTCGGCGTTCTTTACTAAACCCGGGTTTGCGTAGCTCGTCGGGCACGTCAGTTTCAAAATACAAGGTTGTCACATCGTAGAGAACCATCACACCAGGACCAATGGCCGCGTGTGTGGCTAGCGCGTGGGTTATCTGGTCGCGGAAGTCTTTGTCGGCATACCGCGGAAGGTAGCGCTTTATAGTCGCGTATGAAGCCGAGGCCACGCCGACTTCTGCCAGAGTTTCAATGGAATCAAACTTGGAACCCGGCGAGATAATACGGGCTTGGACCAGGTTGAAAAACACCTCGTCCTTGCCGCTTGCCGTATCCAGGCCAAGGAGTTGGAAGGCCCCGCGAATCGCGTCTAGGAGAAGACCTGCGCGTTCACCGGATACCGTGACGGGATTATCAACCGTGCCTGTTCCAGACACAGCAACCGCAGAAGGCAACACTTTGAGGTCAAGTGAAATTTGCTCGCCATCGACAAGCCGCTGAGCCTTGACCATCAGCGCTGCGAGATCGTGGTCGGTATGGGCGGAGCCGACGTGTTCGATTTCAGGTTTGCGGTTGCGGTACCGCCAGATGATTTGAACAGCGGTCGCACCCGACGCCGTCGGGACCCGGCGGATACTCGGTGACATATTCAACAGCCTACCGGCACCCCCACCGCTACCCGCTTAGTCAGACAAAACCCGCACTCTGATACCCAACCCCACAGGCAGAAACGTCAATATGAACTACAACACACCAAAATGAGCCAAGTCAGGTTAGTGGAGTTTATGAACTCTTCAATTTCTTGCTTCTTGTGGTCAGGAATAATCCCGTACCAGTTTGTGCGGGCGGTAACTAGGGTGTCGTCGATAATGAAGACGGTTTCTCCGGAGGGGAATCCAGCACCGACGAGGCCCTCGTCGTCGATGGCGGAATCAATATTGAGCTTGTTGAGTATCGCTTGCAGCGATTGGCGGGTGATGTAGGTGTCCACGCCACCCAGTGTGTTCTACATAACACTAGGTAGCAATGGAGGAGGTAGCTCAACGATTAACGCATACGGTATTTTCTACGTCGCGCTTCTCTACGATCTTCGTAGTTCTCATCGTCATTTCGCACTTGTCTGCGCGCCGCTGCCCGTTGCGCTACGCGCTCCGCACGCGCCGCAGCAGGGCTCATGGGCTGCGCCACCGAGATCACTTTATCCGGCAGCTTCTCCCCCGTCACAGATACGCGATCGTGTTCAAACATCTCCGCGATAAAGTCAGCAACCCACTGCAATAATTCAACATCGCGAAGCTGTTTGTCCGTTACCTTCGCGCCTTCTTTAGGAAATGGCAACTGGATGGCCTTAGCAGCAGCGCGATATGTAGCAGAAGGTGCCAGACGCTTGAGACGCACCTGCTTGGAATCAGTCAATTCCACTGGGTGCAGCTTGATGCGTGTGCCCTGCACACCAATATCGCTTAGCCCTGTCGCGCGTGCTAGGTGACGCAGGCGCGACACCGCCAGCAGTCGCTTTACCTCGTGGGGAACGGGACCGAAGCGGTCTTTCATTTCCTCAACCACAAGCGACAAGTCCTTATCATTGGCCGAGGCGGCAAGTTTACGATAGACCTCAAGGCGCAATCGTTCTGAGTTAATGTAGTCCTCGGGGATGTGTGCGTCGACAGGCAAATCGATGCGGATCTCCTTCGGCCCCTGCTCTGTGGCATCGACAATCTTGCCATCTGCTAGCGCACGGTATGCCTCGACTGCTTCTCCCACCAAACGAACATACAGGTCAAAGCCCACTCCGGCGATATGACCAGACTGTTGCGCTCCCAACACATTGCCGGCACCGCGCATTTCCAAGTCTTTCATGGCCACCGCCATACCAGCACCAAGATCGTTGTTTTGCGCGATCGTAGCAAGACGATCATAGGAGTTTTCCGTCAACGTGGCACCCTTGGGATACAAGAAATAAGCGTAACCCCGTTCACGGGATCGCCCTACTCGCCCACGCAACTGGTGCAGCTGCGACAGACCCATGTGGTGAGCGTTTTCCACGATAAGCGTGTTGGCATTCGCGATGTCTAGGCCGGTTTCAACAATCGTGGTACAGACCAGAACATCGTATTCATGGTCCCAGAATCCCTGAACAGTTTGTTCTAGTAGCTCTTCGCTCATTTGCCCATGGGCCACCACAATGCGTGCTTCCGGTACGAGTTCACGCAGTTCCCGAGCCTTTTTCTCGATGTCGGAGACTTTATTATGCACATAGAAAACTTGGCCATCACGAAGCAGCTCACGCCTAATGGCTGCCGCTACTTGTTTATCTTCTTGGGCGCCCACGTAGGTCAAAATCGGGTGTCGATCTTCTGGCGGGGTCAAAATGGTCGACATCTCACGGATACCGGCCATCGACATCTCCAAGGTGCGCGGGATCGGAGTTGCCGACATCGTGAGCACGTCCACATGGGTACGCAATGCCTTGATGTGTTCCTTGTGCTCAACGCCAAAACGCTGTTCCTCGTCCACGATGACAAGGCCCAGATTTTTCCACTGCACACCTGTTTGCAGCAAGCGGTGCGTACCGATCACGATGTCAACAGAACCGTCGGCAAGTCCTTTAAGGATCTCCTTTGATTCACTAGGAGAGGTAAAACGGCTAAGCCCCTTGATCGTCACGGGGAATCCTGCCATGCGTTCTTCAAAGGTGCTCAAATGCTGCTGGGCCAACAAGGTTGTAGGAACAAGCACCACGACTTGACGACCATCTTGCACCGCCTTGAATGCCGCACGCACAGCAACTTCAGTTTTGCCATAACCTACGTCACCGACCACCACGCGGTCCATTGGCGAAGGCTTTTCCATGTCCGCTTTCACCGCGTCAATAGCAAGCATCTGATCTTCGGTTTCCACGTAAGGGAAGTTATCTTCCATCTCGTGTTGCCACGGGGAATCAGGTGCAAACGCATGCCCCGGCGCGGATTGCCGCTTGGCATACAGCTCGACTAATTCACCAGCGATTTCGCGCACCGCTGCGCGAGCTTTCTTTTTGGTGTTCTTCCAGTCCGAGCCACCCATTTTAGAAAGGGTAGGTTTTTCACCGCCGACATATTTACTCAGCATGTCGAGGGAATCCATAGGCACATACAGTTGATCTGCTGGCTGCCCGCGTTTCGACGCCGCGTATTCCAACACGATGTATTCGCGCCGCGAAGTCTCATCACCGGACTGAATCACACGCTCGGTCATCTTGAGGAACCGGCCGATGCCATGGGTTTCATGGACCACATAGTCGCCGGTTTTCAAAGCAAGCGGGTCCACTCGGTGGCGGCGCTTGGCTGGGCGACGCTTCGCACCAGCAATGTCACCAACTCGGTTACCGGTAAGGTCAGTTTCTGTGATCACTACCAGTGGCAATGCAGGCTTCCCAGGTTGCTTTCGCACCTTGGGAAATACCAAACCTGCATGGCTCATCGCCTGATACAGTGTCACTTCGCCCAAGGTTGGCTGCCAGCCAGGTGTTGCCACCTTCGTGGGGATTCCTTGTTCCTTAAAGCGTTCCACCATGCGCTTAATAGCGCCTTGAGCAGGAGCAATAAAGGCTGCCGCACCGCCGTCGCGCGTATGTGCAAGAAGCAGAGCCATCATCTGATCAATCTGTTCGAGATCGCCACGCGGTGTAGGTCCCGGCTCAAATTCCAAAGGGAGGGTGTCGCCGTCTGAGGCTTCAAACATGCCAGGTGGCGCAAAAGTCCACCATGGCATGGTGTGCTTCTGTGCTGTCTTTTCCAGCGATTCATAAGAGCGATACGAGCTGGCATCAAGATCGAGGCCACGCGTTGCCACGGGACCATCGGCGCCCATAGCAGCAGCCTCCCAACCAGCGGCCAAAAACTCGGCATCCGTAGCTTGAAGATCTGCTATACGAGTCCGAATCTTTTCCGGCCCAACCACCACAATATGGGTGTTTTCGGGCATGAGCTCCGCAAGGGTGACCATGGGTTGATCAACCAGCGCTGGGATCAAGGCTTCCATGCCATCTGACGGGGTAGAGTCGGAAATTTTAGCCAGTAGCTCCTGCAGCGTTGGGTTTCCTTGAAACTTCACAGCGAGCTCAGCTGCACGTTGTGCAATTTCTGGGGTAATAGGCAGTTCTCTCGCTGGGAAAACCTCTACACGCGACACATCCGAATCAGGAATCGCACGCTGATCAGCAACTTGGAAACTACGGATCTCTGAAACCTCATCGCCCCAAAACTCCACACGTACTGGATGCTGAGCCGTTGTGGGAAACACATCCAAAATGCCGCCGCGCGTTGCAAATTCACCACGCTTAGCCACCAAATCCACATGGTGATAAGCCCGAAACACCAACTGCTGTGTTGCTTCTTCCAAACTGCATTCGGAATCAACTTCCAACACCAAAGGATCTCGACCAGCAACCTGTGAAACAATCGGCTGGCTGAAGCCACGCGCAGCCGTCACCACCACTGAATAGTCTGCAATATGCGACAAGATACGTGCTCGCTGACCAGCAATATCAGCACCTGGGCTCAAGCGTTCATGCGGCAACGTCTCCCATGCCGGAAACCACGCCACCTTCTCCCCCAACATGGCACGCAGCTCAGCAGATAAATCCTCTGCCTCACGCCCCGTAGCTGTCACCACAAGCACTGGGGCACGGTTCGCCAACGCAGCAATCGCCCACGGCCGTGCCTGATCAATGCCTGTGATATGCAGATGGGGTTCGCCTACATGCTGGAGCAGTCCCTTGATCTTTGGATCGGTGGCAGCAACTTTGAGCAAACCAGCAAGCATTGGTGGTTGTGCCGCAGGCACGGATTTATCGGGCACGAACATGCCCTCCCTTCGTGAGGAAACGATTCAGTGAGTTTAGCGAGTATTAGTGGGCGCCCAACGTCTCTGGAGGACTATCAATATTAGACAACTGCGGGTTTGCTTCCATTCCGGCAAGCCCGTTCCAGCACAGATTTACGATGTGGGCAGCGACCTGCTCTTTAGTCGCCGCATTGGGTTCTTTACGACGATCCAACCACCACTGCGCAGTCATAGAAACCATGCCCACCAGCGCTTGGGCATACAACGTCGCATTCTCCGGGTTTAATCCAGAACGCTCAAATGCTTGACCAAGAATATGAGAAACCTGCTCGACTGCGTCGTTAAGCAAGGTGGAATAGCTATGATCTTGACCTGCTTTCATGTCCCGCACCAAGATCTGAAACGCATCCGTTTCTTCCTCAACATACGTCAACAACGCGACCACGGCTTGCTCAATGCGAGCACGTGAACGCCCCGTCTGCATGGAACCGGTGATGACCGATTGGAGTTTCACCATCTCACGATCCACAATCACGGCATATAACCCCTCTTTGCCGCCAAAGTGCTCGTACACCACAGGCTTGGATACCCCAGCGCGTGCCGCGATTTCCTCCATGCTTGCACCATCAAAACCACGCTCAGCAAACACCTCACGACCAATCGCGATCAATTGCTCACGGCGCTGAATGCCACTCATCCGCTGTCGAACCATAATGATTCAGCCTACCTCCTAGAGGAGCACGCGCACTGCAGACCTATGCGCCATGCAAAAATCCCACCGAATCTACACGATTCGATGGGATCGAAATGCTTCCCCACCAGGACTCGAACCTAGAATGACGGTACCAAAAACCGTAGTGTTGCCGATTACACCATGGGGAAAGGCAGTATCCAGCAGTGCTGACTACTTCCGGAAAGGTATCCTACATACTTTTTGTTCTCATGGGAAATCTGCCCCATTAACAGCGAAATTACGGCCATCTCCTATTGCCATTTTTTAAACAGCTCTGCATAACGGCCTCCTGTCTCTAGGAGGAGGTCGTGTGTGCCGTCCTCCACAACCTCACCGTTATCCATCACAATGATGCGATCAGCCAACTGTGCTTGGTCCAACCGGTGAGCAACGATCAGCGACGTACGCCCTCGGGCGACTGCTGTTACTGCGGCTTCAAGCTGCCGTGCATTTTCGCTGCCGGCTTCGGCGGTAGCTTCATCCATGATGAGCACCGGAGGCTGCAACAAAATGATACGGGCCAGACTAATCTGTTGTTGGATTTCAGGTGCAAGCTCTGCAGCTCCTGCGCCGACCATGGTGTCGAGGCCATGTGGGAGCCAGCGTTGCCACATGGCTGATTGCGGATGCAATCCGACTTCGACCAGTGCGCTGAGGATTTCTGCATCACTTGCTTCGGGTTTGGCCATCGAGAGGTCGTCGCGAAGCGTACCGGCGAAGATATGTACCTCTTGACTAATGAGTGCCACGTGTCGCGAGGTCCAGGCGTTGTCGATAGTGTCGGTTGCGTGATCGCCGATATAGACGTGCCCACTAGAAGGATGCTGAAGTCCTGCGATAATTCCAGCTAGAGTGGATTTTCCGGCACCAGATGCCCCAACGAGTGCCGTGGTCGTTCCGGCAGCCAAGGTGAGGTTGATGGAATTAAACACGGTCGCACCACTGGGGTATGCAAAGGTGAGGTCACGAACACTCACCGTCGGCGGGGTGCGAAGTTCCGCTGGGGTGGGCTTGGTGTGTTGTTGGTTCAAGGTAGCAAGGCGGACCGCACGACCGAGGCTGGTCAAAGCGTTTTGAATGTCACCGGAGAAAAACATCACATTAAACACGTGCATTTCCATGCGTGACACCAATGTGATGGCCGCAGTTGCTTGACCAAAGGTGATGTGGCCATTGTGGGTTAGCCACGTTGCGATGCAAAAACACACCACCACAATCGAGGTATAGGCAATAGTGCCGTGTCGTAGCAATCGTGTTACTAGCGGCATGCGGTCAGCAGCTTTGATCACTGTTTGCCACGAGGTGTGTTCTAAACGCCGTGTAGCCCAGTCGCGTAGTCCCAACGCACGCAGCGTGGGGAGCCCTTTGATGGTGTCTAAAAGCAAGTTGTTGCGTTGCGCCTCAGCATCAGAAAAGCTGTTAGTTGCTGTAGGAAGAAGCGCGAGGTTTGCTTTGGCGAAAGGGTATATCGCCAGCATGACCACGATGAATGCCACCACAAAGCCCCAATGGATGATCCCTAACGCCACAAACGTAAATGGGAACATAAGGCAGGTGATAATGAGGCGGACCCCGATCATATTGGCGATACGCACTGCCTCGTCAATGTCTTTGGTCAACCGAGTAATCACGTTTCCGGTTCCCAGCGCGACAATGTCGGGGATAGGCGCGCGCAGAACCGATACCAAGCATGCGCGACGAACATCTACGCTCAGCAGTCGGGCTCGCGAGCTCACGATATATTGACCATAAGCACGCCCGACCGTATCGAGGAACAGTCCCATAGCGATAACGGCTATCATCAGCCAAAAGGCTCGTTGCCCTGTTCCGAATGGGAAACGTTCAATCCCATTGATGATGTCGACAAGCGCACCGATAGCAGACGATGTCACCACCATGGCCGTTAGCGCTACCGCAAAATTACCAATAAGCAACGCCCACCATTTCAACCTCGGACGAGACGGCAAGGTAGCCAAAAAGGCACCGATTTCGCGTATCGACGCCGGCTGCAGCAGCGCAGACTCAGTACCCGTAGCCATTTATGACAGCTCCTTATCGTCAATAACCGTGTCAGCCACCGCTGCCCACGCCCGCGAAGTCGTAATCACAATCGTGGTCTTTCCTTGACGAAACTCCTTCACACGTGCCGTCACGCGATCAAGAGTCACAGCATCTAGCCCCGTTGTGGGCTCATCCAGTATCAAAATCTCTGGATTCATGCCCAATACTCTTGCCAAGGCAACACGTTGACGTTGGCCGCCAGACAAGTTGAGGCCGGATTCTCCGATGAGTGCACTCGGCACTCCCCCGTGGGGAACACCACCAAGGCGTTGAACAACATCGGTACTACTACTAGCCTCAATCACCTGCTCTATTTCTTCTGGTGAAAGCTGCTGCAACGGATCGATATTGTCGGTGAGTGTGCCTTGGAAAACGCTGACAGCATGCGGTGCAGCAATAGCTCCACGGTGCTGGACTAGGTATTCCGTAAGTTCGTGCACTGTTTCTCGTGCGCGAGGAGTCGTAGGCGCCCAAACTGTGAGTCCAGAGTCAATATGGACGCTGCGTTGTGCTTCCCCGTGTCGAGGTTGAGCCAGTTGCTCCGACAACTTATTAATACGACTTCCGCTGGCAACAGCACGCGCCCAGAAATCAGTAAGAAATCCGAGCGAATATCCCGTAATCGAAAGAGCGGGAACGGCAAGCAGCGTCACCGTGAGGAACTGCCCCGAAGAAATGTCTCCACGCATCGTGAGCCATCCACCGTAAGACAGCACCGCGAGAGTAAAAATCATCGGGATCATTTGACGAATCAGGGTGGTAATTGAAAACACCTTGGCGTCTTGAAGCATGACCGTCAACGCAGCCGCAGTGGCTGCGTCGAAACGCTGCTCACTGGCATCGACTGCGCCTAGGCCGCGAACCACGCGAGCACCTTGGGCTAAATCTGTAGCCAGCGACACCGACTCGGACTCCATATTGCGACGCTGACCAGAAACTTTCGTAATCGCCTTACCCGTGAAATAAGATACTGCCGCCGTAGCAACACCACCACCCAGCACCGCCGCACCCAGCGGAAGTGAAAACTGCGCAATCGCCACCACGGTGCCCAAAAGATAGGCAAACATGGCCACGGGAAAACTGAAATTCTGCTTCACACTGACCAACTGTTGGACGTCCTCGTCCACAGTATTTAACAGCTGGCCTGGGGTGAGATCGCTCGGATGAGAGGCGGAAAGACGTCGTACCAACGCGAAGCGAACATGGTGAACACCGCGCTGAATAGCGATCTCAGTCACTGCATCAGCGGTGGACTCACACAGATACACCATCCATAAAAATGCTGCGACACCAGCCATCGGAGCTAGAGCGTCGGCAAACGTTCCGCTGCCCAGCGTGCCGTCAACCGCACGGCCAATCACCGCCGACACTCCCACCGACGCCAGCGACGAAGCGATCATCACAGCCACCGTGTACACGCTAACCCATGGATACATCCACAATACTGACCATGCTGCCTTCGGCCCCGACCCCCATCCACGAGGCGGCAGGCACTCACGACTAACCGAGGGTGTGGCCGGCGCAAGCCACGACCACGTCACCATGCGTGGAGGAACCTGATTCGGCCGAGTAAATAGACGCCATTGCATAAAAGTCAACCGTACACACCTGCGCCTAATAACCTAAGCGCGGATTCACCTCCGTTGGCATCGTTTCCCCACAGGTAAAAGCTTGGGCATTTGCATCAAAGATTCGCGCCACATGAAGTTCGGCTATATGATCAGAAGCTGCCATATGCGGAGTGATCGTACAGTTCGGCATGCTGTGTAGCGGGTGGGAATCTGACAACGGCTCGGGGTCAACCACTTCTAGACCAGCACCGGCGATAACTCCTCGTTGGAGGGCATCGACAAGGTCGTCGGTCACAACAGTGGCACCACGGCCTACGTTAATAAAGATCGTCGAGGGCTTCATTTGTGCAAACACCTCGCGATTGACCAAACCCTTTGTTTCATGCGTCAGCGGCAAAATATTGACGATAAAATCCCCGCGTGACCAGAGCCCATGCGCATCTTTCATAGCGAATGTCTCATCAGCGCCAGCAACACCACGTCCTGAACGATTCACAGCAATAACATACACGCCGAAGGGCTGAAGCAACCGGATCAATTCCTTTGCAATTCCGCCCGCACCAAAGATCACCACGCAACGCGGCTCCCCTACCGAATGTAACCACTGTTGGCTTCGGTCAAGATCGCGCGCTACCCGCCACGTCCCCGCAAGCGCAAAAGCCTTATGGTGATGTGCCTGCGAAAGCATAAGCCCCAAGGCGGATTCAGCGACCGGTTGTGCAAACCCACCGGCCATATTCGCCCAGCGAACCCCAGTATCGGTGATCACATGGGCGTCGATAAGCTGGTTAACGCCTGTAAAACAATGCTGCACAAAACCGACCGACTCGGGGATTTTAGGGATCCGCTGCGGACGCGGCTCCATATTGATGTAAGCCTCAGCCTGCTCAAGCGTATCGACGCGCTGATGCCCCAGCGCTTCAAGATCAGCAATCGTGCGCTGCCATACATGTGGACCCATGAAGTACTTCACAAGCCCCATCATACGGAGATCAGCTACCTACGCAGCACCGCGCGTGCCGACGCCACCAAGCACAACGTCACCGTCCCCACAAGGCACAACGTCCCCACCGCACCCAGCCACACCAAGGGTTGAATCTGAGTACCCGCACCAAGCAACGTAGCCCCCAACGCTAACGTACCGATGGGGAATGTCAACGCCCACCAACCAGGGCTAAACGGCATACGCTTACGAAAACCGCGAAGCGTAATCGCACACGCCCACGCCACCATGGGAATTCCTACGACAACCATAATCCAGCCATAGGTGTGCGCAATCTGATGAACCGACTGCCCAAACCCCTGAACAAGGACATGTTCTGCTTGCAACGCCATCGCCTGAGCAGCCGCAGTCGACTGGCCTACCATGCCCAGTGGAATCCACGCTGATGCCGAAGCAGCAACAGGGATCGTAGCAACCCGCCAAAAGTGGTGATACGCACACGAGAAAATCACAGCACCCACATAAAACGACAAGAAGAAACACGCCGCCGAGGCCACCTGCATCCACAACACCACCCCGTGGGGAACGTGCGCAGCCAAATTAGCGCCAGTAGTCGACGACACCATCGGCCCCACCACTGCCAGACCCCACACAGTCGTGGGATCACCACGATCTACTCCAATAAGCCGGAACGCAAAAGCCAGCGCTGTAGATACGCCGACGACAGTTCCAAACACCCACATCCACGTATTTACTACCCAAACCGAATCGTGCCACTGCGGCAAATATGACGAAATGATCACTGTGGACGCCGACCCCACAGACAAATAGCCCATCGACACTGTGGACCAAAACGGTAACGCCGTCATCGCATGAACCGAAGCCGTAAAAACCTGCGGATCGCGCATCACACGAACAATAAAACCAACGCTTAAAAACAACAGCAATGCCCATGCCACGATCAAGACCAGCAGGGCTAAACCATGCGCACCAGGCAGACGTTCAGCGTGAGTCTGCAACAAGTTTGCCAAAATGCCTGTACCCATCACCGAGGGGAACCACACGGGACCAGGCCCAGGCAGTGGAAGATGTTGCGGCTGAGTAGAAGAATCAAGCGGGTTATTATTCACAAATCATTACTGTGGCACACATTGATACGACAGTGGTAACACACGTTATTCACTCCCCCATGTGCACCAGATATAGCCATTGGTAGAGTGGCCAATGTGAAAACTCTTGTCGAGCCCGCAGCTCTCGCACTTCTCATCGCAGTCGAAGAATACGGCAGCGTGAGCGCCGCTGCGGACATCGTGGGCATGTCGCAAGCAAACGCCAGCCGATCCCTCAGCCGTGCCGAACACCACCTCGGAGCCCAACTCCTCGACCGTGGCCCCCAAGGCACCACCCTCACCGCAGCCGGACAAACCGTGGCCCAACACGCACGCACCATCATCCGCGGCTACCACGACCTCGAAGCCGCCTCTCGAAACCTCGGCGACTCCCCCGTGGGGCTACGAATCGCTGCCAGCAACACCATCGCCGATCACCTACTCCCACACTGGCTTCATGTTTGGGATGGCTCATTACTAGCGCTAACCACCACCAATAGTTCAGAAGTAATCGCTGGCCTCCACCGCCGCCAATGGGACCTCGGATTTATCGAAACCCCAGAATTTAGCGCCGGAATCCATCACAGTATGGTTGCCCACGACGAGCTCATCGTGGTGTGCACACCTGATCACCCCATGGCGCAGCTCGACCACGTCACCATCACTGATCTATCTACCACCGCGCTCATCACCCGCGAAAAAAGATCAGGTACACGCATCTGTCTCGAACGCGCCTTGGGACAACCGCCGCTGATCAAATTGGAAGTGTCATCAAACGCTGCGGTTCGTTCCGCTGTCCTTTCCGGATCAGCTCCAGCAGTTTTATCGCATACGGTAGTCAAAGACGATCTCGCTGCAGGATCACTCAAACGAATCCCCACGGAGGGAATCGACCTCACCCGTCCCCTGACTGCCGTGTGGTCAGGGCCACGAGCCCTTCCTCCTACTGCAGCACAATTGGTTGCAGTGGCGCGTGAGCTTTCGTGCACTGAGTCATCGCTATAAGCTAGTACGGCACACTAATTATCAGACGCGGTGGCGACGGAATAGACCGCCACCAGACTTTGCCTCTCCAAGGAGTATGTCACCTGTGAGCAATCCCCATTCCAGCGCAGTGATCGTGTTAGCGGCCGGAGCTGGCACCCGAATGAAATCCGCAAAACAAAAAACTTTGCACTCGATCGGTGGCCGTTCGCTGCTGGCGCATTCCCTGCACGCAGCAGCAGGATTAAACCCGCAGCGCATCGTGGCAGTTATCGGACATCGTCGTGAGCAAGTCCGTCCCGAGGTCGAGGCTGTTGCCGCCACCGTGGGCTGCGAAATCTCCGTAGCGGTCCAAGAACAACAAAACGGCACCGGCCATGCAGTTCAATGCGCGATGCACGAACTCGAAGGCTTCGAAGGCACTGTCGTGGTCACTAACGGCGACGTTCCATTGTTGCGATCCGAGACGCTTCGCTCGCTTGTCGACGCCCACACCGCCGTCCCCACGGCCGTCACAGTACTGACCATGTCGCTGAGCGATCCTACCGGCTATGGCCGCATCGTACGCAACGATGAAGGAGAAGTCACCGCCATTGTTGAGCAAAAAGACGGTGATGAAGAAACCCTCAAGATCACCGAAGTCAACTCTGGTGTTTTTGCTTTCGATTCCGCCATTTTGCGCTCCAGCCTCGGCAAATTGGATTCCAACAACGCCCAAGGCGAGCTCTACCTCACCGATGTTTTGAGCATCGCACGCACCGAAGGGCACCCCGTTCGCGCCTACCGCGCACACGATCACCGTGAACTCGCCGGAGTCAACGATCGCGTTCAGCTCGCCCAAGCAGGAAAAATCCTTAACCAGCGTCTCGTCGAAGATGCCATGCGTAACGGTGCCACCATCGTCGATCCCGACACCACGTGGATCGACTCCGAAGTCACCATCGGACGCGACGTTATCATCCAACCGGGTACCCAACTTCTGGGGAGAACCAGCATCGCGGATAACTGTATGATTGGCCCCGACACCACCTTGACCAACATGGTCATTGACGAAGACGCACATGTGATTCGCACCCACGGATTCGATTCACACATTGGCGCCCACGCCAACATTGGCCCCTTC
Source organism: Corynebacterium belfantii (assembly GCF_041898185.1). Taxonomy (GTDB): domain Bacteria; phylum Actinomycetota; class Actinomycetes; order Mycobacteriales; family Mycobacteriaceae; genus Corynebacterium; species Corynebacterium belfantii. The sequence goes on along the minus strand of NZ_CP157823.1, from coordinate 964,871 downwards.
ACCTACATCCGTCCTGGAACCATTGTGGGCGAAAACGGCAAACTCGGTGGCTTCGTCGAAGCCAAGAATGCCCAGATTGGACGCGGTTCCAAAGTGCCACACCTGACCTACATTGGCGATGCCACCGTAGGCGAAGAATCCAACATTGGCGCCTCCAGCGTCTTCGTAAACTACGACGGTGTAAACAAGCATCACACAACGATTGGCTCCCATGTACGCACCGGGTCCGACACCATGTTTATCGCTCCAGTCACCGTGGGTGACGGCGCATACTCTGGAGCAGGTACAGTGATTAAAGAGGATGTTCCCGCGGGAGCACTCGTCGTCTCCGGCGGCAAACAACGCAACATTGAAGGCTGGGTGGAAAAGAACCGCCCAGGCACTCCAGCTGCCGATGCCGCCCGTCAGGCACATGCCCACGAAACCAAGGAAGGTTAAGCGAAAACATGACTTCGCACAACTGGACCGCGAACCAGAAGAACTTGATGGTATTCACTGGTCGCGCCCACCCAGAGCTTGCCGACGCCGTTGCAAAGGAACTGGGCGTAGAAATTACCCCAACCACCGCACGCGACTTTGCCAACGGTGAAATCTTCGTCCGCTTCGAAGAGTCCGTCCGTGGCTGCGACGCATTCGTCCTCCAGTCACACACCCAGCCACTCAACAAGTGGCTGATGGAGCAGCTCATCATGATCGACGCCCTCAAGCGTGGATCCGCCAAGCGCATCACCGCAATCCTGCCGTTCTACCCATACGCACGTCAGGACAAGAAGCACCGCGGCCGCGAGCCCATCTCCGCTCGCCTCGTCGCAGATCTGCTCCGCACCGCCGGCGCCGACCGCATCGTGTCCGTCGACCTGCACACCGACCAGATCCAAGGCTTCTTCGATGGTCCGGTCGACCACATGCACGCGATGCCTATCCTCACGGACTACATCAAGAGCAAATACGACCTCGACAACGTTGTCGTCGTCTCCCCAGACGCAGGACGTGTTAAGGTCGCCGAAAAATGGGCTAACACCCTTGGCGATGCCCCTATGGCATTCGTCCACAAGACTCGCTCCGTCGACGTCGCCAACGAAGTCGTCGCCAACCGCGTTGTCGGCGACGTAGCCGGCAAGACCGCCATCCTCCTCGACGACATGATCGACACCGGCGGAACCATCGCCGGCGCAGTCGGAGTCCTCCGCACCGCCGGCGCCGAAGACGTCATCATCGCCTGCACCCACGGTGTATTCTCCGGCCCAGCCCGCGAGCGACTTTCCCAGTGCGGCGCCAAGGAAGTCATCACCACCGACACCCTGCCACAGTCCACCGAAGGCTGGGACAACCTCACCGTCTTGTCCATCGCACCACTGCTGGCAAAGACCATCCACGAAATTTTCGAAAACGGCTCTGTGACCACCCTCTTCGAGGGCCAAGCTTAACCTCTCAAAGAACACCACAATCCCGCGCGCGAGCACCTCGCACGCGGGATTTTTCTCACTCCACCCACCCATCATGAGACAATAAACAACTGCACAGTTTCCCCACGGCAAGGAGAACCCCACCATGACCACAACCAACTCCTACACCGGCCAACTCGGTGCCTTCCTCACTCCCCACGGGGACACTTGTTTTCGAGTCTGGTCCCCCGACGCCACAACCGCCGACCTCCTCATCGAAAACCACACCGTAAACATGCACCCCATCGGCGCTGGGGTGTGGGAGGCGAAACTAGAGGGCGATCGCCACGGTCAATGCTATAGTTACCGCCTTTCCCTCCGTGGGGAAACGATAGAATCAGTAGACCCCTATGCTCGGGCGGTGACGGCGAACGGAACACATGGGGTCGTCGTCACGCAATCCACCCCTGTGCCCCGCATGCCGGCCTTTAGCGACCCCACCGACGCCATTATTTACGAAGCCCATGTACGCGACCTGAGCATCGCTCCCAACAGCGGAATCCACAACAAAGGCCGCTTCCTAGGGCTCACCGAACGCGGCACCCGCACCACAGCTGGCAACCCCAGCGGCCTCGACTACATATTGAGCCTCGGGGTCACCCACATCCAGCTCCTGCCCATCTTCGACTTTGGCTCCGTCGACGAAACCGGCGACCTTAGCTACGATGCCCAATACAACTGGGGTTACGACCCCATGAATTACAACGCGCCCGAAGGCTCCTACTCCACAGACCCCAACGACCCCTTCGCACGCATCGACGAGCTCAAACACACGATCCGCACGCTTCACGACGCTGGCCTGCGCGTCATCATGGATGTCGTCTACAACCACGTCTACGACACCACCACTTCCCCACTAGAACGCAGCGCCCCCGGCCACTACTTCCGCATGACCGACGACGGCACCTTCCACGACGGCACCTTCTGCGGCAACGAAACCGCCTCCGAAAACCCCATGATGCGCAAATTCATCATCGACTCCGTCACCCACTGGGCCACCGAATACGGTCTCGACGGCTTCCGATTCGACCTCATGGGTATTCACGACGTCGACACCATGAACGCCATCCGCACAGCCCTCGACGCCATCGACCCCTCCATCATCATCCTCGGCGAAGGCTGGAACCTCGGCAACCACCCACCGCACATCCTCCCCGCAAACCAACACAACGCCGCCTACATGCCGCGCATCGCACACTTCAACGACTCCCTCCGCGACACCCTCAAAGGAAGCACATTCCATTCCAACTCCCGCGGACTACTCACCGGCGACCACAACCCCGAACACATGTGGACCCTCTTCAACAACATCAAAGGCGCCCAACACATCCCAGGACTCAACTTCACCAGCGCCAACCACACCGTCAACTACATCGAAGCCCACGACAACCACACCCTCTACGACCGAATCCACCTCCTCCTACCCGACGCACCTCACGAAGAACTCCTCCGACGCTGCCAACTCGCCGCCACCATCCAATACCTCGCCTGCGGAATCACCTTCATCCACGCAGGACAAGAATTCGCCCGCACAAAAAACAACACCGAAAACTCCTACAACTCACCCGACCACATCAACGCCATCGACTACGACCGCGCCGCACAACACCCCCACAGCGTCCAACTCCTTCGCGACCTCAACAACTTCAGAAAATCACACACCGAGCTGTTCCTCACCGAATACGACAACATCGACGAGCTCTACGAAGCGACGCTCGTGAGCAGTGACTTCCTCACCTACTCCGTGGGGAAACAAACAACAGTCGCCATCAACTTTTCGACGCAACCACGCTCGATCCCCACGGAGGGATGCCTCGCAGTGCTTCTCGACGACCACATGTTCCCCACGGACAAACAGATTGAGACGAACTCGTGGACGGTCGCTCCTCTCTCCGTGAGCATCCTCCAGCAAGTTAGTTGATAGAAAACCGCACGTTGTGGTATTGTTTCGTCCGTCTCGGCGAGGGCTGCGAATTTCTCTGAAAATATCAAAGCCGTTATCGACGCGATAGTATTCAAAAGCTTTGTTTGCCTGCGAAGACTCGACGACGACATTTTCGAGTTGACCGCAGGCTTTATCATTCCTCGTGCACTTTTAGGCGTGATACTGCGGTCGAAAATAACAACGACAAGGAGTTATCACATGGCTGATTACACCACCATTGCTGCACAACCCCGTAACGAATTCGGCAAGGGCTTCGCTCGTCGTCTCCGCGTTGCAGGTCAGGTTCCTGGCGTCATCTACGGCGTAGACGTTGAGGCTCCAATCCACTTCTCCATCAACCGTCTTGAGCTGCACGCTGTTCTGCGCGCGCACGGCGTTAACGCCATCATCGAGATCGACATCGAGGGGGAGAAGCACCTCACGATGATCAAGCACGTTGATCAGAACGTCTTGACCCTCAACGCTGATCACGTCGACCTCCTCGCCATCAAGCGTGGCGAAAAGGTCGAGGTTGAGGTTCCTGTGGTCCTCACCGGTGAGACCGCACCAGGCACCACCTTGGTTCAGGATGCTGACGTTGTCCTTGTTGAGGCAGACGTTCTCTCCATCCCAGAAGAGATCACCTTCTCCGTTGAGGGCCTCGACGTAGATTCCAAGGTTCTTGCGGGCGACCTCGCAATGCCAGCCAACACCTCCTTGGTTGCAGACGCTGAGACCGTTATCGCTTCTGTCAACCATGAAGAAGTTGCTGAAGAAGCAGAAGAGACTGAAGGCGAAGACGCCGAAGAAACTCCAGCTGCAGAAGGCGAAGAGTAAAAATTCTCGAAGCCGGCCTGTTTTGTACAGGCCGGCTTTTTGCTGCCACAATACCTTTGTGACTTCACCATATCTAATCGTCGGCCTCGGAAACCCAGGATCGGAATACACAAAAACACGCCATAACATCGGTTACATGGCTATCGACGAACTCCTCACGAGAACCAGCCCCATACCAGCCACGCTCACCGTACATAAAAAGACCAACACGCTAGTGGCAGAAACTCAGTTGGGAACGCAGAAGGTTATCGTCGCAAAGCCGCGAGCGTTCATGAATGTTACGGGCCCTTCCGTGAGGAAACTCGCGGATTTCTTTACGGTAGATAGGGACCGCATTGTTGTCTTATATGACGACTTAGACTTGGAATTCGGTGTCATCAAGTTTCGCCACGGGGGTGGGGATCATGGGCACAACGGTTTGAAGTCAATCACGCAGGCTTTGGGAACAAAGGATTATATCCGTGGCGGAATGGGAATCGGCCGTCCACCAGGACGGATGGCGCCGAAAAATTTCGTGCTGAAACCTTTTTCTAAAATTGAGCAGTCTGAATTGCCAATTGTGTGCGCAGATGCGGCAGACGAGGTGGAAAAGATTACCACTTCCGGGCTTTAATTAGGGCACGTTTGAGGGCGGCGTCGTCAAGTTTGAGGGCTCCGGATTTCTTGAGTCGGTGCAGTACAACGGGGCAAGATTTGCACCGCGGATTGGACTTGCAGCATTTATTTTTGTGCTTGCCTTTGGCGGCTTTTGATCGCAATTTTGCTAAGTCCATAGGCGAAAAGGTATCACAGCCCGAAATGTCTGATTGCCCACGAGCGTGCAGACTTCTGAGCCAACACGTGATTATTAAAACGAATCGGTTTCGTAGGATCAGGGGGCTGCCATCCTATCCGACCATTGTGTTCATCCCTCACGTAGTGACCGTTTTTGTGCTTGCCTTTGGCATGGTCATCGTCGTTGAGGGCATTGTGCGGTCCACACGTTAAACAAAGATTCTTGAGATTAGAGTTTCCGCCGTGCTTCCACGCATCGATGTGGTGTGCTTGACCACGGTAGGCAGCACGGGTGCATTGCGGATCCGCGCACAACAACTGATCAGCTGTCAGAATCAAACGCTGTTTGTCATTAGCGAAGCGCTGCGTCCGATAAAGATCTACAGGCTCTGCCATTTCATCGTAGACGATGGCATATCCGAAATCCGCAAGTAAATGATCAGCTAGCTCAGAGGCATGAATCTTCGCCCCATCCGTAGAAACTAGCCACTGGTCCCCCACGTGACGCCAGCCATCAGCTGGGATCATAATGAGTCCCTCACGGAGAGGGCGCGATGACGGGGACACCGGAAAATCGCCCAGCAGTGTGTCGGAAAGGACGTCGGCAAGCGCTTGTTGCATAGAGATTGTGTCGCTTTTGCGAGCTTTTGCCTTATCGACGAGTTTCGCTTCGATCGCCGTCATCGTTTCGTCAGGCAGGCTCGTGATGAGGTATCGCATGCCATTAGCATCGGGGTGATGGGAAAACCTCGCATACCGTAGAGAATGCTGACGCGCAGGATTAGGACCATTACGCTTTTCGAGTTGATCATTGGCGAATTGTTTGATCGCCGTATACCCATTATCGACAGCAAACCGGTGAAGCTCAAGGCGAAATTCCTCACGGAGAGGAGCGTCAGCGAGCCGCCCTACTTTGCAGTTAATCAGTGCCAACACATCAATGCTGAAATTGTTCTTTTTTGCGATGGCAATAGCCTGAGCCCGCAGCTGTGGCTGGTCCGTGGGGCCAAAAAGCGCTTTCGCCGTTTTCTGATAGCGCCCCACACGAGTCGGATCGAATCCCAAAACAGCGGCAAGGTCCTCTTTGGATTTCAGACTCGTCCCGTGAGCGAAGATTTCCTTCGCCAATTCGATCCCGTGGCCAGCGAGTGCAGCCAGCTGTGCGGTAATGCTCATAGGCTCGGACTGTAACGCTTTCCAAATATGTTCAGCAGAAAAATTCCACATCGCGCCTTTCGACGTTTCCCCACGGGGGGGAGAGTTATCCACAATCACAGCTCTTCCCCATTTTTCTTCCCCACGGGCTGCATATTTCTGCAATAATGGTCGGCTTTCGTTTCCCCACGGGGAGGTGTGCCAGACTTAGGCCATGGGATTTTTTAGTGATGTTGTCGCGCGTATTCGTGGTGTTGGCCAATCGGGTTCGCTGGGGATTGAGCCTGTGGATTGGGTTGTTGTGGGGTTGGGTAATCCTGGGGTTCGGTATGCGTCGACTCGCCATAACGTGGGTTATATGGTGATTGATGAATTGTTGGGGGCCGTTGGGTTGTTGCCGCTGCGGGGGTTTAAGGCGTCTGGTGCTGTCATTGAGGTTGGGGGGTGCCGCGTGTTGGTGGTGCGATCGTCGACGTTTATGAACACGTCCGGTGAGGCTGTGGGTCCGATTTCCCAAGAGTATGGGGTGTCGCCGGATCGTGTTGTTGTGGTTTATGATGAATTGGATCTGCCGGTGCATAAGGTTCGTGTGAAGGTGGGTGGTAATGAGAATGGCCACAATGGGTTGAAGTCGGTGTCGCAGTGGTTGGGCACTCGTGATTATGTGCGGATTCGTGTGGGGATTGGCCGTCCTCCCCGTGGGGAAACTGTGCCGGATTATGTGCTTGGTACGTTGGATTCTGGTGCGGATTTGGATGCCGCGGTTCGTTGTGGGGCGGATGCGGTTCGTCTTGTGGTTGAACGGGGTGTGAGTGTGGCTCAAAATGAGATTCATCGTCGTTGATTAAGAGGCGGATGGGGTTAGAATCGCTTCCATGATGAGTGAACGCACCTTTGTTGTTACTGGCGCTTCGGATGGAATTGGGGCTGCTGCGGTGCGGCGGCTGCGTCGTCAGTTCCCTGATGATCGTGTGATCATTGTTGGCCGTAATCCGGTGAAGACGCAGGTGGTTGCGCGTGAGTGCGGGGTTCGTTTTCATGTGGCGGATTTTGAGGTTTTGGGTCAGGTGCGCCGGTTGGCTGCGGAGCTTGGTGATCTGCCGCGTATTGATGGGTTGGCGAATAATGCGGGCGGGCTTTTCGACGGTCCCGTCATCACTCGTGACGGGTGGGAGCGGACATGGCAGGTCAATGTGGTGGCACCGTTTTTGTTGACGTCGTTGTTGCGTCCGCAATTGGATTCTGCGACGGTGGTCCAGACGGCGTCGATAGCTAATATGCTGATGTCGTGGTTTCGTCCGGATGATCCTGATTCCTCACGGGGGTTTTCCTCTGAGAGAGCGTACGGTAATGCAAAACTGGGCGATATTTTGATGACTCGTTATTTCCATGCGCATGGTCTGCGTTCGGTGGCATTTCATCCAGGGGTTCTGGCTACGGGTTTTGCGCAGGGAACGTCGGGGATTTTGGGACGGTTGTATTCGGGCGCGATTGGAAAGCGGTTTGATTCTCCTGATGCTGGTGGCCGATTGTTGGTTCGTTTCCTCACGGAGGAGGTGGAGTCGGGGATGTATTACAACAACAAACTTTCGGCGGGCTGGCAGCGTCCGATCGCGCGAAATCCCGAGGTTGCTCCTCGTGTTTTCGATGATCTGAGTTCGCAGCTTGGGGTGAGCTGGGGCTAAGATATTTCCTCATGAGTTCTGTTGCGCAAGAAGCCCATCGCCGTCGTACATTTGCTGTTATCGCTCACCCTGATGCTGGTAAGTCAACGCTGACGGAGGCGTTGGCGTTGCATGCGCATGTGATCAGCGAAGCTGGCGCGGTGCACGGCAAGGGTAATCGTAAGGCGACTGTCTCTGACTGGATGGAGATGGAAAAGGATCGTGGTATTTCGATCGCTTCGTCTGCGCTGCAGTTTGAGTATGCCCCCGAGGGACATTCTGGTGAACCGTTCATGATCAACTTGGTGGATACCCCCGGCCACGCTGATTTCTCCGAGGATACCTACCGTGTGCTGACCGCAGTTGATGCGGCAGTCATGCTTATCGACGCAGCCAAAGGCCTCGAGCCGCAAACTCTCAAACTTTTCCGTGTATGTAAGGCCCGCGGTTTGCCAATCATTACTGTGATCAACAAGTGGGATCGTCCTGGCCGTACTCCGCTCGAGCTTGTCGACGAAATCGTCACCGAAATCGATCTCCAACCTACTCCCCTGTTTTGGCCGGTTGGCGACGCCGGTGATTTCCGCGGTCTTGCACGTATTAACCCCGATGGTGAAGCCGAGGAATACATTCGATTCCTGCGCACCGCTGGTGGATCCACCATCGCCCCAGAGGAGCACTACACGCCGGAGGAAGCCTCCTCCCGTGAGGAAACGGCATGGGACACTGCTGCTGAAGAAGTCGAACTACTGGCGGCGGATGGAGCTGTGCATAATCAAGAGCTCTTCTTGGAGTGCACCACCTCACCACTGATCTTTGCCTCTGCTATGTTGAACTTCGGTGTGCATCAGATTTTGGATACTCTCTGCGAGCTCGCGCCGCAGCCGCATGGCCGAGAATCAGATGAGCGTGCTGTAGAGGCTGCAACTGGTGCTTTTGATTCCTCACGGGAAGTTACTGACGAGTTCTCTGGCGTTGTGTTTAAAGTCCAAGCTGGTATGGACAAAAATCACCGCGACTCCTTGGCATTTATGCGTGTGGTTTCTGGCGAGTTCGATCGTGGCATGCAGGTAACGCATGCGCAATCTGGGCGTAGTTTCTCCACGAAGTACGCACTGACTGTGTTCGGCCGTACCCGTTCGACTGTGGAATCGGCATTTCCTGGCGATATCGTGGGTCTTGTGAACGCGGGATCTTTGGCTCCTGGCGACACAATCTTTGCTGGTCGTAAGGTTCAGTATCCTCCGATGCCACAGTTCGCTCCAGAGCACTTCCGCACACTGCGCGCAAAGTCGCTAGGAAAATACAAACAGTTCCGTAAGGCATTGGATCAGTTGGCAGCTGAAGGCGTTGTTCAGATCCTGAAAAATGATGCGCGTGGCGACGCCGCCCCCGTCATGGCTGCTGTTGGCCCCATGCAGTTCGAGGTCATGATGGCCCGTATGCAAAACGAGTACAACGTAGAAACCGTTGCCGATCCCATCCCATACTCTGTTGCTCGTCGCACCACCCCAGAAACAGCTACAGAGCTGGCAAAGCAACGCGGCGTGGAGATCTTCACGCGTACCGACGGCGAACTGGTTGCGCTGTTTGGTGACAAGTGGAAACTCGCCTTCATCGAAAAAGAGCATCCCGAATTCGAGTTGCTCCCCATGGTTGCTGATTAACAGCCAGTAAGCTTTACCACCGCCGCGCGAGCTTGAGTTCGCGCGGCAAATTCATATCATCACGCGCCCATGCCCCCGATTTTTCTAAGCGCTGATACACCACAGGACAATTGATGCAGCGAGGGTTGCTCCGGCAACACGTCGATTTGATCTTGAGTCCGAGGGGATTATGGGTCACCTTCACGGCGCTCTTTTTCTTAACCTTCTTCGATCCCATACCTAGTAAGTGTAGGCAACCCTAGTACTAAAGGTGAAGTACGCCGATCAACACCAAAATGATCGAGACGGCATAAGCTGCGTACGTCGAAACGCGCTGCGAGTTCGCTCGGGCCACAGTGAACCATTTCCCCACGGGGGAAGTGGGATTCGCACGTACCACCGCCATCACCACCGCCACGGCCGTCGGCAAGCTTAATGCCAAGCTGGCATAGAGAAATAACGCCGCGTAATTAACCAACGACGAAAAACCGGAGACTGAAAGATAGGCAAGGCCGGTAAAAAATGGCACCGACGTCAGAGACTGAATCGCGCCCAGCACAAAACCAGTCGTGACGGTTTTGATACCGGGCTGTTTCAATGGAACGAGAATCTTGTCCACTAAGGTGGAGTTATCCCCGCCTCGCAGCGTCATGATCACGCCAAATACGCCGGTCAGGATCAAAATGATTCCCAAAACCGGCGAAGCAAGAAGTGCCTCCACCTTCTCTTTGACCAAATGGAAAAGTGCCAGCGTGGGGATTGCCGTGACAAATACGCCGAGCCAGTCACCGAGGATCAAGCGGCCAACGATGCCACGATAGTTCTCCCGTGGGGAAACCATGACGGCCACCGCCACAATAACGCCGATGAGGAGGACGTTGACGGAGTCCAATAGTGCGAATCTTGCGGCGTAGAACATTTAAGAGAGTCTACAAGCCACCTCCCCTCCGTGGGGAATGGATGACTGAGAGCACGTTGTAGGCGACGGCTGCCACCGCCGCAGCTACGGGGGTAAGAAAAATCGACTCCTACCCCCATTTTATTAACCCCATTCTTGAGATAATGCACGTTTTTGATGGAAAGTCACTAGCATTGTGGGGGTATGTGAGCGCGTACTACTGCCCTACGCATGCTTCGATGTACTCCCCCTTTGCAAATCCGACATAAGGAACACACGATTCTCATGGCTCAGGACTGGAACGACAAGATCGAATCCGCCCAAAAGATGCTCCCCCTGATCGCACAGCTTCATAACAACAACAATGTTGTGGTGTCTGTTTTCGGCCGCTTGCTCATCAATGTCACCGATATCGACATTGTGAAGGCGCACCGCTACTCCCGCTTAGCCACGGAAACCGAACTGTCCCCTGCCGATACTCTCCCAGTACTCGAGGCACTTCACTCTATTAATGTTGGCCCAGCCTCTATCGACTTGGGCCGTTTGGTAGAGCTTCACCGCAGCAAGGGCGGCGACCTTACACAGTGCCTCACGGAGGAGCTGAGTAGTGTGATTGATACGCGTCCTGCCGAAAACCCAGCAGACGTCGTTCTTTATGGGTTTGGCCGAATCGGTCGCTTGCTCGCCCGCATCCTGATCGCCCGCGAGGCTGCGTATGGTGGCGTGCGCCTTTGCGCCGTCGTCGTCCGCAAGAACGGTGACCAAGACCTACAAAAGCGTGCGTCGTTGCTGCGCCGCGACTCGGTACATGGTGCTTTTAACGGCACGATCACTGTCGACGAGGAGAATAACGTCATTTGGGCAAATGGCACCAAGATTCAGATCATTTATTCCAATGACCCTGCCACCGTCGATTACACCGAATACGGCATTAACGACGCCATCGTGGTGGACAACACCGGCCGCTGGCGCGATCGTGAGGGGCTTTCCCAGCACTTGAAGTCCAAGGGTGTCAAGCGTGTTGTCCTCACCGCTCCAGGCAAGGGCGATTTGAAGAACATCGTCTACGGCATCAACCACGGCGATATCACCGATGCCGATAGCATCGTCACTGCGGCATCCTGCACCACCAACGGCATTACCCCAACGCTGAAGGTCATCAACGATCACTACGGTATCGAGTACGGTCACGTTGAAACCGTCCACTCCTTTACTAATGACCAGAACTTGATCGACAACTTCCACAAGGGTGCTCGTCGTGGTCGCGCCGCCGGCCTGAACATGGTTCTCACGGAAACAGGTGCTGCAAATGCAGTGTCCAAGGCACTTCCGGAGCTCGAAGGAAAACTCACTGGCAATGCCATTCGCGTCCCTACCCCAGATGTGTCGATGGCTGTTTTGAACCTGACGCTTGAAAAGGAAGTCACCCGTGAGGAAGTAAATACTCTCATGGATAAGGTGGCACTACACTCCGACCTGCGCCAGCAGATTTCCTACATTCAGTCGCCCGAGGTTGTTTCCTCTGATTTCGTTGGTACGACGCACGCGGGCATTGTCGACGGCCTCGCTACCATTGCTAACGGCAAGCACTTGGTTCTCTACGTGTGGTACGACAACGAGTTCGGCTACTCCAACCAGGTTATCCGCATCGTCGAGCATGTTGCGGGCGCGCGCCCAACGGTATTGCCCGAGCGTATCGCTTCTGCAGAGCTGTAACAGCATTAAGTAAGTAGCACTGAAGCCTTCTTTTTGTCACAGCAAGGATCACGGCAAAAAGAAGGCTTCAATGTTTTAAAAAGAACGCATTTTCTTTAACCGCCTGCCACAACAGTTGAAGAAAATGCGTTCTTGTTCAATTATCGATGTTTGCTCCCCATTACGTGATACGGTCTGCCATGGCCACATCACAACATTGACAAGTCGCAACACAACGAGGCGAGAGCCCGATTCTGCAATGACCAGCTGCCACAGGGAGCTGACATCTCCACATTCCGATCATTACAGAGCCTCGTTCGCTTAGCGCGAAAATGTACAACTTATCCGTAGACGCGGAAAAGGAAAACGCCTAACGAAGAGCAAATCACCGTTGTGATTATCGGCAGCCTAAGGGCACGATCCGACAAGTATGTAAAGATTTCACATTTGATGCAGTGCACACAGCCATGGTTCAACCACTTTCTTCCGGAGCCCGAATCCCCGCAGGCTTCTACGTATAAAATGTTGAAGCCGGTCTCCTGGCTACCGCGCCCAGTAAAAAGTGCGTCTTTCTACCCTTCCCGCAGGACTGCAGTGGCTAGAAATGGGCATAATATGCGGTTACAGTGGCGGGGTCCGCTGCCAGAATTGCACTGGCATTCCCGATCACTTCAACACACCCAACACTAACACCTTGGTGCGATTTGTACAGACCTCACCCATAAATGAGTTTCAGATCACAATTTTGGCACCATTCCCCACGCACAGCATTACATAGGTAACTACGCTCACATCCATTTTTTGTTCTTGCATATTATTATCCTGACCTTAGGAAATAGGAAGATCATGGGGGGGCGTCGATACGCGAATTAAACGAATGCGGATTGCGGCTACTATCGGAAGTTGTTGCACTGCGTAGTGACAGGAACTATGAGACGCTAGTCACAACCACCTGAGACGGTTCCAGGGGGTGTCCCTATGTTTTTGTCAAGTGTTAAGTTGCCACAGGCGAGTACAGGTATGGGGGCAGTCGTTTAGGCGCGCCTAGTAGCCGGCCAGCGTGTACTGGTCGGCTTTGTCTTTTGTTGTTATGCAGCGACTGGGCGTGGTGGGATTTCTCGGAAGAACTCTTTGTTTTTCAGCATTGCGTAGATGACGTTGCATCGGCGTCGTGCCAGGCAGATAACTGCCGCGTTATGGCGTTTACCTTCGGCGCGTTTACGTTCGTAGTACCGCCGTGAGGGTTCGTGGCTGCGGATAGCCGCGAATGCGGAATAGAACAAAGCGTTTTTCAGTCGCTTATTACCCGATCGTGCTGGGAATTCCCCTCTGATTGATGACCCTGATCGTCGTGTCACTGGTGCGATGCCCGCGTATGCAGCCAGGTGGCCGGCGCTGTCGAAGTCGTAAGCCGTTACCGATCGCAAGTAAGGATCTGCGCTGCGGTCTTGATGCCGACTCCGGGTATGCTCTATCCACGACCTCACAAAGAGGGAAATCGTCAAGCATCCCCTCAACCTGTTCAGCAATGGTGCCCACGTTGCGCTTTGAATGCTTTGATGTTTGCAGCTAGTTGGGGAATGACGAGCTCGGCGGCATCGCTTCCTGGTACGGTGACTGTTTGCGCTTTTAGTGCTGCAAAAATCTCGTCTACCAGCGGGGTAGGGTCTTTTCGTGTGTGCTTGATCATCCAGTTCAGCACCCGATGGTATCCGGCTCGTTTCAGCCCTTGTGGCCCTTTGTAGTGGATCAGCATGTCCAGGATTGGGGTGCGCGTTAGGGTGCTGCCAGCAAGAACTCGTTCCAGGCTGGTGTAGATCTGGGTAAGGATGCTGCGTAGTCGGTTGACGGTGCGGGTGCAATCGCGGGCGATGTCGTCATCGAAGCCGGAGAGCATTTTCAATGCTGATAGAACTTCGTTATTTCGGTCGACGGCACGCAGCGTGTGAGGCATTGTGCGGGCGGTGTCGGCGATGATGAATGCGTCGCGTTTGTGAAGTTTTCGCACGGCCTGGATAGAGATCTGCAGCTTTACGCATAGCTAGACCCGGTAGGTATCCGACTTCGCATCCGCAGGCACGGGCTACAGCAATCGGTAGTGCGCCGATGGTATTGGGTTGATCGACGACCACGAGCACCGTGCCATGCTCTTGAAGCTGGTGGAAAACGCTTGCTAGATCGGACTCGAGTTGAGGCAATGGTTTGTCGAATACTTTGTTGCCGACCGTGGTCGAGAGCGCAGGCGTGGTGCTGAAGACTAGCTGACGTCTAGGCCGAGGAATATGTCGATGGAGTAATCCTGCGACATGGTGAACTCCTAGAAAACGAGATGAATATGTCGTTGTTCCAGTCGCTGGCGTCATGACATTCGTTGCGAGCACCCACGTTACAAAGAGACCTGGATATAGATTCCGGCCGTGTCCCTATCAGCTGTCATCGAACGTCCTGGCACCCGGTGGCAACACCCCCCCGGATCATGGAAACTACAGGGCAAGTAAGCCATACCGGGACCAGCGACTATCCCCATTGTCGGGGATACTCACAAGGTAACGGGCACCCCAGCCTTCGCAAGCCCCGGATGGCTAGAGACCCGCGAGCATGAATCCCCGACGCTTGCGGGCTTCGTCATGTCTTGAAACTGGGCCTCAAACGAGCGGCAGGCTCAGCCCTACTGTCGATGAGCTGCACGGAGTCAATCCGTGCTACGAGCTGGAACTGCTCGATACCATCCTTGGTGGTGAAGTGGTCGGTCTTGAGGCTGTAGGAGATCGCCACACGGTCGCCTGTGTGGATCAGACCGAACACGCCTCGCACGTTGGCGTCAGGCAAGTAGGATGTCAGTTCGACGATTTCAGACTCAACCTCGCCGGTGGTCTTATTGACAAAGGCATTACGTGCGAAAACAGCCATTTTACTGTTGCTCCGCCTGCGCAGTTCGGGAGAAATCTTCGGCTCAGATGCCGCGTGGCCCATAACTAAACCATGGTTAAGCGGATTGGACATTGGTGGAAACCTCCTGTTCAGACGTGAATTTTCTTTCTGTCCAGTGCTCCAAGGCAGCTCTGCTGCCCAAAGAGGATTCTCCGCCCCGCACCGCACCCACCAATGCGCTGGTGGCGCCTCGGGGCAGTTCAACCCAATGTGAGCGCCGCCCTGCCAAGGTCAGCCTGTGTCTGCCAAATGGAAAAACAGCCCTGAACTGCATAATGAACTGCTCCCCATTAGTTGGACTGAGAAATCAGTTTCCGACTAGTGGGGAGTATTTCTTTGAGAGCACGAAGTTCTCTAAGCCAGCAGCAGCAAGAGCAACTCGTTGACTTGTTTAAACATGGAATAGGCTACAGCGCAGCGTCTCGTCAGTTGAGCGTTAGCAAATATGCGGCGCGAAAACTTCTACGCCGATTCAAACTTCATAGCAGGCTGTGTCTTGTGAAAAACCCAACGAAACAGCACCATTCCTTCGAAGTTAAAAAACAGATCGTTGATCGTTTCAACACTGGCCAGTCCAAGATAGATCTTGCCTTGAGAATTCGAGCCGTCTTCGCAGCAACTTGTCTCCCATTGGGTGCGTGCCTAGCGTACAGGTGGTGATGAGGCACTTCGGCCGAAACCGAAGGACAGACCTAAAGGCAGTGCCCGTTCGAAGCCATTGACTAAGGAAGACCGGCTGCACCGTGAGGTGGAGAAACTACGGGCAGAAAACGCGTACTTAAAAAAATGCGGGGACTTAAGAAGCCAGCGACGAAGCTAAAAGTCGAAGCGATCGTCATCCTCAAATCTGACCATCGCCTAGAAGATTTGTTGAACACGGCAGGTCTTGCCCGATCAACATTTTTCTATCACCAACAACGCCTGAACGTGCCGGATAAACATATCGATCTCAAGGAAGCGATCGTCGAGGTCTTCACACAGACGAACCATCGTTACGGCTACCGGAGGATTCATACTCAACTTCGCCAGGACGGGGTGGAATATCAACCATAAGCTGGTCTACAAGCTCATGGACAAGCTAGGCCTTAAATCCAAGGTCAGAGCAAAAAAGAAGTACAACTCGTACAAAGGCACTGTCAGTCACATCGCGGAGAATATGCTAGATCGATACTTCACGCCCGATAAACCAAACACAGTGTAGACGAGTGATGTCACGAAGTTTCGCATTGCCGGTACCAAGGTTTACCTGTCACCAATCATGGATCTCTATGACCGCTCAACCGTGTCGTATAGTGTGTCTACCTCGCCAAATACAGCGTTTACGTCAAAGTCATTGAAAGATGCCATCACAAGCCAATCTCCCGGAAGCGGCTTACTGGTACACACAGATCAAAGGATCCAGTACCAGCATTCCAGCTGGCGTGACCTCATCACAAGTGTCGACGGCATCCAATCGATGCCCAGGAAAGGCAACTGCTACGACAATGCTGTAATGGAAAACTTCTTCGGACACCTCAAATCAGAGACGTACCACGGTGAATCATTCGACAGTCTCGAGCACTTCAGGCAGGCCCTGGATGACTACATACACTGGTATAACCACGAACGCATTCAGAAACGGCTCAAGGGCCTGACCCCGATGCACTACCGGAACCAGACCCTTGAACCACTAACCACCTAGAATTAAACCAGTCCAACTTTCGGGGGCTAGTTCAGCCCCATCAAATCACGGTGTCTCCGCCACCCACTGGAAACTCCGCGTTTCCCCACGGAAAGAATGACTATGGCGAGCTTAAGAGAAACAAAGAAGATCGCAACCAAAAAGCCCCTTGCTCATGCCGCCGCTTCCCTCGTCGTTGAAGCAGGCCTCGACGCTGCGACCGTATCCGCTATCGCCCAACGCGCTGGAGTTTCTCAACGCACCTTCCACAACTACTTCAATTCCCGTGAGGAAGCGCTGGTTGCTTCTACCTTCGAATGCATCACCGCACTCGTCGACGATATGACGCTTCTCCCCGACGATTGGTCGTTGTACCGCAAAACCGAAGCGGTTGTGCTCAAGCATCTTGAAAAGATGAAGCAGACCCCGTTTCGCTCTATTCAATTTCTACGTTCAACGAGCACCTGCACGCTCACGCGACCCAAGTTGAGCTGGCCATGATGAACGAGAATCGGCACCACATCAATGAGCTTGTGGCAAAGATTTCCCAGATCTTGATCCGTTTACGCTCCGAGTGCAACTGTCCATCTCTAGCGCAGTCGCCTCTACCGCGTTGAAGGCTTATTTTGAGCAGCACGGCGTGAATAATTTCACGAATCCAGAGGCAGCGAAAAACTAGTCACCACAGCCTTTGACCAACTGCGTACGATGGAGGTTTAATTAACCGTTTCCGCCACGAAAAGGATCATCCGCAGTGCTGCTGCCTGAACCAACAACGCTACGCCACGTGCTTATCGACGGCACCATCCCACAAGTTGTCACCGATGAAGCCCTCATCAAAGACTTTGGTCATCCCTACGAATACGCCTTTAACCGGACGCCACAGGGATACCAAGTCCAATGGAACACCCCCAAAGGGGGCTACACCCTCGACGCCGTAGTAGCAGCCCATATTGATCCCGACGACCAGTGGTACTGGCATCAGCAATTTGCGTTCGCTATCCCCGAGTTAGCCGAAGGTCCCCACCACAGTAGCGAAGAGCTGTTAACCGCAGCCCGTACATTAAACGGTAATGGCCCTGCCTACTTGGTCCCCACTGAAGACGGACACACTGATGTCATCGTGGCTACTCCGTCTTTTCCGCAGCTCCCCCTCGCTCACGCCCTGACGTTGGGATTAGGACAGGCCCGCAACAACAACCTCACTGACGACGAAATCCGGCGGGCCATCATCGCGTTTGCTGCCCAAAATGATTATTCAGTCGCAGAAGACGGCCTCATTCTGTGTGTTCGCTCCGACAATGGCGAACAGGCTCACGTTGATATTGCCCGACTCAAAGTCCGCGATCTGCAATCCACAACTCCCCAATTACGCCTGACCGATGTGCTAGCAGACGCTACCTTTGTCGCCGCTGAACACCAGCTCCTCCTCAACGGCCGATTCCCCGACGTCCACGCCACAACGAACGACCACTGCTCCGTGGTTACGCTTACTACTCCAACGGGGCGAACCCTGCGCGCACGAGCATTACTCATAGCCACCCTCCGTGGGGAAACTCTGCAATGGTCGTGGGCAGATCCGGCCGTATGCGATCTCCCCGGCGCGAAAGCGGCGCTAGGAGTAAAGAATTTTGCCATCGACAATGGACTCGGCATGTTGTTGGGCCAGGTAGATGCATCGACAGCTCTTTCCCAGCGGCTCTACGATGCAGCCAAGCCTGTGTCTCGTTTTTGGACTGATGTCCGCGTACCTCTTAGTGATGGCAGTACTGCAATTATGCTCATTGACGCCCCTGAGCTGCGTCTACCGCCGCCGTCTCATGCGGCCGTGTTTGCAACCTTGCATGAGACGGTTCCCCACGGGAGGGATATTCGACGCGCGCTTTCCTATTATGGTGCGTTCCGTCGTATCACTATCGATGATGTGGATTATCGTACGGTGCGCGTGCATGCGCCGTCGGCCCCTATTCAGGTATCGATGGACGCATGTGGCGGGGTGTGCAGCATCGTCTAGTTCTTGAGAAGTTTCCTCACGGCCGTGGCATCGACTTCCCCAGTGGTTGCTGGTGTGAAATCGGCGTTGCGGTCTTTGTCTACGAGGACTGCGCGTACTCCTTCAGCGAAGTTGGGTCGGCTGCGGATGTATTCCCCGAGTACGACTTCGTGATCAAGTTCTTCTCGCAAGGTGGTACTGCGTGCAGAAGCAACCATGAGTTCTACTGCCGCGACGAGTGATTCTGGGTTTGCAGTGCTAAGTAGCTCGGTTACGGTGTTGACGAACTCGCGGTCTGGGTAGGTGGCGAGTGCTTCCTCGATTTGTGCCCACGTGGGAAAACCGAAGGTTTTCTCGATGTGCGGTAGCAGTGTCGCGAGTTCGCTATCGCCGACGGTGTCTACGCTGTAGCGTTCGAGTGCTTCATCGAGAGATTCTGCGTAGACAGTTTCGCGGAAGAGGTCGTGGTCAGCGCTGGGGACTATATCGGTCGCTAGTCCGGACCAGATCATGTCGGCGGCTGTCATACGCCATCCGGTGGTCACGAGGAAGGTGGCAAGTGCGTGGGAGGTGCTTCCTGTTGCGTTGGTCATTCGTTGGAACATGTAGGCCATACCGACATCGGGGGTGAATCCGATAGCCATTTCGGGCATGGCGGCGCTGACTTTTTCGCTAATCACTCGGTGAGATCCGTGGGCAGACAGTCCGAGTCCACCGCCCATGACGAAGCCGTCGATAAGCGAAATGTAGGGCTTGGGGAATTCGGAGATGTTGTTATTCATGTCGTATTCGTCGACAAAGAATTGGTCTGCTTCCCCGCAGCGGCCGGCTTGGATTGCATCGCGAGCGGCGCGGACGTCGCCACCTGCACAAAAGGCCTTGGGCGAATTGGAATAAACGAGCACTCGGTGGACTGCGTCGTCGTCCCACCATTGATCGAGTGCTTGGTCGATGATGTTAACCATCTCGTGGGTTAGCGAGTTGAGTGCTTGGGGGCGGTTGAGTTCTAACACTCCTGTGGAGTTTTCTACGTAGGCTCGTACGGGCGCTGCTGAGGTTTTGTTATTCATGTCAGCCAGTGTTCCATATCACCCGTCATTGTGCATGTGGTTTCCGACACCGAACGGCGAATGCTCGAGTCCCCACGGAGGTAGGTAAAGTAGTTTCTTATGACTCCACGCATCATTGTCACTGATATGGACGGCACCTTACTTAATAGCGAGCACGAAATACCGGCGCGCTTTTGGCCGCTTCTCGACGAGATGCACGAGCAAGGAATCGTGTTCGCTCCGGCCAGCGGCCGCCAGCTCTACACTTTGTTGGATCAATTTGCGCAGGCCGGAAAACATTTAAGTGTGATCGCAGAAAATGGCACCGTGGTCTATCACGAGGGCGAGATCATTTCCGTGACCACTATCGACCCCGAGGTAGCGCACCGCGTTATTCGTACCATGTCGCACAGCGATCTCGACTGGGGCGTCGTTGTCTGCCGTGTCGACGGTGCGTTCATTGCGCGTGGCGACGTCGAGTTCCTGACCGAAACCGTGCGCTACTATGCAAAACTTGATGTGGTTGACGACCTCCACAGCGTTGTCAACGATCAGGTCATCAAACTCGCCATCTATTCCTTCCCCGATGCTGAGACAGTAGCAGCCCCTGCTCTCGCCGAAAGTGTGGGCGACCATACCCTCGTCATCTCCGGGGCACATTGGATCGACATCATGAGTCAGCACGCGAACAAAGGCGTCGCACTCCAGCAACTAGCAGACAACCTCGGAGTTCCCATTGAGCACACCGCCGCCTTCGGCGACTACCTCAACGACTACGAACTGCTCCAAACTGCTGGAACTGCCTATGCCATGTCCAACGCACACCCTGATATTAAAGACATTGCTGATCACGTCGTCGGTTCCAACGATGAAGAAGCAGTGCTCACAACAATCCACAGCCTCCTGACCGCAGCAAAATAACCCCTCGACACCATCACCGTGAATATTCTCAATCAACTCCTCAACGCCACCCTCTACATCGGAGGAATTCCAATCCTGTGGCGAGAAATCATCGGCAACCTCTTCGGTCTCGCATCCGCATATGGCGGAATGAAGCGAGTGGTTTGGGCATGGCCCGTTGGTATCATCGGCAACCTCCTCCTCTTTACAGTCTTCCTCGGCGGTGTTTTCCACACCCCACAAGACCTCGACCTCTACGGCCAAGCTGGTCGCCAAATCATGTTCCTCGTCGTAAGCACCTATGGATGGTGGAAATGGTCGCAGGCCCGCAAGACGGGTCTGAAAGAATGCCAAGACCTCGACCCTTCACGCTCCATCGTCAGCGAACCAGCCGAAGAATTAAGCGCCGTCCAGCCACGCTGGGCAACCCGTAATGAACGATTCGGACTAATCGCCTTCGCAATCATAGGCACCCTCGTATTCGCTTGGATCTTCCAAGCACTCGGCTCATGGGGCCCCTGGGCTGACGCCTGGATCTTCACTGGCTCCATGCTGGCTACCTACGGAATGGCACGTGGCTGGACTGAATTCTGGCTCATCTGGATCGGTGTCGACATCGTGGGAGTCCCCCTCCTTCTCATGGCCGGCTTCTATCCTTCCGCAGTGCTGTACATGGTCTACGGTGCGTTTGTGCTGTGGGGATTTTTTGTGTGGCTGCGTATCCAACACCCCCGTGGGGAAACTACGCGCTAAATCACTATGAAAAACTCCCTTGGCCTCTGTTGATTGCATGAGCGCCAAGGGAGTATTTGTTAGGAGTGTATTGCGTTACTTTTTGTTCTTCTTTGACTTTGATGTCTTTTTCTTTTTGCCAGATCCTGCGCCTTTTTCACATGCGGCAGCGACATCGGGAACGTAGCGGAAATCAGAACGTGGTGGCCGCTCGTAGTCTTTGTCTTGGGCTGGACGTTCAGGGATGTCGGGTAGTGGGCGATCGATCTTCTCGTAGGGGATCGTCGAAAGCAAATGGCTAATGACGTTGATGCGTGAACGCTTTTTATCCTCCGACTCCACGGTGTACCACGGTGCTGAGGGGATGTCTGTGTGCACAAACATCTCGTCTTTGGCGCGAGAATAATCTTCCCAGCGAGTGATCGACTGTAGGTCCATGGGCGAAAGCTTCCAGCGACGCAGCGGATCGTTGCGGCGCGACTTAAAGCGCGCAATTTGTTCTTCGTCGGAGACTGAGAACCAGTATTTGCGCAGCATGATGCCGTCTTCGACTAGGAGGCGTTCAAAAATTGGGGCTTGGTGGAGGAAACGTCGATACTCTTGCGAGGTACAAAAGCCCATCACGCGTTCGACACCGGCACGGTTGTACCATGAACGGTCGAAGATCACGATCTCACCTGCGGTGGGCAGCTTTTCGACGTACCTCTGGAAGTACCACTGACCTTGTTCCCGTGAATTAGGTGCAGGCAGTGCTTCGATGCGGCATGTTCTTGGGTTGAGGTACTGCGTAATTCGCTTAATCGCAGAGCCTTTCCCTGCAGCGTCGCGGCCTTCCATGATAATGACCACGCGGGCGCCTGTTTCTACAACCCACTGCTGCATATCGACTAGCTCCGCCTGCAAGCGCTTTAGCTCTGCTTCATAGGCTTGCTTGTCGAGCTTGGCTGGACGTGTGCTCTTTGTCGATTCTGCGGCTTTCTTCCCTTGTGCACTCATACTCACTAACCCTACCGACCGCACCTACCGTCTGGGGGGCATTAAGGCACACAAACCGGCTCGTATGTCTCCTTTAGGGGTACTCCAGCCGGTGCTTGTTCGTCTGAGTCATATTCCACATCGATTTTCGTGTACACCTCAAGGTTGTAGCCGCACGTGCGTTTGTTCGTGGCCGTCACCTTCACCGGATAGGTCTTCCACTGTCCTTGGGCACAGTTCGGGTCGCAAGCATTAAGCCATGCTTTGCCGTGGGCATGCGCTGCTTCATCGCCCCATTTTCCCCACGTAAGATCAGAAATAACGTGATTGTTATCCCCACATGCAAGAGATAATAACTCTGGCCCTTGGGTGCCATTCAAACGCACGCAATCGACAATGCCTGCTGCGTCAATACTGGTAGTAACACTGGGGATGAGCCCCACTACGCGTACAAGTTGCCCAGTTGCTGGCAGAATGTCAAAGCTAAGCTGGTCTTTGTCACGAATTACTGACACGATCTCATCGTCACCGTTGTTCTGCGCCTGTTGTGCATGCGCCAACTCGTTTCCTGACAGTTGTGCTAGGAAGGCGTAGAGCTGTTTTTGTGCAGCGGGGCTTGCGCCTGGGACTAGGAGGAGGTGGAGGGCAGTTTTCGCCTCCGAGCCTTCGCCTATCGACGCCGCATGGTCGCGGATAAAGGCCGCCATATCCGTTGCGGTATTGAGCTGGACGGGGGAAATTTTCGGTTCTGGAGTCTGTGCTCGCTGTGCGAGCTCGGGGGAAAGTTCGCCATCAGTATCCACACTGTGCGTTACTGCCCCATCGTGGACTTCATAGGCCACGGTGACTGTGCCAGTGCCATCGGTATCACTTCGTCGCAAAAAGTCGGAGGTGGTAGCTGCGATGTCACTAACTTGGGCTTTATGCCCTGCACGATCGGCAGTAGTTGTCAGTACTTCCTCGGCTGTTGCGACGGCCGGGTTGGTATCGAGCACGTTGGGAAGAGTTAATCCGCCGCCTGCAAGTAAAGCCACGGATGCCGCGATAGCAGCCCATTGCATAGGAGCGGATACGCGACGACGTCGCAATGGGGTCACTGTGGCTTGATCGAGGATCGCTGCCAAGGAGGCGTCGCGACGCAACGTTTCCTCACGGGAGAGGGTGTCGTCGGCGACGGGATTGATCGCGCGGAGGGCATCGAGTGTGCGATCGGAAGAGTGGTGATGGTGAGAGGACATGATGATCGTTACCCCCTCCGTGGGGAAAGTGTGGTCACTGAAGCGGTGGTGGATGAGGACAAAATCTGATCGAGATGTGTGCGAGCACGGTGTAATTTGACGCGCGCGTTGTTTGCGCTGATGTCAAGAACTTGGGCGATTTCTGCGGGGTCGAGGCCTTCCCATGCGTGTAGGAGGAGGATTTCTCGATCGGATTCATTTAGGCGTTGCAGGGCCGCATGGATACTCAAGCTGGTGTCGACAGCATCGGTGAGGTCGGGAGTGCGATCGGTTACTTGTTGAGCACTGGCCTTGATGATGTTGGTCTGATGGTCGCGGGCGCGATAGTGCTCGAGGAGCACGTTGCGGGCGATGCCGTAGAGCCATGGCAGGTCGTCGCCGGTGTGTGTTTCCCAGTGTCGCCACGCACGGGCGAACACTTCCGCTGTGAGGTCTTCGCTGGTTGCGGTGTCGCTGCGTCGACGAACGTACGCCAAGATCTTGGGATAGTTGGGTACGTAACAGGTGCGGAAGTGCTCGCGCGGGTCGTGAGGGTTGCGTCGTGCCACTGGGTACTTTCTATTGGTTGAAGGTTACTGGTCGCCGTTTCCCGCGGATGGGAAGGTGACGGTACCGGTAAGCCCAGAGTCACAGGTAACAGTTACGGTGTGGTAGCCGTCAGCAGGCCCTGGGACAATGTTGTTGGGGGCGGTAACAAAACCGATGAGCTCTCCCCTATCAGCTGCTGGGTATAGGTCGGCGGTGACACCGAAGCTGGTTGTGAGCTTGGCATGAGTGTCGGTGGGAGCGCACGGCGAGCTAATCATGATCTCATTATTGGGCTTGAGCAGGCCGTCGATGTGGACTTGTGCAACCTCTGGTATCGAGGCCATTTGGCTGGAGTTGTGGTAGATCCATCCGCCGCCAACAGATCCGGCAACAGCAGTGGCACCAATGGCTGCGAGAGCGATTGTTTTGAACATGGTGTGCTCCTAACGTGAGTGAATTCGAAAGGCGAAATTTTCGCTCTTCACTACTGTTTGTGCGTAAAAAAGGGCCGCCATTACAGTGGCCCCGAAAAAAGTTTTTTACTCAACAACAAATTCAGCCATGGTGTCCCATTCGGCCTTACCGGGGATGGAGACGTTAATAATCTTTGGTGTTTCTAGGAGGTAGCGAGGAATTTCTTCGCATGCACGCTGGAATTCCGCGGACTGTACGTGTGCCACAT
Source organism: Corynebacterium belfantii (assembly GCF_041898185.1). Taxonomy (GTDB): domain Bacteria; phylum Actinomycetota; class Actinomycetes; order Mycobacteriales; family Mycobacteriaceae; genus Corynebacterium; species Corynebacterium belfantii. The sequence continues at coordinate 940,145 of NZ_CP157823.1, read as the reverse complement.
CGCTGCCGTCTTTGAAGCCTTCGACCAAGATAAATTCGTTGTATTTTTCAGGGTTTTTAAACCAGTCGAAAAAGAGGTTGCCTTCTTCGGCGCGGCAAGCGTCGGTAAACCACTTCACCTCATCAAGAAAGGTATCGACGTATTCGGGGCGCACTTGGTATTTCACGTTGATCAAAATCATGCGTCCCACCCTACACGTCTATGATTCGAGGCGTTCGCCTAGATCCATCCATTCCATTTCGAGCTCTTCGCGTTGTGCGGTCAGCTCGTTGAGCTCGGCATCGAGTCGTGTGAGCTCAGCGGTGTCGACGCGTTGCGCAGCCGCCGCCATCTCCTCGTTGATTTTGGCAATCTTGGGATCGAGTTTGCCGATCTTGCGTTCTAGGGCGTTCATCTGTTTGGTGATCTCGCGTACTTCCTGCGAACTCAGCTTTTTCTCCGGCACTGGTGCGCTTGCTGCCTCATCGTTGCCGCCGAGGTTGACTACTCCAGATTGGTTCCGGGCGGCCATTGCTTCACGACGTTTGAGGTACTCGTCGATTCCGCCTGGCAGGTTTGTTAGTTGCCCATCGCCGAAAAGCGCCCACGTAGAATCTGCGATTCTTTCAATCAAATAGCGATCGTGGGAGATCACGATGAGTGTTCCGGCCCACCCGTCGAGAAGCGACTCGAGCTCTTGAAGGGTGTCGATGTCAAGGTCGTTCGTGGGCTCGTCGAGAAGCAAAAGGTTCGGCTCGCTCATAAGCACCCTCGTGAGCTGGAGACGACGACGCTCACCACCGGAGAGATCCCCCACGGGAGTGCGTTGGCGTTTTGCCGAAAAACCGAGGCGTTCGGCGAGCTGAGAAGCAGAAATTTCTTTCTTTCCTAGCGTGATGTAGGAAGCGATACCTTCTACCGCATCGAGAACGCGCATGGTGGGGTCGAGGTCGTCAAGCTCTTGACGCAGCCATCCCAAGCGCACAGTTCGGCCTTCGATTCGCTTGCCCGCAGTAAGCGCATGGTCGCCTGCGATCGTACGCAGCAGCGTGGTCTTTCCGGAGCCGTTAACTCCAACTAGGCCGATGCGCTCACCCGGCGCGAGGCGCCACGTGAGGTTGTCTACCAATGTGCGTCCGTCTGGGGTGGCGATGGTGGCGTCTTCTAGCTCGACGACGACTTTTCCTTGGCGCTGGTTGGCAAAGGCCATCAGTTCGATTTTGTTGCGTGGTTCTGGCACATCCGCAATCAGTGCTTCTGCGGCTTCAATCCGGTATCGCGGCTTTGAGGTTCGTGCAGGCGCACCTCGACGCAGCCATGCTAGTTCCTTACGGGCGAGGTTTTGGCGGCGCTGTTCGACGGCGTCTGCTTGGCGTGCGCGTTCTGCGCGTGCGAAGGTCCAGTCGTTGTAACCGCCTTCGTAGGCGTCGACAGTTCCGTCGTGAACTTCCCATGTTTGGGTGGCAATGGTGTCGAGAAACCAGCGGTCGTGGGTAACAACAACGATGGCTAGTTTGCGGGAAAGCAGGTGGTCGGCAAGCCACTGTACGCCTTCAACATCGAGGTGGTTGGTGGGCTCGTCGAGCACGATGAGGTCGAGGTCTTTAACTAACGCTGCGGCGAGGTTAACGCGGCGACGTTCTCCACCAGACAGTGACCCCACTTCGGTATCGAGCCCGAGGTCGACAATCCCGAGGCCTCCGAGTACTTCGCGAACTTTTGCATTGGAGGCCCATTCGAAAGTTTCCAGCCCCAGTGGAGACAAAACAACGTCGGCCACGCTATCGGCTGGGTTGAGTTCTGCGCGTTGGGTCACCACGGCCATGCGTAGGTCGGTGTTGTGGCTTACACGCCCTGAATCTGGTGGTTCAATCCCCGTGAGGATTTCTAGCAGTGTGGTTTTTCCGCCGCCGTTGAGGCCTACTACGCCGATGCGGTCGCTGGTTTGGACACCTAAGCTCACCGAGTCGAGAAGCGTTGTCAGGCCGAAAGACTTGGAGACGTTTTCTAGGTTGATGAGGTTGGCCACTAGTGTCCTTTCACATGGGCGCCGCGGACAGGTCCGGCAGCGACAGCGGTTCGGTAGTGCACGCTTAGTTCCGCGGCTACTGTTTGGGCAGTTTCGGCGTCTTCGCAGAGGAAAGCGCAGGTAGGCCCAGATCCCGATACGATTCCGGCCAGTGCTCCAGCGGCACGACCTTGTTCGAGGGTGGTGCGTAATTCGGGGCGTAGTGAAAGCGCTGCTGCTTGGAGATCATTGTACAGATGTGCTGCTACTTTATGCGGATCCCCCGTGAGGAGTGCCGCATTGAGATCGGTGACGTCTAAGTGAGGTCGACGGTCCATCTGATCGATCTTGCGAAATACCTCGGGCGTAGATAGGCCTTGCGCAGAAAACGCCAGTGCCCAATGGTAGGTTCCCCGCGACAAGACTGGGACAAGACGTTCACCGCGGCCTGTTCCTAGCCGAGTATCACCGAGGTAGGTAAAGGGCACATCGGAGCCCAGATCAGCTGCAATGCTCAAGATTTCTTGCTCGGTGACGGTGTTGCCCAAGTACTGTGCCATGGCCGCCAACGTGGCAGCGGCATCGGCCGATCCACCGGCCATTCCGCCTGCGACCGGAATCCCTTTGTCGATGGCAATGTGCACGCGCTTGGCGGGGGCTCCACCATTGCGACGATGTGCCTGATACATTTTCTCAGCTGCCTGCCATGCGAGGTTGGTGGCGTCGGTAGGCACGGCTTGTGCGTTGTTGCCGCTCACGCTCAGCGTTGCGACGATTCCTTGGTCCTCAGCATCGTGCATATCATCTGCGGTTGGTATCACCGTGATGGTGTCGTGCAGGCTCAGTGATTGAAATACGGTGACGAGCTCGTGGTAGCCGTCGTCACGCGCGTTGCCGACTCCAAGATGAAGGTTAACTTTTGATGAGGCGACCGCTGTGATGGCTTGACTTGTCATGCCTGCTCCTGGGCGGTGGTGGCGCGGGCAAGACGAACGAAGTCAGCGATATCGAGTTTTTCCCCCCGGAGGGTGGGTTCGATTCCCGCAGCGCGCAGCGCTTCCTCTGCAGCCTGCCCTGAGCCAAAGTGCCCGCTGAGTGCTGCACGAAGGGTCTTGCGCCGTTGTGCAAAGGCTGAGTCGATCAGCGGGAATACAGCTTTACGCATGTCATCGGCCACTGGCCACGGTTGGTGTTCAGGATCAAAGACATCGATACGAATCAAGCCGGATTCGATCTTGGGTGCTGGCCAAAAGACGTTCTTTCCTATGGAACCAGCGCGGCGGACGTTTCCGTAGAAGGAGGCTTTTACGCTCGGAACGCCATAAACCTTGTTGCCGGGGTCTGCGGCAAGACGGTCTGCCACTTCTGCTTGCACCATCACCAGTACGCGGCGAATGGTAGGAAAAATCTGCAATAGGTGAAGCAGCACCGGCACCGACACGTTATAGGGCAGGTTTGCCACTAGGGCTGTGGGGTGATCGATGTCTTCCGGCGCAACAGTGAGGGCGTCTTTGTGGATCAGATTGAGTCGGTCAGCAAATTGGCCGGCGCGTTCTGCGACGGTCAGTGGTAGCTGCTGTGCAAGGCGGGGATCAATTTCGACCGCGGTGACTTTTTGAACCGTATCGAGCAAGGCAAGAGTTAAGGATCCAAGGCCTGGCCCCACTTCGATGACATGATCATCGGAGTTAAGGTCGGCTGCAGAAACGATCATTCTGACCGTGTTTGGATCGTGGACAAAGTTTTGTCCCAGTTTTTTAGTGGGGGTAACGTCAAGTTTTTCCGCCAACTGACGAATTTCCACCGGTCCCAATAACAGCGCAGATACCTGATCTTCCATGAGAAATAAATCTACCCTGCGCAAGCATAGGGACAATAGTTGAGGGCGAAACTAACGCAATCCGAGCTTTGCTGTACATGCCGGCCAAGCACCCCAGCCCTGCGCTGCCTGCACTTTTTCCGCGATGGCGATCTGCTGCTCACGGGTAGCCAAGTACGCTTGTGGCGCATACACGCCACCGCCTAGGCCGAGCCACGTTGAATCAACGAATTGTAGGCCACCGGTAAAGCCGTTGCCGGTGTTGATCGACCAGTTACCGCCCGATTCACATTGTGCGATCTGATCCCAAACAGAACCACTTGCTACTGCAGCTGCCGACGCAGTGGTGGGCTTTTTGGTGCCGCGCTTAATCGTTGCAGCAACACCAGGAGTAATTATTTCCTCATTAACTACTTCGTTGGCCGTTTCAACACCATTGACAGTGACGATCTTTCGAGTAACAGTGCGCTCACCCTGTGTACTAGGGGTAACGAGGGTTTCCTCCCCCTCTAGCTGTTCAGCATCATCGATGTAGTTTGCTGGCTCATCGAACTTCTCGGTGATTTTCTCCTCACGGGAGTCAACCTTGTCCACCTTGATGTTCATATCTTTCGACACCGCGGTATCCAAGGCAGGCATGACGACGTCGTCTGTATCCACATCAATGCCGCGCTCTTTGAGCACATCCGCTACGGTTGCAGCGGCGATCTGAGTAAATACTGTTTTATCCCCTGTGGTCAGGGAAATAATCTTCGGCGTCACAACGTCCAACGCCATACCTTCAGCAGGAATTCGCGCGCCTTTTTCTACATTGAGGCTTGCCGAGCTTAACGCTGCTGGAACGTCATTGAGTTGGCTAAATAGTTCTTCGACCGTAATGGCGTTAGTGGTCACGTCCTTTTTAACGCCGTCAATGACCACGGAAACCTGCTTGGATGTACGAACAGTCACCGTGTCGTTATCCGCTACTGCCTCACTAGGAGCGGGATAGACCAAATCCTTTTCGCCAACGTTGACGCCTGCTTGCTTTAGCACGCCGTCAACGTCGCGGGAGAACGTCGCCAAGCTGATGTGCTCGCCGTTGAGATCCACCGTGATGTCTTTTTTCAGTTGCTGTGCTGTCACACCGCCTACAGCCAAACTAGCGATGACACCGCCTGCCACAATACGCATTGGTACGACATGAGAAGACGCACCCTTGTTAATTTTGATTTTTTGACGGTTGCCCACGTTGAAATCTCTTTGCTTTAGACGACATAGCAAGCATCGGATACTTCCGAAGCTGAGGAGTTAATAAAAAATAACAATACGATAACAGCAAAGCATTGTCGAGCCCTTCTTTTCGAGCTCAACACACCAATCACAGCTGTTAACTCACGCCCCAAACGAGGCACCCACACCATACACACGATCAAATGTCGCAGATACTCCCGCAACGCAGTCAGCCACCGATTCCTCACGGGAGGAAGCAACGCACAACGCTGTATGCCCAATCATTGCCGACTCATTGCGTGCACCTCGAAAAGGCTCGGGAGTCATGTAAGGGGCGTCAGTTTCAATCAGCAACTGTGAAATGGGAGCTATCCGCGCAGCCTCACGTAGCTCTTCGTTACGTTTGAAAGTCACGTTGCCAGCAAAACTCAACACATATCCACGGTCGAGGGCTTGCTTTGCTACATCAATCGGTGAGGAAAAACAGTGCAGGATAGTTTCTGGCGGCTGCGGAGCGTCATCGAGAATACGCATGAGGTGGTCGTCACCCTCACGATTGTGAATCATCAAGGCTTTACCAGTGGCAACGGCTAGATCAATGTGCCATCGCAAAGCTTCTTCTTGAGTTTCAAGATCAGCGGTGTTGTCGGGGTCGTGAGTAATCCAGTAGGTATCAATACCGGTTTCTCCAATTGCAACACAGCGCGGATCATGGCCCATCTCAGTCAACCGGTTACGGGCTGCCTGATCAAGCTCACGAGCGCGCGTTGGATGGATAGCGCATGCCGCAAACACACGAGAATTCATCTGCGCTGCTTGAAGCGCAGATTCAGCCTCCGCCAGCCCGTCACCTACGGTACAGATTCGTTCAACACCGGCAGCAAGAGCTCGTTGCACGAAAGCATCTACTTCATCCTGTTCCGTTGCACCACACGAGGCGATGTGCGTGTGAGCGTCGATAAGCCCTGGAATGGCATGGGCTGGAACAGGAATCGGACGAGGCTTCTTTTTTGACATGCTAGCCAGTATAGAAAAGAACTACGGATTAACTGGAGCCCACTCAGGGCCGGTTTCTCCAAGCTCTGGATCCAACTTGGCAATGAGCGGCTTCGGCTTCGATAGTGCGGTACCAGGTTGAACGTCGATACGCGTCCACCGCGCCTGCTGTGCTGCGTAATCACCCATAATCACAGGATAGATCTGACCAGCCTCTGGAATACCCACGCCAATAGGTTCAACGGGCATGTCGTCAGTAACCTCAACGATCTGCGGCTTAGCCGCCCACACGCCATCGCGTCCCAGCGTCTCATGCACCTGCTGGGCAATGTGAGGCAAGTACGGGGTAAGAAGCACGTTGCAGTCAGACACAACCTGCAAAGCAGTCCACAGTACTGTAGCCAAACGCTCACGCTGCGACTCATCCTTAGCAAGCTTCCAGGGCTCCTGCTCCGCAATGTAGGCATTCGCCTCGCCAACAATATGCATAGCGTGCGTAATGCCCTGTTTAAAGCGCGAATGTGCCAGCGCCTCACCAACAACACCAAAGGCTTCCTCGGCCTGAGCGAGAATCTTCTTATCTGATTCCGTCAGCTCAGCAGGTGTTGGAACCTCACCGAAGTTCTTATACGCCATCGAAACCGTACGGTTAACTAGATTGCCCCAACCGTTAGCAAGCTCGTTGTTCACGCGGCGGACAAACTCATCCCACGTGAAGTCCGTGTCGTTGTTTTCCGGCCCCGCAACGGCAATAAAGTAACGCAGCGGATCAGCGCCGAAGTCCTTGAGGAAATCCTTGACGTAAATGACAATGCCCTTGGATGAAGAGAATTTCGAGCCCGACATAGTCAGGAACTCCGAAGATACAACCTCTGTAGGAAGGTTCAGCTCGCCCAAGCTGTGGACCGAACCACCTTTAGCCCCCTTGCCTTGGTAGCCCAAGAGCTCAGCAGGCCAAATTTGGGAGTGGAACGTGATGTTGTCCTTGCCCATGAAGTAGTAACCAGAGGAGTCCGGATCGTTCCACCACTTCTTCCATGCCTCAGGATCGCCAGTGCGATAAGCCCACTCAATGGAAGCAGACAGGTAACCCACCACTGCGTCAAACCACACGTAGAGTTTCTTTGCACCGTTGTCCTGCCAGCCCTCTACAGGAATCGGAATACCCCAGTCGATGTCACGGCTCATAGCACGAGGACGCAGATCCTCCAGCAGATTCAGCGAGAACTTCAAAACGTTGGGGCGCCAGTCTTTGCGATCCTTCAACCACGCAGCCAGTGCATCTGCAAGAGCAGGAAGATCGAGAAGGAAATGCTCCGTTTCAATGAACTTTGGTGTTTCACCGTTGATCTTCGATACAGGATTGATCAAATCCGCTGGATCAAGTTGGTTACCACAGTTATCGCATTGATCGCCACGAGCTCCTGAAGCCCCACAAATAGGACAGGTTCCTTCAATGTAGCGGTCCGGCAGCGTCCTACCTGTTAATGGCGAAACTGCACCCATCGTTGTCTCTTTGATCATGTAGCCGTTTTCATACAGGCCCTTGAACAAGTCCTGCACGACAGCGTAGTGATTACGAGTGGTGGTACGGGTGAACAGATCGTAGGACAACCCTAGGCCAGCGAGGTCTTCAACGATCTGACGGTTGTAACGGTCAGCAAGCTCCTTGACTGATACGCCTTCTTTATCTGCCTGCACCAACAATGGGGTGCCGTGCTCGTCCGTGCCTGAAACCATGAGTACCTCTGCGCCCGACATTCGCTGGTAGCGAGCGAACACATCAGAAGGAACACCAAAGCCCGCCACATGGCCGATATGGCGCGGGCCGTTGGCATAAGGCCAAGCAACAGAAACGAGAACACGGTTATTCATGGTTATATACCTTAATTTATTTCCTACTCAGCACGTGATTCGAGGACTGCATCATAAAGTTGTTTCTTGCTCACCCCATAGTGGGCAGCAACTTCACCACACGCAGATTTTAGCCTTTCACCTGACAAAACACGCTCTTCCACTACCGCAACCAAGGAATGTACATCTTCATGCTGCACATGTTGCACTCCCTCGATAACAACGCTAATCTCACCCTTTAATCCCCCTGCCGCCCACTCGGCAAGCTCTCCTAGCCCACCGCGGCGAACCTCCTCAAAGGTTTTTGTGAGCTCACGCGCTACGGCCGCACGACGCTTCGCACCGAGCACCTCGGCGGCGTCGGCAAGCGTTGCCGCAATCCGGTGAGGCGATTCAAAAAAGCACACCGCGCGTTGCTCTTGTTGCAAAGATTCCAACCAAGCACGCCGCTGTCCCTGCTTACGAGGCGCGAATCCATCAAAGGCGAATTTGCCTACATGAAGCCCCGACAACGCCAAAGCGGTCGGCACAGCAGAAGGTCCGGGGAAACATGTCACTGGAACGCGTGCCTCGTGTGCTGCTTCCACCAACGGGAATCCAGGATCCGACACGATAGGCATACCGGCATCAGTCACTACAACAACGGTGTGTGTTCGTGCCATCTCGACAAGTTGCTGCGCACGACCTTGCTCATTGTGATCAAAGTTGCTGAGCACCTGACCTGTAATTTCCACACCCAACGCCTGAGCGAGAGCACGCGTGCGCCGAGTGTCCTCAGCTGCGACCACATGCGCTTGAGCTAATGCTTGAGCCAAGCGTGGCGAGGCATCACCAATATTTCCTAGCGGAGTCGCCGCCAAAATAATGCCACGCGGCAGGGGCTCTAGGAAGCGGTAGTCAATAATGGGCTGGTCAGTCATAATCTCCAGTTTCTCACACTGTAGAGATAAGAAAAACGACGCCCCCTCCTCCCTGCTACTGCCTCAGCGGGCACTCGCGGGAGATGGGTGCGTCGGTGTGAAAAAGTTTTTACTGCTTCGCCGCCGGTTTATCAGCTGGCGTGTTAGTCGCAGCCTCCTCAGCTATGTCTTCTTCAAAAGTAGTGAGGTCTTCGAGCTCCGACATAGGACGCGCATGCGATGGCAGGCCAAGCGGAGTATCTTCCACGCTGACGATCGTATCTTCAAACTCGATCGGCTCGTAGGTTGTGGTGATACCGGCAGCCTCATCGATTACTGCGTCGACATCATCACCATCTGCAGCACCTGCGAGTTCTTCCACGACTTCCTCACGGATCGTTTCCTTCAGCTCATTTGGCTTGAGGTTCGATTCACGCGTCAAACGATCAAGCTGACGCTGCTGCTTAGAGCTAAAACGCTTGGTAGGATCCAGCTTACGCTTGGTGAGCTTATGAATTTTATCGCGGCGAGCACGCTCGTCACGAATCTTGGCAAAGCCACGCAACCATGCCACAGCAACCACAACAACAAGCAAAATACCGAGGTAACCCAGTGCTGGGTAAACCACACCCACCAGCTTTTTAAAGCCGAGGAATGACGCCGCAAATCCCAACGCAGAAGCGACCAAATATACAGGGTAAAACAACGCCCTCCGTGAGGAAGTAGCACGCTTAGCAAAGGCGTAGAACATGCCCAACGCCGTGTTAAAAATCATGCCCACGATAACGAGCGACATTACGGTGCCCAAAATTGGGTGGATCTGGTTAATGATGGTCAGCATAGGTACATCGTCAGCAGCTACTTTGTCGGCAACGCGGTAAAGAGCTAATGCGGTGAAGGTCAGCATCACACCGTAAATCACGCCACCGGTAAGTCCGCCTAGGCCAGCAGCACGAGGGTCAACATTGTTGCCACCGATGATAATCGCCATAGAGACACCCATCATAAGAGCCAGACCAACGTAGTTAAGAGATGCTAGCGCCCAGTGTGGGGTTGCGGAGTTAATCGTTGCCGCAGCTTGATTAAGAGTATCGATGTCAGCGTTGCTAGTGCTCAATGCATACACAATCGCGACGATGACAAAGATAATGATAAGCGGTGTAATCGATCCGATAACAGCGGTGAGCTTGTCTACGTCGAGAAGCCCCGCAACCATCACGAGCACCAGCATAAGCAATGAGCCCGCCCACGCCGGCCAACCGAACTGCTGGTTCAGGTTCGAACCAGAACCTGCGAGCATAACCACGCCCGTAGCAAATAGGGTGATCAAAACAGCGACATCGAGAATACGCGCCACGATGGGGTGCGAGATTCGACGCAGCACCGAGCCGTGATCGTTAGCAAGGAAGTACGACCCCAGCTGGATAGACGCCATACCGGTAACGGTCATAATCACTGCCGATAGCGCCGCGCCAAAAATGCCCATCATCCCGAAGGACACGAAGTACTGGAGTACCTCCTGGCCGGTGGCGAAGCCGGCGCCGATAACAATTCCGACGAACGCCATCGCGATAGTAATTGTTTTTTTGAGCATGGTTAAAGGTGCTCACCTTTCAAAATACATGTGTGAAATTTTTGTTTAATTGTGCTCTGGCATCTTCACGATGCCTGCTTAGCGACGGTGCCGGAGGTGCTCGCCCTTTCCAGCACGAGGCATGCGAACCTTGTGTTCCTTGTGTTCTTTCGCATTTCGACGTTTCTCGCGAGCCTTCTTGCGCTTCTCATGCTCCAAGTGGATACGACGCTCACGAGCCAAACGTGAAGCAAAGCGCTGCTGCTCACGGTAATCCAAGTAAATTTCGTCATTACGAAGATCCTTTAACACCGCAAACATCAAGATGACGATCACGACGAGGAACGGACTTGCCGCGATGATCGTAATGTTTTGCAAGTTGCTCAACACATCGTCGCCACCGGAAACCAGCATGGTCATGCCGATCAAGGCAACAAGAAGTCCCCACGCAGCCGACACATATTTATTCGCATCTGTTTGACCATTTTGGCTCATGGAACCCATCACCGTAGAAGCTGAATCGGCAGAGGTAATAAAGAAGGTAGCCAACAAGATCACAGCAACAACACCAGCAATCTTGCCACCTGGCAGTGCATGCAACAGCTCGAAGAGCTGATATTCCGCAGAACCATCACCATAGATGGAACGGCCTTCTTGCTCCAAGTGGATCGCAGTACCACCAAAGATGGCAAACCAAACGACAGAAACTGCTGCCGGTACGAGCATGACGCCGAACAGGAATTCACGAATCGTACGGCCACGTGAAATACGTGCTAGGAACATGCCCACAAATGGGCTCCACGAGATCCACCATGCCCAGTAGAAGATAGTCCAGCTGCCCAACCACTCTCCTGCTGATCCGTCGGCAGACTCTGCAGTACGGCCGACCATCTCAAAGAAGTTGGATAGGTATGCACCCAACGAACCTGGGATCAGGTTCAAGATGGTGACGGTCGGGCCCAAAACGAACACGAAAACAGCCAAGAGAGCCGCAAGGACCATGTTGGCGTTAGACACGTACTGAATGCCTTTGCCTACGCCAGACATTGCCGACAACAAGAAAGCCAAGGTTAATACCGACACGATTGTCAAAACCGTGCTCATTCCTGGATCTTTCACCACACCTGCGGCATCAAGACCAGCGCTGATCTGGGTAGCACCGACGCCCAGTGAACAAGCGGTACCGAAGATGGTGGCAATAATCGCCAAAATATCGACAATGCGGCCGATCCAGCCCTTTGCTCCGCGTTCGCCGATCAGTGGGATGAACGCCGAGCTCAATAGCTGACGACGTCCCAAGCGGAACGTGCTATATGCAATAGCAAGGCCAAAAATTCCATAAATTGCCCATGGGTGCAGCGTCCAGTGCAGCAAGGTGGTGCTCATGGCATGCCCCACGGAGCGTGGCTCATGTCCTGGAACGCCGTTGAGGTAATTGCTCAGAGGCTCGGATGCTCCGTAGAACATCAGACCAATGCCCATGCCGGCGGCAAACATCATGGCAATCCATGAGGTGGTAGAAAACTCAGGGGCTTCGTCGTTACGCCCGAGCTTGATCGTACCAAAATTACTCAATGCAATAGCAATGGCGAAGATCAAGAACACAGTAGTAAAGAAGATAAAGGCCCAGCCGAAGCTATCCACAATGTAACCCAGTGAGGATGCTGCAAAGGAGGAAAAGCTTGTCGTTCCGAGGATTCCCCACGCGACGACAGCGAGAACAATCACCATGGCAAGGGCTGTGACTTTCCAGTCCACTCCTACATTGTCGTCTTCCCCTTCGAAAGTAATTTCTTTTTCCGGTGCTGCGGTTGCCTCGGCGATAAGTCCTTCGCCCTCGATCATGGCGGCAAGCTCTGCCGTTGCGCTGACGACAGGTGCTGACGAGGTTGTCGATTCCAGTGTTGTGTTCTCACTGGATCCGGACGAGGGATCCGTACTGAACTCGGGACGAGAGGCCTCACCGATGTGAAGCTCCTCGTCCCGTGAGGGATTATTGTGCGAATCGGTCATATATCTATCATGACGATAAGAAAGACCTTTATAAAGACAGGGATGCCCAAAGTAGAAGATTATCAGTCGGTTTCTTCACATTTTTATCAGCTTGTTACATAACAAAACCCCTGTATAATTATGCAAAAGCTCAATCAATGGTCACAAATGTATAACGATTGGCTGTCAATGGCGCTTGTGTAACGATTTTCTGCAAAAATCCCACACTTTCGGTCGCCCAACACATATCCACATCACCCCCGACCCACCTCGCACAGACACCTCGACAAACAACAAATCCCTGCAGTGCATAAGCGTGCAAGCACTATAACCGGCGTCACATAAACAGAATTTTTCACCCCTGCCGCAACTGTACTTCCACCCCGTAGGGAAACTCCCCAACACCCCCTTCCATCAACAACCGAGTCTTCGTTAACCACCCAAATCTCGTAGACTAAACCGCGTGACTTCTCATTCGGCTCCGGATACCGCCAAGGACCAACCACGCAGTCGCCTCACAGCAGCATGGACTAGGAGGCGTCGATACGCGCCCCGCTTCCCCAGCGCCGCCCACCCGCACGCGCCCCGCTCGCTGCAGTGGTCGCGATATGACACTATCTCGACCGCGATCATCACCATCGCCGCGTTTCTCATGCGCGCCATTGGAATTACCTCAGCAACCTCCGCGCACACCCCCGTGTTCGACGAGAAACACTACGTGCCACAAGCTTGGGACATGGTCGAATCATGGATCAACCCCCTCACTGGAGGCATCGAATCCAACCCAGGCTACGGGCTCGTCGTCCATCCCCCGCTCGCCAAGCAACTCATCGCCTATGGTGAAGCACTATTTGGATACACCCCCCTTGGCTGGCGCGCGGTGACCGCTCTGTGCGGCACCCTGACCATCATGGCCATCATGGCTCTTACCCGACGCCTGACTTTATCTTCACGAGCAGCAACCCTCGCCGGTATCATCGCGCTTTTCGACGGCGTCCTCCTAGTCACATCCCGATTCGGAATGCTCGACATCATCCAAGTGCTCTTCATTGTCACCGCCGCTTGGACGCTATGCTGTGACCACCAGCAAGTCTATGCCCGCATGTATAACGCGTGGTCACAGCAGCTACTCGACACCGATCTGGGGCCCCGAATCGGTTTTCGTTGGTGGCGTTTCGCCACGGGAGTGCTCCTCGGTTGCGCGGTATCCGTGAAATGGTCAGGCCTGTACTACATCATGTTCTTCGGCATCCTAGCCGTAGCGCTCGACGCATCGCGACGTCGTACCTTCGGTGCCCGTAACGCCGCACTGGGCATGCTGGTCAAAGATGCCTTTCCCGCCTTTGCTTCCCTTGTTCTCGTTCCACTGTCCGTGTATACGTGGAGTTGGCGCGCATGGTTTGCTTCAGAAACCTCAGTATTTAGGCATGCTGTTGCCACTGGAGATGTAGAGGACAACAGCATTCTTCGACTATTCCCAGACGCAGTAGCAAGCTGGCTTTACTATCACGCCGAAGTCTTAGAGTTTCACGCCTCATTGACATCGTCCTCGGGGCACAGCCATCCGTGGGATTCCAAACCATGGTCCTGGCTTGCCGCTACCCGCCCGATCCTCTACTACTCCAGCACGGATATTTCTTGTGCGTTTGGCTCGTGCCGACGCATGATTTACCTCTTTGGCACTCCTGCGATTTGGTGGCTCACAGTACCCGTAGTGTGCTGGGCACTATGGGAAATGATCTTTCGCCGCCGCGCAGAATATCTCATCCCATGGGTAAGCTTCATGGCTGGTTTTTTGCCGTGGCTGGCAAGTTATGACCGTCAAATGTACTTCTTCTACGCAACTGCGCTCGTCCCGTTCACCATCGTCATGTTGGCTATAACGCTTAACCGTCTCATGGACGCAGGAGCGTATCGACGCCTCCGCCCAGCCGCATTCTGGAAAGGCCGAGTTTTCCCCACGGGGAGAATTCTTGCCATCTGCTATCTCGCCGTCGTGATCGCAATGTTCTTTTACTTCTCGCCACTGCTGTATGGATTTGTTATTCCAGACGCATGGTTTAATGCCATGATGTGGCTACCAAGCTGGCGTTAACGGGGAACTTAACGTGGATCGGACGATAAGCTGCGCACCATCTCACGTACGATGGCCCAGCCTTTGTCCGATATCCACAGCCACGACAATGTCACTACTGCAAGAAATAGCAGCCCGAGTTGAATCATGGTGTCGCCGGCTTCTGGGGCGAAGAAGATGTCACGAATTCCAAAGCCGACTTCGAAAGTCCACACAGCAGCGACAACAGGCAAAAGTCCGCCCACTACACGAGGCTGCCAAGCAGCGAAAAAGAGGCTAAAAGCTATAGCGAACCGAAGAGATGCTGCCTCCATAGAAACTCGGTTTGCTAGCGGACCTATTTCCGTCGATGTGATGGCAATAAGGTTTATCGCCCACGCGAGCCACAACAACCCCACGACCACAATGCTTACTCGAGACAATGCGATATTCCATGCTCGCGTAGCGGCTTGTTTGCGCCACTGAGGTTCTACATTCGCGAGGATGTCGTCGATAAGATCAGGTGTTTCGGTGTCTGCGGCCTCGGGAATTCTAAACGCAAGCGATCGATTAAGAGCTACCGCCTGATCAAAATATGCTTGACAGTCGGGACACGAATCCAGATGTGTATCAATGACATCGTCGTCGATACCTGGTGTTTCTCCATCAAGTCTCGCCGAAAGCGCGGCCTGGATTGTGCTACAAGTCAGCACGACTGAGCACCCCATCTATACTGGCGCGTCCTGCACCAAAAACGACGATCATCAACAACGACACCACCATGACCAAGGGGTATTCCATCCCAGAATCGGCCACGAAGAAGCCATGATCAAGATGAACAAAGTAGATTGCGGCCACAACTAACAGAGCCAGCGCGCCAGCAACAAAGGTGGTCAGCATTCCCACCACAAGCAACGAACCGCCAAGGAGTTCTCCCGTGGCAGTGAGGTAAGCAGAAAGCTTGGGCTGGGGCACTCCCATAGCGCTAAATTGTCCAGTTGTTTCTACCAATCCGGTACGAAAAAACCGCTCGAAGCCGTGGGCAACAAACACGATGCCCAACACCGCACGAAAAACTAGCAGGGCAATATCACGTATTATGGGCTGATCCATGAATCCCGCTTCCCCTTGTCAGTTGAACTAAACAACAACACCTTAGCCCACGCGGCGGCGATGATCAGCACCGTCAAAGTGTGGTGTTTGTCCGTCGCGTCGGGAATCAGCCACAACGTCCAGATATTCAAAATCAGGAGACTCGTCGTCGATCTCTAGCACTACCGCCCCTGGGCGACGCAACCGGTTCGGGATACCCAGTTCCTCATCAGCCGTATTGCGCACACCCCAACGTGCACGACGCAACTGCTGAATACGACGACGGCGCAGCGCTTGCTCCGCAATAACTTGGCGACGCAATGCCCACAGATACAATGCCAGCATTCCTGCGCAGGCACCTGCGCTCGCCCAAGCCCAGCCGCCGAACACCACGGCTGCAACCAGCGAGACAATAACGGTGGCACCGAGCCCCATGACTGTCCGTTGACGACGCTGCTGACGGTTTGCTACCGCCTGCGCCTCAGATTCCGGATCCCAGCTACCGCGATGGCTGCGTCGTTCTGCAAACGCACGCTCCTCATCGGTGAGATCAGAGTCATCATCGAGCACAGATTCCGCTGCAGTCTCGCTCCGATCGAGAGAGGTAACCACATCGTTATCGGAGGGGTACATCAGATCATCGGGGCCAACGTAAGCGTCATCAAAGTCGTAACGTGCCACCTCGTCACCATCGTCAACCACATCAAGGCTTGCTTCGTCGTGAGCGCTGTCTTCGTCCGCTACGACCTCAGGCGCTGGTAGCTCTGCAACAACTTCACCTTCAACAACCTGTGGCATCACAGACGCATTCGGAGTTTCCCCACGGGAGCGTTTAGCTCCAATCTTTTCTTTTGCGTGTGCGAATACATCACCCAACGTGGTGGCGGGATCTTGATCGATCAGCGGTTCTTGAGTGTCTTCTTCCTCGACTTCGGCAGATTGGTCGATAACCTCAGTTACTTCGGCGTATTCCAACTCATGTTCAGCCGAATCGGCCTCATATCCAGTGTGCACATCGTGGAGGCCGACCTTTGGGTGGTACCGTGGTTGCAGCTGCTCACTGCCCCCTTCGTACACCACACGGGTGTCATCGAATCCCTCACCGGCTTTACGGATCGGCTTTTGACCACGCAGCAGCCATGGTGCGAGCACGAAGAGCCACACCAAGACGATCAGGACGATCACGACAGTTCCGGACACGTTGTAGGCCTTTCCGGGTTGTTGTACTTGTGATGAGCGTAAAGCACTGAGACTTAACTCGTCTAGTGAGCTAAGAGTCAAACACTGTAATTTTCTAAGGCTATCCCCCGTCTGTTACAGGTGGGGTCAGGCGCGCCGCAAAAATCTCGATGCGATCAAGCGATCAACGCACGGTGAGGTGAACTCATCATTAGTCTGCGCCATAAGGTAATGATCCCGCCACATTCCATTGATGTGCAAGTTTCGTTCCAAATATCCTTCGTGTCTAAACCCGCAGCGCTCCAAAACTTTCTGGGAGCCAATATTGTGCGGCAAATAGGTCGCCGTCAGGCGGTGCACGCGAACGCGTCGAAACGCATGATCTACACCTAAAGCGCACGCGGCCGTGGCAATGCCTTGGCCTGTTACGGAACTATGCACCCAATAGCCAATCCATGCATCAGAGCTAATGCCATGTTGGATTGAGCCTATTGTCAGCTGACCGACAAACTGTCCATTGGCCTCAATGCTCATAGGGACCAAGGACCCCGCAAACGCGGCTTCTCTGAGCGAAAAAATATAAGAACGCCACGCAGTAGAAGAATGCGCGGATTGCCACGTATCCTCAACTGTAGGTTCTACCGGCTCCAAAAATCGCTGGTCAGAAAGTCGCATCATACGCCATGCTGATTTGTCGTTCTTATCAAGCGGACGGAGGCGAACATGGATATTTGCGGGAGTAAACACCGCGGGAGTGGCCTCAGGCCAACCAGGATGACGTGGATGAATAGCAGCGCGATCGGATCTCATCTCCTTGACCCAAGAAAATAAGCGAGACATACGCGCTAGCGCCCTTGGGACATAAACAGAACTTCAACGATATCTCCTGGACGGACCTCGTTGACGTCTTCTGGGATTTTGATCATCGCATTCGCTTCAGCCAAGCCCGCCAACAAGTGGGCCGGTGCACCGTTCGCACCACCTAAGCCTTCCACCAGATAATCCTGTGTCTGGGCATCACGCATCAATCGAGCACGAATATAACCACGCCGCCCTACCTTCGAGCCCACATGGTTAAGCGCACGCGCACGCACCAACCGACGTTGCGACGATCGCTTGCCTAAACTCATGCGCACCACTGGACGAATAAACATCTCGAAAATGACCAACGACGACACAGTGTTACTGGGAAGCAAGAAGACTGGGGTCTGGTTTTCTCCCAGCAACCCAAAACCTTGGACAGAACCTGGGTGCATAGCAACGCGTGTGGTATCGATTTCTCCCAGATCCGACAAAATACGACGAATCTCCTCAGATCCAGAACCACCAACTGCTCCGGCGATAACAATGATTTCGCTACGCAAAAGTTGTGATTCCACAATCTCGCGGAGGCGACGTGGCTCCCCCGCGGCGATGCCCACACGGTGTATGTCGGCACCAGCATCACGGCCAGCAGCCGCTAACGCATAGGAGTTCACATCAAATACTTGCCCCAAGCTAGGCTCACGGTCGATATCTACTAACTCATGTCCTACAGAGATTACCGACATGCGGGGACGCGGATACACCAACACCTTGGAGCGCCCCACAGCCGCCAACAATCCGATGTGAGCAGGACCCAGAATCGCACCGTCGCTTACCGCAACATCACCAGGACGGATGTCATCGCCGGCATGACGCACGAACTCCCCAGAACGCACCGGCCGATGGGCAGTCATTCGTTTACGGCCACAATCTGTCCACTCCAGTGGAATAACAGCATCAGAAAGCGTTGGCAATGGCGCACCCGTATGCACTCGCACAGCTTGTTTGGGTTGCAGACGCAACGGACGCTGCGATCCCGCAGGGACCTCACCGACAACTGGCAACGACGTTTCGATCGGACCCATAGGGGCGTCGATAGGCCGGCCAAGGCCGCGTTCACCACCAACGTCGACCGCACGGACCGCATATCCGTCAATCGCAGCCTGGTCGAAACCAGGAAGTGCACGCGATGCCTGCACTTCCTCAGCACACATAAGCCCCAGTGCCTCAGCGATAGCGATGCGCACAGGCTCTGGTGCTACCGCAGATTGGGTGACAAGGGCTATCTGCTGCTCCACTGAGCGCACGTCCGACTCCTTTAAAACTGGTGAACTTCTCTCCTAGGCAGTGTGCCCTTTCTCACGAAAACACACAACACCTGCGTTTACCCACAGGGTGACTTTTAAACGCCGTGCTCTTCCAAGATGCTACGCAACGCCTTCTTCAGATGCGGGCCATACGTCGGATCCGACAAACCAAAATCCACCACCGCTGGGATATAACCGCCAGGATTTCCCAAATCATGGCGCTTTCCATCGTGAACCAAGATGTGGATTGGATGCCCCTCATTAATAAGCAACGCAATAGCGTCGGTGAGCTGCAGCTCACCGCCCGCGCCAGGGGTGATGCGACGAAGCGCATCAAAAATCGCACGATCCAAAAGATAACGACCTGTTGCAACAAACGTCGAAGGTGCGTCTTCTACGGCTGGCTTTTCCACCATGCCTTTCACACTCTCGACTTGGTAAGGGCCGTCGTAATCGCACTCCTCAATGTCAAAGACGCCGTAGTTATACACATCTTCACGAGGAACATCGAAAGCGCACAGCACAGAGCCTCCCAGCTGGCGGCGCACCTCTACCATCTTTTCC
Source organism: Corynebacterium belfantii (assembly GCF_041898185.1). Classification (GTDB taxonomy): domain Bacteria; phylum Actinomycetota; class Actinomycetes; order Mycobacteriales; family Mycobacteriaceae; genus Corynebacterium; species Corynebacterium belfantii. Next base: position 920,814 of record NZ_CP157823.1, on the reverse strand, counting down.
ACAACACCCATGGGCAGCACCAAGTCATCAGGAAGCATGACGGCTACAACGTCTTCGTCATCATCCAAAACGCTTTCCGCAAGACCTACAGCATGCCCTAATCCAAGAGGTGATTCCTGAACCACCGAAACCGGCTGAATCAACTCCGCAGCACGAACCACCTTCGCCAGCTGGTCCTTCTTGCCACGACTTTCCAACGTTGCTTCCAATTCGGGAAACCGGTTGAAATGATCCAACACTTCCTGCTTTTTCGGCGCCGTGATCACAGCCAAACGAGTTGCCCCCAACTGCGCAGCTTCCTCAGCAATCAGCTCGATACCTGGCGTATCGACGACAGGTAGGAGCTCCTTAGGGACGGTCTTTGTGGCTGGTAGAAACCTCGTACCCAAACCTGCAGCTGGGACGATCACGGTTTTGACGGCACACGAATTACCACTCTTGGGTGAAGTCATAAAGAAAACAGTACCGCGAACTATGCCCCAGATAGGTTTCGGCACCAAGGAAAACCGAAATTAAAAGTCACATTCTGAGCCCCTCCCCGTGGGGAAACGACCATAAACACCCTCTAAGCTGGTGGCTATGTCCGACGTTTTAACACTCACTGCCGCTAAAAAAAATGCCAGAAATCGCATACGAACTGCTCGATTAGCCCGCAGCGCAGCTGATTTACATGCCGATAACACTGCCATCCTCACTCACCTGACCGCCCTCATTCGCACTATCAATGCCACACGCGCCGTCGCTTATATGCCCGAAGTCACAGAGCCTGGCGGGGTTGATTTTGCCAACAATCTCACAAAAGTACTGTCCGAACTGTGGATACCCAAGTCCCTCCCGAACCACCAACTAGTATGGGGAAACTACTCCGGCGCCGATTCAGTTGAGCTTGGCACCTTCGGAATATTAGAGCCCACCACCCCATCCCGCAGCAGTGACATCCTCCATGACGTGGATCTCATCATCGTTCCGGCCCTCGGCATAACCCCCAGCGGGCGACGACTCGGCCAAGGAGCCGGCTACTACGACCGCGCACTAGCCGGAGTTGATACCCCGACTGCGGCAATTCTCTTCGACGCCGAAGTCAACACCACAATCCCCTTCGAGCCTCACGACGCCACCTGCGATTGGATCATCTCCCCCGAGGGAACCAAACAGGCGACTTAATACGTCGAAACTTACATGACCTCCATTAGATCCATCCTGCGCACTCCGGGAAGGCGCCGAGAAACATTTCTCCGGCGAAGCCTGGCACTAAGCCTTGTCATTCTTGCCCTAGCACTCGCAGTTTTTCCCCGTACCGAATCCACAACAGAAGTGCTGCGCTACGCCACCGCCATCGAAGCTGGCACCGCCGTCAACCGCACGCATTTCACCACCGCCCATGTCCCCCAGAAATTAGTACCCGAAAACGCATTACGCCCTGACGATCTTTTAGCATCAGACCCCAACGAACGCATCACGATTTCTGCCCACACCGCCGGCAGTATCGCCACAGCGGTTGACTTTCTCGATTCCAGTCACACGCTTTCGTCCGTGGGGAACCAGCTGCCTTTCGGCGAAGACCAACCCATCAATATCGTCCCCATTCGCCTTGCCGAACAATCCGTTTCACGAGTGGTGCACCCAGGAGATGTTGTTGATGTCATCGCAGCTAACGACACTCACGATCCGCATGTTGTAGCCGCCGGCGGCGTCATAGTCTTCGCCCCTGTGCCAGAGAAAAATACCTCAAGCTATGGTTCAGACGCTGTTCTTATCGCGCTGCCAGCCGATCAAGCACGAATCGTCGCTTCCCAATCTCTCGCTATTCCGCTCACAGTTGTCATCGCTGGAGCACGAGCGCGTCCATCAAAAACGGAATAGATCAAAACCCCTGCTGAAAAGCATACCTAAATACTTTTGCACTGGAACTGTAACGATAATTCCGGTAACGTAACTGCGCACATTTATAGAAAGAGATTTTAAACCATGCTCAAAGGCTTTAAAGACTTTATCCTTCGCGGCAACGTTGTAGAACTCGCCGTTGCAGTCGTTATTGGTACTGCTTTCACAGCTATCGTGACCGCATTTTCCGAGCACCTAATTAACCCAATGATCGCTACCCTCGGCGGTGCTGATGTTTCCGGCCTAGGCTTTTATCTACGCTCCGGCAACGATGCTACCTTCATGGACTTCGGTGCCGTTATCACCGCTGCACTGAACTTCCTGATCATCGCAGCAGTTGTGTACTTTATCCTCGTTGCGCCTATGAACAAGCTCAATGAGATGGCAGCACGCCGCAAGGGTGTTGTTGAGGAAGAAGAAGCACCAGCCTCCATCGAAGCTGAGCTGCTCGAAGAAATCCGCGACCTGCTAAAGAACCGCAACCTGTAATTATTCAGCGGACTATCACAACCGCCTTCTTTCCCAAACTCTCACTGACATGCTCGTGAATTTAAGGAAAGTAGGCGGTTGTATTTTTCAGGAGCCGTAATGTGGCGGCATCTGGTCTTTCCAAAAGGCTAGGCCTTGGAGTTGATCTTCTTCGCCGTTTTCCAAAGGAACTGCACCATCTGGAATAGCAGAGACGAATTCCGCGGTATCGGCTTTCCGATCGTAGTCTTCAGCGTCTGATAGACGCACAACCCTTCTACGTGCTTTTTTCATCTTGCGCCTTTGTCACTTTGTCCTAAAAAATTAGTCGTTCACGCTGTATTCGCGCAGCTGATCGATAACGTAGTGCACCAACGGTGTCATAGTCGCCATGCCGTCTCGAATTGCCGAACGTGAGGCTGCCATATTCACCACGACGGTGGAAGCAGATACACCGGAGATTCCACGAGAAGTGCAGGCATCAACCGAGCCACAGGCTAAACCAGATGCGCGGATAGCTTGTGCAATACCAAGTACGTCCTGATCAAGAACCTCCTGTGTTGCCTCTGGCGCACGATCTCGCGGCCCCACCCCCGTGCCACCAATGGTGAGGACTAAGTCCACGCCACCTACAACAGCTGTTTCGATAGCATTTCGAATAAGATGCTGGTCAGCTTGGACATCAACGACCGCATCAACGGTAAAACCGCCTTCGCCCAGTAGCTCTGCCACTACGGTCGCTGTGTTATCCGCAATATCTTCGGAATGATCCCGGATAAGCACCGCGAGGGCACGACGCGGGCCGCCCAAAACCGAGTTATTATCTTCGGCTTCAGTAGCGCGGAAAAACTCAGGATCCGGTTCGATGTAATCGAACATGTTATCCATTTGGGCAATGTCCGTGATCTCCATGGCGTCTCTTCTCGTAATAGGTACTTTGATCTAGCAGTCTATTCGCCTGTGAGGGTTACGTCGACCTGTCGCTCGTTTTGGCCGTTTTCCCCACGGACGGTGAGCTTAACTGTTTGACCAAAATCGCTGCTTCTAACCGCAGCGATCAAAGCATCGGCGCTATCAACATAGCGGTCATTAATTTTGGTGATCACTTCTCCTGCCCGCAATCCGGCTTGAGCGCCTGGACCCCCAGGCTGAACATCGGCGATTACAGCACCTTTGGCGTTCGCGCTCGAAATGAGTTGAATACCAATCATGGGTTGGGTGGCATGCCCCTTCTCAATGAGCTGGCTTGCCACGCGACGAGCAAAGTTGGAAGGGATGGCAAAGCCTAGGCCGATGGATCCGGATTCCGACTTGCCGCCTGCGCTGAGCGAAGCGATCACGGAGTTCATGCCGATGAGGGCTCCGGTGGCATCAACCAACGGGCCACCGGAGTTGCCTGGGTTGATAGCTGCGTCGGTTTGGACGGCGTCGATAAGCGACGATTGCCCCATTTCAGAGCCGCCTGCACGCACCGGACGGTTCAGCGCTGACACGATGCCAGATGTGACCGTAGCCGAAAGCCCCAGCGGCGAACCCACGGCAACCACTTGTTGCCCAACCGTGAGGTTGTTGGAATCACCAAACTTCATGACAGGCAAGCCGCTGACGTCTTTGATCTTGATTACCGCGACGTCTGTGTTTGGATCGCCAGCTATCAATTCAGCAGGATGCTCAGAGCCATCGTTCAAGGTCACAGATACTCGTGCTTCCCCCTGTTCAGCTCCTGCCACCACGTGATTGTTGGTCATCACGTAGCCATCTTCGGAAATAATGGAGCCAGATCCTTCAGCGGAACCGTTTCGAGTAGCCACCAAAATCGATACCACGGAGGGCAAAACCTTTGCTGCGACGTCTTCAACCGATCCCTCAACGGGGGCTGGGTGGTCTTGGGACACTGGCTGTCGCAAGGATTCCGCCACCTGCGTGCGAGTAGCAGAGCCGGAATTACCCGCACGGTTTGCGGAATAAACCCCAGTCAACGTGCCAGAAGCGATGGCCGCAACCAGTGTCATAGCAACAGCGGTGCCGATGCTAACGCGTCGTTTTTCGCGTTTCGACGTCTCCGGTTCCAGTGGTAGCAGAGGTTCCTGGCCCCCCAACGGCTGTGCTTGTTCAGCTACTTGTTGCTCCTGCACGCTGTGTGCGTTTCCGTAAGGATTGTCCACCCGATCAAACGCTGCGGTCTGATTGGCGTTGGGTGCAGTGCGGTCGTCATCATGGTTCTTTGGATTTGTCATAGTAAATACTATCGAACCACATACTGGTGACGTTCTGGAACCTCTCTGCGGGTACCGTCGTGAATCGCTGGGAGGTTCCTGTGAACGTATTATTTGCCGTTACGACGTTCCTCGCGACGTTGACGCGCTAGATCAAGGCGCTCCGCAGTGCTGCTTGGCTGAACCACACGAGTCTTTGATGAAGAATGAAGTTCTTCATCCGTAACAGATCCTGGCAACTCGACGCGCATGCGCGCACCTCCGTCATCAGATTCCCCAGCCGTTACAGTTCCCCCGTGGCGAACGATCGTGGAATGCACGATGGCAAGTCCCAAGCCTGAACCTGGGGTTGAACGCGCACTCACCGATCTGTAGAAGCGATCAAAAACTTTTTCGCGATCTTCGACTGGAATACCTGGTCCAGAATCAGAAATGTCCATATGCAAGACGCGATCCCCGTCTTCACGCTCTACGACCTGCATTGTAAAACGGACAACACCATCAGCAGGTGACCACTTTGATGCATTATCAAGCAGGTTCAAAATTGCGCGCCCTAGGGCAAAGCTATCGCCTTCGAGGTACCACGGAATCGTCTGAATTTCGAAGCGAACATCGGGGCGGCGACGCCGCACACGCTCAACCGAAGAATTGACCACATCAAGCAAATCGATCGGTCCTAAGGTTTTCTCCGAGGTTGCTTGACGTGCCAAATCGATGAGATCACCGATCAGTGTGGAAAGCTCCTCCATCTGTGCAATCACATCCGACTGCAATGCCTTCTTATCTTCTTCGCTGATCGAAGCAGAGTCCGCGTTATGCATCATCATCAACAGTTCAATGTTGGTGCGCATAGAGGTAAGCGGCGTCTTAAGCTCGTGGCCGGCGTCGGCGACGAGCTCGGTTTGACGCTGACGTGAACGTCGTAACGCCTCAAGCATCTCATTGAAACGAGTCGTAAGCTCCGCAAGTTCGTCATTACCGTCTACTTGGATCGGTTTGAGATCGTCTGTTTCTGTAATATAACGAACTCGGTTGCGCAACCTCTGCAACGGACGAAGCACCGTTGATGCCACGGCGACACCTGTAGCAATTGCCATTAACACACCAAGACCTGCTACCAACAACAGCGTAATTGCCAAGCTAGTAATCATCTTGTGTGTGGCTTCCATTCCGCGTGCCAAAATCACAGTAGAACCGGAATCCGAAACCTTGGTTAAGACACGCTCTCCATTGATTGTGGCAGCGCTATACCCCTCAATATCGTCACCGCCGCTTTTAACCATCGGCAAATCGTCACCGACAGAATAATTCCAGCCAGGCATTCGCAGTGAGATGCGGGTATCCGCGTTGTACTCTCGAAACTTATCAATCTCATACTGAGAACGAAAGAAAAAATCAGGCTGATCCATCCTACTGATCAGCGCCGTTGCTTTAGCATTCAAGGTACGGTCCATCGAACTACGTAACGTGCCAGAAACAGACCAATATGCCACGATAAACATCATGCCGACGGCAATCGCCACCATCGACGCGGTAAGCAACGAAATTCGTGATTTCAGCGAAGCACGCGAAAAATGGGACTTACGAGCATCCTCGGACATGACTAAAAGCCTGCCCCTCCCGACAGGCTTTCACGGAAACGGCGCAGCATCACGGCGCAGTTTCCCTCAGCACGTAGCCAACACCGCGAACGGTATGGATCAAACGTGGCTCCCCTTCTGATTCAGTCTTGCGACGCAAATAGCCAATATAGACTTCCAGTGCGTTTCCAGAAGTCGGGAAGTCATATCCCCACACTTCTTCCAAGATCGACGCACGCGAAAGTACACGACGAGAATTCGCCATCAGCAACCGGAGCAGCGCAAACTCAGTGCGAGTCAAGCTAATAGGGCGACCACCGCGGGTGACATCGCGCGTATCAGGATTTAGGCGAAGATCCTCAAAGGAAAGCTCCCCTTGGCTGCCGGAACCGACGGATTCTGCAGCGGCACGGCGAAGCAGAGAACGCACACGAGCTAGTAGCTCCTCAAGTGCAAATGGCTTAGGAAGGTAGTCGTCAGCACCAGCGTCAAGTCCAGCAACACGATCAGACACACCATCGCGAGCGGTCAAAACCAAGATGGGACGGTCGTCACCGCTACCACGCAGGGTGCGACAAACCTCAAGGCCATCCATGCGTGGCATCATCACATCTAGAATAACCAGCTCTGGTTGTTCACGTTCAATTACTTCAAGTGCATCGACTCCATCTTGAGCCAAATGCACTTCATATCCGTTAAAGGACAACGCACGACGAAGCGATTCGCGCACCGCCTGCTCATCATCTACGACTACAATCTTCATTCAGTCTATTCTGCCTTGTTCCGCCGAGACCGACCCTCAAGCAATGCCCAGAGTCAGCTATGAATAATGACATTTAGTGCAACAATTTTACAGTGCGTTAAATGTTGACAATAGCAGCCAACCGACACACACTCCGAAAGAAGTCTTCTAAATTACAAATGAATGAAGGCTGACTTCGGTCTAACCGAAATCAGCCTTCATTCATAGTGGAGTTATATCCACAAGAGCTTAGAACAGCTCAACCTCAACGAGACCAAGCTGAGCTGCCTTAACTAGGCGACGTGGGATGCGAACGGTCTGACCGTTGATCTTCACTTCTTGGAGGGCAACGTTATCTGCCTTCCACTGGGAACGACGTGCGTGAGTATTTGCACGCGACATACGACGCTTTGGAACTGCCATTTTTGTTTCCCTCCTTTATTACTTGTTCTTCTTACGGCGAGCGAGTGCACCGTAACGCTGGTTGAACTTCTCAACACGGCCTGCGGTGTCCATGACACGCTGCGCACCGGTCCAGAATGGGTGAGACTCACTGGTCACATCAACGACGATCAGTGGGTACTCGTTGCCATCTTCCCATGCAACCGTGCGGTCACTGGTAGCGGTTGACTTGGTCAGGAACTGGTGGCCAGTACCTGCATCCTGGAATACCACTGGGTGGTAATCAGGGTGGATATCTTTCTTCATACTCTCTCGATTTCCCTCAGGATTGATACTTCGAGTCGGTTCTCCACATCACGGTGAAGATCGTGCTCGAGTTGGGTTTCGCGATGCTCGCCGACACTATAATAAGTGTAAGCAACCTGACAAATTGTACACCCAACTACTCCTTTGAGAAAATCCAGCCCTCCCCCGCCCAACAAAAAGCAGGTTACCCACACTTTTATATAGAGGTATTTCACTAACTTTCAAATCACATTTCAGCAGCACACATACCTTCTTACGCGACATTTTCTAACTACACACGCAAGAAATCTAAAATTTTTTCGGGATTGATTAGGATTTTCACCCCATCACAGGTATGGTTGTCTCTTGCTGTTGTCGAAATTGTTCGTTTATCGCCCCGTCAGCACTTGCAGCACAGGCAGTTCCACACACTGTGGCCCTGTTACTGCAGCAGCAGGTTTGAATGTGGGCGGCTAGGAGAAAGAAACCTATGTCGGCTATTTGCCAGGTTACGGGACGTCAGCCGGGTTACGGCAAGTCTGTCTCGCACTCGCACCGACGCACGTCTCGCCGTTGGAACCCCAACGTGCAGCGTCGTAAGTTCTACCTGCCCTCTGAGGGCCGTACCATCACCCTGAACGTATCCACCAAGGGCCTAAAGGTCATTGACCGTGACGGCATCGAGTCCGTTGTGGCTAAGATTCGCGCACGTGGGGAGAAGATCTAAAAGATGGCACGTAACGATATCCGCCCAATCATCAAGCTCAAGTCTACAGCTGGCACCGGTTATACCTACGTCACTCGTAAGAACAAGCGCAACAACCCAGACCGTATTTCTTTGAAGAAGTACGATCCGGTAGTCCGCAAGCACGTCGAATTCCGCGAGGAGCGTTAATCTATGGCTAAGAAGTCCAAGATCGCCAAGAATGAGCAGCGCAAGGAAGTCGTCGCCCGCTTTGCGGAGCGCCGTAACGAGCTCAAGGCAATCATCAAGAACCCGAACACCTCTGATGAGGATCGTCTCGATGCACAGTTCGAATTGAACCGCCAGCCTCGTGATGCTTCCCCAGTTCGCGTCCGTAACCGTGACTCCCGCGATGGTCGCCCACGTGGCTTCCTGCGTAAGTTCGGTGTTTCCCGTGTCCGCATGCGCGAGATGGCTCACCGCGGTGAGCTTCCGGGCGTCCGTAAGTCCAGCTGGTAATCAGGGAGTTTTCAATGAAGCGCAATAACATGAAGAAGGCGCGGATGGAGCAGTCCCGCCGCCCCAAGAAGAACCCTCTTAAGGCCGCAGGCATCGAGAAGGTTGACTACAAGGACATCAACACTCTTCGTCAGTTCATCTCCGATCGCCACAAGATTCGTTCTCGCCGTGTAACCGGCCTGACGCCGCAGCAGCAGCGCCAGGTTGCAACCGCAGTGAAGAACGCCCGTGAGATGGCTCTCCTGCCGTTCACCAGCCGCTAAAATCGACTGGGAGAACAAACAACGCCTTCGAAAGTTAACTTCGAAGTGCGATGACAGCACAAGGCACCCACTCTTATTATAAGAGATGGGTGCTTCGTCATATTCTGGACAGTTTTCTGCTGGTAAGCGGCACATTTACCGCGTTCACCACGAGGCTGGTAGCTTAGATACTTGTATATTTCACCTGACGGGAAGGCAAGTGACCTTGTTGCATGAGTCTTTAACTGAGCTCGCCGAGCTCGCACCTCAGTGCTCAGATACCCCCACTGTTCGCGGAGTTCTCGCTGAAAGCCAAGATCTAGTGCGCAATGCCATCGATCACGGCGAACGACCGCAAGCACTCGTCGAATGGTTTTCCCGTCTCGTCTCCGACGTCCTACACAGCGAAGCAATCGCCGATATGACAGGCGGTGCGCAACTGGTACTTACGGGGGCAATCGGACGTGGAGACGCCCTTCCGTTTTCACCAATTAAATGGCTTACTGTCGGAGAAAGCCATGTTGACACCACCCCAGTATCTGACCTGATTACGAGCGTGGGTCTTGTTGCCGAACACACTCGTCTTGGCCCCACTGCGCGCACAAAACAAGAGTGGTTGTCAATGATTGGTACCGCCCAAGGATCCGAACTTGCGGTCTTTGCCGATGCTGGAACTTGGTGCCTTGAGGAGGTAGTGGCTCTCCCCGACCACAAGCCACTACTTACCGACGCCATTGAGCATCGCCCACCGACGTTACGCATCCACGATGGCCTACCATCACGCGACATGAGCGTTGATATCCGTAAAGACCTGCTCTACCCCATCATTGCTATCGCCCGCTGGGCTGGTGTGGCGGCTCACTCTAGGGATTTTTCCACGCGTCGCAGAATCCCAGCAGCTGTAGCAGCAGGAATACTGACTACATCGCAAGCTGATTTCCTGCGCCAGGCGTGGGATGCTGGTTTGCAATTGCAGTTCCGGCGTTGGACTGACCGCGTACATTCTCACGCGGCCACGGCAGAAAGCCTTCCTGCTATCCAACGCAGCATCTATGGTGCATCGTCTCGTTTGGTTTCTGATGTCATCCGAGCGCTCGCTCAACAATATGACATTCCCCTAAAATCCTAAGGTTTCTAGGTTTTAGCGGCCGTCGATAGTAGGCTTTGAGCCCACGTCGTATAACATTTATTCGTTCATGGCGCTTGCGCGCATTTTTAAGGTTTTGTGAAAGGAAAGGGGCAGGTACTCGTTATGGCAGGAGCTGTAGGTCGTCCCCGTAAAAATAGTCCTCGGCGACGTGGAAGTACCGCCCGTGAGGAAATCCTTGATGCCTCAGCGGAGCTGTTTACTACACAAGGTTTTGCCACCACGTCTACCCATCAAATCGCCGACGCAGTAGGAATTCGTCAAGCCTCGCTGTATTATCACTTCCCGTCCAAGACGGAAATCTTCCTTACCCTACTTCAGTCCACTGTGGCGCCTTCGACTGCTCTCGCAGAGGCCTTCGTCGATAACGAAGCACCAGCACCGTTACGCTTGTGGGCATTAACGGCCACAGAATGCCGACTGTTGCTTTCGACGCGCTGGAATGTCGGACGCCTCTACCAATTGCCTGTTGCAGCTTCCGCAGAATTCGCTTCCTACCAAACACAGCGCGATCAACTACGCCAAACTTTTAAAAACATAGCTTCCGAGATCCTCAGCCCCGAGGACCCACGTACAGATCTGCCATTCCACATCGCGCTGTCGGTGATTGAAATGCGCAGCAACGATGGTGTCGTACCCGAACCATTGCGCAATGAGGAACTTCCCGCTCTAGCAATCATGCTTGCCGACGCCGCACTCGCCGTCGTCGGTGCGGCCCTGCCCGCTGACCGTGTGGAATGGACACTGAACCTGATCCGCACCCTGAACGACTAATTGGCTGCGGCGTGACGCTGCAGCAACCGATGCGCCAACGCAATAAGTGGCGTATCCACCATCTCCCCGTCGAGCTGAAAAGCTCCGGGGTGTTTTTTCTTCTCCTCAGCGATTCGCTGCGCCCACTCCAACTGCTCTGAGCTAGGAGCGAATGCCCGCCGAACCACATCTACTTGGTTCGGGTGAATGCATGGATATGCCGCAAATCCCATACGGGCAGAATCCAGTGCTTCTGTATAGAGGCCATCAAGATTTTTGAAATCCTGATATACCGCATCCAACGCCCACTTTCCGTTTGCGGCAGCGTGTAGCAGCGTCTGCACGCGCGCATATTCGATAGGTGCTCTGTAGGAGGAGGGTTGGGACTCGTCGATACGCCTACGCGAATATAATCCCCCCCAGCGCAATCGTTAGGTCATCAGCTCCCCAGTACAGCCCAACTACGCGGGGATCCGCCGCGATCGAGGCTATGTTAATAACAGCCAATGGGGTTTCGATAATCGGTACAACATTAAGGCCATCAAGACCATCTGGAAGAGCCGCCCCAATTTTGGGCACAATGACATTGTAATACTCGGTGGTCTTTACAAAAGCTAGATCCGCGGCGTGATGAGGATCTTCTGATCCAACAATCCGAACAAACGTTGTTGCCGGATCCAAACCCGCGTTGCGAATGTTGGCATAGGCTTGGTCGCGATCAATAGAGCCCGCTCCATCCTCTAAATCTAGGATGACCATATCTGCACGGGCGGCAGCTTTGGGAATTATCTCAGGCCTATTCGCTGGGGCAAAAAGGACCGCGGGCCGTAATGTCAGCTCTCGATTCGTCATACCGTCAATTCTAGCGGCGAACCCGTTAGCCTATGATACCCAAAAGATCACATAGATTCGGCTGACAGACCACCACCTCGTGCTAGGACAGCCCCCTCTTTCCCGTGGGGAACCAAGCGCATCCCACAACGCACGAGCCGCGCCGTTTTCCGAGACAGTAATAGCTTGGCCCATCAACACATCGTTGCCAGAGTTGGCGCGCAGTGCAGCAATACTGATAGGTAATTTTATGGTCGCCCATGGCGGAACGCCTACTTGAGAGCCGCAGCAAAATCACTAGGTAGCCCTTTTACGTTCAAGTCAGGGGCAAGTGCTGGAACTGGCGGTAGCACTGATTCCACTATCACGGGTAGTGGTTAGCTCAGCGTGGTGCGTGAGGTTGTGCCATCATCGACGACTCCAAGAGAGTAGACAGTGATGATGACGCTCATACAATTTACTGCGATGAGCGAAAGTGGTGGGTGGTAACGCATGAAAACCGCTATTTCTTAGTTCTTTAAGTCCTCCGATTAGCCGATATATACCATGGCGTTGTTGCCGCCGGTGCGGGTGACAAATTGGCCGTTATCGAACCATTGGATACTGTAGTCCGAAACAGTAACCGCAGGAAGGACATACAAAGTTGCTAAAAACCGCTATAAGCACTACTGCCACAGGGTTTTAGGTTCCTACTGTGGTGTAAATTAGAAAGCTTGACCTACGATGTCTGAGAAATGAAATCGGTAGTACGCGATCACCTGCGTTTTACGGGCACTTTGTTGCCCTGCTGGTGACCAAGAGGCATCGCTAATTGAATAATTGAACGCGCTGAATCTTAGCAGTTCCGCTACACAAATCTGTGAGATTAATAAAGGTTACCCTCATCATTGCCCCAGAAAGTATCCTATAAAAGCACAAGAAAAACACGCCACGGTGGAGTCTTGTATCGTGGCGTGTTGATAAGAAATTAGTGAGCGAAGTGGCGCGCACCCGTCAGGTACATGGTCACGCCAGCCTTGTTGGCTGCCTCGATCACTTCAGCGTCACGGATGGATCCACCAGGCTGAACCACCGCACGAACGCCAGCTTCTGCCAGCACCTCGAAGCCGTCAGTGAATGGGAAGAACGCATCAGAAGCAGCTACTGATCCGTTTGCCCGCTGCTTGTCGCCAGCGAGGGAATTAGCGCGTTCTACTGCAAGCTTGGCTGCGTCGACACGGTTAACCTGTCCCATGCCCACTCCTACTGTTGCGCCGCCTTGGGCAAGCAGGATGGCATTGGACTTCACAGCACGGACAGCACGCCATGCGAATTCGAGCTCTGCCAGCAGTTCCTCAGATGCAGCTTCACCGGCAGCAAGTGTCCAGTTTGCTGGGTTATCGCCTTCAGCATCGACGAGGTCGCGGCGCTGAACCAGAACTCCGCCATAGATTTGGCGTTGTTCAAGTTCGTCGCGCTGTGGCTGCGGAGCCACAAGGATTCGGATGTTCTTCTTTTGCGAAAGGATCTCTACAGCACCGTTTTCGTAAGCAGGTGCGATGATGACCTCAGTGAAGATTTCGGAGACTTGCTTCGCCATGTCTACGCTGACTTCGCGGTTGGAAGCGATCACGCCACCGAATGCGGAGACTGGGTCACAGGCGTGCGCAGTGCGGTGAGCTTCAGCAATGGAGACGTCGGAAACTGCAATGCCACATGGGTTGGCATGTTTAATGATGGCAACACATGGGCGCTCGTGATCCCATGCGGCACGCCAAGCAGCGTCGGAGTCCGCGTAGTTGTTGTAGCTCATCTCCTTGCCATGTAGCTGTGTTGCTTGAGCAAGGCCAGCAGGAGCTGCTGGGTCAGTGTAGAGGGCTGCCGCTTGGTGTGGATTTTCGCCGTAACGCAAGATGTTGGCGCGCTCGTAGCTTGCTCCGATCCACACGGCGAATGGTTCGTCGGCGTCTGCAATTTTCTCGCCCATCCACGTTGCTACGGCAACGTCGTAGGAAGCGGTGTGGCGGAAGGCGTCGACAGCCAAAGCCGTGCGCTCAGCGCGGGTGAAGCCACCGTTGCCAACTGCTGCGATTACCTCAGAGTAACGAGCTGGAGATACAACTACTGCTACCGATGGGTGGTTCTTAGCTGCAGCACGGACCATGGATGGGCCTCCGATGTCGATCTGTTCGACGCAAGCGTCGAAATCGGCACCCGAGGCAACGGTCTGGGTGAATGGGTACAGGTTGACGACCACGAGCTGGAACGGAGCTACATTAAGCTCGTCTAGTTGCTTGAGGTGGTTCTCCTTACGCGTGTCAGCAAGGATTCCTGCGTGAACCATAGGGTGTAGGGTCTTCACACGGCCTTCAAGGCATTCTGGGAAGCCAGTGAGTTGCTCTACAGGAGTTACAGGGACTCCGAGATCAGCGATTTTAGCGGCGGTCGAGCCCGTGGAAACGATCTCCACACCCGCATCATTGAGGGCACGGGCCAGATCTTCCAGTCCGGTCTTGTCGTACACACTAATTAATGCGCGCTTGATCTGCTTGCGGTCATCACTCATGAGTGAAGGAAACCTCTCCTGATTCTTTCTCCGTCACGGCGGAGTTCAACACGGACACGATGAGCTGGCACTCAACTTGTTTGATTCTTTCATGAAGATGTGACTCGTCTTCTCCCCGTTCGATGGAAACGGGTCGTTGCGCAATAATGGCGCCAGTGTCAACGCCGCTGTCAACAAAGTGAACAGTGGAACCGGTGACTCTGACGCCATAGTCCAACGCATCTCGCACGGCATGTGCTCCTGGGAATGCAGGGAGCAATGCAGGGTGTGTATTAATGGTACGACCTTCAAACGTTCGCAGGAATCCTTCACCGAGGACCTTCATAAATCCGGCGGAAACTACGATTGCTGGTTTGTAGTGTTTTACGGTGCGTGCGAGAACTAGATTCCATTCCTGACGATCTGCACCTTTTTCCAAAGGCACAACATGTATGGGAATCCCTGCTTGTTTGGCTCGTTCGAGCGCAAAACACTCAACGTCTGCCACGACACCGACCACGCGATATCGTCCCTGATTGTCGATGATGGCCTGCAAGAGGGTTCCGGAACCTGACGCAAGCACCACGATCGGTGTTGCTTCCTCCGTACTGGATAAACTCGTCACAGCCACCATCGTAACGGTTCAAGCCCGCTATGCCCTATTCCGTGTCATCTTTCGACTTCGAATCAGACTCCTGATCGCTTTCCGTTGTGTCTTCTCCCCCTTCATTTTCGACTGTTTCGTCGTTGTCATGAGTAGCTGGGTTGATCTCAAAAGCTTCGAGCATTTCTGCATTATCTAAGCCGTCATCAACCAACTCGTAGGTTTCAGGCTCTTCGGCTTCCACCACGCCTTGTTCTTCTTCAGGCTCACCAATTTCCGCTTCTTCCAATTCTTCCGCTTCTTCCGGCGCGTTTTCTTCACTCTCCTGCACTATCGCCACAGAAGCTTCTGCTCGGTTTTTGAGGAATAGCTCCAAAGCAAAAATAGCGAAGCCACAGATAAGCGTCCACGCCATCATCAACGCCACCGAAAGCCAGAGCAACACGCCCACATAACCATAAACACCCAGCTGACCGCCACTTAAGGCGCCGAGCACCGCTAGGATTACTGCAGCCCACGCCGCAGTCAGAAGAATATGTGCAGGCCGTTTTACCGTCCCCCGAAGCGTGACGACGACCCCTGCAAACGGGATCACTAGAGCTCCAAGGGCATATGGCGACATTTCCCCAGGGATTGCTGCAAAAAGTGGCATCGCTGGCGTAGGTACCAGCCCTACCCCCATGAGCGAAACAAAACCTTCGCCAATCTCAAACGAAGCACCCAAAAGAACCGCTAGAACGGCAATCACCGCATTGGGCAGGTAGAGCAGGCTGACGATTATTACCGCCAGCGTTCCAGCCGAGGTGTAACCTTCCAGGGATTTCGCCACGTCTGTAGCATGAAACCCCAGTAGCACGACAAAGACAGCCAATGCGAGCAGCAATAGGTTTCGCACCAGACGAGCAGCTAAACGGGCGGCGTCGATAACGTCTTCACTCACCCCGTATCGCCGCGCAAGCGCCTTCCATAGCCGCGTGCGCATTCCGATCACCAATGCTGTGCCATGAACAAGAAAAGTGGTAGCCAAGGCCAAGGCAACGTTGGGTGAGGCAACGTCAAACACCGAGGAGGCATCGTATAGCATTGCGCACGCAGTAGCAGTAAGCAGTAAAGGGAAACCTAAAACACCGATCGTGACAACCGCTAGATCCGCAAGACTTACCCGTTGTTTTACCGCACGAAAAACTCTCTGTGATACAAACCACATAAAAAATATTGCAGGTATCAAGGGTAACGCTCCGATGGACATGCCTCGCCCCGTAGCCGGCCCCAGATTAAGCACCAACCAGCCTTCTGCGATGGTGGCCGGCAACCCCGCCATTGTTGTATTCGTAGCCAATAGCGCGACAAGGGAAGCAATGATGATAACAATTACTGCCACCACACTGGGCAGTAACACAATAGGAAAGTATGCCCGCACCCGAGATTTAAATGTCGGATCAACAGGTTTTACCGCCTCATCAGTACCTTTTCGCCCAAAACGACGCAGCTTTCTGCCCGGACCTTGCACAGAATAAGAAGAGTCTTTCAGCGATTGACGTACTCCACTACCCGAGGGACGCGTACGTGGACGACGGGCAGGACTCGATTGCGGACTAGACTTCTTGTTCATCCTTTAAACTGTGCCACGATTACGCTCAGTGAGTGGCTAAGCACCCGCGCGTTTTATACTTTTGCCCCCGACGCTAGGTCATTCACATGCGCCACACAAGTCATCTCCTGACTCGAATTTTAATGTAACTCGCCATATTTTTCTTCAAATCCCCAAAACAGGTTGCCCTCACTGTAACGACGCGCTATCGTTATCCCTCAGAACATAACGAGTTGGTTACAAAATCGAACGGGTTGTAACAAGCCGGATACGAGATACCAACTAAGAATCGTTACACAAGTTTTACAGAAAGTTGAGCCTCATGCAGCAGACGCAGCGCACAACCGGTGGTAAGCATCGCAAACAAGCATCACCAGTTAAAGGCCGCGTTGCCGTCGTCGCTTTGGCTACAGGCGCAGTTTCGAGCGCGGGCGCTACCGGCGCCTCCCTTGCTCACGCTACGCATGACAATTCCACTGCAGAAATCAACCTTGCGTCGGATTCCACCGCGCAGACCAATAACGGTTCTCCTCAGGTTCTTTCCATCGCAGAGTTTAAACCTGCGGCTTCTGACCTGAACCAGCAGCTTTCCAAAGCAATCCATTACAGCCAAGTGGTTGCTGAAAAAGATCTCGAGGCTCGTACTCCTAAAATCAGCGTCCATACCCCTGCAGAAGGCACTCTGACTTCGCCATTCGGTATGCGTTGGGGCACGCTACACTCTGGCGTGGACATCGCTAATGCAATGAACACCCCGATTTATTCCGTGATGGACGGTGTAGTAATCGATTCGGGCCCAGCATCCGGCTACGGCCAATGGATTCGTGTCCGCCACGAAGACGGCACCATTACCGTGTATGGGCATATGGAGACCCTCAACGTTGCTGTCGGTGAAGCGGTCACTGCTGGCCAGCAGATCGCAGGAATGGGCACTCGCGGTTTCTCTACTGGTGTTCACCTACACTTTGAGGTTCATCCAGGCGGTGGCGATGCCGTAGATCCACAGGTTTGGCTTGCTGAACACGACATCTTTATCTAAATAATCTAAATACTTTTGTGTGGGGGCGCTTACGGGACTATCTCGTAAGCGCCCCCACACGCCCCCTAAGACGTCCTAGAGCTTTTCCATAGGCACTGATCCGATCAGCATTAGACGCACTGTTCCTGACGACCCAAAGTCAATGGTGACAGAATCTGCGGGAGCCATCTTGTCTACCTTGGTCACTATGCCAAGCCCATACTTTTCATGGTTCACACGATCGCCAACGTTGAGTGCCATTGCTGGCTTGTTGGAATGCTTAGGTAGCTTGGGACTTCGCGGAAAACTATAAGAACGAGAGTTCTGGGATCCATAAGAACGCGAATTAGATGAACCGTAGCCCATACCCCAGCTGTTGTCATAGGAGTGTTCTGGTTCTTCCCTACGCCAATCCATTAGGTCATCAGGTATTTCTGATAAGAACCGTGACGGAGGGTTGGTCACTGGATTTCCCCACGAGGATCGAAGCATTGCTCGGGACACGTAGAGGGTTCGACGTGCACGCGTAATACCAACATAGGCTAGTCGACGCTCCTCTGCTAGCTCCTTAGGATCTCCTAGAGCACGCAGATGCGGGAACTGACCGTCTTCCCAGCCGGTGAGGAACACGACGGGGAACTCAAGACCCTTTGCAGTGTGCAGTGTCATTAATGTGACGACGCCTTGTTCGTTATCTGGAATCTGATCGGCATCAGCAACCAACGACACGCGCTCTAGGAAGGCCATGAGGCTACCTGGCGCTGCTTCGACTTCGCTTAACTCAGGGATCTCTGAGGCTTCGCTCTCCACCCCCATGCGCTCATAGGCTATTTGGTTGGCAGCTTCTGAGGAGAATTCTCGAGCAACAGATACCAGCTCGTTGAGGTTATCGAGCCTTGCACCATCTTGGGGATCATTGCTTTTTTCTAACTCGGCTTTGTATCCAGTGACGTCCAAAATGTAAGACACCATATCTCCGATATCAGGCATCCCAGTCACTTCATTGATTTTGTTTGCGGCCTCCTCGCGAACCCCCTTCATCATGTCAACAAAACCAGTGACAGCATTTCGGCCACGTGCGCCAAGCATGGAAACTTTATCTTCGGTGGCATCTAGCAATGCTTGGTGGAAGCCTACGTTGTGGTTATCTGCGTGGAGTGACAGAAATGCTACGGCTTTATCACCAATGCCTCGGCGTGGAGTATTAATGATTCGACGCAAAGACACCGCATCATCGGGGTTATCAATAAGACGAAGATAAGCAATGGTGTCGCGAATCTCTTTACGCTCATAAAAGCGGGTACCGCCTACGACTTTGTACGGTATGCCGGTTCGCATAAAGACGTCTTCTACAGCACGAGAAGAGTTGTTCGTACGATACATGACAGCAATATCGGAATATGCCACCCCTTTATCAGCCAACGCGTCGACCTCATTGGCAATAAAACGGGCTTCATCGTGTTCGTTGTCGGCGACATATCCGACAATGGGATCACCGCTGCCTAGAGCTGTCCATAATTTCTTTTCTCGACGATTCTCATTTTGAGCGATCACCGAATTGGCAGCATTAAGAATCGTTTGGGTGGAACGGTAATTTTGCTCTAGAAGAATCGTCTCAGCGTTAGGGTAATCGCGTTCAAATTCCTCAATATTTCGAATTGTGGCACCACGAAACGCATAAATTGATTGGTCCGAGTCACCAACGACGCATAACTCGCTAGCATCAGGTCCACTACCAACAAGCTCATGAATTAATGCATACTGCACGTGATTAGTGTCCTGGTACTCGTCGATAAGCACGTGCCGGAACCTACGCCGATAGTATTCGGTAACCGGCGGGTGCTCACGGAAAATCCGTACTGTCTCCCCGATGAGGTCATCAAAATCAACGGCGTTCGACGCTCGCAGTCGCTTTTGATATTCAGCGAAAACGCTTGCGATCGTAGTCTCATAGGGATTCTTCGTGCTCTCCGCATCAGCACAAGCTTGGTCGGCATCAATCAGCTCATTTTTAAGATTAGAAATTCCAGTTGCTAGCAACCGTGGTGTGAACTTCTTAATATCCAAGCTGAAATCCTTAGAGATCATAGACAACAATCGCTTGGAATCATCCGAGTCATAGATCGTGAAATTAGTGTTTAGCCCAGGAACAAGCTGTGCCTGTTCCCGCAAAATACGCACGCACGTGGAGTGGAATGTCGATACCCACATGCGTTGGGCTACAGGTCCCACTAAAGAGCTGGCACGCTCACGCATCTCTGCTGCTGCTTTATTGGTAAACGTAATTGCCAAGATGTTCTGCGGTTGTACGCCTCGCACACGCATCAAGTAGGCAATTTTCCGTGTCAGCACAGATGTCTTTCCAGATCCAGCGCCTGCAACGATCAGCAGTGGGGATCCACAATGCTCCACTGCTGCTTTTTGCTGCGGATTCAGACCTTCGGTGAGGTCGGCACCGGTGTACTGCGATACGGGCTGAGCTTGGCGAAGAAACGGATTCGCTTGCGATGCCATGCTCGTTGACGGCGCCGCTGTAGCGTTGGTTCCAAAGGGAAACTGAGAGAAGGGTTCGTTGTTGTTCATCAACTATCCAACCTACAACGAACCCTCAACATTCCTTACCCCCGCGCCCCACCTGTGGGCTCAGCAGCGACGATGTCGAGGTGGCACAATGGTCAACCATGAGCACTGCCGATAGAGATTTTGTTGTTCGCTTCCCTACAGGAACCTCTGATCCCCTCTCTGATGCGGAGATCCAGCAATACCGCGAAGAAATCGACCGACTAGACAAAGAAATTCTTGCTGCGGTGAAACGCCGTACCGAAATCTCTCGAGCTATTGGCAAAACGCGCATGGGATCCGGCGGTACCCGTCTCGTGCACACCCGTGAGGTGGCCATCATCAACCAGTTCCGTGAGGAAATCGGTGAAGAAGGCCCCGCCCTAGCAGGTATTTTGCTTCGCATGGGCCGAGGCCGCCTCGGTGAGGCTCGTTAGAGCGGTAACGAAATAAGCTTGGTTTCGAGGAACTCTCCTATTCCTTCGAAGCCACCTTCCCTACCAAGACCTGATTCTTTTACGCCACCGAATGGTGCTGCGGGATCAGACAGCGCGCCTTTGTTCACAGCAATCATTCCGGCATCGACACGTTCTGCAACGTTGAGGACTCGTTGTAGATCGCTGCCAAACACATAGGCGGCAAGGCCAAACTTTGTGTCATTGGCACGTACGACTGCTTCGTCGTCATCATCAAAAGTAGAGATAACGACAACTGGCCCAAAGATTTCTTCGCGGTGAATGTCAGCGTCTTCGGGGACATCCACAAGCACGGTTGCCGGATAGTAGCTTCCGTGTTCTGGCAACTCCTTGGGAAGATCACCAAGAAGCTTGGTGGCCCCACGGCTCAGGGCATCGTCGACAAGCGTGGTGACGGTGCTGACTTGATCGTCGCCGGAAAGCGCACCGAAATCTACGCCCGGTGCGGTGGCTGGTCCTTGGGTAAAACCGCGCATGATGTTTACTACGCGCTGTGTAAATTCCTCCGCGATGCTGCTATGTACTAGGAAGCGATTGGCTGCGATGCAGACTTGGCCGGCGCCTCGCATTTTGGCTACGGCGACCGCCTGCGCTGCGGTGTCGATGTCGGCGTCGTCCAAGACGATGTAGGGGGCATTTCCTCCAAGTTCAAGGGATACGGCGGCGCTGTGTTCGGTGGCCATCGCGGCGAGTTTTTGTCCTACTGCGGTCGAGCCGGTGAAGGTGAGTTTTCGGATGCGCGCATCGTGCAATAGGTCGGATACCACGCTGGCGTTTGCGGTCGGCAGCACGGAGACAACACCGTGGGGAACTCCTGCTTCTGCTAGCAGTTGTGCTAGGTACAGCATGGTCAGTGGGGTTTTCGATGCTGGTTTCAGGATCATGGTGCAGCCTGCTGCTAGGGCTGGGGCGAGTTTGCGTGCGCCCATTGCAAGCGGAAAGTTCCATGGGGTGATGGCAAGGCAGGGGCCTACCGGCTGCTGGTGGGTAATAATGCGGGCATTTCCGGTGGGATTGTGGCGGTAGTCGCCGCGAATCCTTACTGCTTCTTCTGCGAACCATCGGAAGAATTCAGCGGCGTAGGTTACCTCTGCTTCGGAGTCTGGCAGGGCGCGTCCTAGTTCTAGGGACTGAATCAGGGCAAGGTCGTCTTTGTGCTCGATGACTAGGTCGTAGGCCCGACGAAGGATTTCTGAGCGTTCGCGTGCGGGTGTCGCGGCCCATGTGGGTTGGGCTTTTTCAGCGGCGTCGAGGGCTGTGCGTGCTTCTTTTTCGCTTGCCGACGCCACTGTGGCAAGTTCTGAGCCGTCAGAGGGATTGGTCACGCTCAGTGTTGCGCCATTGTGGGCAGGTTGGAATTGCCCTGCGATAAAAAGCTCCGTGGGGATCCGTTGCAGTAGTTCGTGGATGTGGTCATCGAGTGTTTGTGTTGTGTGCGTCATAGTCCCACTATGCACCGCACTACGGTGGTTGCGCCACCATCAGGTCACGGGCTGTATCTGGGATTACTGTGACAAAAGTCCGATCAAAAGTATTGTTGGGAATCCGAAAGGACAGGCGTATTTTCGATACCGTGAGAATTGAGCGATTGCCACACTATCTGGGCACAAACTCGCATAAACCAACAGAAATGGAGCAATGCAATGTCCTTCGATGTTACGACCACTGAGCCATGGGCTACGCTCTCTGAGCGCTACAGCGCCATGAAGGCAACCACTCTTCGTGATTTGTTTGCTAACAACCCCAACCGCGCGCAGGAGTTGAGCTTCGAGGCAGCAGGTCTTCATGTCGACTTGTCCAAGAACTTGATCGATGCCGACACCGTGGCTGCGTTTACTGAGCTGGCTAAGGCCTCTGGTATGCGCGAAAAAATCAAGGCCATGTTTGATGGTGAGCACATTAACAACACTGAAGACCGCGCTGTGCTTCACACCGCACTTCGCCTTGCAGTCGATGCCGAGCTTAGCGTTGATGGCCAAGACGTAGCTGCAGATGTGCACGAGGTACTCGGCCGTATGCGCGACTTTGCTACGTCTTTGCGTAATGGCTCTTGGCGCGGTTACTCCAACCACACCATCAAGACTATTGTGAACATTGGTATCGGCGGATCTGACCTTGGCCCTGCGATGGCAACGAAGGCGTTGCGTACTTATGCAACCGCCGGTATTAACGCGAAGTTTGTTTCCAACGTCGACCCAGCTGATATGCATGCGGTTCTCGACGAACTCGATCCAGAGTCCACACTTTTCGTCGTCGCCTCCAAGACCTTTACCACCCAAGAGACTCTGGCTAATGCCCACGCAGCGAAGCGTTGGTTGGTTGCAGCTGCCGGTGGGGATGAATCCGCAGTGGCTAAGCACTTTGTTGCGGTCTCGACGAATGCAGAAAAGGTTGCTGAGTTTGGTATCGACACCAAGAACATGTTCGGTTTCTGGAACTGGGTGGGTGGTCGTTACTCCGTAGATTCCGCAATTGGCTTGTCACTGATGTCTGTTATCGGACCGATGGACTTCATGCGATTCCTTGATGGCTTCCGTGCCATGGATGAGCACTTCCGCACCGCCGATTTTGAATCCAACATCCCTGTACTCATGGGTATGCTCAACGTGTTCTACAACGATTTCTTCGGTGCAGAAACGCACGTGGTTCTCCCCTATTCCCAAGATTTGGGTCGCTTCCCTGCTTATCTGCAGCAGCTGACCATGGAGTCCAACGGCAAGTCCGTTCGCCACGACGGTAGCACTGTGACCACCAACACAGGTGAGATCTACTGGGGTGAGCCAGGAACTAATGGTCAGCACGCGTTCTTCCAGCTGATTCACCAAGGCACCAAGCTGATTCCGGCAGACTTTATTGGTTTTGCGCGCCCGAAGGAAGACCTGCCTACCGCCAGCGGCGAAGGCTCCATGCATGATCTGCTCATGAGCAACTTCTTCGCACAAACCAAGGTTTTGGCTTTTGGTAAGACTGCTGAAGAAATCGCTGCAGAAGGCGTTTCCCCTGAGCTTGTAGCTCACAAGGTCATGCCTGGTAACCGTCCTACAACCACCATCATGGCTGAGGAACTTACACCTTTCGCTCTCGGCGCATTGATCGCGCTCTACGAGCACATTGTGTTTGTCGAAGGCGTGATCTGGGACATCAACTCCTTCGATCAGTGGGGTGTTGAGCTTGGCAAGCAGCAGGCTAATGATCTAGCCCCAGCGGTTGCCGGCGAGGTTGCTGTTGACTCCGGCGATAGCTCCACCGATGGGTTGATCTCTTGGTACCGCTCCCACCGCGGCTAAGACTGCTTTAGCTCCCTAAAATAATGGGCCATCACACAAGCATTATTGATGTGCTGGTGTGATGGCCCTGTGTGGATTCTTGGGCTACATGGAGCTCATAGGGCGGTTGCCAAATGGGATAGCGTCGGAATCAACGATGCGTTTTCCAAAGGGGAAGCATGTCACAGGGATCATCTTCAGGTTGGCAATCGCGAGTGGAATACCAATAATGGTGATGGCTTGTGCGAATGCGGTTGTGAGGTGACCAAGTGCGAGCCAGAAACCTGCGATGATAAACCACACCCCGTTGCTAACGGAATTGAGAGGCGATCCGCCGCCAACTTCTTCAATGACGGTGCGGCCAAAAGGCCATAGCGCATAGTTGGCCATTCTGAAACTTGCTACTCCCATGGGGATCGTAATAATCAGTGCACAGGCGACCACGCCAGCCACTAAGTATCCAAGAGCAAGCCAAATTCCGCCGGTGATCAACCAGATGAGGTTGAGAATAATTTTCATGGTTCTCACCCTAATGCACCGTTGCAAGCGTTTCCTCACGGAGTGCTACCCCCGTTTTGGCCACATTGGCATTTATTACCAATATGTTTTCATTTTCTGGCACGATCGACATTGTGGAAATCTTCGTGGCAAACCCGCTGTTGGCGCTTTTTGTCATCATGGCGGTTGGATTAGCAATCGGTCAGGTTAAAATCCGAGGTTTTAGTCTCGGAGTGGCAGCAGTACTTTTTGCAGGCGTTGCATTTGCGGCTGTAGAGCCCGATATTCACATCCCCCACTTGGTGTACATTTTGGGATTGTCTATTTTTGTGTACTCCATCGGTTTGGAATCAGGCCATGCGTTTTTCGCCCTGTTTAAGTCGCAAGGAGTAAAACAAAACGCGCTCGCTATTACCACGTTGGCGCTGATAACAGGCATTTCCATCGCTTTGTTTTCGCTAGTAAATCTCAACGGGGTCACCGCTGCTGGGTTGTTTACCGGCGCGGTAACAAATACACCGGCTATGGCTGCCGTGGTGGATTCGTTACCCAGCATCTTTGGGGATGCGAACGAGGTACACGAGGTGGAATCGTTGCCGTTAGTTGCGTATTCGCTGGCTTACCCCATCGGCGTGTTGGGGGTGATCGCGGCGATTGGGTTGTGTGCAAAGTGGTTCCGTATCGATCACGTGCAAGAAGCTCACGACGCAGGTGTTGCTGTTGAGGATTTGTTCACCCGCCAGATCAAGGTCAATCATGTGGTCGCGGGCTCTGATCTTGTGATTGATATCCACCACACGCTGGGCCTAGAGATTATTGTCTCGCGTATTGAGCGCGATGGTCAGCAGACTCTCCCTACCACGTCGTCTCGTATCCATATGGGAGATGTGCTGTCTTTGGTGGGCACGGCCGAGGAACTCGACAAGGCCGCGCATGTGCTAGGTGATTTGATCCCAGGTGATCCTTTCCATGGTCACGATTTAGATTATCGGCGCATTTTTGTTTCTAATCAGGATTTAGTGGGCATACCTCTGGCTAAACTTCGGCCTCGATTGTCAGGAATTTTGATTACTCGGGTCCGTCGTGGCGATCATGACCATGTGGCTACTCCGGAAACAGTTTTGCAGCTTGGCGACCGTGTCCGGGTGGTGGCTGCTCATGATCGCATGAAGTCTGTGACGGCACTGTTCGGTGATTCCTATCGTCGACTTTCTGATTTCAATCTTTTCCCCCTCGTTGCCGGGCTCGCTCTTGGCTTGCTCGTTGGCATGATTGAGGTACCACTTCCTGGCGGTGCTGCGTTGTCTTTAGGAAGCGCCGGCGGCCCATTAGTAGTAGCTCTCGTTCTAGGCGCAGTGGGACGCTCAGGTCGTTTTGTGTGGCAGGTTCCTTACGGAGCAAACTTGGCACTGCGGCAACTAGGAATCACCTTGTTTCTCGCCGCTATTGGTACCACTGCAGGAGCTAGTTTCCGCGCATCACTATCAGATCCAGCATCTTTGACCATCATTGCCGTTGGTGCCCTCATCACCTTGACATTGGCTATCTTTGTGCTGGTTGTGGGCTATAAGGTGATGAAGATCCCGTACGGCCAAACAGCGGGCATGCTCGCAGGTATTCAAACACACCCAGCCGTACTGTCCTATGTTTCTGCGATGACGAAAAATGATCTGCCGGCATTGGGCTACACCTCGGTATATCCACTGGCCATGATCGCCAAGATCATTGCAGCACAGGTTGTGCTATTCGCTTTGACATAGTGGGCACCACCAGATGATTCTTTCGAGTTCGGTGGTGGGGTCGTCGACAAGCGTGCTCTTGCGTATGAGGGTGCCGCAGCGTCTGCACGGCTTATGATTGCGCCCAAAAACATAGCTAGTTTCGCCTGGGCGACGAATACCAGTGGTAACGCGTATCGGAGAAAACCGGTTGGCCCACATGAGGCGTCGGGTAACCGAAAGTACACGATCAACATTTACGTCTTTGATAAGGGTCGCGGGGTGGATTCCGCAGATAAAACAGATTTCGGCGCGGTATTCATTTCCTACACCAGCTAGTACTTTTTGATCAAGCAACGCCAAGCCGATGGCACGCTCGGGTTGGCCAAGGAGGCGTTTTCTTGCTTCTGCTTCCCCACGGGTAGGCCACGATTCAGCGAGGACATCCGGACCAAGGTGGGCGATTCGCTGCGGATACTCATGGTCCGGAAACACGCGCACAAGCCCAAGTTCGTGGCCCACAACTTCAATGGGGTCATGCGGAGCGTCATCAAGGTGGAGCACAACGCGGGCAGTATGGCCTGGCTTTCGCCACCGATCCCCCGCCCTATGAACCGCCCATGTGCCCTCCATTTTGAGATGAGTATGCAAAACATCTGAACCGATATGCATGAAAAGGTGCTTACCGTAGGGCCACACTTTTGTTATGGTGCGACCGTCGAAACGCATGGTGGCATACGCCGGAACCCGAAGACTCGTATGTGTTATGGTGCGGCCTTGCATAAAGCTAAGCCGGCGAGCTAGTTGAAATACGGAATCACCTTCGGGCATAGAAGCAGTATCACGCAGCCTTTTCTTGATGAGGGGTACAACAGGTAGGTATGAGTACAGCGCATCCTTCTCCATTGGGCGGGGCTAAGCCTACCCGCGATCAGCTTGCACAGTTTGCCAACGCCACGGTGTCGGATCGAATTCCCAATTCCGACCTCCGATTATTAATCGTGGGCGTCAACCCAGGATTATGGACAGCTGCCGTTGACGCACCCTTCGCTCATCCAGGAAACAGATTTTGGACCTCTCTTGACCGCGCAGGCATTGTCACCCCACGCTTTGACGTCTCCCACGGAATGAGCGATGAACAAGAAGAACACCTAGCCCACCTCGGAATCGGCACGACAAACCTCGTAGCACGAGCTACTGCCCGCGCCGACGAACTCACCACACAAGAGCTTATCGACGGCGCCCAACGCGTCATCCACCTCGCCACTACTCTGCGCCCGCGCGTAGTCGCCGTGGTGGGAATTACCGCTTATCGTGCCGGGTTTCAACATCGTAAGGCAGTGTTGGGCAAGCAGGATCCGACCCTCATTGCTGGCTGGCCCGAAGATGTTGCGTTGTGGGTTGTTCCCCAACCGAGCGGTCTTAATGCCCATGAAACAGTGGAGACACTAGCCCAGCGCTGGCGCGACGTCTGGGACGACAGCGCACCTTCTTCTCGATTTCCTCACTAGCGTCGCCCACCAGATTGAAATCCGCCTCGGCGCGGTCGTGGATGCTGCTCCTGCTGATCCTCAAGATCGCTTAGGGCTTGGCTTAACCTGCGACCTCGCTCATAGGAAGTCGTAGCTTGCTGAGTAATGGCAGAAATCCGGATTCCTTGGGGAACAATATGGGCTCCTGCTGCACGCAAAGTCTCCGCCCATTGCGACTGAAACACCTGCTCACCATTGATTTTTTCCACCACGATGCGTTTCATCATGTTGCGGCTGATGGCTTCCGAAAGCGCACTGACTACAAAGGGCATGGCATCGGCTACCTCGATTCCGGTAGGAAGATCGAACACTGTCAACGTGCGACCGCCACGGGTGAGATGGGCGATGAGGAGGCCGTCGATAAGCACGACAATGCTGCCCGCTGCACGGGTGGGGCCAGATTCGGGCCACGGCAACGCTGCCCCGTAAGGATTCGCGGGATCAGCTGCAGCAAGAACATACACCTCAGGATCGGTGGTACCCGATGGCCAACCTGTCACATCATCACTATCTCCTAGTCCGCGCAACCGATCGATGACCGCCGGCGTAGAAAACTGGGTAGCCCCTAACCCATCAATGAGGTAACCACGCATGGCTTTACCGGCTTCCTCAAAACGAGAAAGCACCTTATATGCCAAAGCGAACCCACCTAAAGTGTTCTCTGCAACAACACTGCCGCGCGTGACCACTCCATAGCGATCCAACCAGGCCTCTCCGTGAGCAACAGAGCGCGCAGTGGCATCGGTATCAGCAGGGATAGTCAGCGACCACCGCCCTACCATGTCGGCGGCGATCCCTGACTGAAGGGATTGCGCAAAACGCGTTCTTCCCATGCGCAACCGCCCGCGGGCCGGCGTGCGCTTCGCACGATGCGCGGAACTTGTCCCACTTCCAGCGCTGAGTCGCGCGCGTATCGGAGCCAAGCCCTCTGGGCTTATCATCCCCAGCTCAAAAAGCTCCCAGATAGCGGTGCGCACATCGGTGTCGCTGCCAAGTATCTGGTCACGGATGCCGCTTATTAAATAGCCACCACCGTTGCTTAAGATCTCAACGATTTGTTGTTGGATCGGGCTTAAAGTCTCCACGTCGGGAGCATCAATCAGCTGAGCTGCATAATCCGTGGGGACGAGCATCACCCAGGGGTCCGAGCTACCGGCACTTCCGGCACCGATAACGGCTACTTCTCCGTTGGCAGTGAGCTCATCAAGATCACTTGGTTGATAGCCACTCACTCGCTGCGGCAGCACCATTGTCTCCCACGCCGATGCCGGCAGCCGCACACCGGCGAGCTGCTCTATCACCGCAAACACACCATCAGCACCGCGCAGCTGCGGAGACTGCCCTGCGGGAGCAACCTGTTGCCACTGTGGCAAAAACCGACCCAGCGCCGACTGCGATACAGGCTGAGTTTCGGCTCGCGCAGCCGCCAACGAACGCTGCCGAATGATCTTTAACACCTCAGGTGCCACATACTCCGACTGATCAACACCAGCCCGAAAACGCCCCATCGTCACCACACCGCTCTTGTGCAGCGTATCGACGACCCCATGTGCCACCCCAGCGGCCAACCCGAAAGCACTTTGAACATCTGTCAGCACAAACGGTCCGCGTGCCCTAGCCCAACGAGTCACCAGCTGTGTCACCGCATCAGTAATCGTATCGACCTGTGCTGGGATCCCCGGCGGAACCGGCACACCTA
This sequence comes from Corynebacterium belfantii, assembly GCF_041898185.1. GTDB lineage: Bacteria > Actinomycetota > Actinomycetes > Mycobacteriales > Mycobacteriaceae > Corynebacterium > Corynebacterium belfantii. Next base: position 891,575 of record NZ_CP157823.1, on the reverse strand, counting down.
GCGCATCCCGAAGCAACGCAGCATCCTCAGCCAACGCAAGATGCGCCACCCCAGCAATACGCACCTCCATGACTCTGCGCCCTAGCTCCTGTAGCGCAGCGGGCATTCCAACCTCGGCGATCGCAGGAATCTCTGATAGCGGAACTGGCCCTAAAACCCGAAGCGCATCAACCAACTGTTCGGCGGTGTGCACACGCCGACGCTGCGAACGCCGCCGCAGGTCTTGATCCACCTCAGCGATAATTGTCGGATCCAATAAATCTCGAAGCTCTACTGTGCCCAACAATTTGGCGAGCAGCGCTGGGTCTAAGGCCAACGCAGCTGCCCGCTTTTCCGCCAGCGGGCTATCGCCCTCATACATAAAAGCGCCCGTGTAACTAAACAAAATAGACGTAGCAAACGGACTCGGCTGCTGCGTAGTCACCTCAGATATACGCACCTTACGCAGCTTCAATGCAGCAGCTAGCTCCACTAACGCATCAAGATCATAAACATCATGCAAACATTCCCGCACCGTTTCCAACACAATAGGAAAACTCGGGTACTTTCGCGCCACATCCAATAACTGCGCAGCACGCTGTCGTTGTTGCCACAACGGCGCACGTTTACCTGGCGTGCGACTAGACAACAACAACGCCCGCGCCGCACATTCCCTAAACCGCGCTGCGAAAAGCGCTGAGTTGCCCACCTGCTGAGCCACCAACTCCTCAACCGTGTCCGGATCAATCTCAAACAGATCCGCGCCAGGTTCAGCATCCGACTCCGGAACCCGCAACACGATGCCATCATCAGAGGCAACCGGCTGGGCATCCATGCCATTACGCTGCGAAAATGCTGCACCAGCTACTAACGCCCACGCAGCATTCACCCCCCTGCCATACGGTGAATGAAGCACCACCCGCCAATCGCCTAATTCATCACGAAACCGTTCTAGTACCAGCGTCACCTCGTCAGGTACTACCCCCGTGGCCTCTTGCTGTTGCTGAATAAACGCAACCACATTCGACCGCGCACGAACATCCAGCCCCATGCCCTCAACCACACTGGGATCAGCGACTAGGGTGCGTCGAAAAGCCCCCAACGCCTTACCCAACTCCGCCGGACGCCCCGCCTGATCTCCCGTCCAAAAAGGCAACCTGCCCGTATGCCCCGGCGCAGGCGTAACTAAAACCTGATCCTTATTAATCTCCTCAATACGCCAGCTCGATGCCCCCAACGTAAACACGTCCCCCACCCTAGACTCATACACCATCTCCTCATCAAGCTCACCTACCCTGCGAGGCACACCAGATTCTCCGCTACCGACCAAAAACACACCAAACATGCCACGATCGGGAATCGTCCCACCATTAATCACCGCAGTACGCTGCGCGCCGGGACGTGCACTGAGAGTGCCGGTTATTCGGTCGTAGATAACCTTCGGACGAAGCTCAGCAAAGTCAGTAGAGGGATACACCCCAGTGGTGAGATCAATTGCTGCATCAAAAGCCTCACGAGGAAGATCGCGATAGGGATAGGCGCGCACCACCGTTGCGTACCAATCCTCAACATCAAGATCATCCATAGCAACCGCAGCAACCGTGTGCTGAACCAGCACATCAAGGGCATTAGTAGGAACGTGAAGTTCCTCGATAAGCCCCTCGGTCATTCGACCTACAGTGACGGCAGTTTGGACTAGATCTGCGCGATGCTTCGGATAAAACGAACCATGCGATACCGCACCCACCACGTGACCGGCACGCCCCACGCGTTGAAGCCCCGAGGCTACCGAGGGTGGCGACTCAACTTGAATGACCTTATCCACTGCACCCATGTCAATACCTAGTTCCAGTGAACTGGTCGACACCACAGCGCGCAGCTCACCTTGTTTCAGCATTTTCTCGGTAAGCACGCGCTCGTCTTTAGACACCGAACCATGATGTGCACGGGCAATAATCGCTGTGGCTTCGCCAGCGATGTCGGTACTTTTCATCAGCTGCGCAGGTGGGCGTCGTAACGCCGGCGATAACACCTCGGGCTGAAAACGCTGCGCGTATAGCTCATTAAGCCTGCTGGTCAGGCGCTCTGCAGTCCGCCTAGAGTTAACAAAAACCAAGGTAGAGCGGTGTTCCATCACCTCATCGAAGACATCTTGTTCAATGAACGGCCAGATAGAGCCCTGCGTCGGAAGAGCGGATTCGGCAAATCCTTCCAGCTGGGTAGTCAACCCCAACGGATCGTCGATTGTGGCTTCCCCGATCTCACTTACTGGTTCGGGTGTGGGCAAATCAATCATGTCATCGACAGGAACATGCACCGCTAACTGCCACTTCTTCTCCAGCGGTGGATTGATAATTTCTACGGGACGATCCCCGCCCAAAAACCTCGCCACTACGTCGAGGGGACGTACCGTTGCAGAAAGACCAATTCGTTGCACAGGTTGCGCAGCCAGGCGCTCAAGGCGCTCAAGGCTCAATGCCAAATGCACTCCGCGCTTTGTGCCCGCCATCGCGTGGATTTCATCCACGATCACCGTATCAACGGTGGTCAAAATGGATCGTGCTTTAGACGTCAGCATCAAATACAAAGACTCCGGCGTGGTAATCAAAATATCTGGTGGGTTACGTACCTGTTTGCTGCGCTCGCTCGCCGGAGTATCTCCGGAGCGCACCCCCACAGTGATGTCGCTTTGATCAATACCTAAGCGAGCAGCCACCTGGTTAATACCTGTCAAAGGCGCGCGCAGATTGTTTTCCACATCCACACCCAAGGCCTTCAACGGAGAAATATAAACAACCTTGACCCCCTTGGCGCGCGACGCCTCGACTTCTGCTGATCCTGCAGCTTGCCTACTGAGCAACGCCGTTTGACCCGATCCTTGAACAAGCTCGTTGAGTGCCCACAAGAAGGCAGCGAGTGTTTTACCCGAACCTGTGGGGGCTACAACTAACGCATTCTCCCCCGCCGAAATAGCCGCCCACGCTTGGCGCTGCACCACCGTGGGCTGGGCAAACACATCGCTAAACCAGGTTGCTACTTGGAGAGCGAAAGTATCCGCAAGGCTGAAATCATGCGAGGAATCCATAATCACTATTAAACACGTCTCACACAACAGATCGCTCATTGATTTCCACTACACTAGGGACTTATGACTGCTCAGTTTGACGATGCAACACTTACCAAGCGACTAGCCGAAGGCACAGGCGAGATCCTCAAAGGAGTGCGCAACGTGGGTCTTCTCCGCGGACGCGAACTCGGCGATGCCGGCGACGACCTCGCACAAAACTGGATCGCCCGCGTACTCGAGCAGCACCGCCCCGACGACGGCTTCCTCTCCGAAGAAGCAGCCGATAACCCAGAACGCCTCGGCAAAGACCGCGTATGGATTATCGACCCCCTCGATGGCACCAAAGAATTTGCCACCGGCCGCCAGGACTGGGCTGTTCACATCGCACTTGTAGAAAACGGCGTACCCACCCACGCTGCTGTTAACCTCCCCGACCTTGGCGTGGTATTCCACTCCTCCGAGGTTCGCGCAGTAGGCGGCCCCTACGCCAAGAAGATCGCTATCTCTCACAACCGCCCACCAGCGGTAGCCACCCACATCGCGGAATCCTTAGGCTTTGCCGCAGAACCCATGGGATCCGCTGGCGCAAAGGCCATGCACGTACTGTTGGGCGACTACGATGCCTACATTCACGCAGGTGGACAGTACGAGTGGGACTCCGCTGCACCGGTTGGCGTTAGCCTCGCCGCAGGTCTGCACTGCTCGCGTCTCGACGGCACCCCGTTGAACTACAACAACAAAGACACGTATCTTCCAGACGTACTGATCTGCCGCCCCGAGCTTGCCGACGACATCCTCGCCATGGCTGCAGCTTTCCGTGAGGAAAACGGCTCCTACTGATCGTATAGTTGTCACCCGGCGGGAAACCTCTCACATTGAGCACTGGAGGTTTCCCACCGGAATTTCTTTGCCCGCTATCGACTTGATTGTGAATATGAGCACCAGCACCACCATAAAAACCCCGTATGAAGACCTTCTTCGCACAATCCTTGAACAGGGCTCCCACAAAGACGACCGTACCGGCACCGGTACGACCAGCCTTTTTGGCCAACAGATGCGTTTCGATCTCTCCGAATCCTTCCCGCTCATCACCACCAAGAAGGTGTATTGGAAAGGCGTTATAGGAGAACTCCTCTGGTTCTTGCAAGGCTCCTCCAATGTTCGCTGGCTCCAAGAGCGCAACATTCATATCTGGGATGAATGGGCTTCCGAGGAAGGCGAACTGGGGCCTGTCTATGGTGTTCAATGGCGCAGCTGGCCTACCCCTGATGGGCAGCATGTGGACCAGATCGCTCAAGCACTAGATATGCTCAAAAACAATCCGGACTCTAGGCGCAACATCGTCTCAGCGTGGAACGTGGCAGAGCTCAACAACATGGCGCTTCCACCGTGTCACTTGTTGTTCCAGCTCTATGTTGCCGATGGAAAGTTGAGCTGCCAGCTCTACCAGCGCAGCGCAGACATGTTCTTAGGTGTTCCGTTTAACATCGCCTCCTACTCCGCTCTCACGCATATGCTCGCGCAACAAGCAGGCCTTAAGGTCGGCGAGTTCATTTGGACTGGCGGCGACTGCCATATCTACGACAATCATCGCGAGCAGGTTCTCACCCAGCTTTCTCGTGAACCTCGCCCCTACCCTCAGTTGACATTGCGAAAAGCCTCCTCGATCTTCGACTACGACTTCGACGATTTCACTATCGAGGGCTACGATCCTCACCCAGCGATTCATGGCGAGGTAGCAGTGTAATGCTGCGCGCGATTTGGGCTCAGTCCACTGATGGGGTGATTGGCGACGGCAACGACATGCCTTGGTATATTCCCGAAGACCTTGCCTATTTCAAGGCCACCACTTTGGGTTCACCTGTGATTATGGGTCGCACCACGTGGACAACGATCCCAGAACGCTTCCGCCCGCTGCCGGGGCGTCGTAACTTTGTGCTCTCCTCCCGTGCACCCGGCGCGTGGAGCAAAGGAGCCGAGGTCGTCACTGCGATCCCCGAGCTCGACTGCGATGCATGGATCATGGGCGGCGGCGCCGTCTACGCAAGCACACTGCCGCTGGTAGACGAAGTAGTGATCACGCTTATTGACGCCACCCTCGCTCCCGTACTCGGCGACGCAGCAGTATATGCACCAGCCCTCGACGATAGCTTTGAGGTTGTTGAGCAATCCCCATGGCACCAATCCGCTACTGGAACCGTGCTGGGTGCTCCGGCTCGCTATAAATTCCAAAGGTTGCGCAGGCGTTAAAAGCAAAGGAAGATGGTCACATGTCTGATAACAACCATGTGACCATCTATGCTGCCGACTGGTGCCCATTTTGCCAGCGCCTGATCAAGGCGCTCAACCGCACCGAAACTCCTTTTACCCTGGTCGATGTTGAAGCCGACGAGGCCGCTTCTGAGTGGGTTAAGTCCGTCAACAACGGCGACCGCATCGTGCCAACCGTGAAGTACTCCGACGGTACTACCGCTACTAATCCCCCAGCTTCCGACGTTCGCAAGAAGCTAGAGGAACTAGCAGGATAGTTTTCAAACGATTCCTACCTAATCGAGCTCTCGCAGCAGGTAGGTATCCATAATCCACCCGTGCTCGGCGCGCAGCTGCTGCTTCAACTCGGCAACCTGCGCGCCGATTTCATGCACATACCCCTTGCGCAGCACTTGCTGCTCGGTACCCAGAAACGCACCCCACCACATATAGGTGTGCTCCGTGGCAACGTCTTGCCACGCAGTTTTACCGTCCAGCATGACCACACAGTTGCGACGATCCTTTGCCGATGTTTCAGGGAGGTTTCGGCCCGTCGTAATGTGAATGGCCTCGCCAATGCGGTTAATCAAAATACCGTGCTCAGCGGTGAGAACTTGGACGGCGGTAATACCTGGGATCACCTTGACATCCGCGTGGAGATCCTCGAGGTTACGCATGTGCTCGATAATGCGCAGCGTGGAATCGTAGAGCGAAGGGTCACCCCACACTAAAAACGCCACAGCGCCGTCGTCAGGCGTGTGCTCACGGATTGTTGAGGCCAACAGATGGGCACGCTCTGCATGCCACCGGCGCACCTCTTCCTCATAGTTGTCAGGATTGCGGTCGCGCACCGGATCCGTGACTGCATAAATGGGGGTACCTGGCGCATGAGTATCGACAATCTGCTGGCGAAGCGCCAGAAGATCGGACTTCTGCTCGCCCTTATCTAGGGCTACTACTGCTTGTGCATGGCGAAGCCCCGAGATCGCCTGAAGAGTCAGGAACTCGGGGCTGCCAGCACCAATTCCAATTACATAAATGGTGCGCATTGATTCTTAGTCTTCGTCGTCCACGTGAAGGTTATGGCGGTCAATATCAGTCAGCAACGTATTCACATTGGCAAAGTCAATGGAATTCTGCTGGTGCAAGTAACGGTCACACGCAGCGGAAAGCTGCTTGGAGTCAAACTTGTTCAGCGTCAAGACACGCGTAGTCGAACCATCCTCAGCGATCTGATCCAGAGCCAGCACCGTGGTACCATTTTCCTCTACAACAGTCGCAGTAATCGGACGACGCTCAACATCATGAAAAATAGGTTGTTCCGAAGCCATGAGAGTACCTCCACAAGAAACTTTTAAATACAGCTTGGATAGAGTTTCCTCCAGCATAGTTGGATAACCATCGACGTGTGGCGAATCAGCAAACTTCGCTGCCCGCCAGCCCGATTCCCACCTACTCCCCTTCGTGCGGTACTCTATTGACTCAGAAAGCAATCCCGCCGCTTATCGACGAATTGTTTTTGCTGCCCTAGTAGCTCAGTGGATAGAGCACGGCTCTCCTAAAGCCGGTGTCGGAGGTTCGATTCCTCTCTGGGGCACTTTTTCATGTTGGCACGACGCCGTGAGTAGTTCGTGCCAACTTTCACTTTTTCTTATATCTCCGACCTGCGGAAATGCTGCGAGCCTCAAAAATTTTTGGCACGAACTACTCACGGTGACGCGTCAACACGTTTTTCCATAGCAAGAAAACCTCAGAGCACCAGTATTATTCTTCCTCATGCCTTTTGATGCTGATCCGCTTGTGTCTTTTGCATGGATTATGGGCGCGGCCCTTCTTGCTCCGTTGTTGTCATACGCCACTGGGAAACGTTTACCGGCGGTGGTGTTGCTTATTGGTTTTGGCCTCGTGATCGGCCCTAATGTGCTTGGCTTAGCTTCCCTAGACGACGGCGTTGGGCTGATTAAAGAGATCGGCCTGGGAATGCTGTTTTTGTTGGCTGGTTATGAGATTGAACCTGAAACACTACGTGACAAAGAGGGTCGCGCAGGATTGGCTACGTGGCTTATGTGTGCTGTGTTGAGTTTCCTTGGTGCGGTGAGCATTGTGGGCTTCCACAGCTCCTCGACGGCGATTGTGTTGGCGATCGCGCTGACGTCGACAGCTATTGGAACTTTGCTTCCTATTATGAAGCAGCACGATATGTTGGATACTCCTGTGGGCAGGTCGTTGTTGATCCACGGTGCTATCGGTGAGATTGCCCCGATTCTTTCGATGGCGTTGTTGTTGTCTTCGCGTTCGACGTGGCTTACCACGGCTGTGTTGTTGGCGTTTTTCTTGGTTGCCGCGGTTGTTGCGGTTGTGCCGCGGACGGTGAAGTTCTTCTTGCCGTGGATGGGGCGTGCCATGGTTGACGGTGCTGGTTCGACGAATCAGACTGTGCTGCGACTGGTGTTGCTTATGCTGGCGATTTTGATGGCTGTTGCCGCAGTGTTTGAGCTTGATGTTGTACTGGGCGCGTTTGCGGCTGGGTTTATTTTGCGCCAGATGGTTCCGGAAAAATATCGCACTCCTTTGGAACAGCGGCTCGATATTGTGGGATATAGCTTGTTTATTCCGGTGTTCTTTGTGTGTTCCGGTATGGCGATTAATCCGCAGGCGGTTGCTGAGAGGCCGTGGTTGTTGGTGGCGCTGGTGCCGCTGTTTTATGTCACTCGTGGATTGCCGATTTTCCTTCGTGAGATGTTCTTTTCTACCGGTTCTGAGATGTTTGGTTGGAAGGAAAGTTTGCAGTTGTCGTTGTATGCGGCGACAGCGCTTCCGATTATCGTGGCGGTGACTGAGGTGGCTACACATTCGAAACTGTTGAGTGCGGATAATGCTTCTATTTTGGTTGCGGCGGGTTCTGTGACGGTGTTGCTGTTTCCGCTTATTGGCAGTTTGATTACGCAGGGGCATCGTAGCGCTGCGAGGGGTTAGATTGCGCAGAATGTAGTCTCGATTTTCCACGTCACTACTGTTACTGTTGTGACTTGAAATATCTTCTGAGGCTTATATTGACTCATGAGTCACGTGAGCCTCTCCCTTCCTCAAGGATCGCACACCTCATGAACCATTCCATCTCCCGTAGGAGTTTTCTCACGGGGGCAGTTGCCGCGCTCGGCGGAACCGCCCTCGCCGTCGCCACCGCCGGCACCGCCCACGCAGCCCCTGGCCCTATCCGCGGCACTGTTATCGACTTCGCCGCTGGTGTCCCCTCCGCACAAAGCATCAAAAATGCTGGTCATTTGGGTTCGGTGCGCTATGTTTCGCGTCGCCGCCCAGGCACGGAATCATGGATGACGGGCAAGCCGGTCACGGCTGCGGAAACTCATACGGCTGGTGCTGCTGGTTTGTTCACGGCGTCGGTGTATCAGTTTGGTAAGGATGCGACTGCCGATTGGAAGGAGGGCGCTGCGGGTGCTGCGGTGCATGTTCCGCAGGCGATTGCGTTGCATGTTGCTGCAGGTGGCCCTACTCGCCGCCCGATTTACATGGCAATTGATGATAATCCGACGCGCCAGCAGTATGACACGCAGATTCGTTCTTATCTTCAAGCTAGCGCTGCCGCGTTGAATGCCGCCGGCTACCAGCTGGGCATTTACGGTAACTACAACGTGATCGATTGGGCGATTGCCGACGGCCTCGGCGAGTTCTTCTGGCAGCACGATTGGGGTTCTCAAGGCCGCATCCACCCACGGACCACGATCCATCAAAAGGCCGGCTACCAGCGGGTTATCGACGGCGTCACGGTAGATGTGAACAATGTCTACGCCTCGAATTGGGGTCAGTGGCTTCCAGGCGTAGCCCAGCCGGCAGCCCCAATTCATGTTCCAGCGCCAGGATCTGCACCAGCGCCTGCTCCGGTGCCGCTATCGGATCCTTCTGTTATTCAAAACCTCCAGCAGAATCTGCCACCACTACCGGCTGGTATGCCTCCGGTGGATCAGATCATCCGCGATATTTCTAAACTGTCTAGCTAGCAGAGATACGAACGTGGCCTGAAAGCTGCGTTTTTACTAGTTGAGTAAGGTCGTCGGCGGATCCCATGCTGGAAACCGCCACGACAAAGTCTTCACCGAAGCTGACCGATGAGTGCAGTTCACCATCGGTGGACCAACCAAATTTACTCCCCTGCACCCCTGGCAAAATGGCGGTTCCGAAGTCTTGATCGGTGCCGTCGGCGGCTTTGGGGGCAACGTTGCGCATGGCCTCTAACACTGGGGAATCTGGGTCCGTGCGCAGCAGGGAGACGATGAAGTGTACAACGTCGTATGTGGATGTGTAGGAGTATCCCCAGCGCCCGTAGGTCTGGGTAGCCTCAAGCTGGTATTTCTTGGCAACGGAGTCGATGCAGTTGGGGTAGGCGTCGAAAAGCTTGTCGGCGATGTCATCGTCTGATTTCCGAATCATCTCGACTGCTTGTTCTTTTTCTTTTTGTGTTCCGTGATCGAACACATAATCCGCAATGTAGAGCTTGCTCAGGCTTAACGACGCCCGCGCTAGCCGTTCTGCACCGGATCCCAGGTGAGTTCCAGTCCTTACATCAATGTAGGTGATCTGAGTGTGCTCCCACGCTTGTTCTACCTCATCGGTTTTCAACGGCGTGGTGTCTTCGAATGTGGATAGTGCGATCTGATCGATTGGCCTGTGATACACAACGGGTGAAGTCGATTGCGAGGAGGAAAGATCTTGGGAATCCCCTCCGGCAACAAAAGGAAGTGCTATCACGCCGAGTGCAGATACCACCAGCGGTAACGCCTTCCACCTCGGCAAATAGGGGGCGGAATAGTCGAAGGACTGCTGCCCCCTATCACTGCCATAATTCATATGCTCATAATAATGTCCGGCGCGGAATAATCCACGCCGGACACCACCAGATTTCACCGAACACCGTGACAAGCTCTGGTATGTGTACTCGTCACGGTAGCTTTAATGGGATTGTTTTATCGGGGGGGGCTAGTGATCCAAAGGAGCCTCAACGCCTACTCCGGTAAGCGAACGGACTTCCATTTCTGCTTGCAGATGATCGAGGTTATCTGGACGTCCAAGGTAGGTACCCACAATTCCGGCGACAAAAGCCAGCGGAATGGATACCAAGCCGGGGTTTGATAGTGGGAACCATGCGAAGTCTGCATCCGAAATCATCGAGGTTTCGGAGCCGGATACTGCAGGCGAGAAGATGATGAGCACTAGTGCGGAGATCAAGCCGGTGTAGATGGAGGCCACAGCACCTGTGGTGTTAAACCGCTTCCAGTACAGCGAGTACAAGATAGTCGGCAAGTTAGCCGAGGCAGCGATGGCGAAGGCAAGCGACACGAGGAAGGCCACGTTTTGTTCCATCGCGAGGATTCCCAAAATGATGGCTGCTACGCCAATGGCTACCACTGTGATACGAGAGACGCGAACCTGCTCTTCTTCGGTGGATTTGCCGTTACGGAGCACTGCGTCATAAAGATCGTGTGCAATAGACGCGGAGGCAGTAATGGCAAGACCTGCTACCACGGCAAGCACCGTAGCAAAGGCCACTGCGGAAATCAGTGCCATAAAGACGGGACCTGCAAGTTCAAGTGCCAGCAACGGTGCTGCAGCATTAGCAGTTCCTGGGGCTTTCATAATGCGGTCTGGGCCGACAAGAGCTGCTGCACCGAAACCCAAAACAAGGGTCATCAGGTAGAAGGAGCCAATCAAGATGATGGCCCAAACCACCGAGCGGCGCGCCTCTTTAGCTGTAGGAACGGTGTAGAAGCGCATGAGCACGTGCGGCAAACCGGCAGTACCGAGAACCAAGGCAATACCAAGCGAGATGAAATCCAGTTTCGAGGTTTCCGACTTGCCGTACTTTAGCCCTGGCTCCAAAATCTGGGAGGCCTCATAGCCCTTCTTTGCCAAGTAATCCGACTGGGAGTGCGTGTTCACGGCAGCGTCGAAAAGCTGGCTGAAACCACCTCTGACTACGAAGAACACGAGGATCGTCATGATGGTCACACCACCAACAAGAAGCACGGCCTTGATCATCTGCACATACGTTGTGCCCTTCATACCACCGATGAGCACGTAGACAATCATGATAACACCCACAACAGCAACAACGATTGCTTGAGCCGTGTGATCATGAAGATCGAGCAGCACCGACACCAGCGAACCCGCACCAGCCATCTGAGCGATGAGGTAGAACAAGGACACAAACAGAGTACCAAACGCTGCCGCCACGCGAACTGGCTTTTGCTTGAGGCGGAATGACAGCACATCTGCCATGGTGAATCGTCCAACGTTACGCAGTGGTTCCGCCACTAGGAGTAACGCTACGAGCCACGCAACGAAGAATCCGATGGAGTACAAGAATCCGTCGTAGCCACTGAGAGCAATAGCGCCAACAATGCCCAAAAATGATGCTGCTGAAAGGTAGTCGCCCGCGATAGCAAGGCCATTTTGTTTTCCGGAGAAGGATCCGCCACCAGTGTAGAAATCCGATGCTCCCTTGGTGGTTTTTCCAGCGCGAAGCACCACAGCCATCGTGATCACGATAAAGACAATGAACACAATGATGTTCAGTACTGGGTTGCCGGCAGCAGAGCCTGGGGCATCAGCTGCGAAAGTATAAATGTTCATTGCTTATCCTTCCATGGACTCGCGGATCGCCGCTGCGCGTGGCTCGATGTTTTTGTTGGCAAATTTAATGTAGACCCACGTGATAATGAATGTGGTAACGAACTGGGCAACCCCGAGGATGACTCCCACATTCACGGAGCCCACTACTGCTTTACCCATGAGGCCAGGCACATAGGTAGCAGTGATCACAAAGGCCAAGTACCACACGAAGAACGCAATACTCATGGGGAAAGTGAAGGATCGATACGTCCGTTTGAGATCAACAAACTGTGGGCTTGCCTGCATTGCGCGGAATTCCTCGCTGGAGGGTTCCCGCCGTTGCATGGAGGTTACTGGGGCATTCATAATTGTTAATGCTCCTTTTGCTGTCTAGTTGTTCGGGGAATTGTCACGAGGTGACTCAAAGCTGTAGAACGGCACCCATACATCCATGTGTGCTGCGCCACAAATCTTTAACAGTGAAAGTTACCCAAGTCACAAAAATTCCGCTAGTGAAGAATACCCTTTTTCTCCGTTCACAATCATTTACTTACCCCCAGACAGCCAGTGAACTGCCACAATATCCGCTCCCTTCCACTCTCAACACGCTCATCGAGCGACTTTTGCAAAGTTTGTTAATGCCACCTACACAATAAAAAATGGCCTCATCGCAAGGAAAACCCTTACAAAGAGGCCATCACTGTCCTAGCAGAATCAGCGACCAGTAAATACCGGATCTCGCTTTTGTTTTCGGGCCAGCTGCCCTTCGCGAGCATCCGCACTAGCCCAACATTGAGCAAAAAGATCACGAGATTCCCCAACAAGCGCATATTCAGAATCAGCACTGTTGAGCGCGGATTTAAGTTGCCGCAACGCCAAGGGTGCCATTCCAGCAATACGATGAGCATAGGCAATCGCAGAATCGGAATCAACGATCTCCAGCGCAAAACCAGTTGCTACCGCCTGCGGTGCCGATAGCGTTGCACCGCCCAAGAAAATTGATCGTGCCCAACCGCCACCCAGCAAACACTGAGCCCTATTAATAGTCCATCCATCGAGTGCGAACCCCAAGGACGCCGCCGGCACCTTAAACCATGCAGCATGATGAACCAAACGCAGGTCGCAGCTCAATGCCAGCTGCATGCCAGCGCCCACGGCTGGTCCTTGAATATCAGCAATGACTGGGACTCCGCAGGAAACAACCGATTCCAACATGCGTGTAATAGAGTCATGGAAATCCGACTGCGTTACCTCAGCCGCACCATCACTTTGGGTGGTACTGCCCAAATCTGCTCCGGCACAAAAGGTCGTACCAACAGAACGGATGAGCACGGCACGAATAGCTGCAGTGTTACGCACCTGCTCATCTGCGTTATTAAGAGCAGCTGTAATGTCATCGCACATCCGTGCAGAAAGTGCGTTGCGAGCTTCGTGTCTATTTATGGTGACACACATCAGGTGGCCGTCGATACGCACCTCTACCTGTGCCACTACTCCACCTCGCCTGGGAAGTCGTGCGGATCAACGAACAGCCGACCACCTTGCTCGTCGAGCGACGTAATGCTGTTCATGTCCTCCGCGTTGAGCTCAAAGTCGAAAATATCGAGGTTCTCACGCTGCCGCCGAGGGTTCGCCGACTTAGGCACCACAGAGCAACCCAACTGATGAATCCACCGCAACGCCACCTGCGCAGGCGTTTTCTCATAACGCTGTGCGATCGACGTGATGGCCTCCGCGTTTAGCGAATCACCCCGTCCCAAAGGCGACCATGCCTCCGTAACCACTCCCAGTTCACGATCCACGGTGCGCTGCTCAGCTTGAGAAAAACCAGGATGCAATTCCACCTGATTCAACACAGGCGCAATACCAGTCTCCGCGACGATCTCGCGCAGAACTTCAGGATAGAAATTAGCTACCGCAACCGACTGCAGCTGCCCCAATCCCTGAATCTTTGCCAATGCTGCAAAGGACTCTACGTAGAGCCTCTTTTGCGGCCATGGCCAGTGCACCATGCAGCAATCGATATAATCCAGGCCGAGTCGCTGAAGAGATTCTTGGAAGGAACGTTGCGTGAGCTGGCCTCCGTGCATGTCATTCCACACCTTTGTGGTGATAAAAAGCTCGTCACGAGCTACCTCGCCTGCAGTGATCGCGTCAGCCACCGCACGGCCTACCTCCTCTTCGTTCTTATACAAAGAAGCCGTATCAATATGGCGATACCCCACCTCGATGGCACTACGCACTGCCGTGTAGGCATCTTGTTCACGCAACTTATATGTACCAAAACCAATCGCGGGCATTTCCGTACCATCATTGAGCGTGATGGTGGGAATGATGTTCTCGTGTTGTTTCATGGTCACCATTCAACACCGATAATCCACCCTATGCACCCCCTATTGGCAAATTTTTTGCACAGTTTCTACACCAACCACCCGTGTTCTTTATAGGGTGGTGCCATGACCCGAACGACCGCACACGAGCTCATAGCCCACGTTCTCGACACCGATTCTTTTCATAGTTGGGATACCACACCGGTCTATGGGGACATCTCAGAAAGTTACCAGCAATCCCTTGCCAAGGCCCGCGAAAAATCAGGGGTAGACGAATCCGTAATCACAGGTGAGGGTACTATTTATGGCCACCGCGTTGCTGTGGTCCTCAGCGAATTCAACTTCCTCGGTGGTTCTATCGGAGCGGCTACTGCCCGACGCATCATCGCAGCAATTCACAAAGCAACTGAACAGCGCCTACCGCTACTCATTTCGCCTTCTTCAGGCGGTACTCGTATGCAGGAAGGCACCCCCGCTTTTGCTCTCATGGTGTCCATCACCACGGCCGTGTACCGACACAAAGACGCACATCTACCCTACTTGGTATATCTTCGCAATCCCACAACTGGTGGCGTTATGGCTTCTTGGGGGTCTGCGGGCCACTTCACTTTCGCTGAACCCAATGCATTATTGGGTTTTCTGGGCCCGCGCGTCGTTGAGCTCACCACTGGTCGCCCGCTTACCCAAGGTGTGCAGTCGGGTGAAAATCTGGCCGAAAAAGGAGTCATCGACGGCGTCATTTCCCCACGGGAGCTACGCGCGTCGCTGAAAAAGATTGTCGAGGTCATTCTGAGCCCCGCAGACGTGACCACAACACCTCACAGCGACCCCTGCCATATCGATTCTGATCGCCACAGCGTATGGGAGTCGATTGAGATTACTCGGCATATTGATCGACCCGGCGCGCGCAGCATCATGCATGCCATCGGTCGCGATAATTATGTTCAGCTTTTTGGCAGTGGCGACGGCCGACGCTCCCCCGCTGTGATTGTGGCCGTAGCTCGACTTGCGGGACGCAGTGTTGTGATTATTGCTCAGGAGCGTCATGCGCAGCCCCCTCATGCCACCACGGAGCTTAGCACTGAGGCATTACGCTGTGCTCGGCGTGGCATTCAACTTGCCCATGAGCTGCAACTTCCGTTGATTTCTATTATTGATACTCCGGGTGCTGAGCTCAGCGACTACGCCGAAGAGCATGGTTTGGCAGGTTCGATTGCTCGTACTCTCGGTGAGCTTGTGTCGGTAGATGTTCCGACACTGTCTCTTATTTTGGGGCAAGGCTGTGGCGGAGGTGCTTTGGCTATGCTTCCGGCGGACAAGGTTCTTGCGACTTCTCATGCATGGTTGAGCCCTCTTCCTCCAGAGGGTGCCTCTGCGATTATTTATCGCGATACGTCCCATGCAGCACAAATGATGGAGGAACAGCAGGTTTCGGCGGTAACGCTCAAAGAGGTTGGCATTATCGACACCATTATCGACGAACCTGTCGCTGCACATCAGCATCCTGACGCTTTTGCGACTTTTGTGCTTGAGAAGGTTACTGCGGCTCTCGCTGAACTGGATGATTCTCCCGCGGTGGGACGCGAGTCCCGTTTACAGCGCTACGAAAAGCTCGCCCATACATTGATCTAACGGTGTGACGGTGTCTTGATGTTATAACGCCCGTAGATCGTAAATTCGTCTACGGGCGTTATGGGTGGTTCTTACTGTTGTGTGCGATTAGCCGACGTTGAGAAGGTCAATCACGAACACTAGGGTGCGACCGGACAGTGGGTGTCCGCCACCGGCAGGACCGTAGGCTGCCTCTGGTGGAATGGTGAGCTGGCGGCGTCCGCCAACCTTCATGCCTGGGATGCCTTCTTGCCAGCCAGCGATGAGGCCAGACAATGGGAACTCGATGCTTTGGCCGCGATCCCAAGAGGAGTCGAACTCTTGGCCGTTTTCAAAGTCGACGCCTACGTAGTGAACCTCAACAAGGCCACCTGGCTGTGCTTCTGCGCCATCACCCTCAATGAGGTCGACGATAACGATGTCTTCTGGGGCTGGCCCTTCGGGAACCTGGATCTGGGGCTTTTCCATGGATCTCTAACTCCTTGGATCGATGTACAAATTGCTCGGAATATTAACGTGTGAACTCGGCTGCGGATCGCCGCCGAGGAGGTGTATCAACACAGCGAAAACCGAGCGCGTGGATAACAGTGTACTGAAAATCCACTCGCTCGGTCGAAATTAACAGGTCATCAGCTTAGCGCTGCTCGCGTGGAGTGACCTTTCGCAAGGTTTCTCCGGTGTAAATCTGACGTGGGCGGTTGATCTTGGTGGTGGTTGCCAACTGCTCGCGGTACTGAGCGATCCAGCCTGGCAGACGACCGATGGCAAAGAGGACGGTGAAGAAGTCCGTGGGGAATCCCATTGCGCGGTAGATCAAGCCGGTGTAGAAGTCGACGTTCGGGTACAACTTGCGCGATACGAAGTAGTCGTCGCTCAGTGCGATCTCTTCGAGCTTCATGGCAAGATCCAAAAGCTCGTCGCCACCGAGGTGCTCGAGGATCTCGTGTGCGGTTTCCTTCACGATGGCTGCGCGTGGGTCGTAGTTCTTGTACACGCGGTGGCCGAAGCCCATCAGGCGAACGCCCTTTTCCTTGTTCTTCACGCGGTTCATGAAGTCGGTAGCGTCGCCGCCGTTGGCCTTGATCTCTTCGAGCATTTCCAAAACGGCCTGGTTTGCGCCACCGTGCAGTGGGCCGGAAAGGGCGTTGATGCCACCAGCAACAGCAACAAACATGTTGGCCTGCGCGGAACCGATCATGCGCACAGTAGAGGTGGAGCAGTTTTGCTCGTGGTCTGCGTGCAGGATGAGCAGCTTATCTAGGGCCTTTGCTACTACTGGGTCAACCTCGTATGGCTCGGTTGGGTAACCGAACATCATGCGCAGGAAGTTCTCACGAGCATTCAAGGAGTTGTCTGGGTACATGTATGGCGCACCCTTGGACGCGCGGTATGCGTAAGCCGCAAGCATTGGGACCTTAGCCAAGAGGCGAACGGTTGCCTTGTCTAGCTGCTTCTCATCGAGTGGGTTGAGCTGATCTTGGTAATAGGTGGACAAGATGTTCACGGAGGAAGCCAGCACGGACATTGGGTGTGCGTCACGTGGGAAGATGTTGAACTGGCTCTTAAAGTCCTCGTCCAGCAGGGTGTGGTGACGGATTTCGTTGTTGAACTTGTGGAGTTCGTCAACGGTTGGCAGGTGGCCTTTAATCAGAAGGTAGGAAACTTCGTTGAAGGTTGCGTTTTCCGCTAGATCCGCGATGTCATAGCCGCGGTGACGCAGGATGCCGTTGTCGCCGTCAATATAGGTGATTTTCGATTCAGTGGAACCGGTGCTTACATAGCCGGGGTCGAAAGTGATCATGCCGGTTTGGGACAGCAATTTATCCAGTACAACACCATCGTTGCCCTCGGTTGCATGGATGATATCCATCTCATACTCGCCACCAGGGTAGTGAAGAACCGCCTTATCTTTGTTTTCAGTAGCCACAAGCATCCCTTTCAATTTGTTTTTCCGTGCACTTTTGCACTGTTGCGTGAAAAAGTGCACTGTTGAGATCCAAGACTGCAGTGTTACTCGCCTTCTGCTTTAGGTTAGCCAGCTCACCGCTGATCCGTCACCTAAAACCACATACAGCAACACCCCCATAAAGGGGAAGCGTTCCTACCATGTCACCACAAAGGTGATCCGCGGAGACATGCAGGGCAATAGCCCGCCTTGGATTCTAATGACACTTTTTAATTTTGGCCCCTCACCTTGCCGGTCACCCATGAGGGTAAGGGTGTGCTCACCATTCATACACCTTTATTCGCTGTTGCGAAACTATGATGTTGCCGCTTTTGTTAAAAATTGGGCGCGAATGCATGGAACACCGCACAGTGTAACAAAGTCTGTGGCACACATAACATTAGTTTGAAAGCGAACATAAAATCAGCGTTGCCACCTGTAGAAACGCAGCAGCACTACTCATGCAACTTTGCACACGCTCCCCCCATTTTTGCAACAAAATCGCCTATTTCTACTGTTCAGCAGGTGATGTCATAGCAGAGGCTTCCAACTATGCAAGCATTCGGTACTATTTCCACCTTAAGGGCGGCACTGCCACCCCACTGATACGGACAAATCTTTTGAGTCTTTATCCCTTTTGTGCGTTGTCCTACAACGAGAAAGCGTGACACATGAGCGAGTACCCTACTCTTCCCAGTACCCTGATCCCCGCCGATTCGCGCTTTGGATGTGGCCCATCTAAAGTTCGCCCAGCACAACTGAACGCCATCGTTAATGCTGGCGCAGATGTTATCGGCACTTCTCATCGTCAGCCAGCTGTGAAGAAAATCGTCGGAAGTATTCGAGAGGGACTTTCTTCCCTGTTCTCGTTGCCAGGTGGTTACGAGATCGTACTTTCTTTGGGTGGCGCTACCGCTTTCTGGGATGCAGCAACCTTCGGCTTAATTGAGAAGAAGTCCGGACACCTCACTTTTGGTGAGTTTTCCAGCAAGTTTGCAAAGGCATCTGCCCAGGCACCTTGGTTGGACGAGCCTACGATTATTTCTGCCGAACCAGGCGATGCTCCTACTCCTGTTGCGATGGAGGGCTGCGACGTTATTGCTTGGGCGCACAACGAGACCTCGACAGGCGCTATGGTTCCCGTCATTCGTCCAGAAAATTCTGAAGGTCAGCTCGTAGCTATCGACGCCACCTCTGGTGCCGGCGGACTGCCCGTGGATATGCACAATGCCGATGTCTATTACTTCTCTCCTCAGAAGTGCTTTGCTTCCGATGGTGGCTTGTGGCTTGCTGCGATGAGCCCTGCAGCCTTGGAGCGTATTGAGAAGATCAATGCTTCGGACCGTTTCATTCCAGCGTTCCTCAACCTTCAGACTGCTGTGGACAATTCCCGCAAGAACCAGACGTACAACACTCCTGCTGTGGGCACGCTTTTGATGCTGGAAAACCAAGTGGAGTGGATGAATGCCAATGGTGGCCTTGATGCCATGGTTGAGCGCACCACCGCTAATTCTTCCGCATTGTACGAATGGGCAGAAAAGCGCGCAGAAACAACTCCTTTCGTAGCCGATCCTGCGAAGCGTTCGCTGGTCGTGGGCACTGTTGACTTTGATGAATCCATTGATGCTACTGCGCTAGCGAAGGTGCTGCGTGCCAACGGAATCCTCGATGTAGAGCCTTATCGCAAGCTGGGACGCAACCAGTTGCGCATCGGCATGTTCCCTGCCATCGACACAGCTGATGTGGAAACACTTACCGCTGCCATCGACTACGTCCTCGACAACGGTTTCGCCCAGGCATAATTCCTGCCTGTTTCTTTTCCCCTTAGCTCAGACGATGCCACTTTTATGGTTGCCGCTGAGCTAAGGGATATTTGGGGATGCGGACGTTTTGTTAGACACTTTCAACCTCACGCTACCGCAGCCATGCGATAACGCGCGATACTCATACCATTGAGACTAACTTTAATGCGATGATTGTTATAAAACTCGATATAAGCAGCAATGGCATCGTCAAGCTCTTGGATTGTCTGCCACCTCTTGCCGTAATACATCTCATTTTTCATCCGCCCGAAAAACCCCTCGCATGCCGCATTGTCAGGACTACACCCCTTTTTCGACATCGAACGAACGATGCCATATTTCGCAGTCAGACTATGCCAACTCCGACCACGGTAATGCACACCACGATCTGAATGAATCACTAATGAACCATCCGGTGGAAGACCCTCAGCATCAATAGCGGCCTGCAGCGTAGATTCTGCTAACTCCATAGTGGGATTCACACTCGTCTTAGCAGCAACGACTTTGCCATCGAAACAATCAATAATCACAGACAAATACACCCGCCCCTCATTCGCAGCGAAAACACTAATATCAGTCAGCCACAACGTATTCGCAGCAGTGGCATGAAAACAACGGTTGACCAGGTTCGGCGGAGCCGGAGAAATTTCTCCTTGATAACTGGAATATTTCACCTTCCGCTTCGGAAACCGCACCGTAATTGCTTCTTCGCGCATGAGCCTGCGAACTACTTTTTCACTGATAGTTATGCCTAAATGTCGTAATTGCCACCAGATACGGCGATAACCATAGGTATTATGTGAATCAGAACTGATGCGGTGCACCATGCTGCGAATAGCTGCGTGCTTATCAGGCATGCGTCGTTTTTTCAGGTGGTAATAGAAACTGGATGCAGCAAGACCACTAGCAGCGAGCAGCATTGCTAATGGAAACGTGCTACGCAAAGCGTCAACCACGTCGGTTTTGTGCTTATTACTCAGCTGACCGGGGATGACGCTTACGTCTTTTTTTATAATTTCCAGCTCCTTTTCCAACACGGCTTTTTCTACCAGCAGCGTGGCCATCTGCTGTTTTAACTGTGTTGGATTATCCGGCAATGATTTTTCTAGTGCTGCTTTAGTAGGGATGCGGCCATGGCCTGCGCGTTCTTTTTTCGACATCAAGCCCCATTGTCCTTCCTCACGGTAGCGTTGCGCCCAAGCATAGACGCTGGCGTGAGTGTGCAGGCAGCATTCCTGGGCAATATCAGCTGGTCGCCAACCATTGTGGAAAAGTTCTACTGCGCGAAGTTTGACTTCGTATGGGTAGTGGGTCAGGGTTTTGGCTTGTTTACGTGGTTGTGGTGGGGTTTTGGGCTCGCGTAGCCATTTATACAGGGTCCATCTGCCTGGGTAGCCGAGTTCGCGGACTGTTTTAGTCACTGATTGTGTGCGTTTGTAGACCCGCAGTGCTGTGCGCTTCTGCGTGTTGGTGTAGGAACGGTTCATAATGGAATCCTCCAAGATTCCGTCCGCATCCCCTTTTGTTAGTTCGCCAATTTCTTTCGGAGTGCTACCTCGTCGTACAACCCGCAACGCCTTGTGCTGCGTTACAGTAGACGATAGTGATATCTGCACCTTGCAGTACCATTTCCCCAGTCGAAGGAGTATTGATGAAGGAACTAATCCTCGTCCCCACTGAATCCTCCGCAACATCGTTGGTCTTCCATGCTGCGGATAATACCGAGGAACAGTTTTTTCTAGAGGTTACCGACTCGCTTCGCGCGGCACTTCTTCATCAGGAAGACCCCGATCAGCCTGAAAATCCTGAGAACATTGTCGAAAAGGCTTGCGCACCATCTCCCAACGATGATGCCGACGTTCAGGTTGAAGTAGAAGACAGCAGCGTTGAGGACGACGCTCCCGATGACAAGACTCCTTCGCGCCCACGCGGTTCGCTGACTACCCGCGAGCCCCGTCCAAGCAGAGAAGTAGATCCTCGTTTATCAACGCCATTATCAATGCGCCCACGCGAGATTCAAGAACGTATTCGTTCTGGGGCCACAATCGCAGAAATCGCCGAAGAAAACGGTGTAACCGAATCGCGCATCGAACCCTATGCACACCCAGTTCTATTGGAACGCGCTCGTATCGCGGAGCTATCTAAAAAATCTCACCCAGTGCGTAACGACGGCCCCGCGGACCTCACATTGTGGGAAGTCTTGGCAACAGCCTTTGCTGCGCGTGGTGAAGACCTGACTCGCTCCCACTGGGATGCCTACCGCGATCCTTCTGGCCAGTGGGTTGTTAGTGTGAAGTGGGGTCCGGAACTAGGTGAAACAGTCGCCGAATGGTCCTATCACCGTCACGGCACAAGTGCCGCTACTGCTGTTGCACGCAATGCGGTGGCAGCAGACCTCATCGATCCGGAGTTCTCGCAGCCAGTACGCTCATTGTCTGCCGTTGCTACCGGGCGACCACATTTGGTTTCCGCAGAAAGCGAAGCAGAACAAACTCGCGACGACCTCATGGCTATCGACGACTCCGCATCTGCACCAACTGATGCCCAAGAACCCACCACGGAAGTATCCGGTGACGACTTCACACAGCACTCCCAAGATGAGCACAAACAAGGAGGCAAGAGGCGTCGTAAAGCCATAACCCCGCACTGGGAGGATGTGCTTCTGGGCGTGCGCACGAACACCAAGCGGCCACGAAAGTAATCTAAGGGGAATCCGACAATGAGTGGGGATACACAACGTTCGATGGAAGCCGCACCACAACATTGTGCCGTTGTCACAGTGTGGTTTGTCACCACAGCCCATCCCGAGGCGGTCATCGCCGCCTCCCCGCGTGCCGACCGCGGTTTCGGACGCAAATTGTTGGCACAGATGAATTCCCGCTGGCCGATTACCCCCATCGGACAATTTTCACTCAATCGCTCGGCGCAAGCCTCACCAGGCGAGTTTTATATCGCAGGTTTTCCAAGGCTTTCAGTTATTCAGACTGTCATTACAGACGCCCGCGAAATCTCAGCGATCGATCCCAAATTGCGACGTGCGATTCCAGCCGCAGATGTATATGCATTTGCGGTCAATCCAGAAACTGGGCTCGGCGCCTTTGCGCACTGGTCCGGCGATACCATCAAGCGTGCTTTTTCAGCCCGCCGCGAGCGCGTTTATGAAGACACAGGGCTTCCTGAGCCCTTTGAAAGTCCCTATTGGGCCGGCGAAAAAGCCGAACAAATTGGTGGCATTGCTTTGCCGTTCAAACCGATTGACTTGGTTGCTGAGGCCCAGCGCTACTGGCTGGGGTTTGACATCGATACGGCTCAAGACATCAACGTAGTAGCCTATGCCATCGACGGTCGCCCCGAGCCAAAGCTAGTCACCCACCCCAATAAGAAGATCTCTGCTGATCGCATGACGCATCAGGCATCGGCAAAGCTAGGTCTAGGTGAATCTCGTCGTGACTACGATGACTACGAAGAACACGATGATTCCACCACAGAAGTTGAACTGGTGCGGATCGCAGATGCTGCCGAAAATACGTATCGCCGCACTCGTCGCATCGTAGCTGCGGCTTCTAGTGTGGCGCTTAAAAAGTATCGAGCCTTTGTTCACGCCCTACGCCACACTGACAAGCCCTCGTCAAACTAACGCAACGAGCGATCCCGCTCGTAAAAAGCGATAGCAGCAGATGTAGCAAGGTTGAGAGAATCAGTACCTGGGGCCATCGGAATGCGAGCTCGCTGATCCGTCGCCCGCATAGCGTGCTCGGTAAGCCCTGGGCCTTCTGCCCCGACAAGTAGCGCGACCTTGGTATAGGGGGCACCATTGGCATCAACTAAAGCATCTGCTAGGTGGTCGGCTTGTGGATTCGGGGTCAGAGATACGATATGGAATCCGGCATCGCGAAGTTCTTGTAATTCACGCTGCCACGTTGTGGATTTTCCACCAAAGTGCGCAAATGGTGTACGAAGCACATGCCCCATCGATACACGAACCACACGACGATAAAGCGGATCAGCACAACCATTGCCAAAGAGCACAGCATCGACGCCCATGCCTGCGGCGTTTCTAAACATCGACCCAATATTTTCGTGATCGCCTACACCTTCGAGAATGACCACGGTGCGTGCGCCTTCAATTGCTTGCGCAATGCTCATCCCCGGTACTCGATCCGCAGAAGCCAACAAGCCACGGTGCATGTCAAAGCCAGCTACTTGTGCCAGGGTTCCTCGATCAAGGGAGTACACGGGGACGTCGGCAAGCTGCGCGCGCATGTGCTCATCAGCCAACAGCTTTTCCAGTTTGTGCGGAAAACCCACCACGCAACGCACGGGGAATCGAGAATCCACCAGCCGTGGAATAACCAGTGGTCCTTCGGCGATAACGAGCCCCTTACCTCCTGGTAGATCGGGTCGATTATCCGAATGGTTAAGATCGCGAAAATCGTTCAACCGTGAATCAAGAGGATCAGAAATATGCTCGATATGAATGTCAGGGCTAGTCACGAACACCATGTTAGTGAGCTTTGACTTTAAAAACACACATCCCCTTCCCGGCGTGCTGTACGAGGACGTCCAGCGATCACCACGAAGGGGATGCGAAAAAAAGATAGCGCTAGTTTTTAAGATCCAATTGCGTGAAGAATGGGATCCATAGCGAAATACACTACGAACAGTGCTGAAATCAGCCACATGATCCAGTGGATCTGCTTGATCTTGCCGGCAAAGACTGCGAGCAGAGTAAAGGAGATGAAACCAACGCCGATGCCATTAGCGATCGAGTAGGTAAATGGCATGATCACGATGGTTAAGAATGCTGGCAACGCAATGTGGAAATCAGTGAAATCGATGTCACGAACTTGGCCGATCATCAGTGCACCGACAACTACGAGGACGGGTGCGGCAGCTTCGATAGGAACGACTTCATACAGCGGGGTTAAGAACATAGCCAGTAGGAACAAAACGCCTGTGACCACGTTAGCGAGGCCTGTGCGAGCACCATCTGCAATACCTGCTGCGGAATCCACATAAACCGTGTTCGAGGAAGCTGAAGCTGCACCACCGATGATGGCACCGGTACCTTCAATGATCAAAGCCTTCTTCATATCTGGCAGCACGCCGGAATCGTCGACAAGCTCAGCTTGCTTGCCCAACGCGGTCATGGTACCCATTGCGTCGAAGAAGTTGGCCAACACAAGAGTAAAGAGCAATAGTGTTGCACCCAGTGCGCCGACGCGGGTGAATGCACCGAAGAGGGAGATGTCACCGATCAAGGACAAATCTGGCAAACCGCCTAGGCCTTCTGGAGCAGTAGGAACTGCCAAGCTCCAGCCGCCGTTTGGGTTATCTACCGAGGAGCCAGCACCAGTGATGGCTTCAACGATCATGGCGATGATGGTGGTAACAACAATGCCGAGGAAAAGGCCACCGCGGACGCGACGAACCACCATGAAACCGCAGATGAGAAGGCCCATGATGAATACCAAGGTTGGCCAAGAGGAAATGGAACCGCCGGTGCCAAGCCCCACGGGGACTGTGGTGTGAGCTGCGTCTGGGAGTCGGCGGACAAAACCGGCGTCGACAAGACCAATCAGGGCGATAAACATACCGATGCCAACGCTCATGGCGGCGATCATTGGCTTCGGGATGGCGGAAAATACAGCGGTGCGGAAACCAGAGATCGCGAGCAACACAATGATGATACCGTCGAGGACAACAAGGCCCATGGCTTCTTCCCAGGACAGTCCTTCGGTTGCCACCATTGTGACTGCCACGAGGGTGTTAATGCCAAGTCCTGCTGCGATACCGAAGGGGTAGCGTGCGATCAGGCCAAAGGCGATGGTGGCTACGCCTGCAGCTAATGCTGTTGCTGCTGCCACCT
The DNA here is from genome assembly GCF_041898185.1 of Corynebacterium belfantii. GTDB lineage: Bacteria > Actinomycetota > Actinomycetes > Mycobacteriales > Mycobacteriaceae > Corynebacterium > Corynebacterium belfantii. The sequence goes on along the minus strand of NZ_CP157823.1, from coordinate 866,095 downwards.
GAGGAATACCCAACACTTTGCCGTTGATGTCCTCACCCGTTCCTAGGATCAACGGGTTAAGGATGATGATGTAGGCCATCGCGAAGAAGGTCACTACGCCTGCGCGAACCTCGGTACCTACTGAGGAACCGCGTTCGCTGATTTTGAAGTATCGGTCAAGCGCGCTGCGCGGCTGCGAGGTGCTAGCCGTGGGCGCTGAGGTTTGCGACTGAGGGGCCGTCGATGCCATCTACTTTTGCTCCATACAAGTACAGGGGAACCGGAATTTCATCCGCATTCGTAGATAGTGACATGCATTTGACCTGCAATCAAACCGAAAACCAGTACCAGACAAGCCCTTATTATAACCAGTTGTCTGACGTGGCCGCCCTCTCCCCTGACCCCAGCGCCTTCGGAGGCGCTTAAGAAATGGTGTCTACACTTACTGGGTGCTCATCGTCAAAGGGCTGTAATTCCACTACACCGAGGGGTTCTACAAGTGGAGTATCAGTATGAGCGCCGCAGCCATATCGGGAGTGAACGATATGACCATCTGCAGAGTACTCATTGGTACAGACCCCGAAATTTTTTCCTACCGGATCCGTCATAGGAACGTAAAAAGCGCAGTTATAACACGGAAGCTTCGCTTTTTCCGCATACTCAGACTGCGGGCCAAAAGCCCCGTTTTGCCACCGAACTTTAGTTCCGTTGAGGCCTGCTTTCGTAAGCTTTCTCGTGGTACCAAAATCCATCGCCGCAGTCCGCTCGTCTGCGGTGAGGCGGGGGTCGTCGTCACGCGGCGGCATGACGTCGTTAGGCCCTAGATCACCTGGGCGAACTCGTTCGTGATAAGGCACCCACCGTGGCGGCTGAAGCGCAGATCCACCGAGAACCAATGCTACTTCGCTCAAGGTCACATATTTTGAGCCAGGAACGCAGGCTACCACCGCATTCCACTCCCAACCGTCATATCCTGGCACTTCCGCCGCAAAGCGGTGGGTCGCCGATTCAAGACTCACCTGTTGAACACCAATGTGCTCACCAACTGCGCCTTCCCCGAGTTCTTCAAGCCCACGTCGCGCGACTGCGACCGCATTCTTGCCGATCAGTGGCGTTGACGGCATACCTTTTTTACGCCGTTTGGTATGACTTCTCATTCTTTTCTTTCGGGGTGACACGTCCCCCATTATTCAACACCCCGTTACTATTCCTGCGATCAACCACGCATGCAATGCATGATAGATGCTATGCGATCGATCGTCTCGTTATTATCTCATGCCACTGTAGCGCTTGCGGGATCACTCGCCGTTGCAGGGTGCAGCCTATCACCACAGCCCGATCATGATACCGCAGCTACAACCCCAGAACGTTTAGAGGCTCACATCCACAAAGTTCACAGCTTTGCCCCACAAGCTTTTACTCAAGGACTTGAACTCGATGGCGACCGCCTCCTCGTCAGCACCGGTTTTTATGGAGAAAGCGGCATGTTCTCCATGGAGGTTAGCAACGCCCCGCAGCAGCACACCCCACTCGCCCCTGAACTTTTCGGCGAAGGAATCACCAAAACCGGCAATCACATTTGGCAGCTGACGTGGCGCGACGGAATCGCCTTCAAACGAGACGCTACAACGTTTCAGGAGCTCAGCACCGTAGCCTACGAGGGCGAAGGCTGGGGTCTTTGCCACTTTGACGATCGCGTAATCATGTCCAACGGCTCAGATGAGCTCATCATCCGCGATCCTGAATCATTCGACGAGCGCTCTCGCATACAGGTGACCAATCAAGGAAGCAGAGTGTCCAACCTCAACGAGCTCGAATGCGTCCCCAACGACCCAGCCACCGGCAAGGACACCATCTACGCCAACGTTTTCCTCAGCACCGACATCGTGCGTATCGACGCCACCACAGGTGCGGTCACAGGCATTATCGACGCCTCCAACATCCCCAACAATGCCGTCGCCGATAGCAATAACGTACTTAATGGAATTGCGTGGATTCCAGGTTCGGATCGCTTCTATATCACCGGCAAAAGGTGGCCGGACCTCTACGAGGTCACATTTGTTAGTAAGATGAGCAACCATGGCCAGTCGTAAGACCCGACGTAAGAATCTCATCCAACTGTTGTCACTCGTTATCGCCGTTGTGGTGGTAGTGCTGTGCTCGATCGCATTTCAAAGCTGGTGGAATAACCGCCCAGGCCCAGAACCCAACACGGTGACCATCACCGTATCCTCCGGTGATATTTCCCAAGACATCGCCCCCTTTAGCGTCTGCGAACCAGGGGTGCCGTGCGATGAAAACGAGGTACCGAGTATCGCGGTGGATAAAGACGGCGAACTCAAGATCAGCGTGCCAAAAGAAGTATCCGACCACGACTGGTCGTTGTTAAAGATCTACGATGACCCAGCTGCCAACGATCAAAGCTTCTTTGGAGCCAACGAAGCAACAGAAGCGACAGTGGCAGGATCTGTCGATCCCGTGGGGAAGAAAGACGATAAACGCCCTCGCCTCGTCGTCGCTGAGGTAACCTCGGTTCTTATCGGGCACGACGACCAAGGAGTAGAAACGCCTTACACCGTCACGTGGTCGGTTTCGGCAAAGTAATAAGCGTTTTTGTCTCACATATGAACAAGAGCGGAACATCGTACCTACAGTTTGTAGGAGGATGTCCCGCTCTTGCTATATGCAACCCTCTCAATCACACGAGGAAGCTACATATCGAGTTCTTTGGCAACAGCGCGCAAAATGTTAGCAACCTGTCGGCTTTCTTTGCGGTCTGGGTATCGCCCGGCGCGTAGCGACGGCTGCACTTTGATCTCCAGCAGTGTAGCCAGATCAGAGATCATGCTGTTGAGCTCTTCGGCAGAGTACTTATGTTGTGCTGGGCGGCGAAGCCTAGGGGTTTCTAGAACTTTGATCCGCAACGCTTGTGGACCACGACCACGCGCAACGTAGTCGAATTCAACGCGCTGACCCTTTTCTAGCTTTTGTACGCCTTGAGGCAAAACGTCCTTGCTGACAAAGCAGTCGTCTCCTTCGGGGTTGGATACGAATCCGAATCCCTTGTCAACGTCGTACCAAAGCACCTTCCCTTGAGGCACTGCACTCCTCTCCCTTCTTTACGATCCCATGAGCCCAGTGCACCTTAAACAAGGTGCAGGGGATCCGGCTTGGATCCACGGCTGCAATTAATTGTCGTGCATAGTTTTCAAGGATCTGGGGAGTTCACTTACACCGAAGATCCTCACATTTAGCGAACTAAAAACTATAGCCCATTATTCCGCTAGCCAAAACCACAATCCCACCCCACAACCGACAAACCTCATGAGTTACAAATATTCACATCAAAAACATCGACTGCGTGCACTTTTAGGCGCAACACCAAATATAACGAATTGTGACCTAAATTTTCAGCACGCCACGTATTCGACGCGACCTGCGGTTTTAATGGCAACTGACGAGATTTCTTGAAACACCTCCAAAGAAAACGTGACAGAAACGTTATAAACGGCTACCATGGATGAACAAGCACAGCATCGTGCCATACGTCAATATCTTCGCCAGCCACTGTCTGGATATTTTCAGGTCGATGCGCTTTGTGCACGAGTACATGCCCACGGTCGAAGCAAGACGTTCGTTTTGCCGACTACCAAAACACTACTCAGCAGACAGTGGCCCAACATGTGCACCATTGACGTGAACACCGTTTTCGGTTCCATGCCATTGCGCACACTTTCGTTGGTTTTGGGCGGCAATTCGAGAGGAAAACAACCCTAATGGCACGTCACGCCCGCAAAACCGCTTCCACGAAGGCAAAATTCGCAGCTTCTACCGTTGCATTCGGCACCGCCGCAACCCTTCTTGCCCCAACCGCTTCCGCAGCACCAGACTCCGACTGGGATCGCCTCGCAGGATGCGAAGCCGGCGGCAACTGGGCTATCAACACCGGAAACGGCTTCTTTGGCGGATTGCAGTTCACCGCTAGCACTTGGAACGCATACGGTGGCGGACAGTACGCTCCAACCGCTAATGGCGCTACCCGCGAACAGCAGATCGCTGTCGCAGAAAAGGTCTTGGCAGGCCAAGGCTGGGGCGCATGGCCCGCTTGCTCTGCAAAACTAGGCTTGACCTCTGCCCCTACCCCACGCGACGTTGTCGCTAACGCACCTGCACCAGTTCAGACTGCAGTAGCTGGCGCACAAGAGTACGCAGCCCAAGCAGGACTTAATACCGAAGAGCTCACTGTCGACGCCCTATACAATGCCATCAAGGCACGCCTAGCTGGCATTGGCCTAGACATCCCACCTCAGATCGAGGCTTTCTACCAAGCTAACCGCGCTGACTTCAACGGCTTCTACATGCCCAACCGCGGCGCCATCAACTTCATCTTTGACATTTAGTTTTCCTAGCCCCTCACTTTTCATTAGGGGGGGGTTCCTTGCGTCATCTGCAAGGAACCCCCCTCTTCTGTAATTACATCACCCCCCCACCACCACACCACCTGCCAATAAATTTGGGAAAATTTTCCCATTATATAGACAACGGCCACATATTCAGTGTGTAATAAATCACGTCACAAACACTCTCGTGGCGCACATCTCGGCTGAACCTTGGGGAAGTAGACGCTCGCCCGATTGGCACGCTTTCTTCCCGATCGATTCCCGCACGACTACCGAAAGGCAGCCATGTCTGAATCCGACCGCACGTCTCCAACTCCAACTGGAGAACAATTCTTCGCTATGAGCTCTGACTCCGAATTCCGCGAACTTCGATCTACCTTCCGCGGATTTGCATTCCCCGTCACCATCGCATTTTTAGCGTAGTACCTTGCCTATATCTGTACCGCTATTCGCAGCTGACTACGTTGCCACCAAAGTCTTTGGCGCCATCACGATCGGCATGATCCTTGGACTTGCCCAATTTGCCACCGCGGGTCTTATCACCTGGGCCTATGTTCACTTTGCCGACACCCGAATCGCCCCAGCAACAGACAGCATTCGTACCCGCATGACAACTCCTCAGAAGGTAGCCCAGCAATGAATCTACAGATCCTTTCAGCCCAAGACACTGCACACCGCGTTGATACCGGCAATCCCCTCCTTAATATTTCCATCTTCGTACTCTTTATCATCGGCACACTTTTCGTCGTTGTGCGCGCTACCCGCCAAACCTCACAAAAGGGCTCCGACTTTTATACCGGAGGTGCAGCATTCAATGGCTCGCAAAATGGCCTCGCTATTTCTGGCGATTATCTCTCAGCAGCTGCTCTCCTCGGCGTGACAGGCGCTATCGCGCTCTATGGTTACGACGGGTTCCTATATTCAGTAGGATTTCTCATCGCCCTGTTGGTAGCACTTGTTTTGGTCGCCGAACCCCTCCGCAACACAGGTCGCTTCACAATGGCAGATGTACTGTCATTTCGCCTAAAGCAACGTCCCGTCCGAATGACAGCAGCGATCTCAAGGCTCGTCATCTCATTGTTTTATCTCATCGCCCAAATGGCCGGCGCTGGAGGACTCGTCGCTCTCCTACTCGGTATCGAAGTAAAACTGCGCAAAAATTGTGGTTGCAGTCGTCAGCGTACTGATGATCATCTACGTTTTGCTCGGCGGAATGAAAGGGACCACATATGTGCAAATGATCAAGGCTGTCTTGCTCGTAGGAGGTTCTACGAGCATTGCGCTACTGACATTCCTAACAATCAAAGGCGACTTTAATGCAACATTAGAAGCTACAGTAACAAACCATCCTCAAGGAGATGAGGTTCTTGCTCCAGGACTCAAATATGGCACCAACACCTTAACCAAACTTGATTTTGTGTCTCTCGGAATGGCGCTCGTCTTTGGCACCTCAGGTCTGCCACATGTACTCATGAGCTTTTACACCGTTCCCACTGCACAAGAAGCACGCAGATTAGTGACATGGACTATCGCGATCGTCGCATTATTCTTCCTACTAACAGTCGTTATGGGTTATGGCCCAGCAGCGCTAGTCGGCCCTGAAACCATCAAATCTGCCCCAGGCGGAGTAAATTCCGCTATTGCCTTTGCCACCATCTTGGCAGTGGTTGCAGGTCTTATCATTACTGCCTCAGCATCAGTGGCATATGATCTTTATAACTCGGTGTTACGTCATGGCACGGCTACAGAAGAAGAATAAGTACGCGTTTCACGCGCTAAGGTCGTGGTCATCGGAATTCTCGCCATCGTTTTGGGGATTGGCGCCATGGGCCAAAACATTACTTTCCTTGTTGCGCTGGCCTTCGGTATTGCCGCTGCGGCTAACTTGCCCACAATTTTGTATTCGCTGTACTGGAAGCGATTCAGCACCACCGGTGCACTCTTTTCTATCTATGTCGGCTTGATCACGTCGATGGCCTTGATCGCCTTCTCACCAGCTGTTACTGAAGCAGAAACGTCGATGATTCCATCAATGGACTTCGCATGGTTCCGGCTTACGAATCCTTCAATAATGGCAATTCCTACTGACTTTATCTTAGGAATTATCGGAACGCTAATAAGTAAACCAGATGAGCAACCATACAAAGCTGTAGAAATGGAAGTTCGATCTCTCACCGGCGTCGGAGTTGACAAAGCTATCGCGCACTAATGTGAGAAAGTGACATAGCAAAAGGTGGGGTGCCAGCTCATTAAGAACTGGCACCCCACCTTTTCAAGCAGTATTGCTTGAGGTTGGTTTACTTGTTCACACGGGTGTAAGGGTGAACGTAACCGGTCTGCTCCGCAGGAACAGGGAATTCGATATCGCCCCAAGGGCTGTTGGCGCCAGCGACCTTAGCAACCATCTCAGTAACAGCGTGACCGCCACCAGGGACATGCTTTGGCCAGCCCGGATCGACGTAACCTTTTTTCTCCATGTTTGACATAGGCTCTATTGTTTCAAATCCGCTGGCCAAAGTCACCTGTACAACCAACTAAACTATGGAGTCATCATGACCAGTTCCAACGATTCCGCTTCAATTACCGCGCTTTTCCGCCAATGGCTGCACAACTTAGACGAGGATGCACTCCATCGTATCCTCGAGCACCGCCCAGATACCACGCATCCACTACCACCTGGAATCAGCTCTTTAGCTGCGCGTTTATCCCTGCGGGCGTCGATAATGCGAGCCTTAGTGCGTTTAAATGCACGCGAACTCGCTGTGCTGGAAGCTGCCAGCAACGCCGGTGCAGAAATCGAACCTGTGGATGCCCCCAAACTGGTGGAACTCGTGCATTCATATAGCGAGCAGAATACCCACGGAACCGACCGCTGGTCCCCTAGTGAGTCTGAACTGCTAGCAGCAGTAGAAATATTGCGCGACTGTGCGCTGCTATTTGGGGAATTATCTGCACTAAGAATCGCACCCGACGTTATGGATGCACTGCCAGCAGGATGGCAGCTTTTACCCTCAGCGCACGTACCCAACGCGACCGAGCTTCCAGCGATACTCGCAGACCTCACCACCAAACAACGCAGCATCTTGCATACTCTCGCGCAATCTGGTGGCACCGGAGTAACAAAAGATGCAGCAATCGACGCTGACCCCACCCGACCGATCCCGCAGCTTATTGCCCTCGGCTTGGTCACCCGCCATAACAGTCACTCGGTTACCCTTCCTATGGCAGTGCGCTTTGCACTTCGCGGTAAACCTGCCCCCGTTTTGCCGCTAAGCCCAGTGGCAGTGTCTCAGGAAATCTCCTCAGAATCTCGAGTCGAGGAACAAAGCACCGCAGCAGGACTAGAAGCCGTAAGACTCACACGCGTTCTTATCGACGTCCTCAGTGATTCCCCCGTTGCTTTATTAAAAGACAATGCTGTGGGTGTTCGTTCTGTCGCAACCCTGTCACGTGCACTGGATGTCGAAGAAACCACACTTTATCGCGTCATCGCTGCAGCCCTAGGGGCAGGTCTTATTGCGAAGGGCGTACCCGATCCGCTTCCTACCAATGACACCGGCGGGGACTACCTAGCGCCCACCGCACGTGCCGACGAATGGAACACCCTGCCGCTATCTGTGCAATGGGCGTGGCTCATGCTCGGTTGGTGGGAGTACGCAACGCTCAATATCGCAGCAATTGGGCAACCCGATGAGAAGAACAAACCGCATCGCCTGCTCAGCGCCGCAACTATCTCTGATAAGTTGCCTAGCGCTCGCGTGCTTGTCCTGCAGTCCGCAGCATCCCATGTGTTTCCCCACGGGGGAGATAAAGGCGTTTTGTTAGCGAACTTCGGCTTCGATTCCCCTATCAGAGCTTCACGGCTTGCTCGCGACGTTTTCGATGACATCACGGATTCTGCTCAATTCTTGGGAATTCTTGGGCCCCGTTGGGAACCGACCACAGTGCTTCGCCTCCTTGCTCACACCGACTACCATGAAGATCTTCTAGGTAACCTCTGTGAAGCCACCGCTAGTCTCACCCCCGCTGAATCCGACCGCTTGATCCCCCAAGGCGACATGACCATCTTGGCGCCAGCACCGCTTCCCTTCGAGGCCCACACCATGATGGCTCTCATGTCGGATACCGAATCCATGGGGTTGGCCACCGTGTTTAGGCTTAATAGCACTAGTGTCCGCCGCGCCCTAGACGCTGGCAAAACAGATTCGGATCTTGTCGGATTCCTCAAAGACCACACGATCGGCGATCTGCCACAGTCCTTGGTCTATTTGATTAGCGATACCGCACGCCGCCACGGGGCACTTCGTGGCGGTCCGGCACTGAGCTATGTGCGTTGCGACGACCCCGCGCTCCTCCTAGAGGTTTCTCGCATTGAGGCCGCAGCCGATCTAGGTTTTCGGATCATTGCCCCGACGGTCTTGATTGCCCAGGCACCACTGGCACAAGTACTCGAGGTAATCCGGTCAGCGGGTTTTGCGCCCGCCGCTGAAAACGCACAAGGGCTTAGTATCGACATCCGCCCTCACCCCACACGGGTAGCTACTCCAACCGTGCGCCCAACGATACCGCAGGAAGATCCGGCGCACATTCGACAAGCACTATTAACGCTGCTTCGAGATCGCAACGCAGCCCGTGGGGAAACTCATGGCATAGAGGGTTCCGACGCTGTCAGCGTGCTCCATTCCGCCATGAGGGCTAATCGTCAGGTCCACGTGGGAATCGTCGATAAGCAAGGCCAAGCGTTGCGCTACACCGTGACGCCGGTGACGATCACAGGCGGGCACGTCAGCGCAGTTGATGCTGATTCAGGCGAGGTCATCCACTTCATGCTGCACCGAATCACGGAAGTCGCACTCGATTCCGGTGCATAATAGAGTGTTCATCGACTCATATGTTCTAGTTTCAGGAGATACTCCGTGGTACTTGGCGACGGCCCGCTGATCGTCCAATCTGACAAAACCGTGCTGCTTGAAGTGGATCATCCCCGCGCACAAGAAGCCCGCATCGCTTTAGCGCCTTTCGCTGAGCTCGAGCGCGCTCCCGAGCACGTCCACACTTACCGCATCACCCCACTGGCGCTGTGGAACTCCCGCGCAGCTGGTCACGACGCCGAACAAGTAGTACACGCACTAGAAACCTATTCGCGTTTCCCCGTCCCCCAAGCCCTGCTTATCGACGTCGCCGAGACGATGTCACGCTACGGCCGAGTGCGCCTACACAAACACCCCGCTCACGGACTGATCTTAGAGTCAGAAGAACCGGCCATTCTTGCCGAGCTTCTTCGCCACAAAAAGATCAAACCCATGCTAGGTGCTCGTATCGACGACCAATCCATCATTGTCCACCCCTCCGAACGTGGACGCCTAAAACAAGAACTGCTCAAAGTTGGCTGGCCGGCAGAAGACCTAGCAGGCTACGTCGACGGCGAGGCTCACCCCGTAGCATTGTCCACCGAACACGAGCAGTGGGAACTTCGCGACTACCAGCGCATGGCAGCAGACTCCTTCTGGGAAGGCGGCTCCGGAGTCGTAGTATTGCCCTGTGGTGCTGGAAAAACCGTGGTCGGTGCTGCCGCCATGGCAAAAGCCCAAGCCACCACGCTGATCTTGGTAACCAATACTGTTGCCGGCCGTCAGTGGCGCGACGAGCTCCTTCGTCGCACAACGCTAACCCCCGAAGAAATCGGTGAATACTCAGGCGAGAAAAAAGAAATCCGCCCCATCACCATCGCCACCTACCAAGTGGTCACCCGCAAAACTAAAGGTGAATACCGCGCACTCGAACTATTCGACTCACGCGACTGGGGACTCATTATTTACGACGAAGTCCACCTCCTACCCGCACCCGTTTTCCGACTCACCTCAGATCTTCAATCGCGCCGCCGTCTAGGACTGACCGCAACACTCGTCCGCGAAGATGGACGCGAAGGCGACGTATTTTCCCTCATCGGCCCCAAGCGTTACGACGCCCCCTGGAAAGACCTAGAAACCCAAGGTTTTATCGCCACCGCCGAATGCACCGAAGTACGCACCACCATGACCGAATCAGAACGCATTGTCTATGCCACCGCCGAAAACCAAGACCGCTACCGACTTGCGGCCTGCGCTGCCAGCAAACTGCGTGCCGTCGATAAGCTCGTAGCGCAACACGCAGGACAACCCACCCTCATCATCGGTGCCTACGTTGACCAACTTGCAGAAATCGGCGAACGACTCAACTCCCCTGTAGTTGATGGCTCCACCTCCAATAAAAAGCGCGAAGAACTCTTCACAGAATTCCGCAACGGTGAAATCACAACCCTCGTAGTCAGCAAAGTCGCAAATTTCTCCATTGACCTGCCCGAAGCCGCCGTAGCAATTCAAGTCTCCGGAACATTCGGATCCCGCCAAGAAGAAGCCCAACGACTCGGACGCCTGCTACGCCCCAAAGCAGACGGTGCCCACGCGCATTTCTACACTGTGGTAAGCCGCGATAGCCTAGACAGTGACTACGCGGCCCACCGGCAACGATTCCTCGCCGAACAGGGCTACGCCTACCGCATAATCGACGCCGCCGACATCCCAGCACTGACCAAGGACTAACATCATGGCACACTTCACCTTCCCTATCGACGCCGACTTTGCCGCCAAAAACAACGAACTGCTCAAAGACACCAAACGCCTCCAGATCTCCGCTGGTCTATTTGGCATCATCCAAATCCTCATCGGCGTGGGCCTTTACTTCTGGCTAGGTGGAGCATTCGGAATCATCTGCCTAGCGGTCTTCGCCATCATGGCACTCATCAGCCTCGCCATGGTCTTTATCGTTCCCAAGCAAGTTGGAAACGCCCAGCACCTCTACGACAAATACGACCTCGTCCCCGCCATGATCGCCGAAATCAACCCACGTGACATGGTTGTCATGGCCCTAGTGAACACCAACGTCGACCCCACACTTCCACCCCGATGGGCACTCGCTACCCGAAACATCACAGCAATCCCAGGCATCGAAGGCGCCACCCGAAAAGTTGGCACACGCATCCCCGCAGTCGCTGTCACAGGCCAACGCTCCGTGGGGAACCAAGACTCATGGGACCAAATTTCCCCCATGCCTATCGCATGGGCCACACCAGATTCCTCAGTGATTGATCGGGCAGAATCGACGATTCCTTCCGAGCAATGGACCACATTGAGCAAGAACCTGAATAAGCTAGATCAAGTACGCGAAACGAAATTTGATCTACTGGAGTTATAACTCAATGCCCCACCCCGTTGGAATCCATCGTCTCACCGAATTCGGTGAGACGATTTTTGCTACTATGAGCGCCCGCGCACAACAACAAGGCGCAATAAATTTAGGACAAGGCTTTCCCGACTACGACGGCCCCACAGCAATGCTCGACATAGCACGAGAACAAATCGCACAGGGAAATAACCAATATGCGCCAGCACTGGGTTTTCCAGTCCTCCGAGAGGCCGTTGGTAGGCATCAACGCGACTACTACGGCATGGATGTAGACCCCGACACCGAAGTCCTTATCACCGTTGGGGCCACAGAGGCCCTCACCGCCGCCATTATCGGCCTTGTGGAGCCACACGAAGACGTGATCGTCCTCGAACCCTACTTCGACTCTTATGCAGCCGCGATCGCATTGGCAGGAGCCAACCGCATCGCAGTCCCGTTAGCGCCCAAAGATAATTCTTGGGATCTGGACATATCCGCACTACGCGATGCCATTACACCGCGCACCCGAATGATTATCGTCAACTCTCCGCACAACCCCACCGACGCAATATTCAACGAAGCAGCGATCCGCGAGCTATGCACGATAGCCAACGACCACGACCTCATCGTAGTAAGCGACGAAGTCTACGAACACATGCTTTTCGACGACTCTACCCACCGCCCAATCGCCACCTACCAAGGAATGCGCGACAGAACCATCACAGTGTCCTCTGCAGCCAAAACACTGTGTGTGACAGGGTGGAAAACAGGATGGGCCATCGCTATCCAACCACTCATCACCGCGATACAACGCGCAAAACAATAGCTCAGCATCGTAGGGCTAATGGTCCTGGTGGTCCTATACGTGTTCTCGCACCCACCACCACGAATCCATGACCACGAATCCGTGATCACGAAAACCCCCACACCCCAAACCCACACCCAAGCCCCCGAGCATGGATTTACGTAGTCACGAACACGAGAACACGACAAACACCAACCCGCCCCCCTTAGCGTGGGCAAAAAAGGGGGGTTGTGGTGGTGTGAAACACACATAATGTTTCACGCCACCACAACCCCATATTATTTTTTAAGTTTTAGGTTGGCAGCGACCTACTCTCCCACACCCTCCCAGGTGCAGTACCATCAGCGCAATCGGGCTTAGCTTCCGGGTTCGGAAAGGGACCGGGCGTACCCCCGACACAATAACCACCAACACACACAACCAACCACCCACGGCGACTGGCATGCCATGCCAGACACTGCACAGCAGACGCAAGCAACACTTTTATTCATTCAAACCATCACCCACACAAAAAAAAGGGGTGAGATGTCCATAATGCTTTATTATTCTTTTTGCTCGTTACACAATGTTATTACTCGGTCATATTAGTACCAGTCACCTTAACGCATTACTACGCTTCCAGATCTGGCCTATCAACCCCCTAGTCTAGAGGGAACCTCAAAAGAAACCTCATCTCAAAACAGGCTTCCCGCTTAGATGCTTTCAGCGGTTATCCCTCCCGTACGTAGCCAACCAGCCCTGCCACTGGCGTGACAACTGGCACACTAGAGGTACGTCCGTCCCGGTCCTCTCGTACTAGGGACAGCCTTCTTCAAGTTTCAACGCGCGCGGCGGATAGAGACCGAACTGTCTCACGACGTTCTAAACCCAGCTCGCGTGCCGCTTTAATGGGCGAACAGCCCAACCCTTGGGACCTACTCCAGCCCCAGGATGCGACGAGCCGACATCGAGGTGCCAAACCATCCCGTCGATATGGACTCTTGGGGAAGATCAGCCTGTTATCCCCGGGGTACCTTTTATCCGTTGAGCGACACCACTTCCACAAGTAGATGCCGGATCACTAGTCCCGACTTTCGTCCCTGCTCGACCTGTCAGTCTCACAGTCAAGCTCCCTTGTGCACTTACACTCACCACCTGATTGCCAACCAGGCTGAGGGAACCTTTGGGCGCCTCCGTTACATTTTAGGAGGCAACCGCCCCAGTTAAACTACCCACCAGGCACTGTCCCCAACCCAGATCATGGGCCAAGGTTAAGGTGCTCAATCCGATCAGAGTGGTATTTCAACTTTCGACTCCACAACCACTAGCGTGACCACTTCACAGTCTCCCACCTATCCTACACAAACCGAACCAAACACCAATACCAAGCTATAGTGAAGGTCCCGGGGTCTTTTCGTCCTGCCGCGCGTAACGAGCATCTTTACTCGTACTGCAATTTCACCGGGCCTGTGGTTGAGACAGCAGGGAAGTCGTTACGCCATTCGTGCAGGTCGGAACTTACCCGACAAGGAATTTCGCTACCTTAGGATGGTTATAGTTACCACCGCCGTTTACTGGGGCTTAAATTCTCCGCTTCGGACAACAATGCCCTAACAGGTCCTCTTAACCTTCCAGCACCGGGCAGGCGTCAGTCCGTATACATCAACTTCCACGTTTTCGCACGGACCTGTGTTTTTAATAAACAGTCGCTTCCCTCTATTCTCTGCGACCACCACCAGCTCAACCACGTCGGTCACCAGCAATGGTCCCCCTTCTCCCGAAGTTACGGGGGCAATTTGCCGAGTTCCTTAACCACAGTTCACCCGATCGCCTTAGTATTCTCTACCTGACCACCTGTGTCGGTTATGGGTACGGGCCATATATGCACTCGCTAGAGGCTTTTCTCGACAGTACAGGATCACCAACATCAACCACAAAGGTCTACGCATCACGCCTCACCCACTATGCGACACGGATTTACCTATGCCACGGGCCACACGCTTACACCACAATCCACTACATGGCTCAGCTACCTCACTGCGTCACCCCATCACTTGGCTACTACCAACGAAGATCCCACGCACATCACCACCAACCACACAAAAAGCATGACCAGAAGATCCATGGATGGTTAGTACCACTGATTCACCACTGGGCGCACATACACGGGTACCAGAATATCAACTGGTTATCCATCGACTACGCCTGTCGGCCTCGCCTTAGGTCCCGACTCACCCTGGGAAGATTAGCTTAACCCAGGAACCCTTAGTCATCCGGCGGAAAAGTTTTCCACTTTTCATTCGTTACTCATGCCTGCATTCTCACTCGCACACACTCCACACCATCAAGTCACCCAGGTGCTTCACAGCAGTGCACGACGCTCCCCTACCCAACCAACAAAAAATGCTGACTGCCGCGGCTTCGGCGGTGTACTTGAGCCCCACTACATTGTCGGCGCAGAACCACTCGACCAGTGAGCTATTACGCACTCTTTCAAGGATGGCTGCTTCTAAGCCAACCTCCTGGCTGTCTTCGCGATCCCACATCCTTTTCCACTTAGTACACCCTTAGGGGCCTTAACCGGCGATCTGGGCTGTTTCCCTCTCGACCAACGGAGCTTATCCCCCGCAGTCTCACTGCCATGCTTAACATTACCGGCATTCGGAGTTTGGCTGACATTGCTAAGATTGTAGTCCCGCTCAACCAACCAGTAGCTCTACCTCCAGCAAGAAACACACAACGCTGCACCTAAATGCATTTCGGGGAGAACCAGCTATCACGGAGTTTGATTGGCCTTTCACCCCTACCCACAGCTCATCCCCTCAGTTTTCAACCTAAGTGGGTTCGCGCCTCCACAACCTCTTACAGCTGCTTCACACTGGCCATGGGTAGATCACCCCGCTTCGGGTCCAGAACATGCCACTAACAAACACCCTCATTAGGATTCGCTTTCGCTACGACTACCCCACACGGGTTAACCTCGCGACATGCCGCTGACTCGCAGGCTCATTCTTCAAAAGGCACGCCATCACCCCACAAAAAAGGCTCTGACGGATTGTAAGCACACGGTTTCAGGTACTATTTCACTCCCCTCCCGGGGTACTTTTCACCATTCCCTCACGGTACTAATCCGCTATCGGTCATCATAAGTATTTAGGCTTACCGGGTGGTCCCGGCAGATTCACAGCAGATTCCACGAGCCCGCTGCTACTCGGGAACATCATCCACTCACATGCATGCACTTTCACGTACGGGACTCTCACCCACTACGGCAGGCCATTCCAAACCACTTCCGCTAACACACACATACACAAGCGAGGAGCCGGCAGCCTCCTCCAACAACGCCCCACAACACCACACACGCAACCCCTGCCAGGTATCACACGCATACGGTTTAGCCTCATCCACGTTCGTTCGCCACTACTAGCAGAATCATTAATTATTTTCTTCTCCTACGGGTACTAAGATGTTTCACTTCCCCGCGTCACCCCCACACCAGCTATACATTCACTGATGGGTAACCACACATAACCATGGCCAGGTTTCCCCATTCGGACACCCTCGGATCAACGCTCTATTGGCAACTCCCCGAGGCCTATCGCGGCCTTACACGTCCTTCATCGGCTCATAATGCCCAGGCATCCACCGTGTGCCCTTCACAAACAACACACATGTAACAAACAAAAACACCAAGAACAATTAAAGAATAAAGATTACTCGCGTCCACTATACAGTTCTCACACAACACACCAACCACAAGGTCCCATGACAGCACAACCAGCACACAACCAGCCACACCACACAAAACCACGTGAGTGATCAACCAGAACAACCACGTTGCCCCAGACACCCAACAGCGCACCAACACACACAAACAAGAAAAAACACACAACAACCACAAACACAACAACCACAACACCCTCACACCACACAGCGCGAGAAAAAACCATCATGGGTCACACGCATCCACCCGGATACAAAAAAACAACAGGCAACAACTGTCACCCAACAATAAAAACTCCTTAGAAAGGAGGTGATCCAGCCGCACCTTCCGGTACGGCTACCTTGTTACGACTTCGTCCCAATCGCCGATCCCACCTTCGACAGCTCCTCCCACAAAGGTTAGGCCACTGGCTTCGGGTGTTACCAACTTTCATGACGTGACGGGCGGTGTGTACAAGGCCCGGGAACGTATTCACCGCAGCGTTGCTGATCTGCGATTACTAGCGACTCCGACTTCATGGGGTCGAGTTGCAGACCCCAATCCGAACTGAGGCCGGCTTTCAGCGATTCGCTCACCCTCACAGGCTCGCAGCGCGTTGTACCGACCATTGTAGCATGTGTGAAGCCCTGGACATAAGGGGCATGATGATTTGACGTCATCCCCACCTTCCTCCGAGTTAACCCCGGCAGTCTCTCATGAGTCCCCACCATAACATGCTGGCAACATAAGACAAGGGTTGCGCTCGTTGCGGGACTTAACCCAACATCTCACGACACGAGCTGACGACAACCATGCACCACCTGTATACAGACCACAAGGGAAAACGTATCTCTACGCCGATCCTGCATATGTCAAGCCCAGGTAAGGTTCTTCGCGTTGCATCGAATTAATCCACATGCTCCGCCGCTTGTGCGGGCCCCCGTCAATTCCTTTGAGTTTTAGCCTTGCGGCCGTACTCCCCAGGCGGGGCGCTTAATGCGTTAGCTACGGCACGAAAGTCGTGGAAGACCCTCACACCTAGCGCCCACCGTTTACGGCATGGACTACCAGGGTATCTAATCCTGTTCGCTCCCCATGCTTTCGCTCCTCAGCGTCAGTTACTGCCCAGAGACCTGCCTTCGCCATCGGTGTTCCTCCTGATATCTGCGCATTCCACCGCTACACCAGGAATTCCAGTCTCCCCTACAGCACTCAAGTTATGCCCGTATCGCCTGCACGCCCGGAGTTAAGCCCCGGAATTTCACAGACGACGCGACAAACCACCTACGAGCTCTTTACGCCCAGTAATTCCGGACAACGCTCGCACCCTACGTATTACCGCGGCTGCTGGCACGTAGTTAGCCGGTGCTTCTTATCTAGGTACCGTCACAAAAGCTTCGTCCCTAGCGAAAGAGGTTTACAACCCGAAGGCCGTCATCCCCCACGCGGCGTCGCTGCATCAGGCTTGCGCCCATTGTGCAATATTCCCCACTGCTGCCTCCCGTAGGAGTCTGGGCCGTATCTCAGTCCCAATGTGGCCGTCCACCCTCTCAGGCCGGCTACCCGTCGACGCCTTGGTAGGCCATTACCCCACCAACAAGCTGATAGGCCGCGGGCTCATCTCGTACCGAAAAAACTTTCCACCACACACACTAAAGCATGGTCCTATCCAGTATTAGACCCAGTTTCCCAGGCTTATCCCGAAGTACGAGGCAGATCACCCACGTGTTACTCACCCGTTCGCCACTCGAGTACCTAGCAAGCTAGGCCTTTCCGTTCGACTTGCATGTGTTAAGCACGCCGCCAGCGTTCGTCCTGAGCCAGGATCAAACTCTCCATAAAAAATCAGTCAAAAGACCAACCCTTTTAAGCTGGAACAAGCCCAACCAACTGGCTAAAAACCACCACAAACAACACAACATTGCCTGCGACTGGCAAAAAAATAAAAAATAATGATTTGCTCTATCAAAAACGTGGCCATCATCCCTTTGACGAGGAAAAATAATCATGACCACCAACACAACAATTCACAATAACCATCATGTTATTTACAAGCCATGGCACACTTGCCGGCCGTATGACAACATCACGTTCATCATCATTGCATATATCTTTTTCTTATCCGATCCCCACCCCATAAAAAGATGGGAACCAAAAGTACATTGGCACACTATTGAGTTCTCAAACAACACAATCACACAACACCAACCACCATCACAATGATGACCAGAACATTGCGGTGAATGAAACGTTAACCCCTGATGAACATAAAGTCAAACAGGATCAACACTTTTTCTAATTTTGTCCAATCCGAACAACCTCTCAGCGTCGGCGACTCGCTATAAGTTACACACGTTCACACAAACACACAAACACGCAGGTAGAAGAGCTATCTGCAGGTTTAGGTAGCGAGTTTCAGTCGACCAATGCCTGTAGCATCATTCAATGAGTGAATTTTGTGTCCAACAATGCGCGATACCAACGGCGCCCACGGACTGTTGAGGTGAGCGCGAGTCATTAAATCGTGGTTCATCAACATAGCGTCTGGATCACCAACCTCGACTGCCCCTTCGACAACGATCGCAACTTTTTGGGCTACTTGATAGGCAAGATCTACATCATGGGTACACACCACAACCGCGATGCCGTCGTCACGAAGCTGGTTAATCACCTTCACTACTTCTGCAGTACCTACGGGGATCAAGGCCCGCGGAGGGTTCGTCGAGAAGCAAAATACGAGGCCGCATTGCTAGCGCTCCTGTTAGGACCACTCGTTTACGCTGACCGAAAGACAAATGATGCGGGGCTCTATCTGCTAACTAGTCAATACCCGTAGCAACCATTGCTTCATGCACCTGAATTTCGACCTCTTCAGGCGCTAATCCCAGGTTGATTGGACCATAGGAGACTTCAACACGAACAGATGTAGCAAAGATTTGGTGATCGGGCTCCTGCAAAACCAACTGCACATTTCGCCATATGCTGTTTCGACCCGAGCGAGCATAGCTATACGGTTTACCGTCGAGAGTAAGGGTTCCAGCGCTCGGCTTCCACGATGCGGCAAGCAGTCGGAAAAGTGTAGATTTCCCAGCACCATTTCGCCCGAGTAAGGCTGTCACTTTGAAGTGCCCTGGGTTTTGTTCCTAGGCATTTGCCTTGTTTTCTATTCTTTCTTGGACCGGGTGACTTTCCCAAAACTCTGATTCGACCTCGGCCGGGGTACGGTATTCCAGCCGCTGATGGAGCCTGGACTCATTCCACCAATTGACCCACTCATACGTTGCAATCTCGACCTCAACAACGTCATTCCACCTGCGAGTGTGGATCAGCTCGTTCTTGTGAGGGGCCGTTAACGTTTTCAGCCAGACCATTGTCATAGCAGTCGCCAACTGTCCCAGTAGAAGCGGCAATCCCGTGCTGAGCAAGCCGCTCGTTGTAGACAACGCTGACGTACTGCGAGCCGTGATCTAAATGGTGAATGAGACCTGTTGTTTCCTCAGCACACTCGATCGCTTGATTGAGTGCCTGCAGCGGCAACGCCTCGGTACGCATCGAGTCCGATAGTGCCCACCCAACGATCCGTCGAGAGTACACGTCAGTGACAAACGCGGTGTAGACGAATCCTTTACGCGTTCGCACATACGTAATATCCGCCACCCACAACCGGTTCGGCCCGGAGGCTGTGAATTCGCGGTTGACCAAATCAGGGTGAAGATCCTGCGACTTGGATTTGCGGGTCGTGATCGGCGCTCCACCTTTACCTTTGCCGGATACTCCTGCCAAACGCATCAACCAGGCAGTCTGTTCACGGCCAACACCGATACCTTCGCGGCGAAGGGCGTGCCACATTTTCCGTACACCGTAGACGCCGTAGTTTTCGGCATGGACCACACAGATGTGCTCAATCAGGGCAGCATCACGCAGACTCCGCGAACTAAGTCCACGAGCTTTGGATTGACGGTAGCCACGCGAGGAGATGAAGCCTCCTTCGCGATTGCGCTTCAACGTCGTACAGATGAACTCGACTGTGAAACGATCCCGATATGTATCAATGAACTGGATCATTTCTTAACGTTTTGGGCCGAGTTCTGACGCGAAAAAAGCCGATGCAGCTTTCAATAGCTCGTTGGTATCGCGGAGTTCCTGATTCTCCCGGCGCAGCCTGGCGTTTTCGGCGGCCAAATCCTCCGGCAGGCGTTCGGGGGCGTGTCCGTTGCGGCGAGCTGCCTGAGTCCACTGCCGGGCTGTATGCCACGACACGCCCAGTTTTGGGACCACAGCCTGGCAGGCAGCTTGTATCGACATGTTTTCTGCCACAATGCGATCTTCAACAAGACGGACCACCCGATCCTTGGCATCCTGGTCAAATTTTCTTGGCATGGTCCAGATTTTCCCATCTACTCAAACGGAACAAAACCTAGGGCACTTCACGCTAAAGAGTCCTAGGTTTTGTTCCGCTTCCTAAATAGGTGCCAGCTTTGTGGTATGGGTCTGATTGTAACTGTTTATAATCTCAACGGGGGTTCGGTGCCCGAGGGGTTTGTGGAGGCGTGTGGCATTCCACCAGTGAACCCAGTTCATGGTGGCAAACTCGACCTCGGTTAAGGATCCCTAGGGCTGGCCGTGTATCGATGCATGAATGACCCCACTACCTTCTCTACTGGGAACTCCGCCACCAAGTCAAAAATCACGAAGATGACGGCGATATGAGCACAGAAGCCTAGCCATTTATACGATTCAGCCCTCTAAACCGCGAACCTTTTAGCGCCAGGCACACTTTTTAGCGCCAGGCACACTTTTTAGCGCCAGGCACACTTTTTAGCGCCAGGCACACTTTTTAGCGGCCGCCATACTTTTTAGCGGTTCAGCCTGAATCGAGCCTACACACCTCCACGAACAGCGAAACTCGTCGATAACCGAAGCCGGCCAGTCTAAGGGAAAGCAACTCTTACACCCCAAAAACCCGCTTTGACAAGCCAAAACGCCCATCGCTCAGGCAACAAAACGGACGCTCATTTTGATACAAAATGAGCGTCCTAATAGTGGAGCTGCCGGGATTCCATGAATTTTAGACATTCGCGCAGGTAGTCATCTTCAACTTTTGTGATGCCCGACCTTCGTGCCAAATCCGTGCCAAGCACATGCGCAACCGACATACATCTATATACATATCGCGGTCGCGCCTACGCTCTAGGCATGAGCAATAAAATCAGCATCCACACCGACCACGAGACATGGACCGGCACCCCATCAGAACTCCGCGACCTTTTCATTTCCATGATCCCCGCGGAGCCTAATCTTGGACAGTTGCAGCAGCGAAAGCGGCGGGGAGCGTAAACCACTTTTCATTCAGCCTTTTATGAAAGGCCCCGAGGATGCCCCAGTACGCCCCACCGTGCGGAAGCTGTAAAACGCAGAAAAGACCCCCTACCAGCAGTTACGCCAGTAGGGGGCTTATTTTTAGAAGTCTTGTTCCAGCTCATCGGGGACGGGGTGCATCGTGCGGGAATCGGGAAAACTCAAATGCAGGGTACGGATGTAGTGAATCGCCGCATAGTAGCGGCTTTTCCACACCTCCAGTTTTTCCCGCAGCTCCCCCACCTCCACCTCAAGTTTCGAGATCAAAACATCCCGTTCTTTCAGCTGAGCATTCGTCCAATCTTTCATCTCCTGCACATATGCCTGCCACTCAGGGCCCTTAGCCTCCACCTCAGCGGATTCCTTTTGGGCGCGTGCTGTGACACGGGCCGTGAA
This sequence comes from Corynebacterium belfantii, assembly GCF_041898185.1. Taxonomy (GTDB): domain Bacteria; phylum Actinomycetota; class Actinomycetes; order Mycobacteriales; family Mycobacteriaceae; genus Corynebacterium; species Corynebacterium belfantii. The sequence continues at coordinate 844,272 of NZ_CP157823.1, read as the reverse complement.
ATATCCAATGATCGCGACCAGCCCACCACCGAGCAGAAAATTCAGGATCGGGTTAGTCAACTCCTCCACGGGGATCCTCCCTCCGATCACCCAGATCAATCCTCACCGTGGGGTAGGCGCGAGAAAACGCCCACAGCACCAGCAGCGAGGTCGACCCATAGCTAATCGCAGTCACCCACGCCCTAGGAGACTCACCAATCAGCGTCTGCCACGTAAAAGACAGACACCACGCGGCATGCATAGAGACGATCAAGCCAACAGCCACAGGTATGACCCTCTGGCAAAAAATAGCCACGACCAGCATAAAGGCAATGACAGCCCAGACCCCGCCCCATACCACCGGGGTTGTCAACGACTCGAGCCAGTGCACCGGAGATCGTTGTTGATTAACCTTCCACGGTGTGTACGAGTAGGCGCGCAGCATCGCAGAGGTCGCCAAAATCAGCAGACCAGCACGCGTAGACCGCACCGCCCTACCAAGAAACTGCATACCACTCACCCCTGTGGGTAGATAGATCCGAACGGCGCGCCGGGTGTTTCTGGCCTCGGCTCGTCGCCCCGTCCGGCGTTGTTGACAACGTTTTGTACAGCCTCGGATAGACGGTCAATCTTCTTGAGCGCCGCGTCTAGATCGCCTTTTGTGGTCTTGTCATCAGACCCTTCGTGGGTTTTCGCAGACGCAAGCGCCAAAGACAATGACGCGAGCACACCGATAATCGAATCGAGGTTAGCGGTCACCCCGTCTGCCTGCTCTTGGGTGATGATCCCGAAAGCGACGGCCACGCCGAGTGCGACGGCTAGCGCACCGTAGATGAGCTTACGCTGAACCCACGCGGACTTGACATTAAACTTTTTCACAGTTATTTTCCTTCCAATTGTGCGTTGATACGCTTAATGGCCTCGCCTTGCTCAAGCTGGGCGAAAAAGACCATGACCAGCATTTCCACAAGTGTCAGCGAGCCCTTTTCAGCGAGCTTTTTCTCAGCAATGCCCTTGAGACTTTCCATGTCCCAGCCGTTGAAAGTGGGATTGCCTTTGTTGTCGCGGCCCGCGCCTGCGAGCTGCTCAAAAGTGAGTTTCTGAAGATCAATATCCATATGTTTTTCCTGCTTGATCCGGATTTTTGTCTTTGAATAGGCGTACCCCTTGGGGACGATCAGCGTGCAGAATTGATCAAAGCCGATCCAGTATCCGTAGGGGTAGAAGCCCGAGTCGGCGATCCAGAGTCTGCGGCCGCCCGCGTCGGAGTAGCCCATCACCGCGATGTAGTGGTAGACGGTTCCGCCGGCGTAGGTGGGGCTGATCGTGGACGGGGGAACCGCCTTGGGATAGTTTGATGGTGGGGCCACGATGTTTGCGATGACACCGCGACCGGCGTTGATTGAGTTGGTGATCTCACCCCAGATGACGTTCTTTGCTTCCTGATTGGGGTATGCACCTACGTCACGGTGAGTGTATTCCCCACCCTCGACAAGCGCGTTGAGCACTGCTGGGAATTGTCCAATGTAGTCGGTACCGTTGATTGTGGTGCCGAGTTTCCTAGCCAGCTCAGATTCGGGAATCATCTTCCCCGTGGCCGCTGCCACCACTGTCTGAGTGGATGCAGGACCACAGTAGTAGCCGGTGTCTTGTGTGATTTGTGAGCGTGGGTAGTCGAGGACTTTCTCCACGACCGCCTCCTTTCTACTATTGAAAAGTGCTTGTAGGCGGGTGACATCGCCGCGAAACGCGTTAGCGTCCACGCCACGTACCCAGCTGGATACCAGCGCAGATGACGCGTACTGCCACAGCTCAACGGGACGGCCACCCATGGACTTATCCCACTGGGGGTGCTGGTCGCCGCCATACAATTCGGTGTGTGGAAGCGTGCTGGTGCGCGGATATGCGGCACCCCACAGGTGTGCGAATTCGGTGGTGTCGCCCCCGTGCTGCTGCCACCACGGCCAATAGGAATAAACCCCCAGCACCGTGATCCCAGCAGCCTCAAAGAGGCGCTTCACCTCACGGATATGCCCCATGGTCAGCCCCGCGTTTGTCTCGCAGTCCAGCCATATCGGTAGCCGCCAGCGATCCCCCATCACAGCTAGAGCCGTATCCACCTGTGCTTTTAGCGTGGAACCCTCACTGGGGTTACGCAGGTAGGTGTAGGCGGCGAGAGCTGCGGTACTCCTGCGTGCATCATCCACATGCGAGCGATAGCAGCGATCCCTATAATCGCCGTCATTTGTCCGCATGATCACGAAAGACAAATCGGATTCGCGCACCGCACGCAGCAGGTTCATCCCCGACTGGTGTTCGGAGACGTCTATGCCAAATAGCGTCAATTTTTATGCTCCTTGGGCATACAGAAAGCCCTCACCGGATTGGTGGGGGCATAAAAAATGCACCCTATGCGGGTGCGGGGATAACTCAATGTCGATCCTCAGCCACAGAAAAACGACGTTTCCGGGTTCGGGTCTTACGCCCGTCCAAGGTATTTCCAGTACACCGGGTTTTGGGGTGACCTTAGTCGGGTTGAAGCATGGGCCCTCACGGATCGGTAAACCCCACCGTTATACTCGACTACATCACCGGGGTTATAGTACTTTCCGAGCTCCCATTCTGTGATCTCGGGCCAGACCTTCGTATCGCCGTAGTACACCTCTTTTACCGGAGTGCTCCCGTAGAAAATTTCTCTGGGGGTCTCACCCCCGACTTTCATACCACCCATCACCAATCACCGAACCACGTAGATAGTATTGTGATCTGGACGCTTCGGCATACTCGAAACCACCTGGATCTTCGGGGCAGCGTTCACCGCGTCCTGTAGCTTCTGTACCTCGGACTTGGTGGCCATGCCGGCAATCTCGTCTTTTCCAGCCTTTTTACCAATCTCAGTCTCAATCGTGGAATACTTCTCTTCCAGCTGACTAACCTTAGTTAGATCGTCTTCAAGCCCTGTAATCTCACCCTTGTTGTGGGTGTGCGAGGAACTTGCCTTACCGGCCAAAGCCTCAGCCAACCCACGAACCCCATCAATACCCAAATTCGTGATTTTCTGGGCAAGCGTCGCCACCTCCGCTTGTGACGCTTTCTCGGAAAGCTGATTGATCAGCGCGGCCGCAACACTCTTCTGAGACGCAAGCTCGTCCGCAACCTCTTTCAGCGTGTCATAGGCTTGTGGTGCACCGTCAAGAATTTTTTTCACCACAGCATCGACCGCCGACGTTGCTACGGATTCTGCTGTTTTCGCCGCGGCCTGCGCTTTCAAAGAATGCTGCCCCGCCGTCGCAGCATCCCGCCTGACCGCTTCAGCATCACTCCTGACCTGCGACACGATCTGCTGTGTGGCTTGGGTGATCTTTTCTTGCACCACAGCAAAAGAAGTCTCAGCATGCTCTTTCAACCACTCGTATTGTGGCTGCCACCTATCAAGCTGCTGGACGCGTTCCTCCCACTGAGCAAGCCGAGCCTTGACCTGCTGCCACGCCGACGATACCGAGGCCTCAGCAGCCTTCGCAGCAGCCGACGAGGCCTCCACAGCCTCCGCAGCAGCCTCAACCTTCTCACGATCAGCAGCCACAGACTTCACCGCCTCACCCGTGGATTTCACACCACGAGCCACCTGATCAGCCAACTCCGCTAGCCTGTCATGCACATCAGGGGTGAAATCTTTCGCATCCTCCACCGCCTGCCGAATCGTGGCAGTACCCTCATGGATCAGTAGAGGGATCGATTCACGGGCCATAAAATCCGTGCCAATCAACACCAGCACAGCAGCACCCGGCGCGATAGTCGCCGTGAACTCACCATGCTCATCGACAGTGATGCGCACCGGCTCATCCACAATCAACTCACCATCCCCCGGGCGGGTGGCAGCAGGGCGCAGCCACACCTCCTTAATCCTTGAGGGCTGATTGGTGATCGTGGATAATTTTCCTTGAACAGCAGGCATTATTGTTGTAGTCCTCTCTTTCTTCGTTCTTCTTTCAAAATCGCTGCGAAATCGACGATCGGGTGTACTGTGACCGACACTTGTTGGAAAGCTTCAAAGCTTCCTACGCGGGGGGTTACCGTTTCGCCGGCGTTAATCTCCACCGTGAATGAGGATGAATACCCGGACAAGGCTTTGACGCGTGCTACTCCTAGCACCGACGCGCCCACGACAGTATTGGAGGGCCTGAGGTAGAGCTGGATTCTATTCCGTGCGGGGTATGAGACCTGTACAGGGCCAGCCTGCACCGGAGTCCACGAATCCGCAGTCACCATACCCGGCTTGCTCAGCTCGACGTATCTTTTCATCGCCGCTTGCTGTGATTCCAATTCTTTCAAGCCTACGTCTTGGAGCCGGTTCCATTCAGTGTTCTTGCGGATCAGCTCAGATTGGACTTTATCCAGCTGGTCTTTTTGCTGCCGCCACTTCGCCAGAGCGTCCTCGGCAGTTTCCTGCGCTGTTACCGCTTTCGCGTCAGCGCCCTCGGCCTTCCGATCAGCAACCTTTGCTGCATCCTTGGCTGCGGACGCCGCCGACGACACCCCACCCACATCGCGCAAACGTGCACGACGTTCCGCAGCAATATCACGCTGCATATCCTTCTTTTGGCGTGCGCGGGCAACCGCATCGCCCAAAACCTGGCCACCAACGTGTACGCGATAGCCGACAGGCTCCGTCGCCGTGCCAATACAATCAATCGCAGTAATTAGCTGTCCGGTCAAAATACGCCCCCATAGAAATACGGGGACGCGATCGCCTACGAAAAAATCAGTCAAAGGGCGAAGCCTGCCAAGGCCAGCATTCGTGATGTCCTTCTCGAAAAAGACCTCGCCACTAGCCTTAGAGACCGCAGTGTCAAAAATTTCTTCAACGTTCGATGTGCCCAACTCGAGTGGTTCAGCATGGCCGTTAGTTGCCGTGATGGAAACGTCTTCACGGATAAAACGACGCGCTGAAAGACCAGGATCAGACTCGTTCAGCCGTCCTACATAGCCGAGGCGTAACCCTTCCTCAAGTTTGGGGGGTTCAAAATCGTCAGGCCAATCAACATCCCAGTAACCATAAACAAAAAAGGCAAGCCGGCGCACAACAGTCAACTCGCCGCCGTCGGCAATAAGCGCAGGTAAAGGCATTACTCGATCTCCCTAGACTTTTCGACACGCACTACACAAATAGGATGGTCAAAAGACCTCAAAACAGGTTCTTGTTTGTATGCTGGGCGCACCAAAATAGGATCATCACCGGGGAACCATAGCCACGTTGTGACAGTCACTCCACTAATACGTGCGGGGTCGGCAATAGCCCCCCACACAGTCTGATCGCTCAGTCGGATGAAAATCTCATCCGACTCATCTGATGTTGACCAGTCAACAACAATATGGGGTTTATCCCACCCCATCTGCCTACACAATGCATCAACAGAATCTTGCACCAACGTCTTAATAACCTGCACGGCAGGGCCATTCATGGTGTAACCGTCCAAAGAATCAGCCATCTCCACAGCACCATAAAAACGTGGCTTCGAATACCTACCCCCAGCGTCCTGCTCCCACCATTTCATAGGCTCCTTACCCCACTTGCGAGGAACTGACGGGCACGGCGTAACATCCAACAACCCAATCAAATCTTGACCAGAAGGGGCAATAGTCTCCGGAACGTCCCCCCGCCCAGAAGCAAGCGTATGAGAAATAAAATACGCCTGTCGGGAACGGCTACCAGCCGTCTGCACAATAATATTTCGCGCTGCGGACATATTCGGCTCAATCGTTCCCCGCTCCGAAAATACCCCAAGATTCTCGGCGATAAGCTCATCCACCACCATATGCGGGATACCATTCGACGAAGCGGGCGTAGACAATTCAATATCCGAAGCCGATAGACGTACCGAACGTGCATTGCAATCAATCAACGTCGGCATATCGCAAATAGGCTTCCAATTCTCATCAGCGAGGCACACCCACCGGCCTTCATCTTTGATCTTCTGGGCACTGTGTTTTTGTACCTGCTCCCAAAACTTATCTACAGCCATGGTGACAAAACCCCCACTTCCCAAATAAGCTCAGCACCCTCCGGAATCATATACGTGCGCTTAGCATCCACGGGCACCCCCTCAAAAACAACCTGCCCACGAATCTTCTTCCACAGTGGTTCATCAAGAACCCCAGCAAGATCAAGTACTTCGCCAGAGCCTTTAGGAACCAGCGACACAACACGCCAATCATCCACGCGTGGGAGAATGAAAGTTGAACCCGATGGGGTTTGTACTTCGCCGCCTAGCCCCTTCCACCTGATTTTCGGGTATATCGTAGACTCACCAAAATTCGTCACAGTGACAATACGCTGCGTCCCCTCCGAAAGTGGAACCACCCACAACCCGCTATCACAATAAAACTTAAACACCCCACGAAACGCCCCCTGGCGCTTATTGATTTGCTCCAGCACGGGCACCTTCAAAACCACACACGGCAAACCCACCGTAGGATGCAACGTATCCACAATCTTCAAATACCCCTTCTTGCGAGAGGAGCACCCCCTACAAAAGTCATGAAAAAGCTCGGACGGGTCGCCATGATGTCCAAACTTCGTAGCCGAAGAAAACACCAGCCCAAGCTCAAACTCAATCGGTTTGATTTCCCCGTCGTGGGCACCAACACGTTCACCAGTAACCCCAATGAGAGATGTAGACGTGATCTCACGTACTCCAGTGAAATCACCAACGGTACGGGACTCCACAAAAACACCTCGGATTTCAGCACCGGTCAAAGGCCATTCGACCCCATCTGCACCAACCCACACCAATGTTTTTGACACTATCTACACCTCTCATCTGAGCGACCTACAAGACAGTCCCCGCCATCACCTCAGAAGCAGACGGGCGCCTTGGCGCCTCAATCCGCTTCAACCGAAGTTCAATGCCAGGAATCTTTTCCACCATCTTCAATAAAGCATCAAACTGCTCCTTGGTGTACAACTCCTGCTCGGGGACCGTCAGGTTAAGAACCGTCTTCTCACCGCGAGCAGACGCCGCATAATCACGCGCCCGACCAGCCTCGAACCGCGCCAGAGCCTCCGTTGCCGCCTTAACAGCAGGATTCTTCTCACGCAAAGCGTCAGCCGAATACTGGTGTGACGCTGCGCCAGCTTCAGCAGCTGCTGCTTTCTCACGAAGCGACTGAGCCTTCTTTTCAAACTCAGCCAACGCGGCAAGCCGCTTCTGAGAAGCTTTCAGCGCCTCTTCCTGCTGCTTCATAGCTAGCAGCATTTGATCTTCTTTAGCCTCGTCCAAAGCCCGCTGCGGTGCACCAAGTGCAGACGACCGGATCAGATTCTGCGCCTGCTCGTTAAGCCCCATCGCAAAGAGCTTGCGAACCTGCGCTTCCAAAGCAGGATCCATCGTCTGTGAGAGGCCCTTGCCAGCAGCAGTACGGCGTGCGATCTCAGAATTTAAGAACCGCGCATAATCAGCATCAGCCTTCTTGCCTCCACCAAACGCGTACTTCAACGTGCCAAGAGGATTCGTCAAGAACGATCCTAACCAGCCAAAGAAACCACGATTCGCTCTACCTTCAGCTTTAGCCTTCTCCTCGTACAACCTCGCAGTATTAGCGCCAGTCAACGCACCGCCTTGACTCATCCCAAAATAGGACTTTTGCATCTGCGCCAACTGCGCCGACTGCTGAGCCAACTGCAACTGCGACTGTGCCAAATTCAATGCAGCCATCTGCTGAGCGTGTGAAGCCTCAAGCCCCGCCAACGCAGCCTTATACTGCTTCGCCATGGCGGAAAGCTTCGCAGCATTAACTTCATGCTCAAGCGCCAGAATTTCCGGCGTGGCCCGAACATAATCACCGAGACGGTCAGCCATCCCCTGGCGTTCCGCATGGCGGTAGCGATCATATGCGAGGGACATATCATTCCAATGCATAGACCCCTTACGGGCCAAGCGATCACGTTCAGCCTGGAGCTTAGCCTCAGCCTGTGCTACCGACTTAACTCCCTCAAGCTGTGTGCGCGCAAGATCGGCTTGAGCCAGACGTGTACTCCATGTTGCCTTTGTTAACGCAATCTGAGCATTCACGACCTGTTGCTGCAGTTTGGAGACGGTTTCACGTTGCTGTGCCACTAGGGCACCCCACTCCTGTACCGCCTTGAGCGAATCGGCGATGGCGTTTTTCACACCAACTTGGGCCTTGACCTGGCCTTCCCAAATCTTCTTGAAAATCTTGCCGATTGCCTGAGCAATCGTGACCATCAATTCAATCTGGGCAAGACCAGTAGCCTTAGCGGCCTGCATAGCAACGCCACGCGCCTTAGCCAAATCCTGCTCAGCCTGAGCAACCGCAGCCACATCACCATTTTTACGCGCAGCCGACAAATTACCCTCAGCTTGCACAACAGCCGACGCGGCATCCTGCTGAACAATTAGCGAGTCTTGCAGCTTCTCAAACGCGTTGACAGTCGGCTCAATGTACTCAACGATTTGGCCAAAACCGGCCATCTTCGCCACACCAAGCACATCTTTAATCCCAGCCGTGGCACCAAAAGCGCCAATACTCGAACCGATACGCTGCACCAACGCACCAACGTTATTAGCCAGCTTATTGATAGCCGACAGTTGGTTGTTGTTGATGATGACCTCCGGTTTACCGGAAAGGTTCATCGCTACCCCACCGTGTCCGAGGATACCGCCGGTGTCATAAACCTTAAACGGCAGGCCCAGTTTGTTGATACGTGCCCGCCGTTTATTCTCCGACTCCCACGCCGAAGCCAGCGAGTCAGCTTCACCCCAGTCAATCTTCGCCCCAGAATCGGTTGTAACACCATCAACAGACGTGGAAGCGATCTGATCAAACTGACCACCTACCCCACCAGCCAAGGGGATCCAATACCTATCAGTGAACTGCGGGGCATCAGCACCCGCCGCAGCGCCGCCAATCTGGCCATTGCCTCGACCGCCGCCCATTTCGACGTTGACGCGGCTGCCGTCAGCCCAGAAGATCGTTCCAGCAGTATGCCCACCATAAGGCCCGCCGTTGAAGAAGCCCATAGCAAAGCGAGCACCAGAACCAAGACCGGACTTGAAATTATTGGCACGTGCCCACGCCCCTTGGGACATGGTCGCAAACTTTCGAGTGAGCCAATCAGCGGCACCACTAGCAGCAGCCGCGAACTGACTCATCGCACCAGAGCAATCACCCCAGTTCGACCCTCCCCACGCATATGGGGCGCCCTCAAGCGAGCGGCTAGCAGATACACCGTTCACTGTTTGGCCTTTGGCAAAACGAAGCAGATCATCGGGGGATACAATGCCACCGTTAGCGAACGCATTGCCCGACGCAGCCACATACCGGCCAGCAGAAGCAGGTAACGCCTGCCCATCGCGGCCCGTCAGCGTGAGCCCGAACTTGTCCGCGACCGTGGCAAGAATCGCCGTTGACCGAGCACGCTTCGACTGTGCCAACGGGATATAGGCTTCGCCGCCGGTTTCTGGCTCAGCCCACACACGCCACGAACCAGCAGGCGCAATCTGAGCAATATGTTTCTCCATCCCACCGTTGGCGTAGTAGCGAACCACACTGCCGTTAGCGTGCGCCACACCGATCTGTGAACGCGCCCCGGACGAGGCACGATTAAACACACCAGTGATGTGGTCTTTCACACCGCCAAGCCAGTTTTTAACATCTGCCCATTTTTGTTTAAGGCCGTCCCACAGCCCGTTGAGCACGTCACGGCCAGCGTTAACCAGCCACTTTCCGGCGTCAGAGAAAAATCCCTTAATCTTCTCAGGCAGTTCCTTGACTGTTCCAACAACGTTTTCACGCATATCGGAGAACTTCTGTTTAACTGCCTCGACGAGCTCTGAAACTTTAGCCACAGTACCGCTTCTAATATCCGAGAATTTGGAAAACAGGTTTGCGGCCATATCGACAACAAATGTTTTGACCCGTTCAACACCATCGGAAAAATGCGCCTTTATCGCCGCCCACCCGGCAGAGATAATCTCAGGGATTTCATTCCACTGGCCAGTGAACACGGCCACAAGCGCTAGCCAAGCAGTAGCGAATATGTCTTTGATTATTTGCCACCCCGTAGAGAAAGCAACCTTTAAGGCATCAAAAAAACCAGAAAAAGACTGGATCTTCGTAACAAGTCCATCCCAAAGACCAGTAACAAACTCAACCCCACTGTTAAAGGCATCTTTGATGTCTTCCCACCCTGCTTTTAGTCCGTCAGTGAACTTCTGCCACAGTTCCCGTCCGGTCTCTGTCTTCGTGAAAAACACATACAGGCCAGCAGCAAGCGCGGTAATAGCAATCGCAATAAGCGCGAACGGATTTGCAGCAGTCACAGCGTTAAGAACCGTCTGTGCCGCAGCTTGAGCCTTCGTGACGTTCGTCAACTCTTGGAACCACTTAATTATCCCACCAGCAGCCATAACCGACTGGTAAAATGCAAATGCTTTCTGCTGCACGACAAGCAGCGTCAGCGCTCCGGTCAGTGTCCCTACCGCAGCAGCAACAGGAACAAGCCAATCATGGTTTTCCTTCAAGAACATCTTCGTCTGGGACAGCGCGTCCGCCATGAACTTGATGCCATCAACAACCTTCGGAAGGGCAGACTCCGATACCTTAGTAAACCCGTTGACCAGCGCCCCGATCTCCGGCTTCAACTGATTCATCGCATCAGCCAAATTGCCCGTAATCGCAGCTTGAAGGTTGCCGATCATACCTTCGAAAGTCTCGGTGGATTTGGCCGCCTCCACTGCGATTGGCTGCGAACCAATCTCCATCACCGCTGCGTTGAATTCCTCAGCCGTGATTTCGCCATCAGACATCGCGTCACGGAAATTACCTGTGAACGCGCCGGCTTTCAGCAGGGCTTCTTGAATTTTTCCAGAAGCACCGGGGATAGCATCAGTCAGCTGGTTCCAGTTCTCCGTGGTGAGCTTCCCCTGACCTGCGGTCTGGGTCATCACCATGCCCACAGACTTGAACGTTTCAGCATTGCCACCGGCGACAGCGTTCAAGTTGCCTGCGGCTTCTGCAAGCTGGTCGTAGTCTTTCACACCGTTAGCTGCGAGCTGTGCGACCATGTTCTGAATATCGCCAAGGTCATACACGGTAGCATCGGCATAGGCGCGGGCTTTAACCGTCAGCTCGTCAATTTTTCCGATATCAAGACCTGCGAAATCCAGTGTCTTCTTAAACTTATCCGTAGCGTCGGACGCTGCTACGGCCTCACCCGCAAGACCACGGATAGCGCCGATCGCGCTGGTTGTCAGCGACGAAACAGCACCAATAACACCACCGAAGGCAAGGGTGCGACCTAACCCGCTCGTTGACTTCTCAACAGCGTCGTTAAGCTCAGCGCCAAACCCAGTGCCGGCCTTACGCGCTGCTTTCTTCAGCCCATCATCGGCACTGTTGCCAAGGTGCGATGCCGCCTTAGACATCGCATCGTCCATAGCCTTACCCAGCGCCGCGCCAGCGTCCTTGCCAGCACCGGTGGCGTTCTTCGACATCTCCTTGGACAAGCCACCGGCCATGCTAGACCCGAGGCCTTGCCCAGCAGACTTGCCCACCGAGTCGAGGTTGCTTAGCGCTGATTTAATTCCTGGTGCGATTCCCGAGGTGTCAGGAACGATACTGATCCATGCGTTAGCAATCGCTGCATTTACTGCCATTGCTTCGCCCTCCTGTCGTTATGTGTGGGCGCGCACGATCCTTCCGATCGTTGATGCAGACACCCCGTATTTCTCACCAAGGACCCGATAAGTCCCAACACCTGCCGCGTAATCAGCGACGATGAGTTCATCACGCGACAACACAGCCGGTTCTTCACGTTCCGTTGTCCACCCAAGCCACTCGTTAAGTTCATCAATTGGTGTCGCAACACCGTAGAACGTGCCCGAAGCGTCGGGGTTTTCAAACATCTCCATCTGTGTGACGCGCTCAGCAGGTTCTTCTATTATCTCCGACGGTTCAAACTGCTGATTCAGTGACTCATAGCCCGCAACACCTGGCCGCAACAACGGCTCAGGGCGTTTATTTTCCTCGCCACCGAGCTGCCAGTTAACCGTGCGAACAGCGTCAGCAATCGATGCCAAAAGATGCTCCTGCAATCCCCACTGGTAAAAGTCCGGGTCAAGGTTGCGCATCACAGCCGAACTGCGCGGCGCTTGATGAGCGATCGTCAACAGATCACGGTATGAAACATCGTGATCGTCATCGCCCACCCAACGAAGACGAAGCCCCAAGCACAGAAAATCGTACTCTAAGGCTTCGCGGAACTCTTCATCAGTGTCACACGCCTCTAGGAGGCTGAGGATTCCCCCGTCTTAGACGCCTCCGTCCACTGGGCGTTGAAATCCTCATAATCACGCAGCGTCATCTCATCGAGAGCGTCGATGGTCGACTGGTCGAGCTTCGCAGCTTCATATAGAACATCATCGTCGAGGTTTTCGAAGCCGCCTGCTTCCTTCGCGAGCTTCTGAACCTTGCGCATTTCCTTACGTAGGACAGCGTCCTTGAAGTATGGGACGGTGATTTCTACGCCTTCGGAGGAGGTGAAGTGGAACTTTTCGAGAGCCATGATGGGAAACCTTTCTTGTTATGGGAAATGATGGGGAGACTATTGGGTGTGGCTCCGTGGCGTCTCCCGTATTCCACGGGGCCATCCGACGGTTAAGAAACAGTCACTGATGTGGCTGGGAAGGACTCACCGGTAAGCTTGGAACCGTCAACAGTCGGCTTAGCCGAAACACCAGTGATCGTGAAGCCACTGGAAGCGCTACCGGTAACGTTGGCCTTTGCCTCACCAGCAGCAACAAGCTTCTGCTTCACAGTCTCAGCCGAGTCGTTGTGCTGGAGGTCCCCGGTCTTCTTAGACCCAACGGAAATCTTGTACGTGCCGCCTGTAGCCCCAGCCAGGTTAAAACTATAAGACGGAGAGGCCTCCGCCCCCTCTTCAGCATCGGCTTTGCGGTCAATGAACTGGTACAGCTTCACATTGTTCTCATCCGCGAAGCACTCAAGCTCAACCTCATACTTGATGGCATCGTTCTTCACGAACGTCACATCACCAACACTGGTGACCTGAGCATCAGGGGCAAACACGCGAATCTTCGCGTCCTCAGCGCCCTTAATCTCAAAGGTGTAGGAGTTATGCGGAAGCGCGTCAGCGTTCTCCACAAGCTTGATCTTCTCCATACCCTTAGCCTTGGAGATGGTGACATTCTCTGTGCCATAAACACTCTTCAGAAGTGCGGCGTTAGCAGACTCCATGAACGTAAGCTTCAATGTCATCGTGTGCTCAGAGGTTAAGACGACAACGGTATCACCGTTCCAGTCCTTGATCTTCTCAGTCTGACGGTCAACCGTCTTAGTCACACCATCGTTGCCGAGATGGCCAACAGCGACTGCCTTCAACGCCTCCTTCAACGGCTCTGTAGCATCCCCCGGGATATCCGCTAACTTCGCAACATTACCGATCAGCGCACCACCAGACGCAGTAACATCAGGTGCGCCAACAAGAACATTTTTCCGGTTTCGGAGATCCCCCGTAACCTTCTTCACAGCCATACTTTTGCCTCCTTTGGGCATAGAAAAGCCCCCACTAGTAAGTGGAGGCGATGTAAATAACACCGGTGATCTGCCACCGGTAAACATTCGGTATATCAGGGTCTGGGAACTCAACAGGCCCCTCGATATCGTCAGTGCCGAAACACGATGGGGCTAGCCCCTCAAGATTCGACAACGTGTGACGAACCAACCCGCACAGGTTAAGTACCTGCTCAAGATCGGAACCGTACACCTGCACTATGATCCGCACACGGTCCTGCACAGGTGATAAAGCCCGTGGGGCTGCCTGATCGACGCGGATAAACACCTCAGGGCGTGGACGTGGAACCTTCGACACCACAGGAACCACCGTCTGCTCACGAAGAGCAGCCTGCATGATTTCAATACCTGTGATCATGAACCCAACGCCTTCAATAAGGTGTTATTCCGCAGATTATCTACCCTTCCACGGTAATCAACCGGGTAAACAATCCCGCGATAACGTGTCTTACCCTGCCTCGCAGACCATGCGTACAGCGGGCCAGCCGTACCCGCAATATGCTCACACGCAGTATCAACGAGAAGTGCAACCGGCTCAGAGCGCCTAATCTTGCGGAACATGCTCAGATTCCACTCAATCTCTGGTGTTGCCATACGTCTCACCCCTCTTCAATAAGGAACGCAGCCCACACACCCGTAGCAAACCCAGCGAGCACACACATCCCCTCGGTATCCGCGTAAATCAACAAAGTGCCGTCCTGCTGCACCTCGCAAGCAGGAGCATCGAAAACAAAATCGTCCTCACGAATAGCAGACGTAACAGTAATTTTCGACAAAGACTAACCCTCCACTCTTGTGCAGTGCACAACATAAAGACCAGGGTTCCACCACGGCCCATGCGAATAATCCTCAGAGTTCCCCACGACTTCCCACATGGTTCCGTCGGGGAGTTTCACACGTGAATGTGGGTCAATGAGCTGCGGTGTGTACAGGTCGAGCTGATCGACAGTGCGCAGAACCTGCTCCCCTGTTTTCTCATCAACAGCGTTGATAGCCCACCCCGCGACCCTCAACGGAGCCGCAGGGGCAAGCACAGGGCGGGTATCCCCGAAACGGTCAGTGGTATAAGACACCGGGGCCGCAACCTGAACCGTAAATCTAAGAGGGAATTTCGATTTCACCACCCCACCGCCTCAACACTCCATACACCGCCAAAATCGACATCAGCCAACGCCGACTCCAGCAATGCTTTCTCAGCAGCAGTCAAAAAGAAATTACCCTCGCTGTTCCGAAACGACCGCGACTGCGAAAACGGGCCAGCAGTCTCAGACACAGAATCCAAATGATCCGTCCCCTCAGACAACAAAGCTCGCTTCACCATCGCACACACGATCAAACGCAGCACACCAGCAAGTCGATCACTCGGCTGATCCGGAACCTGATACAGCGTCGCCACCCACAAAGACGCATCAGCCAGCAACGCTTCCAGATCAGCACCAGAATCCACAGCATCAGCCCACCGCAATTCAAGATCACTACGAGTAGCGAACACCAACATCAGCTAAGCCCCGAGATTAGACAGCTTCACGATAGACAGCGGATCGGTAATGCCGAACGCCATCGTTGCCCACGTGTAGAACTCAGTGACCTGACGAGACTTGATGTACCCGTTATCCGTGCTGATAGGATCCTCAACACCCATGACGCCAGCAGCACGGGACTGCAAGACGAAACCCTCACCAGGCTTCACCGCACTGGTCTTGTACAGCTTCAGCTCCATGTCGTTGAGGATCTCACGCCACATCTTAATACCGAAGACCTTCTTCAAGGTCACACTGTCCTTAGGGTTAAGGATCAGGGAGTCCGCCTTGTAGCCGAGGCGAGTTTCATCGATCAAGGCCTGCGCGTCGAGCAGATCAGAGACAATCTGACCATCACCTGTGACCGCGGTCTTCGCAGAGTTAGCGACCTTCGCAGCAGACACCCAGCCGGAAGATCTCACAGACAACGCACCGTCGAAGCTGTCGAGCGTCGCCGACAGAGCATTGAACGCACGCGTATCAATATCCACAACCATGGTGTTAGCCACGCGACCAGCACCACGCTGCAGCAACGTCGGATTGTTGCGAATCTGCGCTTCGCGGGTGACCTCGTACTTACCACCAGTCTTAACGACACGCTCCACAATAGGCTCACTGCGCCCAGCGTCCATGCTTGGGAACTCCGCACCCGGCGCGATGACGCCAGGGTTTTGGTTTGCGAGTGCGTCATTCTTTTCCAGCCGGTCGAATAGGATTGCGCCGCCGGTTGCTCCTACGGTTGTGAAGAGAAACTGGGATACGAGGTTTGCTTGGACGATGTCAGATACGTAGCGAGAGATTCGCGTTGGCTCCTTGACGAACATGTCCACAGTGATGGAACCGTTTTGGACGGTTGCTGGGCTCAACGGGAAAGTAAAGTCAGACAATTTTTTGTTACCCCTCTTTCTTAATACAGTGCGACCGTGACGAGGTTGGTATTGCCAGATGCAGTCAGGGCAATACCAACTGCCTTTGCCGATTCAGTGGCTTTAGTAGCCTTGCCGTTGGCTCCTGCTGCGACCTCGTCACCTGCTGCGATGGCGCCGGCGGAGGTCACATCGAGGATGTGGCCGGATCGGTAAACCATGACGTGGTTGTTTCTCTTCACGTCATGTGCGACGACGCCGAATACAGGCTTGCCCGCTGCTGCGGGCTTGACGACGGGGTTTCGCCCGTCGATGGCTGCGGCGATTTCAACGAAAGTGCCAGCGGTAATGTCTCCCTGTGCTTTGCAGGTGACGTTTTGCGCCGGCTGATAGTGAACCATGGTTGTAGCCATTGGTTTCCTCCTAGAGTGTGCTTACTGGGTAAATTGGCCAACGACTGGCCACGAAGTCGGATAGGAATTATCGGGTTCTTGCTTCGGGTCTGATGCGCCTGGCTTCAACCCGACGATGGGGACTTCCGAAGGTGGGCCAGAACGACGCGCTGCTTCTGCTTGGAGGGCTTGAAGGCGCTGCGCTCGTTCGTCGAACTTTTCTGGGGCGTCGCCTAGAAGGTCGATGTTGTCGTCGCTGATTCCGTATTCGCGGAGGACGTTGACGAGTTTGAGCTGTCGTTCTGCTTCTGCTGCACGCGCGTCAGAGGTTTCCTTGGCTTCGGTGAGCTTTTGCAATTCGGTTTTTTCGGCTTCTTGTAGTTCCCGATATTTTTCCGCATCGGCGCGTAATTCGTTGCGCTGAGTGCGGTACTTTGCGGCTTCTGCGTTAGCTTTCCGGAGGGCAAGTTGGTAGTCCTCGACGGTCATTTCTTGCTTTCCGGTTTCGCCCTGTTGCACCTCCTGGGTGTTTGTTGGGGCGTTTCCCTCGCCCACACCGATTGGTGTAGTGGCTGCGGGGGTTTCTCCGTCCATGGTGACCTCCTGGGTCTGTTGTTTTTTGGATATGAGAAAACCCCGCTCCATGTGTGATGGGCGGGGTTAGTGCGCTAGAAAGGATTCGAACCTTATGCTGTGCCTGCCTAGGTAGCGCGTGAGTAAAGCCGCCACAAAATATGAC
Organism: Corynebacterium belfantii; assembly: GCF_041898185.1. Classification (GTDB taxonomy): domain Bacteria; phylum Actinomycetota; class Actinomycetes; order Mycobacteriales; family Mycobacteriaceae; genus Corynebacterium; species Corynebacterium belfantii. Next base: position 827,162 of record NZ_CP157823.1, on the reverse strand, counting down.
GACTCCAAAGGGCAGTGTCAATGAGCTATGACAAAACCCGTCACCTTAAGACGACGGGTCAAAAGCTACTTATTATCAATGAGGGGTTAAACGTTAGCTTCCTCAACAATGTCGGCAGAATCCGGTGCGCAAATAGTCACGCGTTCTGATAATGACCTTGCAAGAACATCAAACAGTCTACGAGCCAACCCCTCATCCTCTTGTTCATAAACCGCAACCCAAGTCTCTAATTCATCAACGTCGAACTTCAAATCTTGGGCAACCGTCATCCTGCCACCTTTTTCAGTGACCATATAATACGTAGGTTCTTCAGGGAATCCCTCCAGGAATTGAGCCGTTCCCGTAGAAACGCCATCAACGCCAGAAAAAACACTTACCACAGATTCCAAGGAAGCATCAGTGCTAATACTAGTCGCGCTGGCCATTTCCCCTCCGAATCAACTGGCGATCATGCGTTATCAACAATACTTCTTCAATTCTATTATATCTGCTCATAGCTTGCTCGATTTGTCGTAGCGCGTCTTCTGTAGTCATCTCCGTTCGATGTAAGTCAACAATCAGATTTCCCGCTTGCTTGCTACCTTCACGCAGTAAGTCTCGCACGGTGTTCCTACCGTTGCCTTCTGGCGCCTTGATCTCACACTCGACTCCGTCAATCACGGCATCAGCAGTCTTCACACCCGATCTACCCGAAACCGGCTTCAACTCAACTGACATGCCCAAATTAACTAATGTTCGATACGTCACCATTTCATGTGCATGAGGCTTCACCCCATTAAGCACCAATGAGCCAGTCTTCTTCACTCGATGGGTAAAAGGGCTATATTCCCTTACATCTAAGTTCCCAGCTTCTACACGTCTACGCCACGCTTCCCATTGGTTCGAACTAGGCCGACCATTAGGCCACGTGGTCTCCTGCCACCGTGCATACAATTCCTCGGCCTGCTTCTGCCCAAACCACGGCTTCCCCTTAACAACAAGAACCGGAATGCAGTCGCAGCCATCGTGATACCTGCGCCCATCCCGGCGACGAACAACCGTATCCTTCTTGTACACCGCGCCACGAGAAGCCAGCATCGTGCAGAACGCGCAGTTCTCACGGCCGGAAAGCACACGCGCATATCCAACCTCAGCAGATTCACCGCTGCCAGCAAACCGCGCTGACCCGTTATGCGCGGACTCTGAAATAACACGGCGCCCAGCCTGATGCACATGACGCGCTACACGAGCCGCAAGCTCACGCCCAACCCTTTGCACAACTTCAACGTCACGTCGATTCCGCTGATCCGGCAAAACTGGTGTTAACACCAGCTTCCCAGTCTCGTCATCAAGAAGCTCAACATGAATCTTCGACGAATTAGGTGCCATCCTAGACACATCCGCGATCGCATCAAACAACGCTTTCCTCGGATATTCCTCTAATGGCTCAGGCGCAATCTCAATCCCAGCAGCACGCGCTTGTCGCGCAAGCTCCACCAACTGGGCCCGATACGCAGCACCACGCGCTTTCACTACACGCGGATACAACACATCGACAAGATCACTAGCCTGATCTACCGTCACCGGAACACCATGCTTACGCACCGCTGCCAGAACAAGGCGCGCAATCTCTTGGTTCAACGATGCTTGGTGACGCGCCACGTCTTCAAAAGCCACAGCACATCACCCCGCATCTGCTACCCGCCCAATGACGGATCCTCGTTGAAATACAACCCACTGTTAACACCAGCGGCACGACGTGAGTTCTTCGCCCGCTCGACGCGTTCCTTCGTCCACCCCGGAATATCCGGCCACAGTTCCTCCGGTGGGATCCCCAGCATCGTCGACAGCTTGCCCAGCGCGTCCACAGTCTGAGCGAACGTCCTAGCAGACGTTTCCTCCCAGCTAACCTCTGACTCGAAATCCCCAGCCGCAGCCTCATCACCGGAAATCCACGCCGACAACCGAAGAAGCTGCTCATGAGACTCACCAAGAGACGTCTGAATCTCTGCCGCTTTGCGATCTTTCGACGTCTCCAACGCCGCCAAACCATCAGCCGAGATGTTCGAAATTGCATTAGCACCAAGCGACTGAGCCGGCACTTGAGCAACAGCAGCCAAATCACGAACAGTCGCCTGACGGGCTTCGATATACCGCGTCAGATCAGACTCATCATATTGGCCGACTTTCACCCCAGGGTCTTTGAAAAACTGCGTCTCAGCCACAGACTGCTTCAGCGCCTGCACCTCGTTAGACGGCATCCAACCGACCACATACCGCTGCTTAAACGCCGCGAGATACTGTGTCTGCCCCTGCTCAAAGTTCGTCAGATCGATACGGTCCTGCAGCCCAAGAAGATGCTGAACAATACCCCGCTGTTCCTCACCCTCGGACATCCACCGATCGCGATAACGCACAATCGGAGTAACGCCAATATTGTGCTCGCGCGCCTCAATGAATTGGAGATTCGCAGCCGAGTAATACCCACGATCAAGCCACCCCTCCGGCACATTCGGGACGCGCTCAGCGCCGAAATAGTAGACATGTGACTCGTCAAACAGCCGAAGCTGTTTCCCGCTGACCTCCAATGCAAGGATCGGGTACTCATCAGAAGAGGCTTCCATGCCGGGGAAACCAGAAGAGTCGCCGTAGTAGGCCACCATCAGACGTGGTGAATGCACCCCGATACGAACCCCGCCATTTACACCCGGAAGCGCCGATGCGTAAGACGTGCCATAGGTCAAAGCATCACGGTGCAGCCCTGTCTGCTTCGACTGCATCCGGTTACGCTGCCACCATTTCCACGCATCAATGTTTTCCCGATCACGATTGTAGAACCCATCCACTTTCAGCGACTGACCATACGTATCGACGACAAGATTGATAAACGGTGTGTGACTAATCCGAGCAAGCTCAGAGATCCGGTCACGGTTCTTTGAATTGATCTTCACTCCCATCTTGTTAACCGCCATCTGCGTGGTCCACGGGACAAGATAATCGTGGATGTTGTCGAATACTCTGCGTTCACCGGCGTGCACATCAAGAAGTGACTGCACGGCCTCATGAGCTTTCACCTTGCCTAACATGCTGCCACCTCCTTAAAGAAAAAATGCTTCGCCCGTGTACTGAGGCTTTTTGTTCTGATCTGTCTTAGCAAGACGCCACACCATACGAGCACCGATCATGCACACACACGCGTCGATCTTGCGCGCTGATGTCTTCGACTCCTTACGGACCGTGATTCCATAACGCCCCTCATAACGCCGTGCATTATGCACATGGCGTGTTAATCGTGCGTCACCATCATGGGTGAAAGAATGTTGCTGTATCTCGTTCTCGCACAGCTCCGGAGAGTGTCCGATTGTTTGTGTGCGGGGGGCTTGGTTTACAAGTAGTCCGCGAATCGGTCGGGGTAAGCCACGGCTAGTTGGTTGATGGCTTGTTTCCACCCGGTGGCTTTCGCTCCTTCAATATAGCCGTTGCATTCGATGGCGCGCTTCGCTTTCTTCGCTCGCTGGGCAGCGCGCTTGTCCTCGATGTTGCAGATCATCAGCCACAGCGTTTTCAGCGCCGCGGTATCGTTCGGGAACTGGCCGCGGTTGCGGGTGGCTTTCCGCAGCTCAGCATTCAGCGATTCGATCGAATTCGTGGTGTAGAGTACCCGCCGTGCCGCAGGCGGGAACTGCAAAAATGGCACAAACCGGTCCCAGGCGTCGCGCCAGACTTTGACCGATTGCGGGTATTTACGGCCCAGTTCACTGGCCTCGAATGCGTCCAGGGCGGCGCGGGCGGTGTCCTCGGTCGGTGCGGTGTAGACCTCCCGTAGCGCACTTGATACGGGTTTGCGGTCTTGGTAGGACACCCACCTGTTGGCCGCCCGGATCAGGTGCACGATACAGGTCTGCACCATGGAATTCGGCCAGGTTGCCTCCACGGCTTCCGGCAGGCCTTTGAGCCCGTCGCAGCAGACGATGAACACGTCTTGGACCCCACGGTTGGCAAGGTCAGCGCACACGGATGCCCAAAAACTGGCGCCTTCATTGTCTGCGATCCACAATCCCAGGATGTGCTTGATGCCGTCCATGTCGACGCCTACCGCCATATAACAGGCCTTGTTGACCACGCGGTGGCCATCGCGGATCTTCACTCGCAGCGCGTCGAGGAAGATCACTGGGTAGAACTCGTCGAGCTGGCGGTTTTGCCAGATCATGACCTCTTCTAACACCGCGTCGGTAATGGTGCTGATCGTATCTGGGCTCATATCCACCCCGAGGGTGGTGGCGAGGTGGTGGCAAATATCGCGCACGGTCATCCCACCGGCGTACAGGGAGATGATCATGTCATCAAGCTCCGTCAGACGGCGGGTGCCTTTAGGCAGCATCCGCGGCGTAAACGTGCCAGCTCGATCCCGGGGCATAGTCACATCAAAGGTGCCGTAACCAGAGTTGACGGTTTTGGTGTACGACCCGTTGCGGTGATTGCCACCATCCGGGGTGCCCAGCTGGGCTTTCGCCGTACGATCAGAGTGCGCGTATCCTAGATGCGCGTCCATTTCAGCCTGCAGACCAGCGTTGATCGATGCCTGCAAAAGACCTTTGACCAGGTCGCTGGCATCATCGGTGGAAGTCGACAACTCGCCGATCAGTTCGGCGATTTCCGGATTTTCCATCAGCTTAGCGCTGATCTCGTTGACCCTGTTCGGGTCATGACCTTTCCTCGGTGACACGGTAGTCATTATCAGTGAAACTCCTTCTGGATCAGAGCCTCACACACAAAACACCTGACACCCTCCAGCTCCGCAGCCGTGGTGAACTCAAAATCTTTCGAGCGCATATCCCAGGCAATAAGCTCAGGGCTCCTACTCGATGGCTTCGCAAGAATCTGCAACGTATCAGCAAACACTTCCGGCCACACAACCTTGGTGTAGGCCTCCCACTCACGCACATCAGCAAAAAATGCAACAACATTCCACCGATCGTGAGCAAGCCTAACTGTATTGTCCACAGCAGCAACATCAACCAGCTTCTTGCCATCATCGTCGCCTTGCGGTTCCCACACACCAATAGTGAAAACATGCCCGTCAGACATGCAACACCCGATCAACGCCGTGTTATCCGACGACAACGAACCATCGAAAAACATCACGATGTCCTCCCCATCCGCGACGACACGCGCGGGATCTGCCATCTGCGCCCAATCCTGTGGATCAGCCCACGAATCAGACGACGCTACAGGCCAATTCAAATACTTCCGCTTCGAATCATCAGGCTTAGCAGACACACGCCAAATACGCGCAATAATCGCCTCAATATCCGCCCACGGACAATCCTGGTACACCCAATTAAGCCCAGCCCGTAGCGACTCCTCATCACTCATATCCGTGTCAGGAGGGGCGATCCGCGCATCATAAAGAATCCGTGTTTTCACCTTCGCCACACCAGACTCTTGGGAAACCCAGTCATCAAAAACTGACTCACCCACGCTATTAACACCCGGTTTCCACGCATTCAGCGTCCCCAAAAAACGAGAACCAGACTTCGTGAGGTTATCCACCAAAGTGTTGTGCAACTCAACACCACCATTCGACGGTGTCCAGTGCTCCAGCTCATCGCCGATAACAAAGGTAACCTCAGCACCTTCCGCAGTAGCCGCAGACGATGTAATCACTTCCAGCTTCCCCTCAGGCGCGACGAACACCTGAGTTTTACCAACATCGAGCTGGTAATCACGGTGAAGCTCAGGAGCATTGTTCTTCGCAACCATCGCACGGATATGACGCATGGTGTTCTCCGTTTGATCCAGCGACACAGCAGCGATCTGCACCCACGGCATTGATACAGGCTTACCTAGGCAGCCACCTGGTACTGAATCGTCGAAGCTGCGGAACCTGACCGGAGCAAGCAACTCAATCAGAGCCATAACAGCAGCGAAGGGCGACTTACCACTACCCTTAGCCAGCCGACGATCACCACGATCAAACAACCATCTACCACGATCATCAACCGAGTAGAACCACAGCACGAAGCGCGCTTGCTCTCGCGTGAACTGCCACGGCTTACCAGCGCGCAAACCGTTAGTGTGACGTAGGTATTTCGCGGCCCAAGCCAACGCCTCATAGCCAAGCGTCAGCGTCGGGATACCGTCTGGAAGCGTCGCCAATCTATCCTGCGGGGCCAACACATTGACCCCCTTTCCCCTACGAGAACATATTCCGGTAATTCTCCATCGTCGACACAACAACATCGTCCCCCGCAGAGGATTCACCAGCCTGAAGCTCGACCCGCAGCCGACGGCGCTCGCCCTCCGTAGTGAGAAGCGCCGCCGCTGCCCTATTAAATTCCGCCAGCATTGACGCTTTGACAGCTTCGCCAGAATTCAGCTCTTGCGACATGACCTCAGCAAGGAGCCGCGCAGTCTGCCAATCCGAAGGCTCGTAAAAAGCGGACTGCCCGGATTCTTTCAGCGACCGGAACCAGTCTTTCATGAGGGGGTGCCAGTTCGGAGACACCCGAGGTGGCTTGGCTTTCGCAGTCGCCGGCAGATCCTTCACGATATGGAGACCAGTAGTGTCCTTGTTTCGTCGGCGTCTCTGATCTGATCGCTTAGGCACCGGACCTGGCATAAGCCATCACCTCCTTAGCAGTGTTGAGTGTCGTTCTAATGAAGCGCTGTCGCGTGTAGGCTTCGACTATTTTGCCCATGAAGCGGAGTTTCCGCCCAGCGCGTTCGTCCGTCTTGATGAAAATGTGGAGTCCTTCTCCGCTGATTGAGCGCTCGGCGTAGATGATTGGTTCGTCGATCGTCTTGATGAACTCGGAAGCCCAGCCGTCTAGCACACCGTCGATGTAGCAGTGGTCAAGGTCGTAACAGCCGAGCCCCCTGCCGAGCATGACGCCGAAACCATCACCGGCACCAGTCTTAACCCCAGCGAACTTCGACCACGTGGCTGGGTTCGTACTAGACGCCGGAGCCCCGTCGACCATGATCGGGCGCTTGCCAGCGGCTCGACACCACGCGACACGTTCGCGCATGAACGCCGGCAACACGCTGATACGTGCACGGTGTGCGCGCTGTCGGCATCGACCGGAGCAGTACTTCGGTGTACGACCTCTAGCGCCGGTCGCATCGAAATCGCATTTGCACTGCTCACAGGTGGTTTTCATGCCACCATCCTACCAAAATGTAACGAATTAAACCACTGACCAGTAATAATGTCTACCAGACTCAGTGACGGCGGAGAACGAGCTACGCAAACAAAGAAAACGCCAAAACACCACCACAGCGCAAAGATCTTCAATCCAGCGAAGAAATAGAACAGTTAAACCCCGCCTCAAAACCATTCTCCCTAACCCGTACACAGACTTTCACGGTATGACCTCCGCGGGCTCAGCCGGCCTCTACCGGGGTACCCCCCACCCCTCCGGTTGCCTCCAGCTTAGCGGATTAGTCCGGGGTGTGGGCGCTGTGGGCGCTTGAGCCTTACTTGTTTGCGGGCTCGTGCTGCCGCTGCCTCGCCTTGGGTCTTTGTGTTGTGGCAGGTTCGGCAAAGTAGTTGGAGGTTATAGTCCTCGTCGTAGCCGATGCCTCGTGTGTTGTCGATGTGGTCCACGTCGAACGGTGGTGTTGTTGTCCCGCAGTGCTGGCAGGTGCCTTGGTCTCTTGTGAAGATGCGTTTGCGGGTTGTTGTGGTGACGTGTTTGTCGTTGCTGTTTTTCCACGCCATCATGTCCCCTGTTCTTTATCCGCGCATGAGTAAACCCCCAGCACCTTGTGTGGTGTGGGGGGGTTGTAGTTTCGAGCACGTAGCACGACAGGCAGCTACTGTTCAATTGCTGGTGTCGATTTATCTGGGTCGTCTTTCCTGATCGTTCTTACAAGCGATGTTGCGGACTGCATGATCGGCATTCCAAGAAGAACGGCAGCAACTATTTCCTGCCCCTTTACCGCGCATAGAATCGCGCCAGCAACACACATTACAGATATTATCCATGCCATCCACTGGCCTCGCCTTACCGCTTCCACATCACCATCAACGAGCTTCTTGCGTTCATAGTTGACGGTCTCAACGGTGTCTTCAGACATCCTAAAGGCGCGCTCTGCGAATGTTGCGTTTACTTCATTAAATGCTTTAAGAGTCTCTGGCGATGGTGTCGGACCCGCCCACGCGGAAGTCATTATTTGCATAACTTCTTGGCGGACTTCTCCCCGTGAGAGTATCTCCGCTTCTAGTGGCTGTTTCTGATTGTTTGGATATTCTCGCCCAGAGTGTTGAACGTCTGTTGCCATGCGTTCGATATCACCCTGTTCGGGTTTGTCTGCCGCAAACGGTTCGTCGTTCGTAGACGACGAGGTTGAATCTGCATAACGTCCACCCCGCGTTTCATGGCGCGGTTGGTCGCAGTCTTGGTGCTGATGATCGTCATTGTCCATCCCCGCTCCTCTCCTGAACTAGGACCCTTTGCTACATCTGGAGTGTAGTTCGCGCGCTTTTACTTGCACAAGTTTTTGTGCCCCATTCCATTAACACGCAGTGATGTTTGACGATTGTACGCATAAACCCCCATCACCGATGTTGGTGAACTGCTCCCCATTAGTTGGACTGAGAAATCAGTTACCTACTAGTGGGGAGCAGTTGTATGCGTGCACGTAGTTCGTTGTCGGCGGGACAGCGGGAAGAATTGGTGGCTCTTTTCGAGCAGGGTTATAGTTATTGGGCTGCAGCTCATCATGTTGGTGTTGGTGTTTACCCAGTCCGTGCTTTGTTTCGTCGGTTCTTGCTCCATGGCAAGCTATGTCTTGTGGAAAAGCCTTCAAAGCAGCAGTACTCTTTCGAAATCAAAAAGGAAGTTGTCCAACGCCATCTAGCTGGCGAGTCGAAGATGGATCTGGCCCGTGAGTTTGGTCTGTCGTCGGATCAAGTGGTCGGATATTGGTCGCGAAAATGGCGCAAAGGTGGTGATGACGCGTTAAAGCTGAAACCGAAGGGCAGGCCTAAAGGTTCAGCTAAGCCGAAGGTGCTTACTGAAGAAGATAAGCTGCGTCGCGAAAACGAACGGTTGCGGGCTGAAAATGCTTATTTAAAAAAATTGCGGGACTTGAGGAACCAGGGACACGCCTGAAAGCCCAGGCGATCGTCATCCTCAAGTCACAACACCGCTTGGCAGATCTCCTCGCGGCGGCAGATATGCCGCGGGCGAGATTCTTCTACCATCAAAAGCGACTCGATAAGCCGGATAAACATGCTGCGGTAAAGCACGCAATCCTAGAAAGTTTCGAAGCCAACAAGCATCGCTACGGCTACCGGCGAGTGTTGCTGGACTTGCGCAACAAGGGCTGGGTGGTCAACCACAAACTCGTCTACAAGCTCATGCACCAGATGGGTCTTCGGGCTAAAATCCGTCAGCGCAGGCCCTATAATTCCTACACAGGAACTATCAGTCGCATTGCTGACAATAAGCTTGCCCGTAAATTCACTCCAGACAAGCCCAACATCGTCTTTGTCAGCGACGTTACCGAATTTAGGGTTGCAGGCCGCAAAGTGTATTTATCACCGGTAATGGATCTCTTCGACCGCTGTATTGTCGCTCACACCGTGGCTACATCACCGTCGATAACATTCACCGCCGATTCCCTAACAAAGGCGATTGCAGCCTGTGCGCCGAAGCCTGGATGGATGATGCACACCGATCAAGGCTTCCAGTACCAGCATTCAACCTGGCGTAATCTAATCCACGACAACGGCGGTGTTCAGTCAATGTCGCGTAAAGCTAATTGTTACGACAACGCAGTAATGGAGAACTTCTTCGGACACTTAAAAACCGAGATGTACCACGGAGAAGTTTTTGGAACCGTCGAGGAATTCACCCAAGCTGTCGAAGACTACATCCAGTGGTATAACACCGAACGCATCCAACAACGACTCAAGGGCCTGACCCCGATGCACTACCGGAATCAGGCCCTTGAACCCCTAACCACCTAGAATTAAACCAGTCCAACTTTTGGGGGCTAGTTCATTTTGCGTCGGGGATTTCGTTGAATGCTTTCAGTCCCCATGTCACGGCTTCGGCGATAGCTACTGATCGGTGCCAGCCTCCTTCGCAGAAAATGATCACGGTGTCGCACCCCTCGTAGATTGATCCTTTTACGCGATTGATGGTTTTTATCGCGCCCTGTGGATCAAGTCTCGCGATGCAGAGCATCACAGTAGGGTCAGTGCCGAAAAGGTCGCCTACCTTTTCCGAGGGGTCGGGGAGTATGCGGGCGTCAAATACCGGTGCGTGAGGGTGTTGGGATTTGGCCGCTTCGAGTTGGTCAACCCCGCAGGTAATTAGCTCGATCTTTCTCATCAGGCGTCACCCCATTTGGCCTTTAGATCTTCTATAATTTTTGCGTTATTTTTCATGTGTGCCTCGCATAGGGTGAGGACTGATTCAAGGTAGGCGCAGGGGAGGTAGTTTTCATCACCGCCTGTTTCTATCCATCCATCATCTTTCGAGATGATGGTTTTTAGCTCTTCTGGGGTGCCATACCAGCGCCCGATACGAATCTGCCAGCCTTTACGGGTGGGGGTGAGGATGATTTGGCCGTATGAGGGTTGTATTATTTGCAGACCATCCCATGCACAGCCGTGTAGGTCAGCGAACCGTAGGTTAGCGCCCTGTAGGTCAGCGTCCCAAAGGTCAGCACCCTGTAGGTCAGCGCCCTGAAGGTTCACACCCCGCAAGTTAGCCCACTGCAGGTCAGCGCCCCGCAAGTTAGCGCCCTGAATGTTAGCGCCCTGCAAGGTAGTGTAACGCAGGTTGGTGTCCTGAAGGTCAGCGCCCTGAAGGTTCACACCCCAAAGGTCAGATTCCTGAAGGCTCGCACGCTGTAGGTCAGCCCCCTGAAGGCTCGCACCCCATAGGTTCGCACCCTGAAGGTCAGCGCCCCGCAGTTTCGCGGCTTGAAGATCAACGCCCCGTAGGTCAGCGAACCGCAGGTTAGTGACCCAAAGGTTAGCACCCTGCAGGTTGGGGGTTTTATTTTCCGCTCGCGCTTCAGCAACGATTTTTTCAACTTCTGCACGGGTCATTCTAGCCATCATTTTCTCCTAGGGCCTCTGAAAGGTTATGGACGTGGTAGGCAAATTCGGTGGCAGTGAGCGGGTAATCATTCCGCCGCATATCCTCCAGTTCTGAGTGCATCATCTGCAGTACATCATGCGGGGTGAGCTTGAGGGGTTCTGCCGTACCGGGTATGAGGTTGGTCATGGGGTGGCCTGCGGGTCTAGGCGATTCAACTCACGCAAAAGATAAAATATTGCTTTATTCAGATCCTCACACGGATCACCCTTAACCTCGCCGTCGATACGGCAAGCACGCGCAATGTATTTCAAGGCATTCCCGCCGTTAAAGGTGAGGTTCTCGGCAATATCAATAGGCTCAGCATCATGACTGAAACCTTGGTAATGGGGTGGGTGGATTGGGTTCACCACACTCTCCTTTCACTATCTCAATAAGGCTCAATTGTGATTAACGCCCCCAGCTGCTCGCCTTCCTTGGCGAAGCGCTTCGTCAACCGCCATCTGCAAATCCGTGAATCGTCTCGGATCACACCAGCCTGCTCAAGTGCATCACCAATGGCGCGGGCGTATTTGTCTAAATCTCCTGCGTTGCGGGTGGCGGGGGCCTCAAATTGAGGCTTTTTCGGTGAGGCGAGCCGTATCTCAGCGCTCACCGTGAGCGGGATATTCAGCGGGGCTTCTAGGTTTGGGGCTGCTCGTTTGATCGCGTCACGCCATGTTGGAAGGTTCTTATCGCTTTCGACCATCCATGCTTTGCCCCCTCGTCGGATGAGGTTTTTTGATCCCTGTCTGGCTGGTATGCCGTTGACTTCAAATTGGATCATTTGGGGCCTTAGCTGCTGCCCCAGTGGGTTTTGTTGGTGCGCTGGGGTTCGTCCACGGCGGGTTGATGATGTATTTCACCGGAGTAGTTCCTTAATGGCGTCGAAGTTTTTGGTGTCGAATCCCGTCCAGCGGTAGTTCTTACCGTTGATTGCCGCCTCGACGAGGGGGAGTTCCATTTCTCCGTTGGCGGCCATTACTTCGACTTTGTTCGGGTAGTTATCGATGAAGTCACCGATGACGGTGAGACCTAGTTGTGCGAGCTTGCGTTCCGTTTGGCGGCATTTCATACAGCCTGGTCGGCCATAGACTGTTGCGGTGTTGTTCATATTGTTTTCCTTCCGTGGTTAGGCGTATCGCCTGATCAGGTGGCGAATTGTTGGTGTTGCTTGGTAGGTGCGTTCCATGCCTCCGGCTGTGAGTGTGACGCGTTGCCCGTCGTGCGACCATGAAATTGTGGGGTGTGCTTCGAGTAGATACATCATGGTTGTGGAAGCTGGTTTTGTCCGTGGCATCATCGCAGGCGTTGGCATGGGCTGACCCTCTCAATGATCGTTGCGATAGCTTTAGCTTCGCGGGCGGTAAGAAATACCCCGTGGTGATTCGCATAGATTGCGAGCGCCTCCGGGGTGAATTTTCTGCGCCACCAATATGGGTCGGCGCTCATCAGAATGGTGGTTGATCGTCCGCGGTTGAGTCCCACGCGTTGCCTGATTGCTGCCCGCTCCACGGGTCGTTTTGCTGGTTCTGTTGACGTTGCTGCTTCTGTTGGTATCCTCCTCCGCCTTGGTTGTTCTGTGGGTTTCGTGTGATCTGTGTCGTCGCGTAGCGCAGGCTCGGTGCGACGTCGGTGGCGTCAAGGTTCATAGCACTGCGATTCTCGCCGGTGTTCTTGTCTTTCCACGTGTTAGTGCGGAGATTGCCGGTGACGATGACGCGAGTACCTTTTGCAAGTGATTCGCTAACATTTTCGGCCATTTCGTTCCACGCGGTGCAGCGCATGAACAGTGGATTGCCGTCGTCCCATTGGCCGGTTTGTGAGTTGTACTTGCGCGGGGTTGATGCGACGGTGAATGTGGCGATGGCTGTGCCGCTTTGCGTGAAGCGGAGTTCTGGGTCTGCGGTGAGGTTGCCGACGATAGTCAGCGGGGTTTCGTTAGCCATGATGGTCTCCAATCAAAAAGCTGTGTGGCGTTGCCACGGTGATGTGTAGGTTTTCCTGTGATGGGCGAGGTGTGCTTGGCGTTGTTGGTGTTTGCGCCTTCCCTCTGGGTTGTTGTCCCGGTATGCGATTCCTAGGCGTGAGGCGTGGGGGATCTTTTTCACGCCTTTTTGGTTTTCGCAGTATTCGCCGTTTGCGGCGTTGCATTCGGGGCAGTGGACGTGGATTGCGTCGTTGATTTCGTAGGCCTTGTCGATGGGTGTTCCGTAGCCGTTGGGCATGTTTCACCTTTCCGCTTGTATTTCCCGCCGATTGCTTTGGTGGGTTGTGGCTGTTGCGTGATTTTTCGGGGCTGGTAGCCCCGTAGGCGCCCGAAACTGCCGTCGGCTATCTGTTTATCCCGTTCGATGGTTAAACGCTCCCTGTGGGCTCTCAGCTGCGGTGCGCGCACTGGGTCAGATTCCCACCGGACGAGGACAGCCCTTGCGGCGTCTTTCAACTCCCGTGGAGTAGCCATACGAGTACCGACGAGTTCTAGCGCCCAGAGGTCGACTGCTTCCGCCCAGACGAGCGCGGGAAGGTTGATTGAGCCTAGAACCCTGCCCCATGCTTCGATCACGTCTGCGGACGGCTGTGGGAAGCGATCTGGGGCGAGTAATTTGCCTCGTGCGAGGACGTTGGCGGCTAATTCGCGTTTTTCGTCCGGTGTCATTCGAGTTCACCCACGATCTCAGCTTCAATGAAGTCGCTGGGCTGGCCCATCTCAGCGAGGACGTCAAGGTATGTTCGCTCCCCACGCCCTGTGTTGCTGGTTGTGAGCTCGTCGTCCCAGCCTCCGCGGTTAAGCCACGTCGTCGGGTGCGGAATGTACTGCTTGTTCGTACCTGCTTTGGTGTGGTGTGTGGCGAAGGCTTGTGTCTTTGCCATGAGTTCGTCTTCTGAGACGAGTTTGGTGGCTTTCTTCCATGCTTGGAATGCTTTCTCGCGGCCGACCTTGCGTGGGTATGTGGCGTACCAGTCGAGGAAGCGTTGTCGGGCATTGTCGCCTGCTCCGTTTTGCGGAGCGGGCATGTCTTCTTTCTTGTTTGGTCTTCTTAAAGAATAGATAGTCTTCTTATAGTGGCTCATTTCACCGCCTGCGGTATTTTGAGCCCCGGTTGTGACCTGCGCGTTTACATTATCTTCGCAGTTGGTCACCGGGGTGCATATATGATCCCCGGTAGCGTCGTAGAAAACAGTCGGCTCAGCCATGATGATGTAATCCACAGGCTTAAACGCGCCGTCTTTGGATCGTCCCTGTTCACGGGCGATATAGCCAACGTTTTCCAGCTCCTTGAGCGCTCTCTTGACTGTTGCCACAGAGACACCGAAGTTATCTGCAATGCGCTTTGTCGTGACCTCCCAGCCCTCACGATGAGATCGCATGAAGCAATAAATCGCTTTCGCGTTGAACGAAATATCAGGCCGTCTCAGGAGGTCGTTCGCGATCATCGTGTACCGATCGTGGATCTGCGGGCCTTGCCTTAGAGTTGCCATTTTGTTGTTTCACCCCAATCAATCTGATCAACAACCGAGGCGCTTTCATGTGCCCCGGCTGGTGTTATTCCCCCGTCGTCGCTGAGTGTCACCCACCGCGATCTTCGGAGAATCTTTGTTTTTTCACTTGGTCTGTCGCGGGTAATGATCAACCCCAAGGCTGCGGCGTCCTTGGGGTTGTTGTGTATCCAGTCGTGGCATTGTGTGCAGATATGTACGAGGTTGCTGGGGGTGTCTTTCCCGCCTTGGCTGCGGAGGTGCCGGTGGTGAAGCACCTCAGCAGTACCCGTGCAGCGGCTGGCCGGTAGGAGGGCTTCGCACAGGGTGTCGGCCCTACCGACCACCTTGGACGCAACATCGTGTGGCATTGTCGGCCTGCGGAGCCGTTTCATGCCCCTTCGCCCCTACCAGCAACCGCGTACATTGTTCGCACACTTGTACCAATCGATCTCACAGCATCAAGCTGAAGATTTAACGCTTTAGCCCGCCTGTCTGCGAAGCGCCACGCCACATATGCCGCGTCCATTGCGTCACGCTCAGCTATCACCGCAAGCTCAACCTGTGCCTTCTTTTCCAGAACAGTGCCTTTAGCTGCGATGACAGCGCGGGCCTCTGCACGATCGAACACCCGCTTAGCCTCCATGTAGACCTTCTCCCGCTCCGTGACGATGGAAACACCCCTCGCGATCTCGTTGGAGATCTCAAAAATTGTTTGCTCCACCTCGACTGGGTTTAGGGGTTTGCTGATCTGGAAGTCATTCTGCTGAATCATTGACAGACTGCTTAATCTCCGACGCCCGTGTCATTAACGCTGCTCGCACCGAGTCCAGCACACCGCCAGCTTCTGCGATCTTCCACAATGCCTTCACATCATCGACATGTGTCGTCCCCGCTGCCATCATGCCGATGACCACGACCAGCTTCTGACCAAGTGGCTCCAAGCACGGCACCGCTGCGGCTTCATCAACGAGGGCTCGCAGCTGCTCCACATCGGCGACCTGATTCATCCGGTTCGCGATGTCCTGGTACGCGGCTACTTGCTCCGGCGTCGGCGGTGGCGCTGCTTGCTGCTGCGGTTGGCTATGGTCGTAGGTGTCTTCGTCCGGGTCGCGTTCCTCAGTCGGCAAGCACAGGGCCTGCAGTAAGGCGGTGCGTAGCGCCACAGAGTGAGCCTTAGCGGTCGCCTTATCCCCGTAGTCATTCGCTTCACCCCAGACGATGACGGACAGTTTGTCGCCAGCTGGGCCATGGAACGTGAGCTGGTAACGGATCCTGACTACGTTAACGACCTTGCCGTTATTGGTCTGCGCCGTGGAATAGTGAATCTCTAGCACCTCCGGCTGCATAAACACCCCATAGGTGTACAGTGCCGGCCATACTGCATTCATCACGCCGTCGATGCCGCGGAAGTTGTACTTGTTATTCGCGTTGTATCCTTCCTTCTTTACTGCGCCGACAGCTCGGGAAACGTCGACAAGCACCTGGGCGATCGGCTTCGCCCGATCATCTTCATGTGGTTCCTGAACCGCGTCCTGCGGGGCGTCAGCCTCAACTGACTTCTCGACTGTGTTTTCTACTCCACTCATTTCTCTTCCTCCTTCTTCGGCAGCGTCACACGCAGCGACCTCGCTTTATTTGTTGACTTCACCGTGTACGCCTCTGCCAGTTCTTTCTCTGCTCGCTTGAACGCGGCAGCATCAAACTTGAAATACTTCTCCGCAAGCTCAGGGTGATCAGCCAGCAACTTCTTCTCCTGCAGCCGGTTCGACGTGCCGAACTTCCACGACACACTGCCAAGCCCAGACTTATAGGTGATGTCCTTATCCCCCGCGAACTTCTGCATACGTGCCTTCACATCAGCGAGCTGTGTTTCAGCGTGCTCTGCTAATGTTTTCGCAACTGTGTACTCATCCAGCAACACTTCCCACGGGTCGGGGGCAACGTCTTCGTCGAGGAAGCGTTTCTTCGTCGCCTCGATCTCTGCGAAGAACTCACGATCGGGCAGAACCTCAAGCGCCTTGATTTCTCCTGGCACGTAGTTTTGGTGGACTTCCCACCCGAAGATGCATTTCTCAGCACCAGTCACCCACAGCTGCACCTGCACCTGCACCCAGTAATTATGTGGGATTTCGCCCCAATCCTTATTCGTCGTCTTAATCTCCCCGATAACCACGCACCGGCCGTCGACGATGCCCAGCATGTCCGGCGTCGCAGCAACACGAGGATCAGTGTCGCTAACGCACAGCTTGTCATTCGGTGCGAGACGGTTATCTTCGAACGCCTGTAGGAACGCCGCGATCTCCGGCTCACGCTCGTGGCCGTAATCAATCGCCTTGACCCCATCAAGTGAGCGATTCGGAGCCTCCTTCGAACGCTTCACCTCGGCCCACGCCGCAGGCCCCCCGGTCATGATCTTCGCTAGATCAGTCGCGGTGAGATACCCCCGGCGAGCCTCCAGCCATTCCTCACGCGTTGACGTTTCAATAATCTTCATGGGTGTATCCTCTCCTTCCCCCATGAGGTTTCCTTTAATGTGCGGCGGCCTAGATCGGTGAGGCCTTCACTGTCGATGAGGCCCGCTTCTTTAAGTAGTCCAATGGATGCTTTGGAAAGGTTCTTTTCTCCGGTGCGGGCGTAGATGCGGAGTGCACTGTATGTGAAAGTATCGAGGTTGCTCATTTTTTAATCCCCAGTGATGTGATGTCTTCGAATCGGATGCGTTTAATCGCAGCGCCGCGTTGTACTGAGATGGTCTTTTCGTTTACCCAGCCCATGAGGGGGTATAGTCGACCGTCGGTGTCTGCTAGGTGGGTGACTTTTCGGGATTCCACGGCCTCCTTGATCCGGTTTTTTGTGATCGGCGCATGGATCAGTGGGCGGTATGTCATTAGTGGTCCCCTTTGCATAGGCTGTTGGCTTCTCGCCGTATCGCGTCCGCCTGGTCTCTTAGAGCGTCCACTACACCGGCTAGACTGGATAGTGCGGGGTCCTCCGCGATGCGGTGTAGGACCCACTCGAGAAAGCGCAGCTGCGTCGCCTGTAGGAACGCGGTTTCACTCGGCATGGCGTACCCCGATTCCGCGGATTCGGTAAAACGCGATCGATTCACCATCGGGGGTTTTCACCACGGATTTCATGGGCTTCGCGCACACCTCGTATGCGTCGCCGTCTTTGGTGAGCACCCATGGGGCGCTATCCCCCAGCGCACTGATGGAAGCGAGTGCGTCCTGTACATCACCGAGATGGAAATTGTGCCCCAGGTCAGTGATGGTGCGGAGGAGGTCAATTTCGATGCCTTCGGCTCGGTGCGGCTCAGCTTTTTGTTGTATCGGGTGGGAGGACGGTGGTGGTGGTGGGGTGGCTGGTTCTTCGTTTTGCTGTGTGTTGATGGTTTTCGGCCGGCGGCGGATCTCCGCATCGATAGCTTTGCTCAGCATGATGATCGCCTGGTTTAAGTACCGGTGTGCGGCGCCGTAGAGTGGGGTGGTTTGTCGGATCCTTTCGAGGCTTCTGAGGTCGCGGGTCATGACTTGGATTGCCGCTGTTTTCTTCGCTTCGGTGGCTTGGTTCATCGTGCGTTCCGATTCGTTCCGCTGATTTCGTTGAGTAGTTGGTAGGGGTTCATGCGGCGTCCGAAGATGAGGCGGTGCCACCATGGTTGCTTGCGGTGTTTAGGGCGGTATTTCATTAGGTGTATTCTCCTTACCTTGTTTTGTCACTGTGACTTTAATTTTGGGTGTAAGAGCCCCCGAGAAGCGCATCAATTTTGCTTCTGATATACACTCGCGGGTTTTCAAAGTTCAGCATCGCCGCCTGGATATCCGGCGGGAGTCTCCCCTCTCGGGCTCGCTGCTGAAACGTGGATTTTTTAATGCCGCATAGGGCCGCGGTTTCTGCTTCGGTGTAGGTCAGCGCACCATCCATGGCCGCTTCCCTCCCTCACATGTTGGTATAGTGTTCATGGTGATCTCCTTTCGAAAGATCAAAAACGCCCCGCCGCCTGGTACCAGCAGACGACGGGGCAAAAATTACAAAAAAGGCGCTACGCAACCTCTAAAATCGACAGAATGTTAACGACGCTATTAGCAGCAGCCGGAGTACTCGCGCCTCTTTCCGCATCAGCGGCAGCATGGTGGCAAGCAATAAGAGCAGACGCTAATGCATGCCTTCCTGAATACTTTTCGCACGCTCGATGAGCCTCCGAACTCTATCCAGTTTGGCGGCAGTCTTACGGTTCAAGATGATCGTGCTTCTAATAAAAACGATCGTGAAAGTAATTAACACTAAGTCGAGTATGGCTAATACTGTGTTCATCGTTTTCTCCTTTCTTATCGGGTGTCGTGTGCGGGGTGCAGGCGTAGCTCCGGCACTGGAAGAACACCGGTCATGGCAGGCCTTGGCTGTTCAAAATGACGGTAAAGCCAGCGTTAACACCCCATGTGCCCCACCGAGGTCGTGAACCTCGCAAGCCGCCTACAGGGCGGGTGGAACAGGATTTGTATATGCGCCGGCCGTTGCCTCAACGCGGGCGCTACCCCGCTGTTGGTTCCATCGCCACCCACCGCAGCTACCACTTTGTGTGGTGCTTAAAACGGCTATGTGGGTGTAAGTATCACCGGCGCGTTTCACTTTTGAGTTTTCAAATATCACGGCCCGTGGGCCTTGTGCCCTCCCAGGACTCGAACGCTGGGGGTCTGCCAGTAGGGCTTGTGGCTTTTAGGCCGCTTCACGGAGGAAGTCAGGAACCTCAAGTTCTTCGTCTGGTTCCACGACCTGTGGGATGTCGAGGCCCATTTCGTCGTACAGGTCAGCGATCAGTGCGTCGGCGCGGATCAGATCATCATCGAGGACACCGGCGTATTTGAAGCATGATTGGATTTGCGCTGACAGCTGCGAGGCGAGGATAAGCAGCCAAATCACCACGCCGGATAACACAGCGAGAAGGGAGAAAATAGCGATCATGGTGGAAGTTGGGACAAACATTTGCGGTGGTGCTTTCTTGTTATTTGACGGTGTTTTTCTTGGCGTACTCATCAATCGACGAGCGCTTCACTCGGAGATTCCTCGGTGAGAAGAACGTGGCTTCGAGCTTCTTTTCATCGACGAGGGCGCGTATCGTGCGTTCCCCTACCTGCGTGTACTGCGAGGCCTGTTCGATGGTGAGCCACTCTGGTTTTATGGGTGGGGCGTTCATGCGTGTGCCTCTTGTTCGTGGAGGTCGTCGAGTTCTAGGCCGAGGTTGTTTGCTTCTAATAGGAATGCTTTGGCCTGTTCGCGGTCGAATGCGAAGGTGTTTGCGATGAGGATTTCTAGCTCGTCGAGGCGGTTGAGGATTTCACTGATTCGTTCTTGGGGGTTCATCGTGTGCGCTCCTTGGTGGATTGTTTTTGTTTTTGCCCCGTTGACCGCGGGGCTTCTTTTTACGCCGCCTCTGGCAGTGGGTCGATGGTGGGTAGATCTAGCTTTTTGCGAATGAAATCGATACCGGAGGGCTGGACGTAGGTGGTGTATGAGCAGCCCATTTCCCCGTTCGTGCGCTCGTATTCATGCGCTTTTACTTCAAAATGGTGCATATAATGCTGGTAGGGTGCGTTCCGCATAGCGCCCTTTGAGATAAGCACCCCGCGATTGCGTAGCTCACGGAAGAGCCAGTTCTGGCCCTTGCCTAGCATTTTTGCGACCGCACCTATGGAGTATTTGCCTGTGGTGTCAATGAAGGATTCGAATGCTTCAGCTTTGGGTTCGAGTTCCTTATTTTTCTCTTCGAGTGCGAGGCGCTCTTCTTCGGCATTAAGCGCGATCTGAAGAATCTCCGCGCGGGTGAGGCTAGCTGGATCGAAGGCGGGTGACTGCTCCGCGCACTCCAGCTGATGCTCCATCGTCACAAACGCCTTAATCAGGTTCTTCTTAAAGTTTCTAACGATTTGAGTGTTGCGCATGTACGTCATCAACAGCATCGCGTGTTCTCTGTTGAGGATCGCAATAGAGCGTTTTTGCCTACCTCCAGCTGTGTCAAAGGGTTCGATTTCAAATCCGACCCTTCCGAATTCCTCGAAGTCCTCAATATTGTCTCGCACTAATCGGATAACGCTCGCATGCTGAGACCCTGTGCCTTCCGCGATTATGAGACTGGTGGTTACTGGTTCGCCGTTTTGATTTTTTACGAGGTTCATTCTGGGAATCCCATTTCCCAGCCTTGAAAAGCGATAGTTTTCATAGTTTTAGTAAGCCCAGGGACGTTGTCGATGATTTGACCAATGATTGGGGCAATTCCGCGGAAGGCGTGTGCGAGCATGATTCCTGTTAGGTCGGGCGACTTGGCGGTTCGGTTGACGTTGATTATCCATTCATCAACGTCCTCGTCAGTACGTACAGACGCTAGGAACTCGTAGCCATATTTCATGGCGATGACTTCCATTTCGCCCATATCTGGGAGAGTAAGGAACCCGGCGGGGATACCCTCCTCGTCGCAAGTAAGAATGGCGTTCTTATTAGCGTCAAACGGGTGCTTGGCAAACCAAGACTCACGAGCCTGGCTAATATTGCGGTTCATGATATATTCTCCTTATAAAGTGTTTTCTTTTTGTCTCTTGTTCCAGCAAGGGGCATTTCTTACGCTGCGTAGTATTGGTTCCAGACCTGCTCCATGAGTGGCCGGTCTGCCTCGGTGTAGCCGTAAACTTCAATGATCCGGCCATTCGTGAGCTCAATCGGCGCTTTCTTCGGCTCAATGCCGTTCACCGCTGTCCAGCGGTTCTTCAACCGCTTACCAAAACCCGAGGCCTTAGACCCAAGCTGCTTTTTTGATAAGCCCTTTTCCTTCAGGAATTGCTGCACATACAGCGGACGCGTCGTAGGATCCAGCTCAGGTGTTTCACCCATTCCCCTGGCGAGGATGATGCGGGCCTTTGCCTCAAGGAAGGCATCATGGATGAGGCCTTTCGCTGCTTGCGCGAGCTCCATTTGTGAACGCAGCTCAAACATCATCGCTTTCTGCTGGTGCTCAGTTGCCCGTGGGTTGATCGCCCCACCCTTGTGGAAATAAGCATCGAGGGCGTTAGCTGCTTCGAGCTGGTAGGCCTCAAGTGTCGGGCGGGCCGCTTCATTGACGCGGTTAGTGTCGATAGTGGCAAGCCACATCGTCAGCGTCCGACGGTCAACCATGCTGATTTCCTGCTTACGCCCACTGGAGTCGTGCGTGGTCATCATGACCACGCGTGCCCATGCTTTAGATTCCAGCTTGCGGTGCTGGCTCTTCCAGTCGATGCCAAGCGAATCGCAGATGTGGCGGGCGGCTACCCATTCGGTGCCGGCCTTCTGAACCGCCATGATGGGGTTGGAAGTCCCCGGCACAGGGATAGTAACCAGTTGGTTATTCATTGTGATAATCTCCTAAGTAAGTGATTTTCTTTTTGCCCCTTGTTCCAGCAGGGGGCTTTTCTTATGCCGCGATTAGGTCATCTTCTAAGACCATTTCGTCAAGCGTTCGTCCGGTAATTCGCTTGAGAACCATCGCGGTTCGCAAAGTCGGGATAGACTTTCCGCTTAGATAATTGCGGACTGTGGTTCCGGACTTGCCGATATACTTCCATCCGAACTCGTCTGCGGATGAGCATTCAGTTTTCAACATGGCTTCTTCAATTACTTTTGGGTCTAGTCGCATAATTTTCTCGCCTCCTAGGCTGCTGCGTCTGCGATAGTGAACCGGCCATCAAGGAATCGGCTAACAAAATATTCCTGACCCTTGCCGGTAACTTTCGGAGTTTTACTCACCGACGTGTGACCATCGGAATGGACGACTGTGGTTTCTTTAAGCCGCATGATGCCTAAATCCATTGACTTCTGGGTGGGGCTATTCCAGTCCGAACCTTTACGGGAGACGAGGAAGCCGTTTGCACGCATCCAGGCAAAGAGTCGCGTGCCGCCAATATCGATGCCATTACCACGGAGAATCTTTGCTAGCTCTCCAATAAGGATGGTTGTTTTTGAGGTGGATACCGCGTCAGCGAAAAGGACTTTTGGTTTGTCTTCTTCTACTTTCGCGGTGAGAGCTTTGTTCTTTTCCTGCTCTGCTTTGAGGTTGGTGGCCAGCTGGATAATGAAGTCTGGGTTGGTGAGTGTTTTCTCGATTGTTTCCGGGGTCATGTACGCCCCGTGTTTGCGGATCGACGGCAAGATTTCCTCAAACACCAACCGCTCGAATTCCTGCGCGGTGTCGAGCTCGCTGCCGACAATGAGACGGTAAAGATCAGGCTCCGTAATAACACGGACTTTCTGAGTGCGCCCCAGTCGATCCTGGATGGGGTGGTGATTCGCCACCCCACGACAATGTGCCTTGATGGCGTTCGTTGCGTCTTTATATCCGAGGGCTACGGCGACGTCTCGTGCCACCCACCGTGGCTCGCCGCCATCGACGATTACGCGGATATCATTGCCACGGAAATTGAAAAGTTCCAATTTCATTAGATCAACTCCTTTCTTGCTGGTGTCCTATCAAAAAGCTTCACCTTCTCGGTGAGCACTTTCTGCGGTACGTAAGCAAGTATGGCACACTGTAAGCGCTTTACGCAAACTTTAGTAAAACTTTTCCATTTCCGCTGGTAGATCTATGGCGAAAATTGCTAACATCGTGCGACGTGTGTAAAATTTGCCACCATGGAACACACCGATTGGATAGGCGGCATAACCGAAAGCGAGTCTGTGAGAGCCATCGCTATAAAGGCGGGCATACCTCAGCGCACTCTGGCCGGGCAGGTCGAAAAAAACCGAATTTCCGCTGAGAACGTCATAGCGATAGCAATTGCCTACGACCAACACCCCGTAGGCGCACTCGTAGACACCGGCTACCTAGAAGAAAAATGGGCTAACCAAATAGACCCCACACGCGCACTACGCGAAGTCTCAGAAGACGACCTAGCCGACGAAGTCCTGCGTCGTATGAACAAAAACGGCGCACTCGACATGCCCATCGACGAACTTATTGAACTACGCCAAGAGGAGATCGACAGATACTACAGCAGCGTCATCGACCTCACTGAACGTCGTCGTAACACCCCCGTACCTCCCCCGAGTGTCAGAGTCATCAGTGATGATGAACTCGCCGCCGCCATCGAGGAAGCAAACCAACTCCGCGGAGCAGCACACCCCAGAACTGAAGAACTCACAGAACCAGAATCGCCATAAGGAGGACCCACGTTGGACCTAGACAAACTAGCCGACGTGCTAGGAGTAACCGTCGCCGAGACCCCGCACCTCGACGACGGACTCAACGGCCAATACCTCCACCACCGGCGACTCATCCTTCTACGCCAAGGACTAGACCCTTGGACACGAAAAAGCACCCTAGCCCACGAGCTCGGGCACGCATGGCACGGTGATGACATCTACGGCGACCCACGACTGGAACGTCGAGCAGACCAATTCGCCGCCCAAATACTCATCACCCCCACCGAGTACCGCCTCGCCGAAAAGCTACACGAAGGCCACACAGGCGCAATAGCATATGAGCTAGGCGTAACGGTGCGGCTAGTTGAGGTGTGGCGGGATATGCATGACAGAATCACAGCATAAAACAAGCCCTACCCCCACTGAACATAAAATCCCCCAAAGCCCTATCGAAAAACACACCGACACAATAACATTGTGCCTATACCGCTGACCTAGTATCAGCACCAGCATAGAACAGATCAAAAGGATAAGGATCAACTCATGAAACGACTAGCAGTCATCATGTCCACAATTTTAGGGCTAACATGCACTACAGCCCCAGTATCTGCAGTACCCCTCACCACACCTTCAGTTAGGCACCCCAACACCACTGAGTATTCCGTTCAACCAGATGCAGATCTTCAAGAAGACGAACAACTATTTGGATTCAAAGGCTTTATAGCTAAAAGTGCCCTCAAAGGCATTGCACAACTCATACGCACCGCACCCCATAGCTTCATCAAGCGAGCAGGACGTACTCTCGATGACCAGGCAAGAGATAAAATACTTCGCAACAGTAACACCATTGCAGACAAAATCGACGAAGTAGCTGAATTCTCTGATCTAGTTCATCATCGGGTAAAAGAAGACCTATATAAAGCTCTTGCACCTATCATAGGCCACTCCGATGCCCTAATGATCGCCGACGTAGTAGCCTGGCTAGCACTATGAACCAACCAGACATAAGCACACTTGTCCAGCGTATTGAACAGCTCGAACTCAACCAGAGTAGGCTTCGCATACTACTAAGTCACGCCCCAGAAAAACACAAAGCTTTCGATAAAGCCTGCTATGTAGCGAATTTATCTTTTGAACAAGAAGCACATGTTCGTCAAACTATTCTAGATTTCCTAGACTCAGACAAAGAAGATATCAACGAACTTCTTAGCAGTATTGAAGCAATTGTAAGATACACTGTTGATGCTAAAAGTCTTATATCAGGTTTTAAAATGCGAGGCACAGCGCCTGACCGTTGGAAGCAAATAGATCCGCATAACGAATGCTAGAAACAACAAAGCCCTACCCAAATGTAAAAACTTTCTACGTTTGGGTAGGGTTTTTGCTCACACTGTCCCGCACCCAACCTTGGGACATACACTAACTACAGCAGCGTCTGCACACCACTACTATCTTCTGGGGACATCGCAAGAATTTCAAACCTCGGGCTACGCCCCTTAGCTTCCTCAACTCGCAGCTTCACCTTGAAACGAACCCCATCACACCGAACCTGATGAGCCGTCACATGCTCAGCAAAATCAGTGTCTAACAGGCTTGCCATAAAAGTCCCATACTCCGCACATTTTAACCTCCATTTACGTTTTAGCGGCTCATCAAAATGAGGAGTAGCCACGGTAGCCACAACATCAACGACCGACACAGTAGGCTCCTCATCCGAATCAATCCGCTGTATAGCGTGTGCCTCATTTTGGTTAATGACCACTGAACTGCCGGAATAATCGATATAGGTAAAGTTAATTACGCCTTGGTTGCGAACCAAAGGGTCAACAACTTTCTTAACCGAATCAACAAACTGGGGTTGATTCGCCAAGCCCAAAATTCTGTCCGCTGCTTTACGATCCCCTACCTGTCGAGCCAATTCATCAACAGAAATAGCTTCCCCCTTTGCGCGGCGACGAACAACTTTTATGCCGTATCCAATTATGGCAGGAAGGCTCAGCCCAGACACAGTTACCCAATTCGCGTACTCCCCTATGCGATCGCTGTCAAAGAGTCCTTTAATGTGATCCATGACCGTCAAGGCGATACTCATATCAATAATGAACGATCCGGGACGGGTTGCATTAACCCTCATGTTGGGCGTGCGATTATCTGTTGGGGCGACAACTTTAAAGGTTTCTCGACTGAGCTTACTGAACGCTAGGAGGGCTGTGCCAAGGTCTTCTGTATCTATGGTGTAGTCGTCTACGTCAGGCCCCTCGTATTTAATCGAGAGCTTTTCAGGCAGCATGGTTTTAGTATAAAGCGTTATCGCCTATGAACTAGAAGCCGCCCCGCGTTTGGTTGAGGTGTGGCAAAGAACGTACGAAAAAATCACGGCATAAAAACACAGCCCCCTAGGTGGACTCTAGGGGCTATCTCGTTAAAACAGCGTGAAAGACGCCTCAGCTGAACTCAACCTCTCCTCTGCAACAGGATCGTTAGTCTCCGTGACCAGCTCAACCTCAGTAAAAACCCCCTGCTTGACAGTACCTTTTATAAACAGCTGCCTTTTATCAATATGTGCGCGACTAGCCTTCTCGTAATCACTCGCACTTAGACTTGCCCCAAGAGTACGTATCTTTCCCTGAATATCACCACGAATACGGATACGCGATGACGTTGTGTCCTCCAGTGTCCTTCGTAGCTCGATGACTTCACCAGCAACAGCTACATGAAGTTCTTGAGGAGCTTTAGAAAGAACCTCTTTCCCTTTTCTCGCCGCTCGTTTATGCTCCGGAGAAAACACAATCGGTGTTACATGAAAAGGCTCCCCCTCATCTGAAGGCAGCGGTAAAAACTCAAAACTAATTTCAGACTCTTTGGTGCCAACAATTTGCTCAACACCTTCTAGCATCTCGTAGGAAACGCCGTTACTGATACCAAACTCAAAAACCTCATTTTTTGGCGATTCAAGGTATTCATCAAGAACCTCTCGCGTCCCCTGCAATGCTGCAACCATGGATTTAGTGATTTCGCGTCCCGTGGTTTCCATGTGCGCTTTTTTAGTTTTGTTATTAGTTGCTTTGATGTTTTTCGATGCTGGGATCAACGCAGAAGCTATAAAACTACCGACCTCGGTTTGTCCCAGTAAGCAACTTTCTAGAAAATTATTTGCAATGACATTTCCAGAACTCGAATATCGTGCGCGCTGATCGCGTGAAAAACGAGCGCCAGTCGACAAGAGAGTTTTTAACCCAGAAAAAAGGTCGATTCCCTTCGCTAAGTTAACAGCACCGGCGCCTGTTGAATCATCTTCAAAATGAATGAACACTTTATCAAGCTTTTGATCTAAACGTAGTTGAGCCTCATCAAGTAATTTCTCAAGGCTAATTGGAACAACTCTTGAAAGCTCCGCTACGGCGTACTGAACATTGCGCCCATAATCTGGAGCATCCTCATTAAGCGGAACAAAAACACCTAGTTCATCAATGTTTTTAAGTCCTTGTATAAGCTCACTACCCTCGGTAGGAACCCACAGGTTCAACCCGGAGTTTGCCCCTTTAACGTTTTTCCATCGTAATTCTCCAAGCGCAAGCTCTAAAGCTTGAGTGGTGTGTATCATTTTGCTAACACCCCTTTCCTTGCTTGGGCAAACATCTTAATAAGTGCAGCATCATCAAAGATTTGATCTGTTGGCACAAGAACCCAAACTTTACTTTTAGACGTTGCGGGTGGATATCCAGTCAAGTTGACCCAATAGTTATTAACGCGAAACTCACTATATTCCCCAGAACAATCAACCCAGTCATCATCATTAGGTACGATGTGCTGCGCTACTAAAATGAACGGAATGTTTTTCCCAGTTGCACGCATTTCATTATAGCGCTCAATAGAGAGTTGGACAGGGAGCCCATTTGATGAGGTAGTCGGCTTTTCTGTGCATTTGAGTTGGAAGTTGATACACATACGATCGAGCGCGTCGCTTGTCTGATGGATAAGAGAGGCGTCTATACCTATATCTATAGCCGGTTTACTGTATATGCAGCCTGCCGCTGCCGCAATTGCTTGGAAAACCCCTACGTGAAATTCTTCTTTGAAATTGCTTTCCCGGCTCCTGCATCCGCGAACTAGGTGTGCGGGGTCAAGTGAGGGATCTGGGGTAATGACAGACACCGGGTGATTTTATCCCGAATATTGATCCTATGGGTATTCACTGCTATTCACTACCCCCCTTTAACCAAAAAGCACCAACTTAGGTATAATCCCCCACTTGACACATAGCGGCCTAAAGCGCTATACTAAATACAAGAAGAAAGGAGGTGAAAATGTGGGACAACCTACCATGGTGGCTCGTAGCGCTATACGCAACATACACGGCCGCAAACCGAACCCTAGAACTAATCCTTAGCTACAAGATACAAATGAAAAAACTAGACAAAAAGAAAGGAAAATAAGGCAACCCCGGTCGAAATAAAAACAGGTTATCTCGACTGGGGCACCGCCCCTTATATTACAGCCATGAAGACACGAATCACCAACCATAAGCTGGCCAACATCGGACTACTGCTCATGTTTCTTAACGTTCTCACGCTCAACTCCACCCCACTAGCAATAGCTATAGCACTACCCCTCACAGCAATCCTCACACAGGAAAGCCGTAGCATATACCGTACATACAAAAAAGAAATGGCTAAGCTATGACCCCGACCATCATCGACCAAGACACCGGCAAAACCCTCTGGAGAGTCAAAGAATGCGCACAGCACTGCGACATCAAACCCTCCACATGGACAACCTACACCGCCCAAGGGCGCACACCCCAGCCAGTCGGACACCTCGATCTACGCACCCCGCTCTGGGATGCCGAGGAAGTCAAAACCTGGCACGCTAATCGGCCCGGCAGCCCAGTAAAAAATCACCCATAAACACACCACAGCCCCCCTACCCTAGGCTGTCATTCACCTTATCCATCAACGTGTCAGTACGCCCGGCGCGAACCTTCATATATACCTTCATGATCGTCTCCAGATCAGACTGTCCCAACAGCGCACCGATCTCTTTTAAGTGTGCGCCTTGTTCTGCCAGTCGTGTGATCAGCCAATTTCTGCCGCAGTGTGGGTCAATTTCCGTTGTCACGCCGGCGCGTGTCTCAGCAGTGTTGAGTCTGCTTCTGAAGCTTGTGTCCATGACTGGAGCACCGGCAGCCGTTACGGTCAGCGGGGTAATGGTGCGGGGGCCGTCTGTGGATCTGATCTCGCACTCCACCGGCTCATACGCTGCTAAGTGCTCAAGGAACAGCATGGTGTGGCGTCGCATGATCGGGACGTCACGATAACCTGATTCCGTTTTAGGGGTTTGCCACATCAAATACGTGTGCCGGGAGCCGTCCTCTAGTGTCTCGGTGAGACGTTGTGCGTTCTGCTCCACCGTGACCACTACACGCGGAGCATACGGTACCGCACCATGCACCTTCACATGCCTACGCTCTAGACCGATCGCTTCACCAATGCGTAGCCCATGAAACAGGGTCAGCGAAGTTAGCACCTTATACCGTGGTGACGTGGCTTCCATGATCGCTTCCAGCTCAGCGTCAGATGGGAGGTACTTTTCTTTCGGCTTCACCCTCACCGATGCCGTTTTGATCTGAACAGGATTAGCAGGGATCAGCTCACGTTCAACGGCGTGTTTCATAGCTGAGCTAAGACACTTATAGGCGCGCTGGTTCGTCGTGATCGTTGGGTATTCCGCGTTGATCGCGTCCCACCAGCGGTAGATGTCATCTTTCTTCAGCTCTGTGATGGGGATGTATGCAAGTCGTGTGATGTCTAGGTTGGCGTCGCCCGGCGGTAGTGGTGCGGTGATGCGGTTGGAGACAGTGCGTTGGTAGTTCTGCAGGGTGGACTGCTTGATAGGCTTCGGTCTGCTACTCAGTGATGCGTAGTAGATGTTGAACCACTCGCCCACTGTGGGGGTGTGGATGTTTGCCTGTTCCGCTGCTTTGGCTTTTTGTTGTTCCCGTTGGGCTGGTGGTGTCCATTCGTCGAATTCGATGAGCTTTTCTTCTTCTGCAAGCCACGCTGTAGCGCGGCGTCTAGTGCTGAACGTCTCGGGGGCTTTATGGGTTGTGCCTTGGTGGTTGTAGCGGGCTTGGATTTTTCCGGAGGGGAGTTTGCGGAGGCTTCCAAATTTTGACATGGGGTGTCCTTTGGTGGTGCTGGTGGGTTGGCATGGTGGTGTGGCGTGCCAAATTCGTGCCAAAATTAAGTATATCTACCGCCACCTACGTGCATATCCATACTGCATGGGCGTTTGTAAAAGTGCTGGTAGAAAGCAAAAACCCCGCTCACCATTACAGCGAGCGGGGTAGTCGGTGGAGCTGCCGGGAATTGAACCCGGGTCCTACGTCACCTCGCTAGGGCTTCTCCGTGCGCAGTTCGCGCGTGGATCTCTACTCGGCTCTCCGGCTTGGACGAACACACCCGGATGATGAGCCCAGTCATCGGTGAAAGTCCCGGTTTGCCCCGTTGACACAACAAACCAGCAAGTCTCTTAATCGATGCCAGACACTAAACCAGAGACGAATCTAGGCTGACAGACACGCAGGTCGCTGCAAATTAGGCAGCGAGGGCGTAGTCGCGCTGAGTGTTCTCTGCGCTTATTATATTTGCTACGACGCTTAAAATCGGTGGTCTCTAGCCTGCACCGGCACGCTTCCCCTAGCTTAATGCACGCAGTCGAAACCAAAATCAGCCCCGTTGGTGCTTCTACAGTTGGGTCGCCGTACAACGATTAACTGTAGAACCGCTATGTTAGCTGGCTGGAGTGAACTTTTCAACCCCTGTTTCTAAGCGTGGATTCCCTTGACACGACGCCCTAGATCGCGAACTACTTCTCGTTCTTCGGTACGACGCTTAATGTCTTGGCGCTTGTCGTAGTCTTGTTTACCCTGCGCAAGTCCGAGTTCCACTTTCAGTCGCCCCTCTTTGAAGTACAAAGACAATGGAACCAGAGTTTTGTTTCCGTCACGCACCTTGCCCATGAGCGAATCAATTTCGCGACGGTGCAGAAGAAGTTTTCGGGTTCGCATTGGCGAGTGGTTCGTCCACGATCCACGGGAATAGATCGGAATGTTGAGGTTGCGGATCCAGGCTTCGCCTTCGTCTATAGTGGCAAAGGAATCGGTGAGGGACACTTTGCCTTCGCGGATCGACTTGATTTCGGTTCCCAGCAGCACGATTCCGCACTCAAAGGTGTCCAAAATCTTGTAGTCATGCTGCGCCTTGCGGTTTGAAGCAATAACTGGGTTGCTATTCTTCGCCTTTTTCTTCTTTGCCATAGTGGCCTCGATAGTACCTGTAAATACACCTCATCCCCAAGAATTTCCACGGTAAAGGTACGTGGTTTTCTTGGGGATGTGCAGCACGTATGAGAATGCAGTGGTTACTTTCGCACGTACCACCGCAGCGTCGCTTGGGCGGTAATGGCAGCAAAGATAATGCCAATAACAGCAACGACGGGTGCCACTGCCCAAATATCGGCGTTGGTTACTCGTGCGATGAGCTGCGAATCATAAAGGCCTTTGAGAGTCTTATCAACCACCCACACTTTTCCTCCGAAAAGCGCAAGGCCAGACAAGATTGCTCCGAACAGCGCTGCCACCATTGCTTCGATCACAAAGGGGGCTTGGGTGTACCAGCGGGAAGCACCCACCATGCGCATGATGGAGATTTCTTCACGACGATTAAATGCGGCGATCTGGACCATGTTGACGATCAGGAAGATGGCGGCAATCGCTTGGATTGCAGCGAAAATGAAGGTGGAGTTTCTAATCGCGTCGAGATTGTCAGTAGCGCCGCGAAGGTCATCGACTTGGTCGACGATGGTATCCACCTGTTCCATGTCGCGAACCTGGTCAAGGGGTTTGGTGTCTAGGGGGTCTTCGAGACGAACGTGAAGTGCCGCAGGCAGTGCGTCAGGTGAAGTTTCTGCGACCAATTGGGGGTCGGTGTCTTTGAAAACTTCAACGAAACGATCATAAGACTGTTGACGGGAACGATAGGTTACTGTCTCAATACCATCAGCAACATCGAGCTTATCTCGCACGTCACGGCACGCTTGGCTTGAACAATCCTTGTCGTTAGCAGAGATGTCCTCGTTAAGCTGAACCATGACCTCTACACGGTCAAGGTAGATATCTTTCGTTTCTTTGGTCATGTTGGTAACCAAAAAACCGGTTGCCAGCAGCGCGAGCGAAATCGCAGTGGTAATGATCAACGCAATAGTCATCGTGATGTTTCGGCCGAGGCCTCGGAACGCTTCACGGAATACAAATCCAAGTTTCATCGTGTGCACTCTCCTCCTACTGTGCCTCGCCGTAGACGCCGTGGGCGTCGTCACGCACTAGGGTGCCCAAATTGAGCTCGATCACGCGTCGACGCATGTCGTTTACCGCTCGTGCATTGTGCGTCGACATGACTACTGTCGTTCCGGTCTTATTGATCTGGTTGAGCAACACCATGATGCCGTCGGAAGTTTCGGGATCAAGATTGCCGGTGGGCTCGTCGGCAAGCAAAAGAAGCGGCCGGTTAACAAACGCACGCGCGATAGCTACTCGCTGCTGCTCACCACCGGAAAGCTCGTGTGGCATGCGGTTAGCTTTTCCAGAAAGTCCCACGAGCTCGAGGGTTTCAGGAACGAGTTTGTCGATACGCGCTTTACGGGTGCCGATGACCTCGAGTGCGAACGCTACGTTGTCGTAAACATTTTTTTGTTGGAGCAATCGGAAGTCTTGGAAGACGTAGCCGATATTTTGGCGCAACTTGTTAATTTGGCGGCCACGAAGTTTATTCACGTGGAAATCCGACAAGTACAGGTCGCCGCTGGTCAGATTCTCCTCTCGGATCATCAGCTGCAGAAAAGTGGACTTTCCGGAGCCGGAAGGCCCAATGAGAAAAACAAATTCGCCCTTGTTAATGGTGAGCGAAATATTGTTGAGCGCTGGTCGGGTCGAGGTCTTATAGAGCTTGGTGACATTGTCGAACGTGATCACAAACATCCACCTTAGCCAACATCCGCCCCAATGGAAACAGCAGTCACAATTTTTACATTCGGACATCGCTGCCATCACACACGCCATAGCATCCCACATAGCAAACCCTATGACCGTCATCACATCATCGTCAGTACACTGGCGGGCATCATTGTTGCCGACGATCGGAGCCCAGAAATGAGCACGACCACACCGCCCCACAAGACAGCCCCCTCTGGCTTTCTTGGACGAATAGAACAGCTAGGCAATCGATTACCAGACCCCTTCTGGATATTTGTCTTCCTAGCCATCATTGTGGCAATCAGCAGCTGGATAGGATCCGCCGTCGGCATGACTGCTGTTAATCCTCAAGACGGATCGACAGTAGAAGTGACCAACCTGCTAACAAAAGAAGGCGCCACCAAAATGGTGAGCGAAGCGGTGAACAACTTTGTAGCCTTCCCACCGTTAGGCGTCATCATTACCGTCATGCTGGGTGTTTCCGTGGCCGAACACTCCGGCTTTATCAGCGCACTAGTACGCGCCATGGTGGCCAAAGTCGGTCCGAAGACCCTGACATACGTCGTCGCACTGGCAGGTGTTACCGGCTCAATTGCCTCAGATGCTGTCTACGTGATCCTCATTCCACTAGGTGCCATGAGCTTCCGTGCCCTCGGCCGCTCCCCCATCGTGGGCGCCATGGTTGCCTTCGCCGCGTCGTCAGCCGGGTTTAATGCCAGCTTGATCCTCAACATCACAGATGTTCTCCTTGGCGGAATTTCTACTTCAGCAGCACAACTGGTCGATCCGGAATATCATGTCTCACCCCTTGCCAACTACTTCTTTGTTGTCGCTTCTTCTCTCATCCTTGCGTTGATTATCACCGCAGTAACAGAGCTGTTCATTAAGAACAAAGCACGCCAACTAGTCGACCACGACCACATCGACCACTCGGAATTAAGCTTTCGCGACGACGACCACCCCGACCCCGGCGCGAAAACCGATGAGGAACTAGCCGAGGAAATAGCACTCCATTCAGGGGAAATCCGCGCACTAAGAATTGCAGGGGTGGCCTTTATTGGCATGTTGGCTGTATATTTTGCGCTCTTGTTTGTGCCGGCCTCGCCGTTTTATTCTGAAGAATCAGCGATGTCCAGTCCGCTCGTCAAGGTTGTTACTGTTCCGATTTCCTTGATGTTTTTAGGCCTTGGTGTGGTTTATGGGATCACAATAAAAAGCATCACGTCTCTAGGCGATATTCCGGCATTTATGGCCAAGGGCTTGACCACTTTAATCCCCATGGTCGTGTTGTTCTTTATGGTTGCCCAATTCCTTGCATGGTTCCAATGGTCAAATCTTGGCATTTGGACTGCGATCAAGGGCGCGGAGCTGTTACAGCGTTGGGATCTGCCGGTCTACGTTTTGTTTGCTGCCGTAGTACTCGCTGTGGCACTTCTTAATCTCACGATTACATCGGGCTCTGCTCAATGGGCATTGATGGCTCCTGTGATTGTGCCGATGATGATGTATGTGGGCATATCCCCTGAAGTCACGCAAATGTTGTTCAGGATTGGTGATTCTCCCTCCAACATCATCACTCCGATGAGCCCTTATTTCGCACTCGCGCTGACATTCTTGCAGCGTTACTACAAACCAGCGGGTGTGGGCACCTTGGTGTCGCTTGCATTGCCGTATTCCATTGCGATACTTGTTGGCTGGTTTGTCTTCTTTATTGTTTGGTACGCAGTAGGGATCCCTCTGGGCCCTGGAACCCCTATGCACTTCCAGCAGGGCTAGTTTTGCTCCTGTTGTTCCGCCATGCGCCAGCGAATACCTGCCTCTAGGAGGCCATCGATATCACCGTCGAGAACCTTCTGGGGGTCATTGACCTCATAGTTTGTACGCAGATCTTTCACCATTTGGTAAGGGTGCAGCACATACGAGCGCATCTGATTGCCCCATGAGGCGTTACCGCCTGCACCGAGAGCATCAAGTTCGGCGCGTTCTTCTTGGCGCTTACGTTCCAAAAGTTTTGCCTGAAGAACGCGCATAGCTGATGCCTTGTTCTGGATCTGGGACTTCTCATTCTGACACGTCACGACAATGCCCGTTGGGATATGTGTTAGACGCACGGCAGAGTCGGTGGTGTTCACGGACTGCCCACCTGGACCCGAGGAACGGTAGACGTCGACACGCACTTCGGAGTCAGGGATATCGATGTGGTCTGTTTGTTCAACAACGGGGAGAACCTCGATCTCAGCGAAAGAGGTCTGGCGACGCCCCTGATTGTCGAAGGGACTAATACGAACCAAACGGTGAGCTCCCTGTTCGACCGACAATTGGCCATACATGTACTCGCCATGAACCACAAAGGTTGCAGATTTAATGCCGGCTTCTTCGGCATAAGAAATATCGTAAATATCTACTTTGTGATCATTTTTCTCGGCCCAGCGGGTATACATGCGCATGAGCATTTCCGCCCAGTCAGCGGCATCCACGCCACCGGCACCGGAACGGATATTGATCACTGCTTCGCGAGCATCGTATTCACCAGAAAGCATGGTCTTTACTTCAAGCGCCTCAATATCAGCGGTTAGCTCAGCTAGTTCTTCGTCAGCAAGCGCTAAAGCATCCTCGCCTTCCTCATCGGCGAGCTCATACATCACGGGGAGGTCGTCGATACGCTGGCGCAATGTGCTTAGCTTTTTCAGCTTGGCTTGCACCGAAGACAGCTCCGTGGTCACCTTTTGCGCGGTGTCAGGATCGTCCCACAGCGTAGGATCGGAGGCTTGCTGCTCCAACTCGCGCACACGCGACTCCAACTCCTCGGGATTCATCACTTTTTCGATGTTCGTCAAAGTCGAGTCGAGTTGAGTTACAGCAGATTGAGTTTCCGGTCGCATAAGCGATAATTCTAGCGTGTCTGCCCGCCGTGCTTGCTACTGGCCTGATCTCCCCCCTCAAGTGGGCAGACCCCCGTGGGGAAATGTTGGCTCCATTCCTAAGAGCCATGCACAATAGACCACATGGAGAATTCATCCGACCCACGCACGCAATCAGCAGCGACAGCTTCCCTCTCGGAGATGATTGCCACCATCACCAAAACGTTCATCATCGCCCACGTTGACGATTCAGATGAGCACCTAGCGCAAGCGTTGGTGTACAACGCAGGCCGACTAGCATGGCGTATGCGTGAACAAGGCGTCCACACAGACTACAAAACATCCCTATCAGATGTGGTCACTGACGCCGACCGCGCCGCGGAAGAATTCGTTTCAGGAGTACTAACAACCCTGCGCCCCGAAGACGGAATTGTGGGCGAAGAAGGTGCAACCCGCAACAGCATCTCAGGGCGCACATGGGTAATCGACCCCGTCGACGGCACCTACAACTATGTCAACGGATCAGACTTTTGGTGCTCCGCGCTTGCACTGATCGAAGGTGAACCAGAAGATCCCACCCGCGTCATTTTCGGCGCAGTACACCGCCCCGCTATGGGCTACACCTGGTTCGGTGGATCAGAGATCCCCACAACCCGCGACGGGCAACCCGTAGCCAAGCTAGAAAATAAATCCACTGAGCTGATCAACTTTGCCACCTACCTCAACCCGCCATATCTTCAGCAGCCCGAGATCGTCAGCCGCTGGCTCACCATTGCCCAAGCCTTTTTAAGCTGGCGAATGATGGGATCCGGTTCAGTAGAGCTGGCCAACGTTGCCGATGGCTGTATTGGAGCCTACATGCAGCATTCGGTAAAAGACTGGGATTGGTTGCCTGGTCGCGCCCTTGTTGAAGGCGCGGGCGGAAAGTGCATCAGAGTGGAATCCGGTGGCGTGACGTGGTCAATTGCTTCTAACCCACAAGCAACCGATGAAGTCGCAGCGATGTTGTCTCGCTAATACTGTCCTAACATCTCTCCAGTTTTCCGGCTATTTTCAGGAGCATGTACAACCCATGAGTTACCACGACGATCTTGAGTTTGCTCTCCAAATTGCAGATGTCGCAGACGCCATCACCTTGGCACGATTTGCAGCCTCTGACCTGAAGGTTTCTTCTAAACCAGATATGACGCCGGTCAGCGATGCCGATATTGCCACGGAGCGTGAGCTTCGAGATCTCATCGCGCAGCGCTTCCCCGAGGACGCCATTCTCGGTGAGGAATTTGGTGGCACCGCCGAGTTCACCGGCCGGCAGTGGATCA
Source organism: Corynebacterium belfantii (assembly GCF_041898185.1). Taxonomy (GTDB): domain Bacteria; phylum Actinomycetota; class Actinomycetes; order Mycobacteriales; family Mycobacteriaceae; genus Corynebacterium; species Corynebacterium belfantii. The sequence goes on along the minus strand of NZ_CP157823.1, from coordinate 790,225 downwards.
TCGACCCCATCGATGGCACCAAAAACTACGTTCGCGGTGTCCCTGTGTGGGCCACACTTATCGCATTGCTTGTCGATGGCCACCCTGTTGTTGGCGTGGTGTCTGCGCCAGCCATTGCGCATCGTTGGTGGGCGGCTCAAGGAGAAGGCGCATGGCGCAGCAATCCAGCTCAAGAATCCCGCCGCATCCACGTCAGTAACGTAGCGCAGCTAACCGACGCCTCCGTTTCGTTCTCCTCCCTCGATGGCTGGAAAGAACGCGACCTGTTGGAGAACTTTGTCGCTCTTTCCGACGAGACGTGGCGTCTACGCGGATTCGGTGACTTCTTCTCCTACTGCCTGGTTGCCGAAGGCGCCGTCGATATTGCTGCGGAACCAGAAGTATCCCTGTGGGATCTAGCTCCCTTGTCCATCTTGGTTGAAGAAGCCGGCGGAGTGTTTAGTTCCCTCGACGGAGCCCTAGGACCTCATGGTGGAAACGCATTGGCTACTAATGGGCTGCTTCACGATGAAGTCCGCACAATGCTGACCTCATCGCGATAACAACTCCCCCGCTATCTATTAAGAGTTAGCAAGCCGGAAACCATGTCCGACTGATTTCTTAGAATTGAGGTCGGATACGATTGCATCCATGTTCGTGCTGATAGTGGGCACAAAGAACGGCCCCTGCCATGGGGTGGTGCATGGGTAGTTCACATTAGGGATTATGCCACCGTTGATGATGCCAACCACACGATCTCCCACCAACATTGGTGCACCGGAATCTCCCTGCATTGCGCAGACTTGAGAAGCTGTAGTGCGGTGGTCGTGATTCCATACCAATCCACAGCTAAAACCAGTAGCAACACCCTGTTTGCAGGCTGTATTGCCAGTGACAGGCATGGGGCCACCGACTGCATTGACGCTGATATTGTTGTAACGCTGGGTCACCTGCGCATTAGAACCAAGTTCCACGACCGCATAGTCCAAGTTGGATCCCTTAGCTACCACGGTGCCGCTTGGGCCAACTTGCCACGAATCAGCAGAAATGACCGCATCTCCTACGTTTCCGCAGTGCCCTGCCGTAATCGCTACTTTTCGCCCCTCGGCATCATAGCCAGAAGCACCCACCGTACACAGGCGGTCTTTGCCCACGTAGATTGGGGTACCAGGACCATACAACGACGCCCCCTGTGCCTGTACCTGCAATGATTCTTCTGGAATGTCCGGCGCGTTAAACCAGCTCCCCTGAACACGGTGCAGCACAGGACCAGATTTTTGAGCCATTACCTGCGAAACAGGGTCGTTCGTCCAGTGATAATTAGGACTATCAACGGGGCGTTGCGCGACCGCGTGCTGCTCAGGGGCAGGTGCAGCCACCTGGGGGTCTGCATAGGGCATGACTGGGGCTACGAATGCTTGAACTTGTTGAGCTAGCGTATCGACGACCGCCGCAACCCGAGGATCGATTGCAGGTACTGAAACCCCCCAGCTATTAACCATCGTGGTGACAGTTTGCGTCAGGGTCGGCGCAGGCTGTGGCTGTGTTACTGGCTGAGGTGTGGATTGGATCTCATCAGCGTGAGCTAGCGGCCCCGCAAAAAATGCCGCACCCGTGGTTGCAGCAGCGAATAATAGTGGACGGTACAGGCGCGAAAAATAAAGGTGGCGCATAAGATTTGATGAACCTTCACGTGGATTGTGGAAGTGGATAACAACGGCGATCTCCCCTATATAACCACGTGTGCGGTGAAAAATTAAGTGCCCTGAATACCTCTCCCCTAAATGCGCAAACGCGCTGTGCAAGTCCCTGAAAAACAGGGAGTTTTTGCACAGCGCGCACGTGTCACATAGGTGTTGTGCACACCTTGTTTGATTAGTCGATGGTGACCAATGCTTGGCCGCCTTGGACGGACTCGCCGATCTCGACTCGGATGCTGCCAACCTTGCCAGCATTGGGAGCAGTGATCTCGGTTTCCATCTTCATGGCTTCCAAGATCAGTAGAACCTGTCCGGCTTCAATCTCTTCGCCTTCTTCGACCAAGATCTTGAATACCGAGCCTGCAAGAGGTGCGACCACTGCGTTAGCGCTCACACCGGACACGCTAGCAGTAGCTGGTTCGGAGTGGGTTGCACCGCCACCGGAGCCGCCGCCGAAGTAGATTGGCGCAATCTGGCGCTTTTCTTCCTCGACCTCGACTTCGACGGAGTAAGCGATGCCGTTGACTGTCACGTTAAGTTTCATGATTTACCTTCTATCCTCGGCTACTTACAGCGTGCCCGGAATATGATGCTGGACGCTCTGACGACCCTGAGCGGCCCACGTGCGGTGACGCGAGTACTTCACGGCCTTGATCTTGCCTCGGTTGCCCAAGAATGCGGAGACTGCTGCAGAAATTGCAATGATGACGTCTTCTGGGATGGACGCATCAGAGCGCTTACGCAACTCTTTGATCTCTGATTCTGCGGAATCGAGGCGCGCGCTTAACTCGTTGACTAGTTGAAGCAGTTGCTCGTTGTTTAAATCGCTCATGACTGACGCTTCCTTACACTGGTCCCAAGCCGTGCTTCTTAGCAGGGCGGGTAACGCGCTTGTTGGTCAAAACTTCAAGCGCATTGGCGATGTGCAGGCGAGTGTCTGCTGGATCGATAATGTCGTCCACCAAGCCACGGGATGCGGCCATAAATGGTGTGGAGAACGTATCCTTGTACAGCTGGATAAGCTCTTCGCGCTTTGCTTCCTTGTCTTCGGCAGCCTCAATTTCCTTACGGAAGACCACATTGACGGCGCCTTCTGCACCCATCACAGCGATCTCTGCAGTTGGCCATGCGAAGACACGGTCTGCACCAAGATCCTTGGAGCACATTGCCAAGTGAGCGCCACCGTAGGACTTACGCAGCTCGATGGTCACCTTTGGTACCGATGCTGCGGAGTATGCGTAAAGCATCTTTGCACCGTGGCGGATGATACCGCCGTGCTCTTGAGCAACACCTGGCATAAAGCCTGGAACGTCCACGAAGGTAACGAGTGGAATGTTGAAAGCGTTGCAGAAACGGATGAACTGGCTGCCCTTGTCAGAAGAGTTGATGTCTAGGACACCCGACATCACGTTTGGCTGGTTAGCGATGATACCGACAGTACGGCCGACGATACGTGCAAAACCGACCACGATGTTTGGAGCGTAGCCTGCCTGGACCTCGAGGAAGTCACCGCGATCGACAACACGGCTGATGATGTCGCGGACATCGTAGCCCTTCGTGCCTTCCACAGGAACAATGTCACGCAGCTCTGGATCAGGTTCAACTACTGGGTCAGGATCCACCACAGGTGGCTCCTCAGTGTTGTTCTGAGGCAGGAAGCTCAGCAGCTTCTGAGCGATTAGCACTGCTTGCTCGTCGTCGTCGGCAATGAAGTGGATGTTGCCGGCCTTGGTCATGTGTGCGTCTGCACCACCAAGTGCATCAGCAGTGACTTCTTCGCCAGTAACGGACTTGATAACGCCAGGGCCAGTGATGAACATGTTGGCCTTGCGGGTCTGGATGATGAAGTCAGTCAGCGCTGGCGAGTATGCTGCACCACCGGCACAAGGGCCAGCGATGATCGAGATCTGTGGAACCAAACCCGAAAGCAGCACGTTCTGGTAGAACACCTTGCCATAACCGGACAGGGAGTCGATACCCTCCTGGACGCGAGCTCCGCCGGAGTCGTTAATGAAGATGAACGGCGTACCGGTGGTGGCCGATGATTCCATCATCGCAGCGACCTTGTTGGACTGCGTCTCGCCTGCAGAACCACCCATGACGGTGAAGTCTTGAGAAGCGATGTGGACCGGGCGACCGAACACAGCGCCGGAACCGGTCACAACACCATCTGCTGGGGCATTCGCCTTGTCCATACCAAAGTGAGTGGTGCGATGCTTAGCAAACATGCCAGTTTCGAAGAAGGTGCCGTCGTCGACAAGCGCGTCGATACGCTCGCGAGCAGTAAGCTTGCCCTTTTCATGCTGCTTATCAATCTTGGCTTGGCCACCACCAAGGCTTACCCTGGCCCTAGCAGCTGCCAGCTTTTCGAGGCGCTCGGCCATCGACAATTCTTTAGCCATTAGTCAAACTCCTTATTCAGCTGGCTCAACCTTGACGGTCTGGCTGCGACCGCCCACGGTGACCTTGTAGGTGATTGGTTCCAAGACCGCCTGGTTATCGCGGGTCTTGATCTTCGATGGATCCTTGCCCACGTTCTTTGGTCCCTCTGGACGGGTCTTAAGGAACCCTGGTGCAACGCCTGGGAACAGTGCGTTGGTGAGCACGTCCTCATCGGTACCATCAAAGCCTTCCAGCTTGGATGCCTCTTCGACGAGGTGATCCCACTCTGGCTCGAGAAGATCTGCAGGACGAACGGTGATCTGTTCCTTCTTGGTTTGAGACTTTGCCTGCTCAACCAATTCAGCGTTGCGCTCACCGATGCATTCGCCGTAGTAACCCAGCATCAAGTCTGCGAACTCTGCGGTCATGACCTTGTAACGGCCCATGAGAACGTTGAACACAGCCTGCGTGCCGACGATCTGCGAAGAAGGCGTCACGAGTGGTGGGTAACCAGCGTCTTTACGAACGATTGGAACTTCGCGCATCACTTCATCGATACGGTCGCCTGCACCTTGAGCGGTGAGCTGGCTTTCCATGTTGGAGAGCATGCCGCCAGGAATCTGCGAAAGGAAGATGTTGGTATCCACCAACGTCTTGGACTCAAACTCTTTGTACTTCGGGCGAATTGTCTTGAAGTGGTCACGAATCTTAATCAGACGATCCATGTCCAGATCCGTGGTGTACTCGGTACCTTCAAGCATTTCAACGAGAGACTCGGTTGGGTTGTGGCCTGGGCCGAGCGACAAGGAAGAAATTGCGGTATCGACAACATCTGCGCCAGCTTCAATGGCCTTCATCAAGGTCACCAAGGTAACACCAGTGGTCGAGTGGCAGTGGACGTTGATCTGAGTATCTTCGCCGTAGGTTTCCTTGATACCGCGAATGACATCATAAGCAGGCTGTGGCTTCAAAAGCGCAGCCATGTCCTTCAAAGCAATGGAATCTGCACCCATGTCGAGCAGTCGACCTGCTTGCTCAATGTATCCCTCTACGGTGTGCAGTGGCGACACGGTATAGCAAATCGTGCCTTGGGCGTGGCCGCCCACTTTCTTCACCGCTTGCATAGCGCGTTCCATGTTGCGCGGATCATTCAAAGCGTCAAAGACACGGAAAACGTCCATGCCGTTTTCCTTTGACTTCTCCACAAACTTGTCCACCACGGTGTCCTCATAGTGGCGGTATCCCAGAAGATTCTGGCCACGAAGCAGCATCTGCAGCTTCGAATTAGGCATCAACTTGCGGAAAGTACGCAAGCGCTCCCATGGATCTTCGTTGAGGAATCGGATGCAGGCGTCGTACGTTGCGCCGCCCCAGCACTCCACACTCCAAAAGCCTGCATTGTCAATATCCTCACATGAGGCAACCATGTCTTCCATGGCCATGCGGGTTGCAAACAAGCTCTGATGTGCGTCGCGCAGAGCGACTTCGGTCACTCCAATTTTTCTCGGGCTCATAACTCACAAATTTAGGCATTTTTGTCCTGTAACGCATGCTGAAAACACTAGGAAAAGATCACAAAACCAACCAAACCCAAACATATGACCATGTCCACTTTTGTTTTAAGTGGTCATAACGTGTTTCCCAGTGAGCAAATCTCGAAATTGTCACTTTTTAGCACGGATGTGAGTTTTTTCACTGCACCTGTAAACGCTGAATGAACGCACATAATTGCTCTGTTTCTCGCCAAAAATAAACGAGGACTATTCCCCTCAAGAAACTGACATCGCCGCGGTTCCAGTACAAATACGAAGCACATCGTTTCGGAAAAGCTCAGCGTCGATGGCATTCCACTGAGACTGCATCACACCCTTCGCCTGCGCAAGAGTCCTTGATTGCCGCAAGTCGATCCCCAGCCGAAACGCCTGCACCGAATACACTTGGTTCCCCACTACTATCGCTTCCCGACGAAGATCGTGAAGCGGAATATTCGCAGGAATCCCACGCCACAGCACACCCAGATCGACACCATAAGCTAAATCAACCGTGAGATGAGCGTCGTATGCAGTAAGCGCCACACTCGGCGAAACACAATCAGCCACTGCTAAATCAAAATAGCACTTCCAATGCGCAGGTGGCTGCTCGCCCGAAAACTCAGCATGCGCAGCACTCAAGTAAGAAGTGAGCAAGTTCAAGCTAATCCGAGCGATCGCTGGGCGTGCTGGATCAAAAGTACTCCTCTGAAAAGGCAGTACGGCATTTGCCTCTACAACATCAAGCCCAACCCCAAATAAGCCTCGCCGATCCCCACGATCGCGCAGCAATGCCGTTACTCGCCGCGAGTCAGCTACAGCCCACTGAAGAAGCTGCAGTTCATTATGCGTGGCCGCATGATCGGCGCTACCACTGCGATCAATCAGTTCACCTTCATCCGCATATTTCTGCGTTATAGCAACGATGTCACGAACAGTCTTCAAATCGAGCTATGTAGTCGCAAACATCTCTGGAGAACCAGCCTGCGCAGGAGGCACGACAATGCACGTAGAAAAATCCCCACAGCAGACAACAACATGCTGCAGGAAATAATAAGAGAGGCACATATCGGCCACAAAGACTCATGCCGTACATAGTACGAGCCAAACCGGTAGCACAGTAATGCTTGTGATTAGACACGACACCCCTCGTGCCCCTGCCGATAGCAGAAGCCGAGGGGGGCACTGTAAGTTACTCCACAATAAAATGGCCGCTATTTAAGCGTTATCTGCCGTTTTCTGTTCATGATAAAGGCGGTTAAGTGCCTCCCTAGCCAAAAACTCAAAGTCTTCCGAATACTGAGTATCGTTTTCACTTCTTACACGATGGGCGACATCCTTTGCCCAGTTGTAATAGTTGCAAAGATCATGCTGTTCCCCGCCAAAGGTCTTATGGCACCATTCGAGCAAATGCCGTTCCGGCGAATGCGTTGTCGCTTGGGCCGAGGAAGTGGCAAGTGCCCCACTGGCAAGGATCGAAGCGCCTGCCATCACGAGAGTCATCGTACGAATTTTCATAACAAAAGCTCTCCTTCTCCATGAGAGTTACATGAATACATCCGTCTGTGCACACCCAACATTATTATTTCCTTAGCGAAACTAAAATAGTTTTACGAAAAAAATTCTAGCTTGATTTTCACAACTCTAAGACCCAAAGTGGCAGCCCTCCCCTAAGCGCCGTGCCGTCACCCCACCCAAGGCATACTTACGCCAAAATTAAAAACGCAAAAACCCTCGGTTCACATAAGCAAACCGAGGGTTTTAATAAGTAGCGGGGGTAGGATTCGAACCTACGACCTCTGGGTTATATACCTTAACTGGTACCAAAGTGCAGTTATTCGGTTTTGACCTGCCATTTTATCGCCCCAAAGCGTCCCGGACAGTCCCGCAACATCCTACAAAGTCCCGTCCATAAAGCGACATCTAAAGCGACATTTCCTGATAAGTCGTTTAGACACCGGTTGCCCCCTTCAGAACGGCAGCCATGCTGGTCACATCAGTCAGGTCGGTATAGTTGGCCGCATTCATGTCGGTTGTATGGCCAAAGAACGCAGAACGAATTTCGCTGGGCACGCCTCGCGCGATGGCCAGGTTGTTCAAAACTGTTCGCCACCCATGGGACCGCATTGTGGAGACCGCAGGATCACCCAAGCACTCCCCGATGTGTTGATAGAGATGACTGCACGCCTTCACGGCGTTGTCTGTCCGCCAATGAGAGCGCCGATCACCGGGCGCCGGAATCAGCGGCATGTCAGGAGCGAGTCTTTCTAATCGCATGTGCCAGAATTTCTCGACCCGTGGATCAAGAATTGGTACCGTACGTCCTCGGTGCGTCTTGGACACTTCAGCACTGACAGCGATAGCTACCGAGTCATCGGTGATAATCGCATCCGCTGTCTTGAGCGCGAGTGCCTCCGAGATACGCAGACCAGTTCCTGCTTGCAACAACGCCAGCGCAACGGTGTTGGCATGTTTGTTAATAGACGTCTGGCGTCGATCCTTTCCAGGCGGCAACGGCACGGTGATGTCACGGAAGACTAGATGGTCCACAACGCGGTTGTATTGCACCGGCGTAAGCGCATGACCGCCAGAAGCCTTGTGCCCCTTTCGAACATTGCCAAAGTCAATGCTGATTCCCCGGAGCGAATTATGGTCAATGAGACCCTCGCGGATCATTTGATCAAGAATGTACCTGCTTGTCACGGTGCGCGCTTGGCGAGCAGACTCAGAACCATGCTCCGCACCGATAGCCTGAAGTGCACGCTCCAACGTTCGGAACTTCACTGCATCGCCAATGGACAGCCCCTTGAGCTGCTCGCGAACCTGCCCTAACGAAAGCTCGTAACGCTTGCGGGTGTTCGGCCTAATACGTGCACTAGAAATAACTGGCACAGAGACCTGATCAATGAAGTCGATAACACGACTGCCCTTGTCCCATTCGGAATTGCCGGAGTTGAGAGCAGTCTCGACCCTTTCACGAGCTTTCCGACGGAACTCCCCCTTCGTGTCAGCACGTATCTTGAATCGTTTGAGTCGGCCATCCCATAGTCGAACACTGATGTCTTTCTCGTGGGGACCGCGTGATGGCAGTGCATCGACGACCCGTTCAATGGAATCCTCGCCTGGCGCGAGTTTTGTTCTAGCAGCTTTTTTCGTTGTCATGCCTACACAATAGCATAAAGCGACAGTTTTGCAATAGGTTCGAATCTGCTAGAATGAAGTCATGTTCACGAAAAGACCAGCCCTGTGGGACACACCAGAACTTGTGGAAGCCCGACATGAAGCACTCGCACTCGAAGGCGACGCCCGCGACCTAGTCGAGAAGCAGCTAGAACTGCGAGCACTCGCCCGTGACGCGAGAACATGCAAAAACATTGAGCGAGAACTCAAGCAATTGGTGAAGGCGCAGCGAGGCACCAACCCCGCCACCCGAAAGCAGCTCGAAGTCATCAAAGAGCTGAGCAAAACACTGACTGCCAGGCTGCAAGATCTGGACGGACGAGCCGATCTTGAATTTCCTGGTGGCCAGCGGATCGCAGGCAATCACGGCAACCGACATACTCCAGTCGGCGACGAACGACTTATCCCTCAAGGAGTAGACGTCGAAAAACTCTTCCCCCCATTGATCGGCCATTGGGGACGAAAAGGGGCTTGTAAAGGACCGTAAGGGACCGTAAAATGAGAGACAGCCTTCTGGATGCCCCCGCAATTGATAAGGCAGCGGGAACAGGCTGAGACCCAGACATGATTGACGCGTCTAAGCAGTAGTTGCAGGCGGACGCGAATTTCTCCATGTCTGGAGAAAATTCGTGGCAACGCCAAATCTCGTCGTCACTAAAGACGCGCGACCACTCGCGGTTAATACCGCCAAAGCATCCGAAATTACGGGCATTGCTGCCAAGACTTTACGAAACTGGCGCACCCTCGGAATCGGACCCGCCCATATCAAGGTCAACGGCAAGACCGTCCTGTATCTCGTTGAAGTCCTAGAAGCATGGCTCAACGACCAGCCAAAGGTTGGTGCCTAGCCATGCAGCACAAGAAAAACGCCCCTGTCGCTGCTGACAACAAGAGCGCCGATTTAACAAATTTTGCTGTCAACAATTCTACTGTTTCAACCCCTAAAAACCAAGGCTTCGTCCGTAATGAAGAGCCTCAAAACGAACCGTTGCATGCGTGCGAAAAACAAACCGAAGCGTTAAAAATAGGGCTTATCCGCACGCCGGACACGTCTAAAACCGCAGCTCAGACGGCAACGGCGGCAGCCACGTATGGGGAACGCCCAATTGATGCCGCTGCCGCCGTTGGGTGGAAAGTGGAAATCGTCACCGACTCTGCAACATCGCGAAAGCATCCTGCGGAGTTCGCAGTTCTGACGAAGACTGTTGATAGGTCGTCGCGAAGTACTGCTGGCAGCTTCCGTAGCTATCCGAGCGTTTCGGCAATGTCGACAGGTCGTGAAAGTGTCGTTATCGGATTCGACACCGAGTTCGTCAACATTGAGCGGTGTGACCCAGAACTTGGTTGGGTCGGTGAAGACGTCGAGAGCATGAGGCGGGTTGTTTCCTATCAGTTCGCCGCGCTCGACCCAGCGGATGCGTCTAAGCTCCGCTTGGCGGTGGTTATTCCACTCGACTATCGGGGTCCGCGAGGAACTCGCATCGCGCGGTTGTCTTTCGAAAAAGCACTCAATCTCGTCATCACTGCTTTTGAACTGCACAGGCATCCATTAGCGCGTGGCTGGAAGTTTCAAGGTGTGTCTCGATCTGAGGTGGTGGACACTGTCGGAAAGAAGCATCCTAGCTGGTGGTTCAAGAAACGTCAGGGTGTCGAATCTAGCGCCTTGCCGCTCACGCTCGTCGCGCACTATCAACCTGCCGACCTCACGACATTTGTTGATAAGCGGAAGATGCTCAACACGTGGGAAGAGCATTATCCCGGCCGGTCAAGCACACAGAAAGCTCTGACAAAAGCTCCCGGTGTTGACGGTAAGCGTGCACGCTGGCTGGAAAGTGATCTGGTCGATGTTTTGCGTGCTGTGATTAGTGCCAGTGGTGGTGTGGTCACTCCGAAGCCAATTCATCTGGTGCTTGACGGTGCTAACCACCGATGGGCGCGACCTGTGGCACTAAGCATCCGCGACACCATGGCTCATTCTGGTGCGCGACCCCTCGCTGACCTTGGTGATTCTGTGGGCATCCCCAAGCTCACAATCCCCGACGGATGGATTGAGCGCATGGATCAATACTGGCAGGAATTTCCTGTTGACTTCCTCGATTACGCGGCCAACGACGCCATCATCGCGCTCGAATACGCGTGCGCTGTTTATGGCGACTGCCCCGAACTGCCGCTGACACTTCCCACCGGCGCCGCGCGTGCTGTCAAGGAGATCATCAAGGGTGAGCTAGACGGTGGTTCAAAGGAGTTCAACGCCATCTTCGGTGGTCTTTGCGAAGTCGACAAAGACGAGGACAACCCTGATTCTGGAGTTGAGAATCACCTGGATTACTACCGCAAGCGTGAGTTGGTACCTCTCGACGGTGCTGCGGCGACGTGGTTGCATGCGTGTGCCAATAGCTTCCGGGGCGGCTACAATATGGCGGCTGAACTGGGCATATTTAATTTTCCTACGTTCGACCTCGATCTCCAAAGTTGCTATCCAACGTCGGCGTCGTGTGTTTTGGATGTCAACTATCTCCACGAGGACGGGGTTATCACCCGGACGGTGAATAACCATCAACTGACTTTGGATGACTTTGACGAGTGGGGGCCGCTTACTCCTTTTGTTGGCTTCGTGGTCTTTAGCTTTCCAGACACAGTTGCCTTCCCGACTATCCCCGTGCCTGTGGATGGCTCCATGGTGTACACCCGCTCTAGCGGTGAGGGGCGCGGTGTGTGGGCAAGTGCGCCCGAGGTATGGGCTGCTCTGATGCTTGGTGCCGAAGTTACTTGTCAGATCGGACACTTCGCGCGTGTACTCATTAGAGAAGACGGTGCCCCCTCGCGTCTCCTCCGCAATGCCTTCAAGCAGTTAATTGATGACCGTGCACGCGCAAAGAAGGAATTTGGCGCTAAATCGTTTGAGCAGGACATCATCAAGCTCATGGCCAACTCCCCATATGGAAAATTGGCACAAGGTGTGATGGGGCAATCTGGTTGAAACGCCTGGGCACAAGAGCAAGAGTCAGTCGGCGGAAGCGCAATTACGTCGCCGTATCACGCGTGTTACACGACCGGCATCGTTAGGGCAATCCTGCTCCTGACGCTTAACTCCCTTCACGACGCTGGGTATTCAACCCCCCTCGTGCACGACTGACGGGTTGGCGGATTCTAGGGGTGGTTGCAACGGTTGATGGTTTTAGGCAAGCAGCTTGAGGATCCGCTCGCTGGGTTTATCGTATTCTAACGTCTTGCGTGGTCGATCGTTTAACTCTTCTGCGACTGCGTCCAGATAGTCTTCTGGGTACTGGGATAGGTCGGTAGCTTTTGGGAAGTACTGTCGTAGTAAACCATTGGTGTTCTCGTTTGTGCCTCGTTGCCAAGGACAATGAGGATCGCAGAAGAAAACATCCATATCTAAGGAGGTAGAGATTTTCTTGTGCAGCGCCATTTCAGACCCCTGATCCCAGGTAAGGGAGTTACGTAGTAGTTTTGGAAGTCCTTGCATCTTTTTCACGATCGCTTCTTGAACGCTGCCGGCATCATGGTGATTAGGAAGATGTAGCAAAATTGTGAACCGGGTTGTACGCTCTACCAACGTGCCAATCGCGGACTTATTGCCGGCACCGCATATCAAATCCCCTTCCCAGTGTCCTGGAATGATCCGTTCATCGACCTGTGCTGGGCGGCAAGCAATCATTGTCATGGGGTCTTTAAAACGGGGTGTGCGCTGCTGGGGTTGTTTATGCGGTTTACGCCTGCTACGCCCTGTACGCAGCATCTTTTTAACCTCTAGCTTTAACTGTCCACGGGCATGAACATACATCGCTTGGTAAATGGTTTCTACACACATATTCATTGCCGGGTTAGCAGGATAGTTTTTCTTCAGCCACCCGCTAATTTGCTCCGGGCTCCAGTGTTTCTTTAACCCGTCCTCCACCAGTTGAAACAATAGCGCACTGCGGTTAATCTTGGCTGGCTTAGGTCTTTTCCTGGCTTGTACTACTTGCTGGTCAGCGTGATATGGCTGATAGTCCCCTGTTATTGGGCTACGATGTTTATTTACCTCGCGGCTGATTGTTGACGGTGCCCTGCCTAACTCTCCGGCAATCGCGCGAATACTTTTACCTGCATGAAGCGAGAGTGTCCGATTGTTTGTGTGCGGGGGGCTTGGTTTACAAGTAGTCCGCGAATCGGTCGGGGTAAGCCACGGCTAGTTGGTTGATGGCTTGTTTCCACCCGGTGGCTTTCGCTCCTTCAATATAGCCGTTGCATTCGATGGCGCGCTTCGCTTTCTTCGCTCGCTGGGCAGCGCGCTTGTCCTCGATGTTGCAGATCATCAGCCACAGCGTTTTCAGCGCCGCGGTATCGTTCGGGAACTGGCCGCGGTTGCGGGTGGCTTTCCGCAGCTCAGCATTCAGCGATTCGATCGAATTCGTGGTGTAGAGTACCCGCCGTGCCGCAGGCGGGAACTGCAAAAATGGCACAAACCGGTCCCAGGCGTCGCGCCAGACTTTGACCGATTGCGGGTATTTACGGCCCAGTTCACTGGCCTCGAATGCGTCCAGGGCGGCGCGGGCGGTGTCCTCGGTCGGTGCGGTGTAGACCTCCCGTAGCGCACTTGATACGGGTTTGCGGTCTTGGTAGGACACCCACCTGTTGGCCGCCCGGATCAGGTGCACGATACAGGTCTGCACCATGGAATTCGGCCAGGTTGCCTCCACGGCTTCCGGCAGGCCTTTGAGCCCGTCGCAGCAGACGATGAACACGTCTTGGACCCCACGGTTGGCAAGGTCAGCGCACACGGATGCCCAAAAACTGGCGCCTTCATTGTCTGCGATCCACAATCCCAGGATGTGCTTGATGCCGTCCATGTCGACGCCTACCGCCATGTAGCAAGACTTGTTGACCACGCGGTGGCCATCGCGGATCTTCACTCGCAGCGCGTCGAGGAAGATCACTGGGTAGAACTCGTCGAGCTGGCGGTTTTGCCAGATCATGACCTCTTCTAACACCGCGTCGGTAATGGTGCTGATCGTATCTGGGCTCATATCCACCCCGAGGGTGGTGGCGAGGTGGTGGCAAATATCGCGCACGGTCATCCCACCGGCGTACAGGGAGATGATCATGTCATCAAGCTCCGTCAGACGGCGGGTGCCTTTAGGCAGCATCCGCGGCGTAAACGTGCCAGCTCGATCCCGGGGCATAGTCACATCAAAGGTGCCGTAACCAGAGTTGACGGTTTTGGTGTACGACCCGTTGCGGTGATTGCCACCATCCGGGGTGCCCAGCTGGGCTTTCGCCGTACGATCAGAGTGCGCGTATCCTAGATGCGCGTCCATTTCAGCCTGCAGACCAGCGTTGATCGATGCCTGCAAAAGACCTTTGACCAGGTCGCTGGCATCATCGGTGGAAGTCGACAACTCGCCGATCAGTTCGGCGATTTCCGGATTTTCCATCAGCTTAGCGCTGATCTCGTTGACCCTGTTCGGGTCATGACCTTTCCTCGGTGACACGGTAGTCATTATCAGTGAAACTCCTTCTGGATCAGAGCCTCACACACAAAACACCTGACACCCTCCATGAAGCCTATCAGCGATAATGATTCGTTCTTGCAGGCCTAGATAGTACGGTCCAGCATTTTCAGGGATCTCCATTTTTGCACAGTACCAGGCAACGCTAGCCTTTTCGTTACGCCCGCTCGAGCGAGTACGTCCATTACGCCATACTTTCCCGGTACGTTTGGAAACGCCCATTACTTTGGCTGCTTGCGTAAAATTCAGTCCCTGACGCAAAAGCTCTACATAATGCTCACGCCGAGCAGCACACATTTTTGAACGGGACGGGTAAACAACACCCGCATACTCATACAACACCGTTGAAACATCCTTTCAATCTCGGTGTTGCAACCACCCCTAGAACCCAAGGAGTTGACAACCTATATAGGAACACCCCCAGCTTGGCGCGGCAAGTGTTTTTAGCACTAGGTTCGATGCCAGCCGATGCTTACGTGGTGATCAAGTTTGCGATTTCCTCACGCCACTTCAGTGGCTTACGTTCATCGGAGTTGTGGGCTATCTCGAACAGCTCATAGAGGTCTGGGTAAGTACTGTTCTTCTCCACCAGCTGTTTTACCTGGCCAATGTCGATAGGGATGATTTTCAGTGGTGCGTATTCTTCATTCTTGCCCCAGTAGCCAGACTGTTTGCGGAAGCGAAAGTCATTCGCGACGTTGACATCGATTTCTGGTGCGACAAAAACGCAGTAGTCACTGTGATTACCAGTTTCAAGAACATGGGTGCCCAAGTGACGAGAAACAGGTTCCATTTCCATACGCCGGGCGTTCGTTCCATCAGCCAGAGTGGCCTCGATAAGCATGTCATGTTCGGGGTAGGTATCAGACTTCTCGAACTCAAAAATGATGTCCGCACCTCCACCTTGGGCATGCGCTCGCGGCATGAGGTCTGCCTCAAAGGACAGTTTCATGAAATGCAGGACGTCGCCTTGCCGACCGGAGAACTCATACCAGATGAGTCCGAGCACGTACTCAAAAATGGTAGATGGCGTGGCATCCTCGGTAACAAGTTCCTTTACACGCTCATCATCACGAGTAATGAAGCAGTCAAGAAGCTCAAGAAAGACGTCTTTGGTAAAGCGATTGTCCAGAAGGTCGTGGAGACGTTCATAGCGCTCATCCTGAACAACGCTCTTGGCCTGTGTCAGAGAGACTAGCTCCACACCAAATTCGGATGACAGCGCAGTGAGCAGCCGGGCTTCTGATATATCAAACATAGGTGAGATGTCTGACAACGCCAGGGACTCGTCGAGTTTTCCTGACTGTGTGAACATGTCCTCCAACAGTTGGTCACCCACGAGCGAGAAAAACGCTGCAGGGATGGAGTCAAACGTCACCGTTCGCTCACGAAACAGCACCGTATCAGTGAGCTTGAAATATCTGCGGTTGAGGTCGAAGTAATCTGACAGATTGGCTCGGGCCTTGTACAGATGCAGAAGTGTGAAGAAGACCTTCTTGAGCTGATTCTCGTCTGACACCGAGGCAAAGGGGTTATCAGGCGCAATAGACGCGGCACCTTCTTTGTTGATCTTCGATGGATGGCTGTCCCCGAAGATTGCTTGCTTCCAGTATGAGGCGGTCTTGAGTTTCTTAATGCGCTTGTATAGTTCGGACACCTCGCCTGCGGACTGACGGTTGTCCACAAAGACACGTTTGAGCGATTGGTAGAAGGGAAAATACAGGCTGTCGTATTTTCGACTCTTGCGGTTCATCCCGACAGTCGTGACCAATTCTTCGTCGACGGTATGCTCCATCCACAGTGCGTATGCACGCTTGTAGTTTTCTTTGGCCATCAAGTTCTCAACGATGACTTCATCAAAAGAGACATCTCCGTTTCGTACATCACTGAGCTTTGTTTTCACGATGCTTAATGACTGTTCATCGACGACCAGCGGGATAAGGTAAGTAAGTTCGTCAAAGGATAAAGATCCGAACTCGTTCAAGAAATGCGCCAGTACGAAGTACGGCCGCACGTGCACACCGTCTCGAATCTGTAGCGATGTCTTCAGCATCTGCTTGAAGTAAATGTAGCTGTCAGCGGGGATCATGAAGTAGTTGTCGGTACCAAAGGAGCCTGCTTCCACATGGTTGAGCAGTTCTTCGCCAGCGGTTGTGATTACTCGGTTGTTGTCGGTAAACCCCAACGTAGGAAGCCCTGATGTCTTCTGGCGAGCATCTTTGTCGGGCCGGGGAGCATCACCTGCTAGTGCACCGTGTTTTTGTAGGTAATAGTAGAAGCGACTCTGCAAATCATTGTTGCCGGTCCATTTCCACTCTTCACCAATTTCTGTGACCGTTTGCGAGAAGTTGCGAAGGTGCATGAGTTGTTCTTCGATACGTAGGTTCATCTGGGCAACTCGAAAACTCGTTGTACCCAACACCCAGCAGTAACTCTGGAAATTTATGTTCTCGTAGATCACAGCACACCTTGTTAGTAGTTCGTTATCAAAACCTCAAGTGTAGTTGAAGAACGGTTGATTCTGCGATAGTTCGAGTTCCGGTAACTCATTGTGAGGTCGTGTTGAGTGAAATCCGAGTTCTTGATCCAGTCGCTAAGAATCTGATTGACGGCGCCTTTCGCCTCGATCACGTTTGATAGAGCAAACCTACGACCTGAGTTGTGGACGTCTTCGAGGAAGGCGAGAAGGTCACGCTCATGGGTCTCCGACCATCCGCCTCTCTCGTTATAGGTGGCCTGCGTAATCAGATACGGGGGATCGCAATAAAACACAGTGTCTAAAGGCGTGTCATCGATCTCAAAGTCACGGAAATCTCCGATACGGAAGGAGCTGTCCATCTCCGAAATACGCTTGTGGAAATCCACTAGTTTGGTGCGCATTTTAGCGTTGAAGTCACGCTTCCCGACAGGAAGGTTGAACTCCCCCTTCGCATTAAACCTCAGCTGATTGTTGAAGCCATGAATCACCAGGACATATAGCAGTAGCGGGTCACGACGAGAAACATCTTCAGCGTTGTACGCTTCTCTGAGTCTCAAGAATGGTTCACGGTTTACATAGGCTAAACCTGAAGAGCTGTCCACACCGTAGTGCGTGTATGAGTACCGATGGGTGTTACTGAATCCGTAGCGGTCTGTAATCTCGTCCACGGCAGCGATGGTTTCTGCAGGGTCACTATGCGCGAGGAACTGAATTAGTTCAATGAGCTTGGGGTTGTTGTCATTAAAGACCACCCGGTCCGCGTCCGCATTGGCACCGACCGTGCATCCACCAGCGAAGAGGTCAACAAAGAGGCTTGTTCGGGGAAGATGGGGGCGTAGCTGCGGCACGAGCTTGCCCTTGCCACCGATGTAATTGATAGGGCTGAGCACTACGGCACTCGTAGGTTTGGCAGACTGTTTGACCGTGCAGACAAATAGTCGCTCACTGTTGTCTGCGATGGCAGACTTGCCGGTACTAAATGCCTTGTAGGGCCGCTCAAAAACTTGGACGTCACCTTTTTCAGAGAGAATCTCCATGATGTCGTCGTCGGTAATTTTCGCGTTTGAGCGTCCATTCCCCTTCGTGGCCATGTTGTTATACGAGAACACAATGTACTTGACATTCGCTTTAGCGACGAGATCCCTAAAAGCTTCAGCTGCGCGAACAGTGTTGTAGTCACTCTTCAACGCCTTACGGTCCATTTTGCGGGCAACGCCGTGAACTTCAGGTTTTTCCCACCGCGCGATGTTCTCTAACAGATGGTAGGCATCACAATATTGACGCGAGTTGTATGGGGGGTCGCAGTACAGCAAGTCGCCAGAGATGTCCTCAATTAATGCGTTGGCATCGGCGTTGTAGCTCGTGTTGTCGGGCGAGAGGTCTACCGACGGCAAGACCACTGGAAAGATTAATGATTTGTCGAATTCTGCACCTTTACGGTACGCGTCGTAGTGACCCACTGTGTTGGCAATGCGGTCCATACCGTAAAGAATTGACGTGAGCAGAATGGCAAACTCACGTTCATTGATAAGGTTTCGAGATCGCACCTGCTCTAGTAGTTCACGGGCGGCGCCGATCTTGGAGCAGTCATCGGCACTGAAGAAAGTGTCAGCGAAGTTTTGTCGAACGTAGTTGTCCTCGCTTGTCTCAATGGCGTTAAGACACGCAATAGCATCGATAACGACGTGAGGCCGGTAGTCTGTGGGCGAAAACCAACAGCAGCTTGTGACATAGTTGGAGTAGAGAATGTCGTTTGTGATGAGCGCCTTGTCCTTGAAGGCGTTGGCCACAGCGCCAGTGCCAGAGAAGATGTCGATAACTGACTCGACTCCTGGGCAATGTTGGTCGACGGTCTCTCGTATAAATCCGGTCAGTCCGTGTTTGTTACCCAAGTAGCGACGGTTATTGATCTGCGAGACCCGAACGTTATTAGCGATGAGTTCCGTCTCAATATCCTTTAATGCCTGTTCACCAAGCTCACTGGCTAATTGGCCAGCGGTGCGCTGTACGATCTCCATAAATACTGACTCGATGGAGCGCTTCCGGGTAGCTGTGGTAGTTGTCATACTAAGGGTTCTCCGTTGCTCGTTGTGATACTTAGCATCCTAGATGCTAAGTATCACAACGAGCAACCCGTTCATGGAACAGTCAGAGCCTCCGGGTGCCAAGCAGTCACCCTTGCACGACAAATTCGACTCGCTAAAGCGACATTTCGAGATTCGGGCGTGAAAAACAAAACTCCCTACCAACATTTCTGCTGGTAGGGAGCTTATCTAGTAGCGGGGGTAGGATTCGAACCTACAACCTCTGGGTCATTAGCCTCCATAACCCTCATGAGTTGGAAGCTCCGCCGAATTTTTTACCACTTTAACCGTATTACTGGCTCTCCGGTTAACCGTATTGCCGTATAGCCGGGTTGCCATGCATGCGGTTCCCCACATGGCCCGTTGGGTATGACTCGATCATGCTCTACTCAGATCGACCCAATGCTCTACCAACCGCTCCCGGATGGCGGGACCCCCTGCGAAGATTCGAACTCCATCTCGCAGCTCTCGATAGGTCACACCGCACGATCACCACGAGGCTCACACACCTGGCAACCGCCGCACGAGCACTCGGCACAGCGTCCCCTAGTGAGGTGACCAGTGAAGCTTTGGAAGTGTGGTGTGGATCAGCTCAATGGGCCGCAGAAACGCGACATGCCTACTACTCGTCACTGCGAACCTTCTTTAGGTGGCTCTACCGCGAGAATCCGGAAGAAGATCCGTCGCGATGGTTGCCCTCAATTCACAGGCCGATACCCCCTCTGCGCCCAGCGCCCGACTCTGCCATCTCAGAAGCGATCGCGAAAGCGCACCCGCGAACCCGCCTCATCCTGGAGCTCGCCGCCGAACTTGGTCTGCGTGCTGGTGAAATCGCCACCCTCAACACCGCCGATCTCATGGACGCAGGCGACGGTTGGACAACACTCACGGTTGAGGGCAAGGGCGGGCAAATCCGGGCGCTGCCAGTCTCTCCCGCCTTAACACACCAGATCCGACGCCAAGAAGGACCGAATGGGTGGGTCTTCCCTGGCAACGTCAACGGGCATCTGTCGCCACGCTGGGTTGGAACCCTAGCCACAAGGGTTCTTCCAGAGCCGTGGACACTGCACACCCTTCGCCACAGATTCGCCACCGTTGCATACAACGCCGGGACTAAAGATCTTGTCGCCGTTCAACACGCACTAGGCCACAAGTCAATCACAACCACGCAGCGCTACACCCAAACCTCACTCGACCTTAAAGACCTGATGACAACGACCAAGCTCTAAGTGATATACGGCCGAGCTCACCCCCCGGCCAGTTCTGCCGCGATCAACGGAAAGGACACCAGACATGACGATCATCGCAATATCCAACCTCAAAGGAGGGACCGGCAAAACGACTAGCGCGGTATTGCTTGCCACCGCGTTCTATCGTGCCGGAAACTCCGTCACTGTCGTCGACCTTGACCCCCAAGGCAGCGCGACGGAATGGCCCAGATGGCGGAAGAAGCAGGGAAACCGCTTCCTTTCCAGTCACGCTCGGCAACGTCAGAACGACCAAGAACATCAAAGAGAACGCGGACTACACCATCCTGGACTGCCCACCCGGCGATCCCAGACTTATCGACGTTGCTATCGGCGTCGCTGACCTGGTCATCGTCCCAGTCCAACCCTCCGGTATAGAGACCGAAAGGATGTGGGACACAGTAGACATCGCTGGCAAAGACAAAGCCATCGTGCTGCTCACCAGTGTCCTCATCCAAGCCAAATCGACAGCCGCCCTCTCCGATGCTCTCACAGAAGAAGGCGTGCGCGTCTTCCGAGGAGCTATCCCCCGCCGAGAAGAAATTCGCCACTGGTACGGCCACTCACCACACGGACAACTTCACGGCTACGAATCAATCGCTCAACAGATCAAGGAAGCCCGCCATGACTAACTCCATGCGACGTCACAACCGCCCACGCCCCACCAGCGCAAAGGAAGTCTTGCAAACCCCGGTCGCTAATACGAAGAAGCTCACCATTCTCGTCGACGCCGACCTTCACCGAAAGTTCCAGCTGGCTACGATCGCCAAGGGGCGAACCATGACTGAAGTTATCAACGAGTTCATCGAAGACTACACAACCAAGCGGCCGTAGACCCGTAAACCCGGCAACCCGTATAGGCAGCAACCCGGCTTTGCGTATTACCAGAAACCCGGGCATCGATTTACGGGAACCACTTCCGCTCAAACTGCGATACTTGTAACCGCCGACAGGAAAGGACACCACCATGATTGACCGAGGCACCATCCGAGCCGCTCACAAAGAACTTGGGCTGCCCACCGACGACGCTGCAATCGACAACGCCTACCACGACACTGTCGATGCCATTGGCGAGCGAATCGACATCCACTTCACCCACCTCACCAACCAATGGCACAACGAACACCCGGAAGCCCAAGGACTCCGACCAGGCGAAGTGACGGGTGAGTTGTGGCAGCAGGCCCAAATCCGCGCTGAAGAAGAAGAAATGGAAGAACGGTTCAATGCCCCAATCCGCGAGCTGACTGCCCGCAAGGTCGAAGCAGGCGAGGACGGCTGGTAACTAACCGGCAAACCGCATTGCCGTAAAACCGGTTTCCCGGCAAGCCGTATTTAACGCTCTACCCAGGCCCTTTCTGAAACATCAGAAAGGACTATTTAGCTGGGAATTAATACCGGCATCGACCGCCCAAAACGCGCCACTTCATTGGTTACGCTAATCCCACACCCACCGCTTAACCAGACAGGAGATCGAGCATGGCGAGGCGTCAACCCAGCACGAACGAGAACCAACTTTCCCTGTTCGACATGCTGCAGGGCACCGCAGAATCTCAGCCCGAAAGGCGCCTAACCCTCACTCTCACGGACATTGGCGGAGGAGCGGGCATCTTCATCTCGGACGAAGGCAAAGACAGACTCAACGATCATGCTAAAACCCTCGGCAACGAAGAACTCGCAGACGCCTATTTCCAGGCCGTCAGAGACTTCGAGGAAGCTGGGCTGGAGGGAAGCGATCGCAGTCACCTCATTCACAATGCCTACCTTGCAGAACTCTCGCGCCGTCGCCTCGTGCGAACCCAACCCCGGGGGCTCAAACCCATTGCTCCACCCGAAGGCCAGCCCCTCAGTATCGTCCCCTGGGGAACAGGGCCCGAGCAATACCACCTGGCCCGCCTCGAACTCGACCCCACCGGCCCCGTCCAAGCAGTCGTAGCCTCTCTCGCCCAGGACTACCAAACCCTGCTGATCAAGCAGCTAGGCCTGACCCAAGAAGAAGCCCGACACCGGTATGAAGCCGAAAGAGGTGCGATCACCCTATCGCCAGGTGAGATCGATCAACTGACAGAAGAGACTGCCAACCTTGATACCTCAACCGAATCCACTCCCCACCCCGATCCGGTTACTTTTAACCCTCAGAACCGTCTACCCATCCCGCAAGGAGTGCGAGGTCGCGCTGAAGCCAACATCGCTGCAATCGAGCTACTCCGCCAGCTCGAAACTTACCAGCGCTGGGCAACCGCCGACGAACAGCAGGTTCTGGCCGGTTACACCAGCTGGGGCGCAGCGTCGGCCATGTTCAACCGCGCGGACACCTCCTACACTGACCTCCGTGAGCGACTGGCAGCGGTAACGACCCCAGACGAATACCGCCGCATGGAAGAAGCCACCCTAACCGCGTTTTTCACAAGTGACGAGATCATCCGCCCGCTGTGGAGTGCGCTAACCACCGCTGGATACACCGACGGCCCAGTCCTAGAACCCGGGTCCGGCACGGGCAACTTCCTCGCCCACGCGCCACACACAGCCGAAATCGTCGGTGTCAAAATCGACCCCATCACAGCCAGCATTTCCCGACAGCTCTACCCCGATGCCCACATTGTCAACACCGGTTTCGAGCGGTTCCAACCGATAGATGAAAGTTTCGTCGCCGACATAGGCAACGTGCCCTTCGGCGACTTCCGCCTCCACGACCCCAACACAATCCCGAATCCCACTCCATCCACAACCACTTCATCGTCAAATCCCTCAACCTCGTTCAACCTGGTGGATATGTCGCCGTCGTTACCAGCTCTTTCACCTCGGATTCACTCAGTTCAGATGCGCGCCAAGACATGATCGCCCGCGCCGATCTCGTCACTGCTACACGTCTGCCGGCCGGAGCCTTCCGCGATGTCGCTGGAACAGACGTCGGCACCGACATCCTCGTCTTCCGCAAACGCATCGACGGCGAACAGCCCACAGACCGCAGCGCTCGCTTCCTCGAAATCGACCAGATGACGCTCGACGACGGAACCACACTCAAAGTCAACGGTGTGCCCGTCGACAACCCTGCCGCAATCCTGGGCGAGGCCAGCGTGGCACGCAACCGCTGGGGCAAGCCCTACCTCAAGGTCACGGGCACCGGCGATGACCTAGAAACACGTCTAACCGACCACCTCACCCGAGAGATAGAACGAGCCCGCGGAAATCAGCTGGCGCTGGAAGCACGACCAGCCACCACCGCCCAACAGATCACCGAATCCGCCGCAGACCGGGAATCAGTCACCCCCGGCACAATCCGATACATCGACCGCGATGGTAAGACCCAATTCCAGAACTTCGACGCCTCCACTGGAAGATGGGAAGACATCAAACGCACCCCAGGAACAGATGAGGCTGAATGGAAAGCCCTCATCGACCTGCGCGACACCACTACGGCACTGCGCAACGCTTACCGTCATCGTGACGAATCCGTCGACGATCTTCGTAACCAACTCAACGAGCAGTATGACTCTTACGTCTCCTCCTACGAGGCTCTTAACCGGTTCGAACACCCCAAACCCAAACCACCCACGAAGACGCAACAATCCTCCCGCTACAATCAACTCGTCGCTGAATGGCGCGCTGCCAACGGAGAAGGCGCTCCGACTCAACCTCCCACCGACCTTGCCGAACAGCTCCGAGACGACGCCGCGCAACCAATAACACCCGAGACTAAAGTCCTGAAACACATTGGGGCATTGCGCTATGACCTCCATATCTACTCACTTCTGGCGATCGAAGTCTTTGACGAAGACACCCAGAACTTGATTCCAGTTCAAGGCCGTTATGACGGTCGGCACACGGTTTATCGACATATTCCCCAACGGTTCAGCCTAGCAGATGTTTTACTTTTTCAACCGGATACAACTACTACAGACGAAGGTTCCTTCGACGTTCGTTTTGAGGAATGACTTGGCGGCATGGAGGGATCGGTCATTATGTGACTCTGCCGCAAAATTCACGATGATGTCAGCGGAGCTAGCCGCGCTATTCACGAGGTTCTCGTCGCAGATGTCTCCGGCGACGACATCGACCCGCTCGCCGGGCAGGCCTTCGAGGTTAGCCAGGTTGCCCGCGTAAGTGAGTTTGTCAACGACGACGACAGACCAGTTCGTTGTCGAGACAACGTTTCGTACAAAGTTCGCGCCGATGAAGCCAGCACCTCCGGCAACGATGACGGTGTGAGGCTGATCGAGACGAATATCGGTCGTCATATGTGTTCCTTTTCTCGAGGCCCTGCTATGTAGCTAGGCATGGGCAGCGAGCCCTTCGGCTGATGTTCTGTTGCTATCGGTGCGAAGATGATGCGTTCTGGTTGACTGCCTCCCGTCGTGCTGCTGAGGCGTCGAGTAGACGATCAGGCGTTCCCACGTCGAACCAGAGGACCTCCTCACCGAGAGCGATCGCATGCAGTTGGTCCTGATCGAGGTATGTCTGGAGGAGGTCGGAGATCTCGAGTTCGCCACGTGCGCTGTAGCTCAACTCACTGATACGGGACAAGAGCGAAGGGTCGAAGGCGTAAAGTCCCGTACAGACCAGCGACGTGGGTGGGACGGCCGGCTTCTCCACGACCCCGGTTACGAGACCTTCGTCAGTGGTAGTGACGACCCCGAAGTCCTGGGGATGCGGGTGCGGCTGGACAACGGTCCACGCCAGAGCCGTTTCCGGTCGAGCTCGGCGTCCGACCTCAGCCAGCTGGTCCAGACCAGTGATGTACACGCCGTCGCCTACCGTAACGATGTACTGGTCAAAATCTTCCTCGCCGAACTCTGGCATGGCAGTGGCGATAGCACTGGCTAGCCCGTCGGGGGAAGCTTGTACCGCAGTAGCGATCCTGAGATCGGCGAATCCTAGCCACTCGCCGACATCGGCGTATGAAGCCTGGTCAAGCTCATTGCACACAATGACAGTGCGCTCCACATCTAAAGCGCGCATAACCTCCAGAGGGAAGCTGATGACTGGCCTGTCGTAGACAGGCAGAAGATGCTTATTCACCTTCTCGGTGGTTGGGCGCATACGGCTACCGGATCCGCCGGCGAGAATGATGCCTGCTCTGCGAGTCATGATCTGATCCCTTCTGGAATGACCTGCGTAGGTCGTTTACTAACGGCCCTCGGTGATTAGCTTTCGGATGCGTTTACCCATGTAGTGTGTGTCTTCCTGATTCAGCCCCGGGTACACGCCGACCCACAGGCCGTCCCGAGTGATTCTGTTCGCTACAGGAAGGTCCCCGATTGTGCGAGCTCGACGTCCGCGGAGCATGGGCTGTGCAGTAATATTGCCTGCGAACACAACTCGGCTGCCGATCCCAGCCTCCTCGAGTGCTACTTGCAGCTGGCTCCTACTCAGTTTCGCCTGCTCATTGAGGATGAACGCAAAACCAAACCACGATGGGCCAGTGCCCTCAGCGCTAGTGAGCACGTCTATTCTGGGAGTGTCGCTGAGATACTCATTGAGTATCTTCCAGTTTCGATTACGAACTTCGGTGAACGCGTCAGACTTCTGCAGTTGAGACATGAGGACTCGAGCTTGGAGATCCGACATCTTCAGGTTGTAGCCGACTCGTGAGAAGACGTACTTGTGGTCGAACCCTTCGGGAAGCCTCGGCAGTTTTCGACCGAAGCGGCTCATGCACCGATTGTCCTCGCCGGGAGCACACCAGCAGTCTCTCCCCCAATCACGGAGGGAACGGGTAACCGCTGCAACCTGAACTGATTCCGCGCTAACGCACCCGCCCTCACCACTGGTGATGTGATGCGCAGGATAGAAGCTCAGACTTGAAAGATGTCCGAAGGATCCAGTAGGACGCCCCTTGATATCAGCTCCCAGCGCATCACAGTTGTCTTCGACGAACCAAAGGCCATGTGAGCCGGCAAACTCACGCACATGGTCCGCGCGATACGGACTGCCGAGGGTGTGCGCGGACATGACTGCTCGCGTCCGGGGGCTCAATGCATCTTCGAGAGCCTCTAGATCAAGGTTCCCGGTCTTAGGGTCCGCGTCCACGATGACTGGTACGCAGCCATACTGAAGAATCGGTGACACTGTGGTCGGGAACTCGACCGCGCTGGTGATCACCTCTGCCCCCGGTTCAATGTGGCCGTCGAGCGATGGATCGCACAGGGTGGCGAATGCTAGAAGGTTCGCCGAGGACCCGGAATTGCATGCTATCGACGAGCGCATGCCGATCGTCTTCGAGAGCGCGCGCTCGAAGTCGACAACCGCCTGGCCACCAGAGAGTTCAAGGTCAAGAGCTGCTAGGACAGCTTCCGTACGATCTTCGGCATCGAAGCAGGCCCCTGATGGCATCTTGAAGTCCGGACGGTGATGCCGCGTGGTCTGACCTCGGGTCAGCTCGTGGTACTCCGCCGAGAGCTGCTGAATCTGCGTTCGGATCTCCTGAGTCCGGGCGTTACCTGGATTATCGGGCTGTGTCATCGCAACCAATCTCCGTTTCTAATTGAGTGCATGGGTTTCCAGCTAGTGCAGGTTTTGAGCCGGTTTGTGGCGACGAGCTCGTAGTGACCTGTACGCCGTGGTTTGGGGTATCTGTATGGAAGAGGCGACATGGAAAGAACCTGATTCGCCAGATCGCATACGCTGATGGCCTCATCGCCGCCGCAGTTCAGAACGCTGGGTATAGTGCTTGAACTCGATGTCAGAAGGCGCTTGGCGACCCTAAGAACAGCAGAGCTGAAGTCGTCGAGGTGTATGGGGTTTCGTTCCATCGCTAAAACCGATGCGGGAACCGGGAATACATGGTTCTCCTCGAA
Source organism: Corynebacterium belfantii (assembly GCF_041898185.1). GTDB lineage: Bacteria > Actinomycetota > Actinomycetes > Mycobacteriales > Mycobacteriaceae > Corynebacterium > Corynebacterium belfantii. The sequence goes on along the minus strand of NZ_CP157823.1, from coordinate 763,338 downwards.
GGCCATGTCGCGGATCTTGCCGAGCAGACTATGCGGACTCACCGAACGCGACAGTATGAGGCCCGAGCGCAATGAGACCGCGCCCTGGGGAGCCTTTGAAACAATCCGATTCCACGAACGTACCTTTGCTTTGGCATACGCTGTCTGTGGCCGCAGGGCGGCCTCCTCATCGAGAAATGTGGGCCTCGTGCGTGCCCCGTACTCGGCACTGGAGCCGATATGGAGGATTGGGCACTGGGATCAGCGGGCGTTGTGGATCGCTGCTTCCGCGGACGACATGATGGCATGCTCGACATTCTCGGCGTCACCCCAGATTCGTCCACCTGCATTGACAACGAGGTCGAGATCCGCCCTTGCGGGTCGACCGGCGTCTGCTGACGTTACGCCCTCGATTTGGAAGCTCGCGGGTGCCGCCGTGTGTATGGCCCGTCCGACGAGACCCTGGTGCCCAACGATGAGGATGCGGATCATGCTCCTTCGTTTCCTTCCACGATCACGTTCTCTAGGATGCTGATTCGTTCATGAATGCTGTCGACGCCCACGATTCCCATCTCACGGTTTCCAATGGAGCGAAGAGCATTGGTGATGCACAAATGGGTCGCGTTTGCTGGCGCAAACACATGGCTGACTGGACCCTCGCTCCTCGACGCGCTGATCGTCGTCAGGACCGTCTGCTCGTTGATGGGCGGTGAGAAGGCACGCTGCAGATCCATCCGAAAGGTCGTACCTGCGACAACGAACTCGTTTTGGTAGGCATCGCCGATCGCCCAACGAGCATGGCTGTGCGTCTGACTTACCGTGCCCACCTGGCCGGAGAGACGCGATATCCGGATTGAGCCAGCCGGCGGTTGAAGTTGGCTCATCGGCAGACCCGCGCGGAGTAGCGCGTCGATAACATAGGTCCCCAGGTCTGCGACTATGCCGCCGTGCTCAGGACGGTACCTGAAATCAGATTTTGTGCGATGCGGTATGCAGAACGCCGCCCGAAGTGTGAGTTCTTCCTTCTGCCGCTGTGCGCGAAGTATTTCCATGGCCCGGTTCCATCGCGGGTGAAAATGATAGCTCAAGCACTCCGCCACCACGAGGTTGTGGCGATGAGCGGCGCTATCAATTTCGGCCAACTCGTCGGTGCGCAAGCAAATGGGCTTCTCGACCAGCACATGTTTCCCGTGGGTGAGGGCGGCGAGAGCGTCGCGATAGTGATCTCCGGTGGCGCTGGAGATGTATACGGTTGTGATTCTCGGGTCGTGAAGTATTTCTTCGCGAGGCTTCCCCATGATTCCCGGTTCGTGGGACGCCGAGAGGTAATCGCTGCCAACTAGAAGTGGCTCGTTCGCTGAGTGGTTGTAGCTTCGGAGCAGGGGTGCTGTCCGTCGCTTGAGGTAGTCCGAGTAACCGATGGCCCCGATCATTTGTGATCACCTCCTGTGGGCGCGATCGCGGCGATGAGCATGGCTATACAGGTTCTGGCTTCGACGCTGAGACAGTCGCCATCAGCGATGAGCGCGTCAGCTACGTCCAGGTGTGTCCACTGCCACTGGTCGGTGGTAGTACGGAGTTCAGTGCGGCCCAGCAGAACAACCTGATACTGCGTTTGTGCATGGTAGAAGCGACCGCCCTCTTCGGCGTGATCGACGGAGACTACCTTGTCGGCCGTACTGACCAGCTCATGCAGGCAGTCCTCCGAGAGGTTGCCTCCGTCGCCATGTGTCTGATGATGACGCTGGATTGTGGCTTCGAGCGTGCTTCCACGAGTAGAGCCGAGACGCCGACGAGGGATAAGTGCAACCTCCCAACTTCGACCGGTCTCGTCTCTCCGGGCGACGAGAGTGCATTGTGCTTTCGATCCCGGCGAGAGAAAGGGTTGATCCCACTCAGCGACTTCTCGAGTCTCAACTCGTACACGTCGCCCGACAATAGTGGCTGAGTTTGAGCAGGGCCCAACTAGTGACGAGTTATAGGTCCAGCCGGGGAGTTCTAGAAGTGAACGCGACTGAGTGGACCTGGGTTTCCCCAGACGTGAACGAATCGATTCAGCAGCCGAACGAATTTGCTGTGAGGTAAGGACCCGTCCGAGCGTGTTGTCAACCGCAATCATGGAGAGGATGGACCTGAGATCCATGTTGAGCAGATTGTCTACGAGTAACCCTTGGAGCAGAACCCTCACTGGCACCCAATAGGAATCGGGGATAAGTCGGTTCAAGGGTTCAGCGTCATCTGAAGGAAGCATGATGACCCGGTTTCTGTTGACCTTCCCAAGGAACCATGCTTCTTGCTCTCGTTGAATAGCATCAGCGAGGGTAGGGTGTCGGTCCGAGAAGGCGATGTCTTGTCCGGGAACTGCGCTTCCTCCGTGAGCTCCTTCGTAATTGCTTTTGGTCGCTTGGAAACTCGGTGCGACCTCGATTCCTTCTGGCGTTCCAGTCTCGAACTTGAACGCGATTAACCCATATGGCTCGTTGTTGATCTCGGTTAGGAAGAGGCACAACATGCCGATTTCTGGCTGATCGAGCATTGGATGCTCGTGCGGACCGGCTGTCAGATACTCAGGGGCTGTGTTCGCGCCGATGACCCGGAAGAACCGTCCCGACTCATGTTCCAGCGCTCCGTCAGCAGATAGCCGCCACTTTCGAAGGTCGCCCAAGGCGGCCAGCAGCCCAGAGGCGTTTGTCACGGCGCGCTGGCGAGCGCATTGGGAATGCAAGTGGCCGAGAGTTTTGATGCATCGCATTGGACTACACCGTCCGTGTGATTTCTCGACGAATGTGCTGCGCGGCCTGCTGTGCGCCGCGATCGCCCGTGAGGCCAGCGAACCTTCGGCGGGTGGCGAGGGGCACCGCCAGTGCCTCGCCAATGGCTTGAGACAAGCCCTCGTAGAAGACATCGTTTTCCCAGGACAGCATGCCGGTAAAGGCATTGAGGGAGCTGTAACAGTATGAGTTGGCGATCGACTCGCCCTCCAGGCGGAGGCTTTCCAAGTGCTCGGGGTCGATGATGCCGGGCGGCCAGGAGATGGAGGCTTGGTCGCCTTGCACACTGGTGAAGCCTGCGGTCTGAACGAATCCGGCGACGTTCTGGGGTGGGAGCCGGACGAAGGGACGGCCAGAAGCGCTCACCTCGAGGAGAGTCATGAGACCTGGTTGGCCGAGGATGAGGTCGGCTGCATCGACCAGTGAGCCGAATTCGGCTGTGCTGACATAACCCACCTGCCCCTCGATCCCATGGGCGGTGCAGATCTGGGTAATGGCATCCGCAGCTACCGGGGAGAGGTTTCCAACGACTCTCAGGCGCCGGTGTCCGTGGGCTTGGACGGCGTGAACGACTGATGACGTGACCGCCCACACATAGCCGTCCCGGTCGTTCTGCTGGGGGCTGATGAGCCCACCGAGTATGAGCAGCGCGTACCCTTCATGGCTTTTGCCGTGCCGTGTAGGCTCCCGGCGATTTCGATGTGGGTCGATGATCGCTTCGATGGAGACTGCGCTGGAGGGCAGTATGTCGGAAGCATCGCCCAGGCCGGCGACGTCCTGAAAGAGATACTGGTCGACGTCATACGGCACCCACTCCCGTTGCTCCTCGCCCCACAGGAACGGGAGGAGATCCACGAACACAGTACGGATCCCCGACTTGACTGCAGCTTTAGCCGTGTCGGAGTCCAGAACCGATAGGTGGAGGTCCGGGCGTTGCCCTGCGGCGATCATTGCATCGAGGGTCTCCGCATCGGACGTTGTGACTTCAGACGACAGGATGTTCTTGCCGAGCTGTGATCCGATGACTCCAATCCGGGTGTCGTTCCACCACTCCAGGTACGAGGTGAGGATTGAGCCCAGGGCTCCGCTGCCGCCCCAGCCGAAATCTACGCTGGAGACGGTGAGATGGTAGCCATCGTTCGTAGTCGATTCACACTTCTTCATCAACAGTGTCTCCTGGTAGATGCACCTGCAGCTGCTCGAACAATTCCTGGTCTGTGGGTGTCGATTCTTCGAGATCCGCAGCGATGTAGTGGACCTCAGAGACACGGTGGAGTCCGGAGATCATCGTCGAGGAGTGGGCGTGCTTGGCGACCACGATGATCGGGATTCCCAGGGCAGACGCCCATCCCAATTCAATGCAAACTCCCAAAGATGGGTCGGCTCCGAGCACAGCAATGATCACGTCGCTGGAGGAAAGCTCGTGATAGTCGATGGGGACGTAGTCTTCTGGCGGCAGTGGTGCGTGACCCCATTCCTCATTTCGCTGACAAGCGAAGATGGAGTGGCCGGCCGCTTCGATACGGCGATGGAGTTGTTCAAGGCGTCCGCGATACCCCAGGTCAAAGGTTCCTGCGGCATCCAGTTTGGACCCGAATGGAGCAGCGACGAATATCTTCATGGTTTCTCCTTCTTTGTTGCCTGGATGAGCCCCTGGCCGGTGAGTGGATTCGCGTGTTCGCCGGTGGTGTAGTGGTGATAGGTGACGTGGTTGATGTGGAATCCGGCTTTGGACAGCAGGAGGCGGTATTCACGGGGAGATCCGAGGTAGACCGGAGTCGAGATTGACTCTCCGTTGATGGACTTGGTGGCGGTGAATGTCGAGTGCGGTCGACGTATCAGGTCCCTAAGGATGTTCGTGCCAGCCCGACGCATGCCATATGCGCGCGTGTTCCACCGATTGTTGAAATCAAGCAAGAGCGTGCCGTTGTCGGCCAGGAGCGGGCGAATAGCAGCGAGCTGTTCGAGACGCGATTCTTTCGGGTGGACGTGACCTAGTACGTTTCCAAGGAGCGTAATGACCGCGAACGTTTGGCCGGGAGGGAAGGGCGTCTGTTTTGTCATTCCCCACTGGGGCACACGTTCCTGAGGCAGGTTTCGTTTTGCCGCCTAGACCATCCCAGCGCTGCTATCACAGAGGGTAACCTCCTGAGGCCGGTTGCGGAGAGCGTCAAGAAGTGAGGCGGCGCGAAGTCCGTCCCCTGTTCCTATGTCCAGCCAGCTTTTGCCCCGTCGATGTGGTGGGTGGCTGCACGGTCCACGGCGGCAAGGTAGCGTCTGCTGACACCGTTGAAGGAAGCGTAGTCGCTGCTGAGCTGGTCGTAGAACTCATCAGATTTCACGATGCGTCGACCTCCTCTCGTACTGATTCTGCGTAGACGGATAGTGCTGATGCATCGATTCGTCCCCATTCCGCGGCCTCTGCGAGGAGCCCTTCGACGACTTCGTCTCCGTATTCGTCTCGCAGCTGACGTAGTGCATGAGCCTCGAATTCTGGCCAGTCTTTCCGGCCGAATATTTCGGCGCGTGTGTACCACCAACGGTTCGCGGGGGCGCCGAGTCCGTCCAGGTCCGCCGGTCGTGCAGTCAGTTTGTGCTGCCCTGAATGAAGCTGGGCCCCGTCCGTGCCGCGGAAGATGTCCCACAGGTCTGCTGTGAGTTTTGACCATGGTTCGAATTCTCGGCTTCGGGCCACCGGCTCGAGGCTGCGATAGACGTCGACGTACCCTTCCACGAGGTGCCGGGTCTCGAAGACCTCGGCATGTTGACGTCCGTAGGTGATCAGTGACGTGCGTAGAGCAGAGTCGGTCAGGCACCGTCTGATTCCTTCGGCCAGTGGAGCAGGGCTCGTGTCATCGATGAAGTACGCCCCTTTGTCGCCACCAAGGTACTCGGTGATGCCTCCGACGCGGGTCGCCAGGACGGGCGTGCCGGCTGCCTGGGCCTCGACGTTGACTAAACCGCCTCCTTCTGCGCGCGAGACGACTGTTGTAAGGGCTGCGCCTTTCATGAGGCTCGCGGCCTGTTGAATGTCGACCTCGCCCAGAAAGTGCACGCGTTCTTCAAGCCCGAGGTCTCGGGTCAAACGCCGTAGTGTGCCGGCTTGTTGCCCATCTCCAACTACGAGGAGGTCAACATCGTGGTCCTTAATCGCAGGTTCGGCGAAGGCTCGAATGACATGATCGACCTGTTTCGAGTCCTCCAGTCGCCTCAACGAGAGGACATAGGGTCGTGGCCAAGGGATGGGCGTGGCCTCCGCGAAGAGTTGAGTATCGATGCCGACGCGCATGACCGGGATATCGCCGAGCTCTGGGAACTCGAGCCGGACGAGGCGAGTCAGGTCGTTTGAGGCGGCATTGACCTGATCGGCCTGGAGCATGGCGTTGCGGATCAGGTGCTTGCCGCTCGTCCAGACTTTCCCGGGTTCCGGATCGTCAGGGTCCGGAACATCCCACCCACCTACCGTCATGACGACAGGCACTCCGAGCCACCGCGCCGCCAGCAACGCGAAGAACGGCAGAGGGCGTCGTAGACCGATCACGTGGATTGCATCTGGCTGCACTTCTCGAACGATCTGTTTTACATCGTGAGCCATACGCTCAAGCTCGTCAGGCAGTATTGCAGAATCCACACGATGGACGGTGACACCGTTGATGTCTTCCGTGTCAGGCAGGCCCTGGGGCCAACGCTTAGTCAGAACGTGAATTTCATGCCCTCGCGACGTCATATACGGTGCCGCTTGGTCAATCGGGTCTTGGCATCCCCCGGTCAAAGGCAGGTAGATACTGAAGACATACAATATTTTCATGAGGCGGTGGCTCCAATCAGATGATCCGCGACGTAGTCGACATCGTCATCACTCATCGCGTCGTGAATGGGGAGGCTGATGACCTCCTTGGAAAACTTGCGCGCCTTGGGGACCGCGCCGCTTAGTCCGATGCGGAACGAGTCGAGTGATTTGAAGTAGATCTCCGTTTGAACACCGGCCTCTGCCAGCTGTCGCCGGACGTGGTCGCGCACATGCTCTTCCACCCTCACCGAGAACGCGAACGCTCCCGTCCTGTCGGTTGCCCGGCGCGGCATGACCGGCCATATATCGGGAGAAGAGACCGATCGGGTGTAGCGGGCGATGATATCTCGACGCCGCGCGATCCGCTGTGGTAGCACTGCCAGCTGACTGCGGCCAAGGACGGCTGCCATGTCATTCATGTTGTACTTGAAACCTAGCTCTTCGATCTCGTACGGGCTGAACCAGTCAGCTTGAGAAGAGTCGATACCTAGACGCCGTAACCGTCGCGCTCGATCTGCCATCTCCTCAGTGGGAAAAGTCACGCACCCGCCTTCCCCGATTGGAACGACCTTGGTCGCGTGAAAGGAGTAGGCCCGGATGTTGTTGTACTTCCCCAGCGGCAGTCCCTGATGAACTGCTCCGATCGCGTGAGCGCAGTCCTCAATGATCGTGAGCCGGTACTCGGCGGCAATCATGTTGAGCTCGGCCAGCTCACAAGGGATGCCGGAATAGTGGACCGGGATAACAGCGCTGATGTCATTCCGGTTCCGAAGAAGCTCTCTGACGTGACTGGTGTCGATGTTTCCGGTACTAACATCGATGTCGGCGAGGACGACATGGCACCCGTGCTGCACGACGACGGCCGCGGTAGAAATGAAGGTGTTGGCAGGCACGATGACGGAGGTGCCCGGCGAGACGCCGCTGACATGAAGGGCCAGGTGCAGGGCTGCGGTGCCGCTGTTGACTCCTACAACATGGCCTCCTACTTCTGGGAGTGCTGACAGTTCTTGTTCGAACGCGGCAGTCTCCGGGCCGAGACCGAACCATCCTCGATCAAGGATTGTTTTCAGACGAGGTAAGGCGTCAGCTGGAACCTGCGGTCGATACATCTTGACCTGGCGCATCGTTATCACCTCAATTCCGTGTACTTCTTGGTCGTGCCACGGGACTTATCCACGGGGTACTTCTCCTTGACCCGCATCAGCTTTTGGAACGCGGCGTCAAGAAGATCAATGTCGATGTGCCAAGAGAGCCGAAGGAGATAATTATAGACATCTACCATTTCCGCGCCGATGCTGTGTTGGTCCAGGTCGCGTGTGGGGGTCTTCGACGTCCACTGGAGTTCCTCGGCTAGTTCACCGACCTCCGCCATCAGCGAGATCAGCAGTTCCTGCGGTGTTTCGAACGAATCCCACTCACGTGCCGAGATCATGTCCTGCAGTTCTGCGTGGTAGTCGGACCACGTTTTGTGAGTGGCGAAGGAACTCGGAGATTGCACAGATGGGACGACACGAGCGGGAGCTGTGCTCCATTGGGCAGCGACTTGAGATGTGTCATCGAGACCGGGGATCAGTGCGTCGAGCCGCCACTGGTGTGCTTGAAAGACGCGGGAGGCGTCCGGATCGACTGGCATATGCACATAGATCCGTCCGGCTGTCTCCTGGAACTCCTCCGTCCGAGACAGTCCGGTCAAGAGTTTGTAGAGCACGTCGGTATCTGTCCAAGCAATCGTGGATAGCTTGGTTGACCCACCCTTCTTCTTGGTCAGGATGATTCCGCCGAGTTCCCGGCCATCGGGAGAGGACGCGATATAGGCCGTCTTGGCCTTAGCGTTGACTGGATCTGGCTCGGCCCGAAGGGGACCATAGGTGACCTTGGTCGCTGCCGGAAGTGGCTGGTTCACGTGCGCGGAATGGGCGAGCTCCGTAAACTTTCGTCACTGTGCGGAATCCTGGACACGAACCAAGTTGAACGGATCGTCGCTTTTACGCCTGAACGCAATCGTGGTCGCTGCAAGATCAGTTCCGTCTTCCCGCGACGGTACTGATCCGGTGCCGTCCCGACTTGTACGAACCCCTGTCGAAAGAAGAAGGTTCGGGCGTTGAGGTTGTCTTCGCTAACCGTGCAGTAGAGAAGACGGATGTCATGGGGAGCCGCGTTCAATAGTGCCTCTCCTATGCCACGGCGCCTAGCTGACGGGTCGACGATCAGTGGGCTGATCTTGGCAGTGCCGTGACGCTTGACCGCGAGGTTGATGTAGCCGACCGGGCGGCCTCCAGGCTCTTGTCTGGCGACATATCCCAGTTGGGCGAGAGAGTTGAAGCCGTTGGCGTCTTGTCCATTTGCGCGGTGGGCGTTGATCAGGCGAGTGAGATGCGCGTCGTGATCGCCGTCGTAGTGAGGTTCCAGAGTGCTGACGAACAGGCCACGGAGAGCGTCAAAGTCACTCTCCTGAGGCTGTTCGACGATGAAGTCATCGGTCATGACCTTGCCACCTTCCTGCGCTGACCGGTAGGCGACTGCGGTGCTGACGAGCCACCGCTCAGCGCTTCTATGTGTTGTACTCGGACCGAAGCTATCACAGGCGTGATATATGACACGAGTGTGACACACCATACCGCCTAGACCCAAGTCATCGCCACCCTGCCCCGTGGCTACGACCTTGGCGCGGGGGATCGGCTCGGCCGACGCTCGGGCTCAACGCCGCCACCAAGGCCTGGGTTCCATCATTTATCACGACCGTGATACAGTGGTCACCCATGAGCTACCTCGAAGCACAGGCGGTGAGCTACACGCTGGCCGACGGCCGGCCCCTGCTCCGCGACGTCTCGTTCCGTGTCGGCCCTCGGGAGAGGGTGGCGGTGATTGGAGCGAATGGAGCAGGCAAAACGACACTGTTACGCATCATTACAGGCGAGATCACTCCCGAGGCGGGGGCAGTCTCCCGCAAGGGGTCGATTGGAGTGATGCGCCAGTTCGTCGATTCCGGGACGGTCCAAGAATTGCTACTGTCGGTGGCTCCTCCGCCCTTGCAGGAAGCCGCTGCAGAATTACGCCGTGCCGAACAAGCGGTTGCCGCTACAGACGATACTGATCGGCAGATGGAATACGCATCCGCTCTGGCTTCTTGGGGCGAGAAGGGCGGTTACGATCTAGAAGTTCTTTGGGATGCGTGCGCCACAGATTCCCTGGGCTTGCCATTCGAGAAGTGTCGGGACCGTCCGGTGACGACGTTATCGGGCGGTGAGCAGAAGCGCCTCATACTTAACGCGCTTCTTCGTGGCCCTGATGAGATTCTTCTTCTCGATGAACCAGATAACTTTCTCGACGTCCCAGGCAAACGCTGGCTTGAAAACCAGCTGGTTGAATGTAATAAGAGCGTGCTCTATATCAGCCATGACCGCGAACTTCTCGCAAACACCGCCACGAGTATCGTCACTCTCGAGCTGGGCAGTGCAGGTAATACCGCATGGGTTCACTCTGGTGGCTTCAGCGGATATCAGAAGGCACGCACGCAGCGGTTTGAAAGGCTGGACGAACTGCGACGCCGATGGGATGACGAGCACGCAAAGTTGCGTTCGCTTGTTCAGATGTATAAGCAGAAGGCGGCCTATAACTCAGATATGACCTCGCGGTACAGGGCGGCGCAGACTCGGTTGGCCAGGTTCGAACAGGCTGGTCCGCCTGAGGCGCAACCACGGGAGCAAAAACTTGCGATACGTCTACATGGAGGCAGGACGGGCAAGAAGGCTCTGACTTGTGACCAACTCGAACTCACCGGACTCGTCCGGCCCTTCGACTTCCAAGCTTGGTACGGTGACCGCATTGCCGTTCTCGGCGGGAACGGATCTGGAAAGTCGCACTTCCTTCGCCTGCTGGCAGCCGGCGGCGATGACCCCACCCCTGAACACGAACCTGTAGCCGATATGCACATTGATCCAGTGACGCACGACGGTACCGCGCGTCTAGGCGCCCGAGTCCGTCCGGGTTGGTTCGCTCAAACACATGGACGCCCCGACCTTCGCGGCCGTAGTCTGCTCTCGATACTGCATCGTGGTAACGAGCACCGACGTGGAATGCCGCGTGAAGAGTCATCCCGAGTGCTAGCTCGTTACGAGCTCGCCCATTCCGCCGAGCAGAACTTCGATTCCCTGTCTGGGGGGGCAACAAGCTCGCTTCCAGATCCTTTTGCTCGAACTTGGCGGTGCGACAATGTTGCTTCTCGACGAGCCGACTGACAATCTCGACTTGGAGTCAGCGGAGGCCCTCCAACGAGCGCTCGGAGCCTATGACGGGACAGTTCTTGCCGTGACCCACGACCGTTGGTTTGCCCGAGATTTCGATCGCTTCTTGGTATTCACCAAGGACGGACAGACGTACGAAACCGACCATCCTGTATGGGACGAATCTGTCAAAAGAAAATGAGGATGAAAACACATGCCTGCACGCATAGACGCAGAGGAACGTCGCCAGTATGTCATCGATGCTGCATTTCGTTTGATCGTAGCAGAGGGCCTTGAAGGACTTACCTTAAGGAAGGTGGCTGCTGAAGCGGACCTCAATATAGGTTCGGTACGGCACTTTTTTGATGGACATGAAGACCTACTGACCGCTGCAGCTCACGAAGCCGGTAACCGAATGGGACAGCGACTCATGCACCATCCGGTCGAGCAATTAAGGGGCCTCGACGGCGAAGAGGCACTAACTGCTTTGCAAGATCTTCTGGAACAAGTTCTCCCTGTCGATGAGGCGCGGAGGATGGAAGCCATCGTAGTCCTTGAGCTAATACGTGCCTCAAGAACACAGACGGTATTTGCATCGTCCGCTGCACAGATGGCGAGCGATCTCCATGACGTTATTGCTGCGGCACTAGCTTGCCTCGAAGTGCCCAACCCAAGCGCGGCAGCCCGGCAGGTCTCGGCCCTTGTTGGTGGGCTGACACTTGACACCGTCACACCTCATGGGGCCCTCACAGTGTATCAACTGCGTTCGACTCTACGAGATGCGTTGCGTAATCTTCTTAGTATAGAAAGGTAGCCTGATGCCTGCATGGCTCCTCGCCCTGCTCGCCGCAGGATTCGTACTATATACGGATGACTATGTCATCGCCGGAATTCTACCGGAACTCGCCGCTGATCTGGGGGTGAGTGAATCTCATGCGGGACAGCTCATTACCGCATTTTCGCTGACCGTAGCCATAGTGGCGCCTTTGGCTGCAGTCGTCCTGGCAAAAATTCCACGGCGACAATTATTTACCGTCGGTCTATGCTTGTTCATTCTCGCAAATGGTCTGGCTGTAATCGTGCCGTCATACCCCCTCCTTCTGGTGTTGAGGGTGGTAGCCGCTGTGGCTGCAGCTTGGATGACTCCTGCCGTCTTCGCCTTCGCCGCGGAGCGGGCTCCTGCGGATAAGACCGGCCGCTATATCGCTATTGTATCCCTGGCGGTGACCGGTTCTATTGCTGCGGGTGTCCCGATCGGGACGTGGATCGGCGGACATCTTGGATGGCGTGCATGCTTTGCCACCATGGCCGTCGCAGGACTGATAGTCCTTCTTGCACTCTTGCCTACGCTACCGCGTGAAGATGGCGAACGGGAGGTGCCACTCCTCCGGGATCAGCTCCGGACGCTAAGTGCCGGACCTATCTCGTTCGGCTTGCTTGCGAACTGTGCACTGATGACTGGGTCCATGATGATGTTGACCTATCTTGCCCCCTATCTCGATGCCACGAGCTCAGCTGGAGTTGATGAACGGGCATTTGCATTTAGCCTGTCGGGTATAGCTGGCATCCTCGGGATTTGGTTGGGTGGTATCGCAACTGACAGATGGGGCGCTGACCGAACCCTGAGTGTCGGAATCGGCGGCATTATCTTCACGATGGTCATCTTGTGGCTTATATGGATGGGGAGGCCGACGCCGATTCCTGCGGTTATCTGCGTTGTGACAGTTTGGGGCGGTTTGGCGTTCTGGAATTCTCCAGCCATCCAAGCTCGCTTGTACATGTTGGCCGGGCCAGTAGCACCCCAGGCTCTAGCACTGAACACGTCGGGAGCCTATCTCGGTGTATCAATCGGGGCCGCTGTTGGAGGTATTGCGCTTACAACTGGTGGCGCCGGAGCTTTGCCTTTGACGGCAGCGAGCTTTGGGCTGATTGCATTGATCTTGATAGCGATTGCACGTTACCTTGAGGTGGCCTAAGAATTCGGTCCAGTTGGTTTAAGCGTTGACCGTGTTTTCATGTTTCCATTGTTCCGCATACTTCCGCGGGCTGAGGTAGCCCAGCGAGGAATGCGGGTGGAAGTCATTGTACCGCTGCGACCACTGGGCCACGAGCATCCGTGCATGTTCGAGATTCTCGATGCTGTTGTCTTCTAGGGCGTGTCTGACAATTTCTTCAGCCAGGTCATGACGGCGATAGCCATCACGCCGGCCCGGTAGACAACCGCGAGCTTGTCGTACCGGGTTGCCACACCCCGCCACTGCTTGAGGTTGCCGAAAAACCGTTCCACCACGTTGCGGCCCTTGTAGGACTGCGCATCGAACGTCGGTGGACGCCCACCCTTCGAGCCTTTCCGCTTCCGGGCGGCGATCACGTCCTTCTTCTCCGGGATCGTCGCCGTTATCTTGTGCTCGCGCAGATACCTGCGCACAGCCTTCGATGCATACGCCCTATCCGCGCGGAGTTCATCAGGCCGGGTGCGCGGTCGGCCCACCGTCCCGGGCACCCGCAGGCGTTTCAACAACGGGATCAGCACCGGGCAGTCACCGCGGTGGCCCGCAGTGACGATCATGGTCAGGGGCATGCCGTGGCCGTCGACCAGGGCGTGGACCTTGGTAGACAGACCACCCCGTGATCGGCCGACCGCGTGATCAGGCGGCTCGGCCAGCGGGTTGTTGTAATTCGACAAAGCCCCCTGTGACCCGCGTGATGTTCGTGGCGTGCTGATGGGCCCGGGTGATCGTCGAGTCCACCGACACCGACCAGTCGATCAGGTCTTCCGTATCGGCCTGTGTAAGAAGTCGCTGAAGGATCACGTCCCAGGTGCCGTCCTTGGCCATCCGGTTGTGCCAGGTGTAGACCGTCTGCCAGGACCCGAAGCAGGCGGTAGAGGATGCCCTCGAGCATCTGCCGGGGATCGGAGAACGGTCGGCCTTTTCTCCCCGTGCGACGGGGCAGAAGTTCTTCGACCATCTCCCACTGGGCATCACTCAACATGTGAAAACGCGACACGGGAGCCAGGGTCCCATGCCACGCTTCCCTCAATTGTCAGACACGCCCTAAGAGTTCGTCACGCATTCGGTTGTGGAAAGACTCGACATACCCGTTATGCCAGGGCTGGCCTGGCGGGATAAACGCCTGAATCGTTTCATCCTCCCCAGCCCACGCGTGGAGTGCGTGGGCGATGAATTCGGGGCCGTTATCCATCCGGATCACCCGCGGGCGCCCGCCTTGGTCACAACAAGCGAGGTCGAGCAGCTCGATCACCGAATCCGCGTCGATCTTCTTGTCGACCGTGAAGGCGACGTGCTCGCGAGTGTATTCATCGATGATGTTGCAGATCTTGATCGTCTTGCCGTGTCATGTTGAATCGAACTGGAAATCCAGCGCCCACATGTCGTTCGGGTACTGGCCGGCAGGAACATCGCGCTGGCCGTGACCATCGACGCGTTTGCGCTTCTTCCTGGGTAGGACGCGCAGGCCTTCTTCACGCCAAATCCTCCGGAAGGTTTCCCGGCATATCCTATACCCCTCGGTGAGGGCAATCCTCCAGGCGCGCCGGTGTCCCCACCGGCGGTGATCACGCGCGAACTCGTGCATCCACGCCCTTAGGTCCGCGTACTTATTCGGCTTGCCCTGACGGATCCTAGCGCGCCGATAAACACTACGAGAGAGTCCAACGATCTGGCAGGCACGCCTTTGGCAGTAGCCCAGCCCAACGAGATGCCAGACGGCATCATGACGGCGAGCTGGGCTTAGAAGTTTGCCTCCGATAATTCTTTCCACGCCGCCTTTTCCAGCTCTGCCTGCCCAAAAAGACGTTTGAGGGCTCTTCCGGTTTTGGGGTGCGTAGCGGGATAAGATAGAAAACAACGGGTCCAGCGGGTCACCACAACATGTACGGGTCCCTAGTGTGAAAATGAAAGTTGCTACACGACCATCTAAACCCACCAGAGACCCGTCCTGTGAAGCCTACTGGAAACCTCGTTGCTGACACCATCTGCCGTACCGCGGAAAACGGACTTGCTATCACCGGTGCCGCTGATGCCGGAGCACTGACCATCATTGAGGCCACGCCCGTAGCCGTTATCGGCGTGTGCCCAGACTGCGGCCCATCTGGCAAGTTACGCGACCACATCACCCGTCGACTCGTTGATCTTCCTGTCGTCGGATTCCCCACCAGACTGCACATAAAAGCCACCAGGTTTCGGTACGCAGCCGCCTCATGTAAGAGAAAGATCTTCCAAGAATCTTTAACCTGCGCTGATGACGGTGCCAAGCTCACGTATCGGGTCACCCGCTGGATCTTGCAGCGCCTTGCTATTGACCGGATGAGTGTGTCAGCTACCGCCAAAACACTCGGTGTGGGCTGGGACCTGGTCAACCAGGTCGCACTAGATGCTTGCCGTCAGCTTGTCTACGGCGATCCTTGTCACCTAGACGGGGTTCGCATTCTTGGGAGTCGATGAACATGTATGGAAACACACCAGAAAACCAGGCCAGGTATCACACCTGGTGACCATACTTGTTGACCTCACCCCGCTGGTGGACGGGCATGGGCCTGCACGTTTGTTAGACATGCGACCGGGCAGATCCGCCGATGTGCTCAGCGGGTGGCTTAAAGAGCGCGACCCCAGCTTCCGGGAGCAGATACAGGTGGTGACCATGGATGGGTTTACCGGTTATGCCACCGCAGTCGAGGAGCAACTACCACAAGCAAACAAAGTCATAGACCCCTTTCCATGTAGTGCATCTAGCAGCCGACAAACTCACCAGTTGCCGACAAAGACTCCAACGCGAGACCACCGGGTGTCGCGGACGCAAAGATGACCCACTGTACAAGCACCGGCGCGCCCTGTTGACCAGGACGAACTATCTCACCCAGCGACAAAAGCAACGCTTAGAAATGTTGTGGGCCACCGATGACGACTACATGCCCCTAGAAGTAACATGGCTGCTCTACCAAGACATGATCGCAGCGTACGCGCATCCGAAGAAAACGGAAGGCAAAAAGCTCATGGAACGCATCATCCACACCCTGCGTAAAGGATTACCGAAAAGTTTAGAAAAGCTCGCCCAACTGGGACGCACCCTGTGGCGAAGACGCAAAGATGTGCTTGCCTACTTCGATATCGGTGCGTCCAACGGCCCTGTCGAGGCAATCAACGGCAGACTCGAACACCTACGCGGCATCGCCCTAGGATTTAAAAACCTCAACCACTACATCTTGCGGTGCCTAATCCACTCCGGACAGCTACAAGACAAAATCAACGCACTCTAAAACCGGAAAGGCCCATTTACGCCGCAGAAAACCAGCGCACGGTCACCGATATCGTGACACAAGCCGTCACCGACCTTCTCGAATCATAACGGAGCTACCGAAAGAATGTTCTGCAATTCAGACCGCCTAATCCGAGCACCGTGCAATCATGCCCGCATGACCACACGCCCGCCTGACCGCACGCCCACACTTCACGGAAAAGAGGACTCATGACCTACCCATCTACTAACTATGAGTACCAACCCCAGGACAACCAGCAACGTCCGAAATACGACATTCAAAAGCTGGCTATCAACCTCGGTGCGCTCACCGTACTCGGAGGTGTCGTCGCATTCGCCGTCATCTTCCTCGTATCAGCCACCATCAACGCATTCAGCAACCAACCAGTGCCCGAACTATCTGAATCGCTGTTTCTCGCAGTGTGCTCCGCACTAATCGGCCTGTGCTTCGGTTTGATCTATCTTCCTATAGACGGCACTGGAAACGAAGGACTGTACAAGGTAGCGGTCGGCGCACTAACTGCCGTGGTCTCCGTCGTTTACGTCCTCTACGGCGGACTGCTCGGCGGTGACTGGTCAACGCTCAAGATCCTTGCCGTTTTCCTCTGCGCAGCAGCAATCGCAATCATGGCACCTGCCCGCATTGCACCAGCAGTCAACTACGCCTAATTCAAAAGCACTCAATCGAGCAACACAAACTTGCTCGATTGAACAGCTTTATACTTCTTCATCTCGCAACTACCCAGACTTCCAACATGCCTGTCTGACCGCACGCGGTACTGACCGCATAGTGAAGTGCCCCGAGTTTTGTTCTTAGGCATTTGCCTTGATTTTTATTATTACTTGCGGCGGGTTCTGCTTCCAAAATTCGGTTTCCACTTCACCCAGAGCTGACGATGGAACCATTGGTGGCGGATTAGGTGCGAGTTTATGATTACTCGAGCTTCGCTGCCAACGGCAACACCACTGGTAGCCCCGTGGATTCATCCTGGTAAATTTTTGATTCCAAACTGAAGGTATCCAACAATAATTGTTCATTGAAGGTATCTTCCGTTCGGCCTTGCGAGACGATCACGCCATCCCGCATAGCCACTAAGTAATCTGAATAACGCGCTGCCAACGCTAAATCATGCAGCACCACTACGACCGTTCGGTGATCCGCTGGCAGGCTGCGCAACAGCTCCATAATCTCCAATTGGTGTATGAGATCAAGGTGGTTTGTGGGTTCATCCAATAACAAAATATCTGCTTCTTGTGCTAGCGACATCGCAATCCAGACGCGCTGCCGCTGTCCACCTGACAAATTAGTCACCGGCTCATCAGCAAGTTTTTCCAGCCGCATTGTGCGCAATGCTTCTCGAATAACCTGTGCATCGTGTTCGGTATTAGCACCCCACCATTTTTGATGCGGAAATCTGCCCCGGCTCACTAATTTTTTCACTGTAATACCGACAGGGGCTTGCGGGTTCTGCGGCAAAATACTGACCGTACGCGCAATGGCCTTGGTATTTATCGATTGCAAAGAACGCCCATCCAAATATACGCCACCCTCTTTTGGCTCCAAGATTCTCCCCAAAGCCTTGACCAACGTAGATTTTCCGCAGCCATTAGGCCCAACTACTGCTGTAACAGCATTATCGACGATAGCTAAATCCAACCCGTCCAATACATTATCGTCGCCGTATCCAACGCTTAATTCTTTAACCTCCAAACGCGATCCCACGATGCTATTCTCCCATTCTGGTACTAGAAATTACGAGGTAAACTAACAACGGAGCCCCCAATGCAGCAGTTACTACCCCCACTGGCAGCGACTGCTCAAACAAAGCCCGCCCAATCCAATCGGCCCAGACAACCAAGCACCCGCCAAATAATATTGACCCAAATAACGGTGGAATAATGCTGCGATAAAGCCTCTGCGCTAACTGCGGAGCACCAAGGGCCACAAAGGCTATGGGGCCTACCGCAGCGGTCGCTGTTGCAGAAAGAACCACGCAGACCAGAAGCAATATCAATCGAGTGCGGTTAATAGACACACCCAAACCAATGGCAGTCTCATTCCCTAGGGATAACACACTTAATGAACGATAAGTTGCGAGAACAGCCACTGTAGAAACCACGAGTGCCACCAAGGAAGGATAGACATTAGCCATCGTGACCGCATTCAACGAACCGGTCAACCACACGATAGCCCGCCCTGCATCCACGATAGAAGCTTTGAGCAAGAGCCAGGATGTTAGCGCTCCAAACATAGCTTGCATACCCACTCCAATGAGCAAAACCCGGATGACAGATTCGTTCCGCGTTAAAATCCACAATAGAATCGTTGCCAGCAAAGAGCCGGCTAAGGCCGCCACCGGCAACCCGACTTCTGCCCACTTACCGGAAATGCCACCATAGTCACCAGTGAGCACGATTAAAGCAACTGCACCAGTGCCAGCCCCGGTGACGATACCGAGCACATCAGGACTTGCCAGCGGGTTGCGCGACATCGATTGCAGCACCATCCCAGCCAGCCCGAGAGCAGCTCCGACTACAACGGCTACTGCTGCGCGTGGAAAACGGAGCTCACGAACTACAAAACTCGTATGCGAATCCCCACCTCCGCCAAGGGCTTGAATAACTGTCATCAACGAAAAATATTCTTCTCCCACCGCGATAGAAACAACTATTCCGGCAACCAGTGCCACCGCTAACCCAGTCGTTGACCAAAAGGGCCGAAGATTACCTTTGCGAGCTTGGAGTGCAATCATGCCCTCACCCCTGATCTCTTAATCTGCATAATGAAATAAGGGGCCCCAATAAGCACCAAAACTATGCCGGCTGGCACTTCTGCCGGCTGGGCAATAAGGCGGCCCACAATGTCACCGAACAACACAACGCACATGCCCAACAAACCAGCCAGCGCCACGTTCCACCGCCAATCTGCTTGTCCAGCCAAGGCAGCTAAATGGGCGCACATCAGCCCTACGAATGCAATGGGGCCTGCCGCAGCAACCGCAACGGTTGTTAATATGGCCACAGCTAAAAAACCAAACAACTGGATTCTTCGTACGCTTTCGCCCATGCTGACAGCGATTTCATCACCCAGCGCCAGTATGTTCAGCTTAATCGCAGTGTAGAGCGCTATTGCTAAACCTAATACGAGTAGCAAAAGCAATGGCAAGAATATTGCAGTCGGACGTCCTGCCAATGAACCTACAGTCCATAAGCGATAGGTGCCCAAAGACTGCTGATCGTAAATAATCAGCGCACTAGAAATAGCCATGAACCCTGCTTGCACTGCTACTCCACCCAAGATAAGGGTCAGCCCGGACATGCCCGTTCCTATTCTTTGGCCAATAGCGACCAGAGTCACTGCTGCAACGAAGGAACCGAGTAGTCCGAACCACACGGTTGATGTGATGGTGGAAACGTGCAGCAAAAAAGTTGCTCCGG
This sequence comes from Corynebacterium belfantii, assembly GCF_041898185.1. Classification (GTDB taxonomy): domain Bacteria; phylum Actinomycetota; class Actinomycetes; order Mycobacteriales; family Mycobacteriaceae; genus Corynebacterium; species Corynebacterium belfantii. Next base: position 743,860 of record NZ_CP157823.1, on the reverse strand, counting down.
TTATTCCAAGTCCTGCACCAGCACCAATTCCTAAGAGCACAGGATCAGCAACCGGGTTTCGCGTCAGCCCCTGCAACAAGCTTCCAGCAATTCCTAGGGACATCCCAACTATGAGGCCAATCAGTGTGCGCGGAGCACGTAAATCCCAGACTATTAACGCCGCTTCTGTATCATTACCTGGGGTAGCCTGTAGTAACGCAGATAATGATAATGGCTTTGCACCAAAAATTAGACTGCCGATGCACAGCAATAAAACCGCACATAATAGCAACATACACACGACTGCCGTGGGAATTTTCCTAGAATTTTTTCTAGTGTTATTTTTCGATACAGTTAATTTCATAAAACAACCTTTACTGTATTTTCATTATTAATTCGCGGTGCCCACAAAAACACTGCAGCCAACAACACGGTCGCAACTGCAATTAGTATATAAGGACTGTGAGATTCACTCACCGCTCCGCCGATTGCACTCGCTACTGCTCCGGAAGCTGTCGTAAAACTTGCTTTCCAGCCAAAAGCACGAGCACGCGCAGCCCCCGCCAACACAGCTAAGGACGAATACAGCCTGGCCAAGCATGGAGTGATAAATCCCCCATGAACCAATAAAACAGTACCTAATAGCAGCAAGCCTTGAGAATTGGCCTGAAAAATATACATCATAACCGTCAATACAGCAGTCAAGAATACTACTGCTAAAAATGGGATTATTAGACTGTAAGTCTGCTCTTTACTACCCGATATAATCCCGCCTAACATAGAACCGACCGCCCATATAACAATAAGTATTGCCCCTAAAGAACTCTCTCCAGAATTTCCTGACCAAAAAGTAGAGACAAATCGATCAACGTAAACGAAGCCACCCAAAACCGCCACGCTCACAATTATTCGCCACGCAGCTGAGCTGAGACGTCCCCGTGGCTGATTCGCAGCACTGCTCGAAGGGGGATGATCTATCCCGAAGTATCTACATGAACGAGCCAGACCAAGTCCGCCAATTATAGCTATTGCCCCAGATACCTGCATCGCAATCGAAGGAGAAAAAGCGGCTACGACGAATGCCACCAAAGCAGGACCACAAATTAGCACCAGTTCGCTAATAACAGATTGCAACGCATAAACTCTATTCCACTCAGTATCTGCAGCGGCCTGTGCAAGTTTTGCACGAGAAACTTGAGTCGATGGTGGACACATCAGCCCAGCGAGAAAGACCAAGAGATAACCGGAAAACAATGATTCCGACAACACAACAGGCAGCCCGATTAGCCCAATACCATAGGCGATACTAGTGACCTTTAGTCCAACAGATGTTCGATGGGTATCAACATAACGCCCTCTAATGGGTCCGGTTATCCCTTGTCCTAAAACCAATCCTGAAGCAATAATCCCGGCTTTTACAGCGGAATCTGTACGCTCCAGCAATAAAAGCACTATCGCGATACTAGTCACAGACAAATGCAGACGCGCAGGAATTGACCATAGCAAGATGCTCCGAATCGACGGAACAGTCAGCAACTCACAAATCTTGTTTTGCTTAAGGATCACGCACGCAACCGTTCTCGTTGTACATCAACGGACGTTACCGCAGAGCCATGAGCTTCCAGCTCGGCTTTACACAATGCTGAAATAAGTCCATGCATTTCTGCCCCGATCATTTGCCACGCTTCCTCGCTATCCTGCCAAAGTTCTAATGCTTGATCTAAATTGTCGGGTAATTTATCCGAAGGCTCTGGGTTAATTTCACACTGCTCTCGGATTCCTTCCAAACCACACCGCACAAGCACTCCAATTAGCAGATGTAACTGGGCATCGGAGCCTGAGAGGCGAAACTCAACCCGCGGAGTATCACTAGGCAAAATCCGTAATCCATCTATTCGGGAATCAATACCAACCCTAAGTGGATTATCGACAAACTTTCCTGAATTAAACCTCACCCTGCCATTTCGAGTAGGCACCACCACAGACATAACTTGCGGTAGATAACGCTGTATTCCAGCAGTAAAGTGCTGAAGATTCTGCATCAAATCCATATCGCTCTCGCTATCTTTAAGCAAGCCTTAAGATTCAAAGAAATATGCACATACGCAGAATTGCCCCATCCGGTACGCGGTGCCAGTAAATAACAGGCCTCTAATTGATGCATGGTTATGTCCCAAGGCTAGAGTGCCTGCCCCTGCCAAACAATCAAGATATTTCCCCCTGTTGCAGTTTCTATCCACCCCCAGAAGCAGCCACAGGTGCCATTGGGAAAGTACGCGGATAAGACCTAGCGCTAGATTCCACAGCATCCTGAAAACTCAAAGCATCAGGCTCCGAAAGTGTTAGCGTTTCACTCATGCCGTTACTCTTCTCATGATGCGATTCCCGTTCTATACGAAGTCTCGGCAATCGTTATATTTCTACAGATGCAAAAGACCCAAAGGGGCACTCCAGATAGAAAGATCTAGGGTGCATCAATCCTTTGTTGCACCCTCACCTTCATTACGATAACATAACTCAGGCTAACCTCAATAGGCAAGACTAACCTTTCGGGCTTCTTTTGATTCTATCACCAGGAGAAAATTATGCGCAAACTCCGCTTTTCCACGGCCATCATTGCATCGACGCTGAGCATAAGCTTGCTTGCCGCCTGTTCATCTTCGGCAGAAGATTCCGCTGCAGAAAACACTGCGTCATCCACAACTGCAACCAGCGATACCCGCACGATTGAACACGCAATGGGCACCACCGAGCTCAGCGAACCAATCAAAACTGTGGTGGCGCTCGATCGTGGCCTGTTGGACCCAGCCATCGCATTATGCCTTAACGTTGTGGGATTCACCGAAATTGCTGGCTCTGATGGTATCCCGGAATACTTTGGTGAAGACGGCAAAAAGTGTGCCGCTGATGCTGTTTCTGTCGGTAGTCTAAGTGAACCATCAATAGAGCAGATCAGCTCCCTCAAACCAGACGCGATTTTGTCAGCGAAAGTCCGACACGAAGAAATCTACGATCAGTTAAATAAAGTTGCTCCGACTATCTTCACCGAGAAAACCGGCGGGACATGGAAAGAAAACTTAAAACTCGTTGGTGAGGCTGTTGAAAAGAAAGACGAAGCAACCTCTCTGATCAAAAAATATGAAGATCGCGCTCAGCGCATCGGCGACCGCGTGCGTGAAAAGCTCGGGAAAAACCCGACGATCTCCGTGGTTCGCTTCCTAGACGCGCCTACCCGGCTGTATAAGAAAGACACCTATATCGGCGTGGTGATGAGTGACCTAGGATTCAAGACGAACGAAGCCGCCAGCGGTACTGGCTTTAATGAAGAAATCTCTGAAGAACAAATCAGCTTGATCGACGCTGACCACATTTTCATCACCACGTATGCAGATGATGAGGGAATCAGCGAGCGTACAAAAGAAGAATTTAAGCGCAACCCTCTATGGGACCGTCTAGAAGGAGAAGTCAGCGAAGTTGAAGATGGCATCTGGATGAGTGCTGTTGGTCTCTACGGCGCTAATGCAGTCTTAGACGATATCGCCGAGACCTTTGGCGTGGACGCCGATTAACTCCCCCTGGATCTCGAACAATCGGAATAATAAAGACGGGCCTGACCCTCGGAAAAAGTGAACTGCTCCCCATTAGTTGGACTGAGAAATCAGTTTCCGACTAGTGGGGAACAGTTCTTTGAGAGCACGAAGTTCTCTAAGCCAGCAGCAGCGGGAGCAACTCGTTGACTTGTTTGAACATGGAATAGGCTACAGCGCAGCGTCTCGTCAGTTGAGCGTTAGCAAATATGCGGTGCGAAAACTTCTACGACGATTCAAACTTCATAGCAGGCTGTGTCTTGTGAAAAACCCAACGAAACAGCACCATTCCTTCGAAGTTAAAAAACAGATCGTTGATCGTTTCAACACTGGCCAGTCCAAGATAGATCTTGCCTTGAGAATTCGAGCCGTCTTCGCAGCAACTTGTCTCCCATTGGGTGCGTGCCTAGCGTACAGGTGGTGATGAGGCACTTCGGCCGAAACCGAAGAACAGACCTAAAGGCAGTGCCCGTTCGAAGCCATTGATTAAGGAAGACCGGCTGCACCGTGAGGTGGAGAAACTACGGGCAGAAAACGCGTACTTAAAAAAATGCGGGGACTTAAGGAGCCAGCGACGAAGCTAAAAGTCGAAGCGATCGTCATCCTCAAATCTGACCATCGCCTAGAAGATTTGTTGAACACGGCAGGTCTTGCCCGATCAACATTTTTCTATCACCAACAACGCCTGAACGTGCCGGATAAACATATCGATCTCAAGGAAGCGATCGTCGAGGTCTTCACACAGACGAACCGTCGTTACGGCTACCGGAGGATTCATACTCAACTTCGCCAAGACGGGGTGGAATATCAACCATAAGCTGGTCTACAAGCCCATGGACAAGCTAGGCCTTAAATCCAAGGTCAGAACAAAAAAGAAGTACAACTCGTACAAAGGCACTGTCAGTCACATCGCGGAGAATATGCTGGATCGATGCTTCACGCCCGATAAACCAAACACAGTGTAGACGAGTGATGTCACGAAGTTTCGCATTGCCGGTACCAAGGTTTACCTGTCACCAATCATGGATCTCTATGACCGCTCAACCGTGTCGTATAGTGTGTCTACCTCGCCACATACAGCGTTTACGTCAAAGTCATTGAAAGATGCCATCACAAGCCAATCTCCCGGAAGCGGCTTACTGGTACACACAGATCAAAGGATCCAGTACCAGCATTCCAGCTGGCGTGACCTCATCACAAGTGTCGACGGCATCCAATCGATGTCCAGGAAAGGCAACTGCTACGACAATGCTGTAATGGAAAACTTCTTCGGACACCTCAAGTCAGAGACGTACCACGGTGAATCATTCGACAGTCTCGAGCACTTCAGGCAGGCCCTGGATGACTACATACACTGGTATAACCACGAACGCATTCAGAAACGGCTCAAGGGCCTGACCCCGATGCACTACCGGAACCAGACCCTTGAACCACTAACCACCTAGAATTAAACCAGTCCAACTTTCGGAGGCTAGTTCAGAAGTGTCCTGGGTTTTGTTCCTAGGCATTTGCCTTGATTTCTATTATTTCCTGTGGCGGGTTCTGCTTCCAAAAATCGGTTTCCACTTCAACTGGGGTTCGGTATCCCAAGCTTTGGTGGAGTCTATCTTCGTTCCACCATGACACCCACTCGAACGTCGCGATTTCTACCTCGACAACATCATCCCACCTGTGAGTATGGATTAGCTCGTTGTTGTGAGGGGCCGTTAACGTTTTCTGCCAGAGCATTGTCATAAGAATCCCCGACAGTTCCGGTGGAAGCTGTAATGCCGTGCTGGGCAAGTCGCTCGTTGTAGACCACGCTGACGTACTGTGAGCCGTGATCTAAATGGTGAATGAGCCCTGTTGTTTGTTCAGCACACTTGGGTCGCCTGGTTAAGAGCTTGCAGCGGCAACGCCTGAAGTCCGCATGGAGTCTGATAACGCCCACCCAACGATCCGTCGAGAGTAAACGTCGGTGACAAACGCGGCGTACACAAAGCCATTGTTCGTGCGCACATACGTAATATCGGCCACCCACAGTTTATTCGGGCCCGAAGCTTTGAATTCACGCTCGACTAAGTCTGGGCGCAGATCAGGCACATTAGGCTTACGGGTTGTGAGAGGTGATCTGCCTTTGCCAGAAACACCGGCTAGGCGCATCAACCGAGCAGTTTGTTCACGACCGATATCGATTCCGTCACGGTAAAGAGCATGCCACATTTTCCGCACGCCGTAGATGCCGTAATTATCCCGATGAATAGCACTAATGCGTTCAATCAGCACAACTGTTACGAAGGCGACGAGCGCTTAAGTCCTCGGGCCTTGGACTGGCGATACCCACGCGAGGTGATAAACCCACCAGCCCGGTTATTTTTCAACGCCAGTGCAGATGAACTCGACGGAAAAACTACTCCGGTATTCATCGATGAATCGGATCATTTCTTAACGTTTGGGGTCTGGTTCCGACGCGAAAAAAGCTGAGGCAGCCTTCAGCAGCTCGTTAGTGTCGCGTAGCTCTTGATTTTCACGACGTAGCCTCGCGTTTTCCGTGGCCAAGTCTGCAGGCACAGGTTCTGGGATGTTTCCCGCACGGCGGGCAGGCTTAAGTCCATTGACGGGCCGTGTGCCATGAAACCCCCAGCTTTGGAGCTACTGCCTGGCACGCGGGGTGCATCGACATATTTTCCGCCAAGATACGGTCTTCCACGAGACGGACCACACGGTCCTTGGCATCCTGGTCAAATTTCCTTGGCATGTTCCAGATTTTCCCATCTACTCAAACGGAACAAAACCTAGGACACTTCAACCCGCTTATCTGCATTCGCCCCATTAAGGGTAAATCTTCAGATCAAAACTAGAAATAGCTCATAAACAGTATTATATGTTTTAGGTAAGCTTTACTTTTCCTATTATTCATGAATCGAGGTTTACTATGACCCAACAGTCCTTTACGCCTGCACGGAGTACACGCTCATCCAGTGGGTCGACGGCACGTTTAAATACCAGAGATCTCATCAACGCTGGCATCTTTGCTGCGCTTTACTTTGTAATCACCTTTGTAAGCGGAATGATTGGATTCGCAGGTCCACAATTCATGTTTATTGGATGGTTCATCGCGGCAATCGCAAACGGAATCGTGCTAGCGCTTTATGCCGCCCGCACGCCCAAAATGGGTGCTTTCACCCTCGTCGGTGGTATTAACGGACTAGTATTCATGCTCACCGGACACTACTTCTGGACCCTGCTGGGAAGCATAATTCTAGGGTTTATCGCGGATTTGATTATCACAAAAAGCCACCTCAGTATTGCCAAATCCTTCCCTATTGCCTACAGCGTCTTCTGTGTCTGGATTTCTTTTCCTTTTATCCCGCTAATTCTGGATACGGACTCATACTACGTCGATATCACAGACCAAATGGGCCAAGAATACGCCGATGCTATGTCGGATATCTTCCAGCCATGGACCATTGGAGTACTGGCCATTTGTGCGCTCATCGTCGGCTTTATCGGAGGAAAGGTCGGAGTTCGCGCCAGCCGCAAACACTTTGAAAGCGCTGGTCTCCTGTGAGCCTGCGAAAACAGGGCGTGCTTCGTCGATCTTCGATCGATCCACGGACCGTGCTGCTTTCTGTTCTAGTAATCAATGCGGTAGTTCTCAGCCACGGCCACCTACCGACACTGCTGATTTCTATCGCCTTCAGCTCCATCGCACTAGCTACAGTAAAGCCACACTATGGCCTTATTTGCCTGTGCGCTTTTACATTATCCTATCTAGGGTATTGGGGCCTTTTACAGCTTCCTGGCTCCACATTTTTCGCTTTTTCGGCGGCAATTTTTTCGTGGCTAAGCCGTTTTGTCATCAGTATGTCCATCGGCGCATTCGGCTTGCTCACTCTCACACCATCCACGTTGACCTCAGCACTGCGGGACCTGCGTTTACCAGGCTGGACCACCATTCCACCGGCGGTATTCCTGCGCGTTTTGCCTATCATCGTGGCAGAAGCCAAAGCCATCCGCGATGCCATGGTCCTTCGGGGTCTCCAGCCTGGAGTAAAAAGCTGGATCACACAGCCCACACAATCGTCCGCGATGCTGATCATCCCCTTGTTAGGCGCCGTCGTCCGCGCTGGTGATGAGCTCGCTGCCTCTGCTCTTGTCCGCGGATTGGGAGGACCCACACGTCCAACCACCACCGCCGATCTTTCCTTCAAGCTTGTCGATGCAACTGCAATAGCTGGGTTGGGCCTCGTTGTTGCCTCTGTCTGGCTTCCCACGGAGATCCACTTATGAACGAACGCAGTATCGCAACCAGTGTAAACGTCCATAACGTTTCTTTTACATATCCACTGGGCGCTCGGCCAGGCATTCAAGGTGTATCTGATGTGTCTTTTTCTGTCTGTCCAGGACAGTGCCTACTGATTACCGGTGATTCCGGATCGGGAAAGTCCACGGTACTCAAGTTGATCAACGGACTCATCCCCCATTTCAATCCAGGAGAGCTACTAGGCACCATCACTATTACAAAGGATGACCAAGCTTTTAACCCTGCGGAAGAACCGCTCTCCCGCGCCGTCGAGTTCAGCGCCTCAGTATTCCAGAATCCACGGACGCAGTTTTTCACTGAAAGCGTCAATGCAGAATTAGCCTTCGGGCTAGAAAACCTTGGTATGGATCCCGCAGAAATTGAATCTAGGATTCAATCAGCGGTCGAACTACTAGGCCTTAACGATCTTCGGGGCCGGCGATTCAAAGAATTATCCGGTGGACAGTTACAAACCGTGGCATGCGCATGCGCGCTTGTGTCCCCGAGCAGTCTCGTGCTTCTCGATGAACCCACTTCCAATCTCTCCATGGAAAGCATCGAGATTCTCGCACGCGTACTACGCCGCTTGAAAGAACTAGGTACAACGATCATTATCGCGGATCATCGCCTCTTTTTCTTAAAAGGTATCGCCGACCAAGTTATTTACTTGAATCAGGGAAAAATAACGCGGAGTTTCCACGCTCAGGAGTTTTATGCCTTAGACGAACCCGAACGCAAACAATTGGGGCTGCGCAGTTTACACCACGTTCCCCTGCCCGCGAGCGTGCCGGTACCACCCACGCCCGAAAACACCGATCCCCAGCGGAGCGGACTCGAGTTATGCAACATCCGTTTTTCTTATGGCACGCATGAGGTGCTAAACATTGACCACGCATTTTTCCCCAGCGGCGAAGTAACCGCCTTAATCGGGCCCAACGGCGCTGGAAAAACCACCCTCGCCAGGATCATTTGTGGTCTTGCTTCTCCCAAACGCGGCGGTAGTCTCCGTTTGAACAGCAAACGAGTAGGAGCGGCTGCCCGCAGACGTACCGCGTACATGGTGATGCAAGACGTTGGCCGCCAATTATTCGCAGCCACCACCGAAGAAGAAGTCACGCTCGGACTGGCAAAGAAGAAGCGGGACCACATCGATGTCAATGAGATTCTCCATCGCCTCGATCTGGCAGGAATGGCCCACCGGCATCCGCAGTCTCTGTCCGGTGGGCAACGGCAACGCTTAGCCATAGCTTCAGCTCAAGCCGAGCAAGCAGAGGTCTACATCTTCGATGAACCTACCTCTGGAGTGGGCTGGCGCCAACTGCAATCCATCTCTGCGCTGCTTCGATCTCTTGCAGCAAGTGGAGCAGTGGTCATCGTCATCACCCATGACCACGAATTCATCCAAGAATCAGTCACCAGAATCATCGATATGACTGACATCAACAAGAATTTGAGAAAGAAATGACTGAAGTAAAACAAAGTTCCACAGAACCAAGCGGAACCCACGCACCAGAATCACACGGTGCGTCACCGGAAGAAGAGGCTCGCGCAAAACAAAAAGCCGGACAGGTCGCTCTAAAAAAGCTACTGGCCCCAGTGCAAACAACCATCTACTTCGCACAGTTTCTCGCGCTTATATCCTCGGTACTCGCCGTAGCGCCCTACGTCGCGTTGGTGGCACTGGGAAATGCTCTATTCGACGGCAATACTGATGACGTCGCGTCCATTGTGAAATGGCTACTTGCTGCATTTTTGGGCCAGCTATCCTTCTATTTCCTTGCCCTTACGGTCACCCACTTCGCTGATGCAAAGCTGGTGGGGATTAACCGGCGCCGAATTATTACCGCTATTGCGAAAGCACCACTCTCGTGGTTTAGCCAGACTAATTCCGGCAAAGTCCGCAAAGCCGTCGAGGACGATACGTTAACTCTGCACACCCTGACAGCCCACGCTCCTGTAGAGCAGGTCGCCGCGATCTTTACGCCCCTCGCGCTTCTGGTTTATGCCTTTATCTTGGATTGGCGCCTTGGTCTACTTTCTATTGCCACTGTGCCCATTTTCCTAGCAATCCAAGCGTATTCAATGAAAGATATGGGCACAAAAACTGCGGAAATGGATAATTATCTGGGTGAGGTCTCTGCGACTGCGGTGGAGTTCTCCGAAGGTATTTCCGTCGTCAAGGCTTTCGGCACCGTTGGAAAAGCCCACGCTCGATATCTCGAAGCTGCCCAAAAATTCGCGGAATTCTATTACGAGTGGGTACGTCCGCTTCTGCGTGTTTCCGCAATCTCAGAGTCTGTGGTGGCGGTTCCTGTCCTCATCCTTATCAATGTAGGAGTCGGTTCCCTGCTGATAGCTGGTGACTATGTCACGGTCGCTGAAGTCATCGCAACAACGTTAATTGCGCTGGTGATCCCGGGCACGATTCAAACCGTCGGCCAAATGATGTGGTCTTACCAGCTCGCTGGCAATGCGGCATTGCGCCTTGATGAAGTCATGACAATTTCCCACGTGAAAGAAGGCCAAAAGAGCCTCGATGCCAGTAGTCAAGACATGGAGGTGGAGTTCCATAAGGTCAGTTTTAGCTACGCCCCAGACACACCAGTCCTCCAAGACTTTTCTGTGCAATTAAACGCAGGCACTGTCACGGCATTGATTGGCCCCTCCGGGTCTGGCAAATCCACAGCAGCAACGATGCTGGCGCGTTTCCAGGATCCAGATTCGGGCACAATCACTATCAACAACGTGGATATCCGTGATCTCACTTTCGACAGTTTGTACCGCACTGTGGCTTTCGTCTTACAAGATCCTCACTTACTGCGCATGAGTATTCGGGAAAACATTCGCCTTGCACGCCCAGAAGCTCGCGATGAAGAGATCTGGCAAGCAGCAGAGGCCGCGCACATAGCTGCTGATATTCGCGCTTTACCGGCTGGGCTCGACACCGTTGTTGGTGAGGACATCTCTTTATCCGGTGGACAACAGCAACGTATTTCTATTGCCCGGGCAATTATTACCAATGCCCCAATCTTGATCCTGGATGAAGCTACTGCGGCAACTGATCCTGACTGCGAAGCAGAAATTCAAGCAGCTCTAGCCACACTCGTCAGAGGCAAGACCGTCTTGGTCATCGCCCACAAGCCGGAGTCCATCCAAGGCGCAGACCAAATAATCTGCCTCGAGCCTATGAAGGATAATTCTCATGTCTAATGCCACTACGCCTGCTAGTTCGCGTCTTCGTGATCCGCTACTCACTCGCAGTGTCAAAAAGCTGCAAAGTCCTGTAGGCCATAAGCTCAATAAAAGGCAAGCTTGTCTATCGCTTATTGTTGGCGTGCTTGACGGCCTCGCTGTTCTCACGCTCGTGCCACTTACAAAGGCACTCGATGGGGATACGACGATCGCACCATGGATGTGGATTCTTTTGGCAATTGCTCTCGTAGCTTTTGCGCTACGATTTTTCGCAACCATGGCCTCTTACCACACGGCCTTGGATTTCATCCGAACCGCGCACACGACTGTGGGCGATAAATTAGCAACGCTACCGCTCGGCTGGTTCGTACCGGCTAATACCGGTGGCCTATCTCGCCTCGTCTCAGATCGCTTTATGGTGGCGGCCGAGACCATTGCGCATTTTCAAGGAACAATATACCGCGATAGCGCGGCACTTGTCACCTTGTTAGTAGGAGCGTGTTTCTGGAACCCGAAGCTGGGCTTGGTCCTTCTTATCATCGCACCATTGGCGCTCGTGGTGATGCAGTTGGCTGCATGGATTCGTGAGAAAGCATCGAACCGTGCACTCGGGCCGAGCAAAGAACTCTCCCAGCGAATCGTAGAATTTGCTAACCGCCAGCCGGCCTTGCGCGCGGCGGGAAAATCACAAGGGTTTGCGCCACTTGAGCAAGCGCTAGAAATCGATCATAAAGCACGGATACGCGAGCTATGGGTATCCGCATTAGCTTTGCTACTCAACGGCATAGTAGTGCAGATCTTCATCGTGGCTCTCATCATGGTCTCCGCGGATCTTGCCGTTGAAGGCGCCCTATCGCCACTAGAAACAATTGCGATCATCGGAATCAGCTTGAGGTTTACCCGCACACTTGAGCAGCTGGGTTCTTCTTTCGTCGGTTTAGACGCCGGCCGTATCGCGTTCGCAGAAACTGAGCTCATCACCGATGCCCCTTCCCTACCGGAGCCCACTACTCCGCGCCCAAGCGATGGTTCGGGAAGTGTAGAACTGCGTAATGTCACGTTTGGATACGGAGATAAGCCGGTGTTGGTCGATGTCTCCTTCCACGCCCAACCGGGCACCGTTACCGCCGTTGTCGGTCCTTCTGGCTCCGGAAAGACCACAATTGCGCGCCTTATTTCGCGATTCTGGGATGTAGATTCCGGAGCGGTCATGGTTGACGGCGTAGATATCCGCGAGCTTGGAACCGAACAGTTAATGTCCAGACTGTCCATGGTCTTTCAGGACGTCTACCTCTTCGACGACTCGTTAATCGCTAATATCCGCGTTGGTCGTTCCGACGCCTCCGATGAGGAAGTCTTCCGCGCAGCTGATCTTTCAGGCGTGACTTCTATTGCCAACCGCCTAGGGTGGTATACTCCTGTTGGTGAAGGCGGGCGGCTTCTCTCCGGTGGTGAACGCCAGCGCGTATCTGTAGCTCGTGCGCTGCTCAAGCAAGCGCCGATTGTACTCTTTGATGAGGCTACCTCCGCGCTCGATGCAGAAAATGAGGCAAACATCCTTGCTGCGATGGACGAGCTACGGGAGCAATCTACTTTTATTGTCATCGCCCACAAGCTGGATACAATCAAATCTGCTGATCAAATCGTAGTCTTGGATGAACACGGGCACGTCAGCCAGCTGGGCACGCATTCTGAGCTTTCCGATGTCCCCGGTATCTACCGTCACTTCTGGCAGCAACGCAAAGCAGCTCGCGGGTGGAAAATCAGTTCGAGACGCGATTAACACGGGAACCGAGATCGGCATTGTTTGCGGGGGCACCCTTCTCCCCCGCAGCACGGCGAACCCTAAGTGCACCAACAAAACCCAGAGCGACGAATACGGTGGCAGCGACGAGCGACCACTGCGCGGCGTTGGCCATGCCTTCGCTTAAGGCCCGCACCACTGCCCCAGGCGCACGGTGCCTTACGTTGCGGAGGCTTGCCCGGAGCCATCGACGGGGAATATCCCGCAGCACCGTGCCTGTCAGCTGCGCGGAGGCGAACCCGAGGCCCAAACCGTATAGGGTCAGCGGTGCGGCGATGATCCAAGCATTCGTATCCGGCCCCATAAGCAGGATGAGTATAAGAACGCCGATGACTTCCAAACCGAGCCCGATGAGCACGGTGCCAGGCGCCCCGAAACGCGCCGCGACGAGGCGGGCTGCAGCACCGGAGAAAAATGCACCGATTGCCATGGCTGCCAGCATGAGGCCAGCCGACATCGTGCTGAGGTCCAACGCATTAATCAGGTACAGCGGCAACACGAAGATGATGGCAAACTCGCCGATTACTACCGCACCAGCGGTGATATTGCCCCACGAGAACGTGGAATAAGAAAACAATTCAAGATCCAACAGCGCCGAGCGGTGCCTCCGCTCGCGGTGCTTTTCCCCCGGATTCTAGGGGTTGTGGAAACACCTGACCTTGATTGGTGGTGTTTGTGGTGTCGAGTCGTTGGGATCCTTCACCGGATGTGGTGGAACAGCTGTGTTACTTGGTTTCAGGCGGTCGTAGTGTTCGTAGTGCGGCGTTGGAACTGGGACTTAGCTTGAGTATTGCGTATCGGCTGGCTCGTGAGTATCAACTTCCTGTGGCGTGTTCAGACGTCGACTTCTGCTTCGGTGACAAAAAAGCATTGAAACGCTATGAAAGCAGGGTGTAAAGCCGTCAGATATTTCAACGCGGGGGTCTGCTGAGGGTTTGGTTGACAGTTTTCCTTCTGATTTTTAGGCCGCAAGGGATGCGATGAGGGTGTCAGGTGTTTTGTGTGTGAGGCTCTGATCCAGAAGGAGTTTCACTGATAATGACTACCGTATCACCGAGGAAAGGTCATGACCCGAACAGGGTCAACGAGATCAGCGCTAAGCTGATGGAAAATCCGGAAATCGCCGAACTGATCGGCGAGTTGTCGACTTCCACCGATGATGCCAGCGACCTGGTCAAAGGTCTTTTGCAGGCATCGATCAACGCTGGTCTGCAGGCTGAAATGGACGCGCATCTGGGATACGCGCACTCTGATCGTACGGCGAAAGCCCAGCTGGGCACCCCGGATGGTGGCAATCACCGCAACGGGTCGTACACCAAAACCGTCAACTCTGGTTACGGCACCTTTGATGTGACTATGCCCCGGGATCGAGCTGGCACGTTTACGCCGCGGATGCTGCCTAAAGGCACCCGCCGTCTGACGGAGCTTGATGACATGATCATCTCCCTGTACGCCGGTGGGATGACCGTGCGCGATATTTGCCACCACCTCGCCACCACCCTCGGGGTGGATATGAGCCCAGATACGATCAGCACCATTACCGACGCGGTGTTAGAAGAGGTCATGATCTGGCAAAACCGCCAGCTCGACGAGTTCTACCCAGTGATCTTCCTCGACGCGCTGCGAGTGAAGATCCGCGATGGCCACCGCGTGGTCAACAAGTCTTGCTACATGGCGGTAGGCGTCGACATGGACGGCATCAAGCACATCCTGGGATTGTGGATCGCAGACAATGAAGGCGCCAGTTTTTGGGCATCCGTGTGCGCTGACCTTGCCAACCGTGGGGTCCAAGACGTGTTCATCGTCTGCTGCGACGGGCTCAAAGGCCTGCCGGAAGCCGTGGAGGCAACCTGGCCGAATTCCATGGTGCAGACCTGTATCGTGCACCTGATCCGGGCGGCCAACAGGTGGGTGTCCTACCAAGACCGCAAACCCGTATCAAGTGCGCTACGGGAGGTCTACACCGCACCGACCGAGGACACCGCCCGCGCCGCCCTGGACGCATTCGAGGCCAGTGAACTGGGCCGTAAATACCCGCAATCGGTCAAAGTCTGGCGCGACGCCTGGGACCGGTTTGTGCCATTTTTGCAGTTCCCGCCTGCGGCACGGCGGGTACTCTACACCACGAATTCGATCGAATCGCTGAATGCTGAGCTGCGGAAAGCCACCCGCAACCGCGGCCAGTTCCCGAACGATACCGCGGCGCTGAAAACGCTGTGGCTGATGATCTGCAACATCGAGGACAAGCGCGCTGCCCAGCGAGCGAAGAAAGCGAAGCGCGCCATCGAATGCAACGGCTATATTGAAGGAGCGAAAGCCACCGGGTGGAAACAAGCCATCAACCAACTAGCCGTGGCTTACCCCGACCGATTCGCGGACTACTTGTAAACCAAGCCCCCCGCACACAAACAATCGGACACTCTCGATGCGGCTGGTTCCATGATCGTTTCGTATTCGATTGGTGTCAATTTACCCAGTGCTCGTTGCCGTCTTTTCCTGTGATATGTCCGTTCAATCCAGTGAGTGATCGCGGCAGATAGTTCACGGCGCCTGTTCCAAAAGCCACGATCAAGAACGTTCTTTTGTACAAGAGCGAAGAAAGATTCCATCGCAGCGTTATCCCCACACGCTCCAACTCTGCCCATAGATCCCTTCGCGCCGTAAGATTTCAGCGCGGCACGGAATTTTCTAGAACGAAATTGCGAGCCACGATCAGAGTGAATGATTACGCCATGGGGATTGCCTCGTTTCCTCATCGCATCATCGAGCGCCGCCACCACGAGGCGTGATTTCATCCGCCCACCGGTCGCATAGCCCACGATTCTTCGCGAGCACAGGTCTTTGATCGCACACAGATACAGCTTGCCCTCTTTGGTCCAATGCTCCGTAATATCTGTAACCCACGCAACGTTGAGCGCATCAGCGTGGAAGTGACGCTGTAACAGGTCATCATGTACTGGAGCACCCGACTTCTTCCCACGCGACTTACGCCTAGCGATCACCGAGAACACCTGAGCATGAGAACACAAACGCCATACTCGACGCTCAGAAATCTCTATCCCTTGATCATGGAGCTCGTCTGCTATCAGGCGGTAACCAAATTCAGGATCGTCACTGTGAATCTGGCGAATCTTGTCTATAAGTTCTACTTCTTGGGCTTGCCTGTCCGAAACTGGCTTAGCAGCCCATTTATAAAACGCTTGGCGGGAAAACCCCAGTACCCGAGCCGCTACCGTCACGGTCGCCTTACCTGCCTTGATCAGCTTTTCCACGGTCGGGAAGACCCTTTTGGGCGAATCACCTCTTGAGACAGGTACGCCGCCGCTGCACGTAGCACTTCGTTTTCCATCTCCAACTCGCGAATCCGTTTCAAAGCCTGGCGCATCTCTTTAGCCACTACCGGATCAGCACACGGTTGCATCCCCTGAGCCTGCAACCTCGCATCAGTAATCCATTTTTGCAACGAGGAACGCGAGATCCCCAAATCAGCACACACCTGCCGGCGAGCAACCCCAGACTCCACCAACGCCACGGCATCAGCTTTGAACTGCTCTGAATACAACTTCGACATAATCAACATCCTTCCCTGCCCCGCCCCAGCGAAACAAGCTAGACGTCAACCAAACCCTCAGCAGACCCAAGCGCACAGCACTGCGGGTCTACAAACGCACACAATCAGTGACTAAAACAGTCCGCGAACTCGGCTACCCAGGCAGATGGACCCTGTATAAATGGCTACGCGAGCCCAAAACCCCACCACAACCACGTAAACAAGCCAAAACCCTGACCCACTACCCATACGAAGTCAAACTTCGCGCAGTAGAACTTTTCCACAATGGTTGGCGACCAGCTGATATTGCCCAGGAATGCTGCCTGCACACTCACGCCAGCGTCTATGCTTGGGCGCAACGCTACCGTGAGGAAGGACAATGGGGCTTGATGTCGAAAAAAGAACGCGCAGGCCATGGCCGCATCCCTACTAAAGCAGCACTAGAAAAATCATTGCCGGATAATCCAACACAGTTAAAACAGCAGATGGCCACGCTGCTGGTAGAAAAAGCCGTGTTGGAAAAGGAGCTGGAAATTATAAAAAAAGACGTAAGCGTCATCCCCGGTCAGCTGAGTAATAAGCACAAAACCGACGTGGTTGACGCTTTGCGTAGCACGTTTCCATTAGCAATGCTGCTCGCTGCTAGTGGTCTTGCTGCATCCAGTTTCTATTACCACCTGAAAAAACGACGCATGCCTGATAAGCACGCAGCTATTCGCAGCATGGTGCACCGCATCAGTTCTGATTCACATAATACCTATGGTTATCGCCGTATCTGGTGGCAATTACGACATTTAGGCATAACTATCAGTGAAAAAGTAGTTCGCAGGCTCATGCGCGAAGAAGCAATTACGGTGCGGTTTCCGAAGCGGAAGGTGAAATATTCCAGTTATCAAGGAGAAATTTCTCCGGCTCCGCCGAACCTGGTCAACCGTTGTTTTCATGCCACTGCTGCGAATACGTTGTGGCTGACTGATATTAGTGTTTTCGCTGCGAATGAGGGGCGGGTGTATTTGTCTGTGATTATTGATTGTTTCGATGGCAAAGTCGTTGCTGCTAAGACGAGTGTGAATCCCACTATGGAGTTAGCAGAATCTACGCTGCAGGCCGCTATTGATGCTGAGGGTCTTCCACCGGATGGTTCATTAGTGATTCATTCAGATCGTGGTGTGCATTACCGTGGTCGGAGTTGGCATAGTCTGACTGCGAAATATGGCATCGTTCGTTCGATGTCGAAAAAGGGGTGTAGTCCTGACAATGCGGCATGCGAGGGGTTTTTCGGGCGGATGAAAAATGAGATGTATTACGGCAAGAGGTGGCAGACAATCCAAGAGCTTGACGATGCCATTGCTGCTTATATCGAGTTTTATAACAATCATCGCATTAAAGTTAGTCTCAATGGTATGAGTATCGCGCGTTATCGCATGGCTGCGGTAGCGTGAGGTTGAAAGTGTCTAACAAAACGTCCGCATCCCCTTCTGACCCTTAAGCCACGGTCTGAACCCAAGTTATGCACCAAAACGCAAAACCCCCAGTTCGCTTTCGCGAACCGAGGGTTTCAACTTAGTGGCGGGGGCTGGATTCGAACCAACGACCTCTGGGTTATGAGCCCAGCGAGCTACCGAGCTGCTCCACCCCGCGACGGAAGCGAAGAACAATTTCTTTTTTGTTACTGTTCTCTGCAACGGAATGTAACTTTACATACATCCGGCAAACAACACAAATCCGCTGTTCACCGGATGTTTCGAGCTCGATTACTTCACGGGCAATAGCAACTGATTGCTACTGCCCAGCAACCTTGCGGTATTCCTCCACTGCTTTGTCGAGCTCGTCAAGAGCACGCCCGTACTCTTCATTCGAGCCGTTCTTTGCCGACTGTAGTTTGTTCAGCGCGTCGTTAATCTTGCCAATGGCTTCACCGGTCGTACCTGAACCCGATGCAGGGGCGGAAGGAGTACTTGGCGCTTTTCCTTCCTTGTCTTCTGGCTTGTCCCTGTTCTGGGACTCCGGCTTGAGTCCCTTAGCTTCTCCTAGATCCTGGGCTTCCTTGGGGTCAATACCTACCTGCGAGAGCGCTTCTGCGATCGTCGGAGCGTAACCCACCTTGCCTTGGTACGAAACCAGAACGCGCAACAGCTTAGGGAATGCCGACGCTTGATTCTTACGCTGGGAGTACAAAGGCTCCACATAAAGGATGTCACCGTCACCCACTGGCAGTGTCAGCAAATTGCCGTTGAACAGGTCGTTGGTATCTTTCCACAATGTGCGATCAGATGCGATCTGATCAGATGACATCATGGTGTCCTGTGCCTGCTTTGGACCCTGCGTCAGAGTGTCTGTTGGCAACACACGCACGGTGATCTTGCCGTAGTTATCTGGATCCGAGCTCACCGACATGTGCGCCGCGAGGTACTCGCGCTGGAGGCCACGGAATGGCGTAATCAGCTGGAAGCTAGGCTTCCCCGTGTCTGGATCAGCCGCGACAACATAGTAGGCCGGCTGTGCTACGTCTTTTTGACCTTCAGTTGCGGAAGGATCAGAAGGAACAGACCAGAAGCGGTCGTTGGTAAAGAAGTCGCGCGCATCATCAACGTGGTAACGCGCAAGCATCTTCCGCTGCACTTTGAACATGTCTTCTGGGTAGCGCAGGTGATTCATGAGCTCTTCGGAGATCTCAGACTTTGCCTTCACTGTGTCTGGGAAAACCCCCTTCCATGCCTTAAGCACTGGGTCGTTTTCGTCGAACTCGTAAAGGTCAACGCTGCCGTCGTAGCTGTCCACGACTGCCTTCACCGAGTTGCGGATGTAACCAACGTTGTCGGTGACTAAACGCTGGGCGCTGTTTCCTACTTGAGCAGTGGTGTCATTCGTTGCTTCCGATAGCGACGTGCGCTCAGCATAAGGCAAGGAAGTCAGTGTGGTGTAACCATCCACAATCCACTTCACACGGCCATCAATCACAGCAGGGTAGGTGGTGGAATCTGTGGTCAACCAAGGGGCGACATTATGAACACGTTCGCGAGGATCGCGGTCGTACAAAATCTTAGAATTGCCGTTCACACGATCCGACAGGATGAGATTTAGCTCCTGGTAACGCATGGCAAATGCTGCACGGTTGATCACGTTGCCGATATTCACGCCACCTTGGCCCTGATAAGTGTAGGTGGAGGAATCGGTGTCGTATTCCACCGATGAATCATTCTCGGAGCCCACTACGGCGTAGTCCGCGCCGTCAGTAGCAGAAGCAATCACTGGACCGTAGTAGATGCGAGGTTCCTTGACTACGATGCCGAGTTCTTGAGCTTCTTTATCCGTAGTTTGCAGATCAGAGACTGTGTAGACGGGGTATCCGCCACGGGCTGATCCGACATCGCGCGCGACCTCATCAACCTGGTTGGCTTGTGCCGCAACGATTCCGTTGCCGTGGGTATACACAGTGTGTCGGTTAATCCAGTCACGCTGGTTTTCTTTCAGCGCATTGGGGTCAAGCTCGCGGGCAGCCACAACAAAGTCGCGCAGTTCACCGTCGATAACGTAACGGTCCATCGCGAGTGACTTGGGAAATCCATAGAAGTTACGCAGCTGCTGTTGCTGGGTAAACGTTGGAGAAATGATCTCTGGATCCAACAGGCGAATGTTGCTCACCGTTGCAGAATCCGAAGCGACCTTTTCTGAGGAAGCTCCCTTGGCACCCCAGTTGTCCTTGTAGGTCACGGCATCGTCGGTAATGCCGTAGGCGTAGCGTGTTGCCTCGATATTGCGGGAAATGTATTCGGATTCTTTCTCGGCACGGTTCGGGGAAACAGAAAAACGCTCCATCATGATTGGCCAAGCGTTACCGATAGCCAACGAGCTCACGATCATCAGCACTGTAGAAATTGCGGGGATACGCAGGTCCTTGGTCACAATGACAGAGAAGAACGAAATTGCCACGACTGCTGAGATAACCAAGAGCACAATCTTGGCAGGCAACACAGCGTTGATATCGGTGTAGCTACCACCGGTAAAAGTTTCGTGGGAATTGTTCAACAAGGAGAATCGATCCAACCAGTAGCTGGCCATGCGAACCAGCAAATACAGCCCACCAGTAACAGCAAGCTGCACTTTGGCGTAGTTGGTGATCGATCCTTTCACACCTGCGGCTTGGTTACCCGCACGAATGCCACCTAGCAAGTAGTGTCCTACCAACGCAATGAGGAATGCTACGACCAGCAAAACGGAGAACGTACTGACTACCAGACGCAATGCCGGCAGCGTAAACGCGTAGAAGCCGTAATCCATCCCAAACTGTTGGTCAGAAACACCGAAGTCTTGGCGGTTGAAGAACAACTGAACAGTTTGCCATGCCTGCTGGCCAAGGAATCCTGCGGCAATGCCGATGACTACAGGCAACACGACAAGGAAGCGGTGCACTCCCTTTTCTACGGCTGCTCGGTATTGCACAACGGGGCTGTCAGGGTCGAAGAACTCGAGTTCATCTGGACGGCCACGGTAGGTGAACCAGCCAGCGAGGAATGTCACGATTCCGGCGAGTAGACCGAACCCGACAAAGAGCCCAATACGGGTGGCAATGACCTTGTTAAACACCCCCCTAAAGTCAACTTCACCGAACCACAACCAGTCGGTATAGAGGCCAACAACGGTAGGAACGAGCGCTCCCAAAATCATCAATAGTGGAATCAACCACGTTAACCGCCGTTGCGGCCGCTTCGGTGCAGCAGCTGGGCGCGTAAAGCCGGTCGCCAACTTGGAACTCCTTAAAATTATTTTTCAGTTAGGTTTTGTCCACCATAGCGTTGCCGAGCAGGCAGCCTTAAAACTGCACATTCTTGGCAACCCCAGGTGCCACCTTTCTGAGCCAGCAAAGGTAATGTCCTATTTTACGATAGTTTGCCGTCACGTGATTGCGAAGGAATTGATATGAGTGGCATGCAGTACCCACCTCAGGCGTTAAATAAGGCCATGCTCGAAGCCGTTGACTTCATCCACGCAGAAGGTTGGGATGCTCCCCCTACCCTATTCGCGTTGGTTCCCGCAGAGCTCATCGGCCAAGCACTACCTGATGACGATGACTCCCCGCTCACTCTTGTTGTCCAAGACAATCTCCCTGAGCACATTCACCCTGGTTCTGAAGAACTTGGCGACTACGTTTCACGAATTTCTTGGCCAGAACAGGTTGTGGGTGCGGTACTCGCACAGGAGATCATGTTCCGCGATTCTTCCGCAGATAGTGACGAAACCCGCCCAGCTCGTTTGTTCAGCGGCGTTCTGCGTGGCGACGCCGACCTGACTTTGCTGCAGATCCGCCCGACAGAGGAAGAACTCACAAAGCGCGGCCCCTTTGCAGAAGATGACATTGAACTACGAGGTGGCCCAGGTGTAGCCCCTGGTGTTATCGCCGCACTACGTGCCACCCTCGATTAAGATAGTTCTTTATAGTTTGTGTCTCACCCCCTCGTTAAAGATAGGTCTTGGTGTCTTTCGTGCCTTTTGGTTTTGCTGCTGCGCAGCGTTCTAACGTGATTCGTTGTTTTAGCGCGTGCGCTGTCGTTGTCGCTATTAGTAGTGTGAGTGCGTGTTCACGTGACACCCCAGAAGCACCACAATCGACGTCGGCTACCAGTAGCGCAGCACCTAGTACCACTTCGGCCAGCACTACTACGTCAAGCAGTGCTTCGGCAAGTAGCACCACACAGACGTCTAAGGTTTCTTCACAGGTCGAAGCACCAACCAGCGTGCCTCCGATGTTGGATTCGAAACACAAGAATGTTCAACGAGCCTTTGAACAATTCGGGGCACTAGCTCCAGAATCACTTTTTGCTCAATTTGATACTTGCGACGCCAACGGGGTGCAAAACTCTATGGCTTGCTCGGGTCACGATGTCGGCCAGTTCCAATTTTTTAAGTCGGATGCTAAGGCTGCATCCACCACTCAGCTGTTGACTGAGCTTCGTAGCTCTCGGGTCATTGAGGATACCGGTCGTCGCGTGGTGGGATGGTCCACTCTTGGTGGTACTGCGGTTATTACCGTGGTGGATAACGATAACGGGCTTGTCATGCAGCAGATGGTGTCCACTGACGAGGTCGATCCTGCCGAGCACATTTATGAGTTGGGCCTTGCACAAGCTCCAAAGAAGGAGTCGGCTGCGGAACCGACTCCTTCTTCAAAGTAAAGCGCTGCTCTTTATGAGCAGGTTTTTACTTCTTTACCAGCTTTGAAATTATCCAGCTGGTGGATGGCGTCGCTAAGCGAATCAACGCTAATGACCACCATGTCGCCTGGTTTTCCTTTGAGTGCCTCGCTGCAGTTTTTCTCTGGGGATAGGAATACCTCGGCGCCGGCGTCACGCGCTGCGCGAACTTTATGGCGAATGCCGCCGATCGGACCGACTGTGCCGTCGTCGTCAATGGTGCCGGTTCCGGCGACGAATTTTCCGCCGTTGATCTCACCTGGACTGAGCTTATCTACTACCGCGAGCGAGAAAATCAAACCTGCAGAAGGTCCGCCGATATCTTCAAGGTTGTAGTCGACGGTGATTCCGTCGGCAGGCCGTGCTGTCATGCTCACACCAAGAAAAGCGACTTTGTCATCCTCGGGGTGTTTGCCCAGCGTGACCTCCCGTGTCAGTTGCTTGCCATCGCGAAGGAAACCGATCGAGATCGTCTCGCCTGGCTTTTTAGCGCGCACCGCATCACGAACTTGGCTTGGGCCAGTTGCTTTAGCGCCTGCAACCTGTGTAATCACGTCTCCTTCTGCCATCACTTTGGCGGCTGGAGCTTCGGGGCTGACCCGGGCGACAACGGTGTCTACTGGCTTGTGCAGCTGATTCATCGCGGCGATGGTTGCCGATGCCTCTGAGGTGCTAAAAGCGGCCTTGTTCACCTCGTCGACTTCCTCAGGTGTTTTTCCTTGAGGGAAGATCTGTTCAATCGGCACGAGCGTGTCGTGAGCGATCAACCAACGTCCGAGTGCTTGCCCAAGGGTCAAGTGTGTGCGCACGGAAACGGTGGTCATGTTGAGGTTTCCAGTGGTTTTGTCAATTTCTGCACCAGAGACATTGACAACAGGTTTGCCATCAACGTCGCCCAAGGTATTCACAGTGGGGCCTGGGCCTTCGGCCGCATAGGGCACGGTGAGATCAATGTCGGTGCCTGGAATATGGTCCAGAGTTACCAAAGCTGCCAATGCGACCACGGGGATTGCGCCGAGGACGAGAGTGTTCACGCGTCGTTTCACGAGAGACTAGATTACATGTTCGCTGACAGCGTTGTCCCAATCATGGCGCCAGCGTCGGGTTTTTCTGTACCGTTTATGCCATGAATAGCAACGGCTTCGGATTCTCCTTCAACTTCGGTGGGCGCGGCGACGACGATGACAACTCCCGCGACTCCAACCCGTTTGGTTCCGGCGGCTTGGGGGACATGCTTAATCAATTTGGGCAGATGTTGTCCGGCATGGGGTCTTCCATGAATTCCCCCGAGGGACAAGGAGCGGTGAACTATGCACTGGCGGAACGCATTGCGCGCCAGCAAATTGAGTCAGCGAAGGCTCCTGCCGCCACAGAAGCAGATACCAAGGCCGTCACTGAGGCTGTTAACCTCGTGGAACTTTGGCTTGACGACGCCACCATCTTGCCTACTGCCAGCAATAAAGTCGAGGCGTGGTCGGCTAACGACTGGTTTACGAACACCCTGCCAATGTGGAAACGCATGGTCACTCCTGTTGCCGAGCATATGGCCCAGGCTCAGCTCGATTCCCTTCCTGAGAAAGCGCGCGAGATGGTCGGCCCCATGATACAGATGATGAATCAGATGTCGGGTATGAACTTCGGCATGCAACTAGGCCATGCTCTCGGCGATCTTGCTACGCAGGCCCTTTCCGGCACCGATTTTGGTGTTCCTATCGCACCAACCGGTGTTACTGCGCTAATGATCAATAACGTGCGCAAGGAAACCCAAGGCCTCAAGATCGAACAGCGTGAAGTGCTGGTCTACCTTGCTGCGCGTGAGGCTGCGCGTCAGCGGTTGTTGCGTCACGTTCCGTGGCTTGCTGAACAGATCGTAGCCTCCGTTGAGGAGTACGCTGCCGGTTTGGTCATCGACACCTCCCATATCGAAGAAGCTATGCGCGAAATGAACCTTGAATCCGGTGATCCTGCCGCCATTCATGAGGCTATGGAGCGGATGCAGAACTTGGATATGAGTCCTCGTATTACTTCTCGTAACGCCAATGCAGTTTCTCGTCTAGAAACCCTGCTCGCTTTGATCGAGGGCTGGGTTGAACACGTTGTCACTGAGGCAATGGGCTCCCGTGTTCCTTCGACTGCAGCGTTGAATGAAGCATGGCGGCGTCGTCGTGCAACCGGCGGTTCCGCCGAAAAAGCATTCGCCCAAGTAGTTGGCATTGAATTCGGCGCTCCCAAAGTTGCAGAAGCCCAAGAGCTTTGGCGTCGTGTGGACGTAGCCGTGGGGATAGAAAAGCGCGACCACGTGTGGGACCACCCCGATTTCCTCCCTGTTGCTGAAGACCTAGACAACTCTGCGGAATTTATCGACGGCCTACTCGATACTGCTTCAGCCGATGAGTTTGATCCAATCGCAGAGATCACCAAGCTCGAAGAAATGCTCTCCCAGCAGTCCGAAGAGCAGCAAAAGGAACAGCGAGAAAACCCCTCTGATCCTGATGAGGATTCCCCCAAGAACGATTAGCCAACGTCCCCCATGCGCTGCCACGCCTCAAGGTATCCCTTGGCGCGTTCAGCCTTGGGGGCTTTGTCTGCCCATTGCCAAAATTCTGGGGAATGTCCGCCTTCGATAAACGTATGCACCATCTCGTGGATGATCACGGCATCGAGAACATAATCTGGTACGCCTTGCAACCGGTGCGAAATGCGGATGTCGTTCGTCGTTTGAGAACACGACCCCCATCGCCGTGTTTGGTTTGTCACCCACCGAATAGACCCAATCGTGGCTCGGTTTTCTAACACTGCACGGTTAAGGTGCTGTGCACGGTGAAGCAATGCCTCATCGGTAGGAGCTGAAGACCGCGTTTTAGTGCGTACTTTATCCACCATTTCAGCGACGAATTTTTTCTCGTCTTTCTTAGACATCGACGCTGGAATTCTGATGAGAATTTTGCCGCCCACCAAGCGTGCCGACACAGTCCGAGTACGTCGATCCGACCGGATCACTTCGACCGGATAGGTGGGGGTTGTTCGCTTGGACATGACAGCAACCCGCTTTCTGTGGTGCAATAGTGGACATGAATCAGGGGGGACTCATAAGCCTTAGCCCGCACGCCCAAGTGCTGCTACGGCCAGAAGGTATTCAATTTGGACTCGACTCAGCCAATGCAGGTATTTTTGCTGCGCCAGAAAGCCTTATTGTTGCGATCGTACAAGTATTACGCGGTTTCTGGCAGCCAATTGCAAAAACAACCGCAATCGAACAGCTAACAGAGGCCGGATTACAACCCGTGGCGGCCCGCGGGCTTATCGACGATCTCCTGCATCACCGAGTGCTCTCCATCGTAGAAAGAAACCTCACTGTTGCAGTCGGTGGCTTCGGGCCGCTGGTCGCGCCGACAAAAGCGGTGTTGGGTAGTGCTGGTATCAGTGTGGTCCAAGCACACACTATTCAACGCTGTATGACTTTGGAATCCCTGTTATCTCGTGAGGTTCCTCTCATTTGGATTAACTCCACTCCTAGTTTTTCTCATATCGCCCAAGAACTGGTGGAAGTAAAAACCATGATTCCTGTGAGTTTGATGGATAACCATGCGATTATCGGGCCGGTGCGTATCGACGGCCGCGGCCCCTGTGGACTCTGCACAGATCTCTACCGCAGTGACGCTGATCCGCAATGGCCGGCACTTTTAAAAAATGCCGCTGCTCCCCTCACAGCACCTGCGGCATTAACGTATGCGGCTGCCGCACGTGTAACACGGTTAGTAGAGCAGCTGAGTGAACCGCGCCAGCGTGTCACGGTCACAGCGGGGCTTCTTATCCGAGTCTCCCCCAATGGGGAGCTTTCGTCCGAGATCATGAGTCCGCATTCTCGTTGCCCGTTATGTTGGTCGAGCCGCTGGGACTGCGATCCGCTTACTGGAACTGAGCAAGCGTTTCTAGCAGACCTGAGCCAAAACGTTCTACTTTGACCTGCCCTATTCCAGAAATCTGCATCAGCTCTTCGGCGGATTGCGGAAGATTTTCAGCTATCGCATGCAAGGTGGCATCGGTGAACACAATATAGGCTGGAACGTTAAGTTCACGAGCTGTATCCGCTCGCCATTTCCGCAGAGTTTCAAACACTTCTCTATCAACGCCGCTGGGGCATTGGTCACAGCGTCCTACGATGCGTTCTGCGGGACTGTTCAATGTGTTGCCGCATACTCGACAGTGCTGGCGTCGTTTAGAACGTGGTGGTACGGAGGAAACATCGAGTTCAGGAACTATGCTGTCCAAAAAACGAGTACGCTTTCGTGTTGCACGTCCGCCTTCTTGGCGAGCTTTTGCCCACGAGCAATATAAAATTTCTCGGGCACGTGTCACTCCCACATAAAACAGACGACGTTCTTCCTCGATGGCATGGTCGCCGGCTTTCATTGCATGAGAAATCGGCAGGGTGCCGTCGACAAGCCCGACGAGGAACACGGCATCCCATTCCAAGCCTTTCGCTGCGTGGAGGGATGCCAAGGTAACCCCTTGCATGGTGGGAGGATGTTTGGCGCTTGCTCGTTGATTGAGTGCTGCTAATAACCCTTGAAGGTTTAAGTCTGGTGTTGCTTGGCCAATTTCCAAGCTCAGTTCTGCAAGAGCTTCCAACGACTGCCAGCGTTCCCGTGCGCGGGTGCCTTCTGGTTCGTGTTTGCTCAAGCCCAGCGGCGCTAATATTGCACGCACGATGCGTTCTAGGTCTACTCCACGAGCGTCGGGAAGGTCATCACGCTGAGTAGCTCGGATGATCTCTGACATCGCTTGTTTGATTTCCGAACGCTGGAAGAATTCCTCACCGCCGCGAACTTGAT
This sequence comes from Corynebacterium belfantii, assembly GCF_041898185.1. Taxonomy (GTDB): domain Bacteria; phylum Actinomycetota; class Actinomycetes; order Mycobacteriales; family Mycobacteriaceae; genus Corynebacterium; species Corynebacterium belfantii. Next base: position 716,437 of record NZ_CP157823.1, on the reverse strand, counting down.
ACACAATTCCGGCGTCATCGAGTGCTTGTTCGAAAGTCGCGGATTGGGCATTAATGCGGTACAAAATCGCAATCTCGGAGGCAGGAACGCCTTGCGCTAGAAGCTGCTTGATTTTCAAGGCTACGGCGTGTGCTTCTGCGGGTTCGTCGCTGAATTCTTGAAATTCTGGTTGTGGCCCGGCTGCTCGCATGCCTTCTAATTCCAGACGCGTACCGGCGATCCGCCCTACTGCTTGGTCGATCACGCGGTTAGCAAGATCTGTAATTTGCGGTGTAGAACGGTAGTCTCGTTGCAGTTTCACCACCGTGGCGTGGGGATATTTGCGGGAAAACCCCAGCAAATAGTCCGGTGAAGCGCCTGTAAACGAGTAGATCGTCTGATTGGCATCGCCCACCACGGTCACATCATCGCGTTCGCCAAGCCATGCGTCTAAGACCCGCTGCTGTAGTGGTGTCACGTCCTGATACTCATCGACAACAAACGTGCGGTATTGTTGCCGAAATTCCTCGGCTATAGCAGTGGAATTTTCAATGGCTCCCGCGGTGTGAAGCAAGAGGTCATCAAAGTCGAGCAGCATTCCTTCCGGTGTAGTTTTCGACTGCTCGTATCGTCGATATACTTCCGCCACTTTTTCGGCTGCTACTGGGGTCTCGCGCCCGTTGAGGCGTTCCACATAGTTATCAGGAGTGATCAGTGCTGCTTTGGCCCATTCGATTTCGCTGAGTAGATCTCGAACATTTTCTGTTGAGGATTCCACCCCGACGCTACGAGTTGCGCGACCCACCAGTGAAAATTTGTTGTCAACAATTCTCCATGGCAAATTCCCGGCTACCTGTGGCCAGAAATAGCGCAGTTGTCGCAGCGCAGCAGAGTGAAACGTTTGGGCTTGAACGCCACCAACACCCATCAGCCCCAGACGGTGCCGCATCTCCCCAGCAGCGCGACGCGTGAAAGTCACTGCGAGTACGCGGTGGGGGCTTGCCATGCCGCGGTCGATCAAGTGCGCTATCCGGTAGGTGATCGTGCGAGTTTTACCTGTTCCGGCGCCGGCCAAAATGGCTACCGGACCACGTGGCGCCTCGGCAGCTGCACGCTGGTCATCGTCAAGATCATCCAAGTTAATCATGTTGTCCCACCCATTCTGTGATCAATTGGAACGCTAGAGAATTCCTATGTGGCAAGGTAAATGCCCCTTCGCGGAGCTCGCTTGGCGACGCCCACGTTATCCTCGCTAGCTCACCATCGAGGGGTTGTATGGGGTGCTCATCTGTGGTGGTTGCCACCATGCCCATCATGAGGGCACCACTGTAAGGCCAAGGCTGACTGCGCACATAGCGCACCTGCGAAATACGACGTCCGGTTTCTTCAAGAGCTTCTCGCACCATGGCTTCCTCACAAGTTTCGCCAAGTCCCACATAGCCTGCAATGAGCGAGTAGAAACCACGACGCTGGGCGTTTTCAGCGATGAGTATGCGGTCTTGTCCTGCAAGTTCGATGAGCCCGATTACTGCGGGATCGATACGAGGAAAGACTTCTCTACCAGATTCGGTTGCTCCTGCAATCGAATCGTTGCGATAGTCCAGTGGGCCACCTGTCAGGGGATCAAACAGAGTATTTTCTCGATGGTGTAGTACAGCGATAGCCTTCATTACCCAGTCCTCGGTCACCCGCTTAGTTTCTCCTGTTACAGCTTCTGCTTCCGCGCCTGACACGCGTTGTACACACAGGTGGGGATGCGGACGTTTTGTTAGACACTTTCAACCTCACGCTACCGCAGCCATGCGATAACGCGCGATACTCATACCATTGAGACTAACTTTAATGCGATGATTGTTATAAAACTCGATATAAGCAGCAATGGCATCGTCAAGCTCTTGGATTGTCTGCCACCTCTTGCCGTAATACATCTCATTTTTCATCCGCCCGAAAAACCCCTCGCATGCCGCATTGTCAGGACTACACCCCTTTTTCGACATCGAACGAACGATGCCATATTTCGCAGTCAGACTATGCCAACTCCGACCACGGTAATGCACACCACGATCTGAATGAATCACTAATGAACCATCCGGTGGAAGACCCTCAGCATCAATAGCGGCCTGCAGCGTAGATTCTGCTAACTCCATAGTGGGATTCACACTCGTCTTAGCAGCAACGACTTTGCCATCGAAACAATCAATAATCACAGACAAATACACCCGCCCCTCATTCGCAGCGAAAACACTAATATCAGTCAGCCACAACGTATTCGCAGCAGTGGCATGAAAACAACGGTTGACCAGGTTCGGCGGAGCCGGAGAAATTTCTCCTTGATAACTGGAATATTTCACCTTCCGCTTCGGAAACCGCACCGTAATTGCTTCTTCGCGCATGAGCCTGCGAACTACTTTTTCACTGATAGTTATGCCTAAATGTCGTAATTGCCACCAGATACGGCGATAACCATAGGTATTATGTGAATCAGAACTGATGCGGTGCACCATGCTGCGAATAGCTGCGTGCTTATCAGGCATGCGTCGTTTTTTCAGGTGGTAATAGAAACTGGATGCAGCAAGACCACTAGCAGCGAGCAGCATTGCTAATGGAAACGTGCTACGCAAAGCGTCAACCACGTCGGTTTTGTGCTTATTACTCAGCTGACCGGGGATGACGCTTACGTCTTTTTTTATAATTTCCAGCTCCTTTTCCAACACGGCTTTTTCTACCAGCAGCGTGGCCATCTGCTGTTTTAACTGTGTTGGATTATCCGGCAATGATTTTTCTAGTGCTGCTTTAGTAGGGATGCGGCCATGGCCTGCGCGTTCTTTTTTCGACATCAAGCCCCATTGTCCTTCCTCACGGTAGCGTTGCGCCCAAGCATAGACGCTGGCGTGAGTGTGCAGGCAGCATTCCTGGGCAATATCAGCTGGTCGCCAACCATTGTGGAAAAGTTCTACTGCGCGAAGTTTGACTTCGTATGGGTAGTGGGTCAGGGTTTTGGCTTGTTTACGTGGTTGTGGTGGGGTTTTGGGCTCGCGTAGCCATTTATACAGGGTCCATCTGCCTGGGTAGCCGAGTTCGCGGACTGTTTTAGTCACTGATTGTGTGCGTTTGTAGACCCGCAGTGCTGTGCGCTTCTGCGTGTTGGTGTAGGAACGGTTCATAATGGAATCCTCCAAGATTCCGTCCGCATCCCCGGTTGTTGGTTACTGGATAGGTAGCGATACGTGGGCAGGGAGTGGTGGTGACCGGCGTGCCGTGTGCTACTGGCACTCGTCCTGCAGAGTCGACACGAAGGCAGGTGTTAATCGCGAACATCCTCACTAAACACGCGACGAACGTAGAGCAGACGATCGCCTGGTTCCACTGTTTCAGCTTCTGGGGAGTCAATTCGGTACAGCTCACCGGAACGCACTACACCAAGCACGATGTCGGCGAGGTGGCGTGGATTAGCACCTACTTCGTCCTCACCGATGGGACGCTCTGCAACAGAGAAGCCTTCGTCTGGGGACAATAGGTCTTCCATCATCTCCACAACCGACGGAGTTACGGTAGCTAGTCCCAACATGCGACCTGCGGTTTCAGAAGAAATAACTACGGAATCAGCTCCTGATTGCTCGAGCAGGTGCTGGTTTTCCGATTCACGCACGCTTGCAACAATCCATGCACTGGGGGAAAGCTCTCGTACAGATAGCGTAACCAGCACGGCAGTATCGTCAATATTGGGGGCTACGACCACTGCTTTTGCTTTAGGAACGCCAGCGAGTTTGAGCACTTCCGATTTAGTAGCCGAACCATTCACGGTGACGAGTCCAGCATTGTTTGCGGCTTCTAATGCGACACTGTCGGTATCAACTACCACAATGTCTTTGGGGGCTACACCATCTGCCAGCAGTGCCGCAATGGCCGAGCGGCCTTTGGTTCCGTATCCGATAACAACTGTGTGGTTACGCATTCGTTTTCTCCAGCGTTGAATCTTCCATGCACGACGTGATTCTTCTGTCAGCACCGACAAGGTGGTACCGACTAAGAGGATCACGAATGCGAGGCGCAGCGGTGTAATGATAATAATGTTGAGCAAGCGGGCGCTTTGGGTAATGGGTGTTATATCGCCATAGCCGGTGGTTGATAGCGATACCGCTGAGTAGTACAGCGCATCGATGAAGGTCAGGTGCTCGCTGTACCCTCCTTCGTCGAGATAAACCACTAGCGCCACGATGATGATGAGCGCAAGCGCATAGCCGAATCGCCGTGCGATCAGACGAATAGGGCTGACCAAGGGGTTACCGGGGATACGAATAATGTTGAGCAGTGTGTGCTCGGGCAGCTCGGTGAGCTCGTCGTTTCCACGGAACCTGTAGGTTTCGCGATTAGGCAATGGCTTTGCCGACATATTCGTTGAGTGCTCCTAGAATCTTTCCAAATTGCTAGTCAAGACTACACGCTTGGGTCTAGTTTCAATGCAAGTTCTTCCCCATCAGGCAATTGTTGTGGCCGGTATGTCACATTTCTTCCTACATAGTGGAATACTGCGTCGACTCGATCCAGATCAATTCCTTGGAGTCGTGCCCATGCGAGTCGATAAACTGCCAGCTGCATGGCCACTGATTCTTTTTCGTGATTGTCTGTTGGGGGCTGTCCCGTTTTCCAATCCACAACGATCCATCGTCCGTCGGGGTTTTTAAACACTGCATCCATGCGCCCACGGACAATATGACGCCCAATGGAAACCTCAAAGAGGTGCTCTACATGTTCTGGGGTTCGGTCTGCCCACTCACTGTCTAGGAATGCTTCTTTCAATCTATCGAGGTCCGAGTCATCAAGTTCTTCTCCGATACCCGGCAGCTCAGTTTCATCAAGTAAGGCTTCTGCACCAAAGCGGTTTTCTAGCCATTCGTGGAAGGCAGTACCGCGCTTGGCGTATGAGTTTGGTTTAAACGGCACAGGACGTCGTCTGCGTTGAGCAAAGTTCTCGGGGTTCTTTGCAAGGTTCACAATGTCTGTGGCTGTAAGCTCTACTCCGATATCGACGGCGACGACGGGTGCAGAAAGTTGCTCGTGTTCTTCGATGAGTGCACTGACTTCTTTTTCCCATCGTTCAAACAGATCGTTGTCGTTGATCAGATCTGGTTGCTTTTGCATGGCGGCGAACACGTCTTCTGCGCCGACAACGGTGTAGTTCGGCGGGAATACGGCTTCTTGAGGCGCTGGTGGCACATAGTCTTCTGCTTCACCACGTTCATGCCATTCTTCTACGCTGTCAGGGAAATCGTTGCGCAGCATAGTGAGGTATTCGTAAGGCAGGACTGGATGTTTTTTTGAAGGATCGGCAGAAGCTGTGACAAGTACTTGTTGTTCTGCTCGAGTAATTGCGACGTAAAAAAGACGTGCGTTTTCTTCCGCAGCCACTTGTTTGAAATCAGCAATATGCGCTTTTCCAGCTTTTGCTAGTTCCGCTGCAGTTTCTGGGGTGTCGATTTCAAAAACGGGTGCGCCTACGAGATCCTCGTCGCCTTTGGCATCTCCGCGAAGTGCTGAAGGCACGGCAGAAGCATTGTTGAGCCATGTCGACGCTTTGGCCACGTAGGTGTTGGCATCAGCGTGTAAGACGGCAACATGCTGCCATTCTAGGCCTTTGGCTTTATGCACGGTGAGGATCTGTACTCGGTCAGCAGTCACTTGTACTTCGCCAGGTTCTAACCCATTTTCTTCGGATTCTGCCAGTAAAAGGTAGTCCAATAGCAAACTCAAGTTGGCACCTGGAATACGAGAGAAATCTTGGACAACCTCGGCGAACCGATCGAGATGTGCGGTGCCGGTTGCACCATCGCTACGGGGATCTTCTCGTTGTAGGACCTCTGTGCGTATGCCAAATACTCGTTCAATATCGGCAAAGAGGTCCGGTAATGAGTTGCTCAAGCTATTGGTGCGTAGATAGCGCAGCCGTGCCGCTAGTGTGCGGAGTCGCTCGCTACCTTTGGCGCTATATCGTGGACCATCGCTGCTGTCGAGGCGTTCATCGAGGTCAGCCACTGCTTCTGCAAGACCCACTATAGAATCTTGGTCACTGGGAATTGTATCGGCAATGATCTGTTTTAACCGTTCGAGAGGGTCACGCGATAATTCCGTTGTGGCACGTCGATCTCGGCCACTGAGGTTGTAGGCGCGATCGCTCAAAGCCATGAGGTCCGCCATACCAAGTCCTACGCTGGGCCCTGCCAAAATACGCATAGCGGCTTGAGTATCGTAAGGACGCACCAACAATGTGGCAATAGCTACTAAATCCGCAACTTCTGGAATACCGAGTAGTCCTGCGAGTCCAACAATTTCTACTGGGACGCCGCGTTGTTGTAATTCCAGAGCAATTGCCGCCGAGTGCTTGCGTTTGCGAACAAGCACAGCCGCAGTAAAGGGATGATCCCCATCGTGTTGTTCATATGCTTGAGCTAAATGATCAGCAACATAGGATCGCTCTTCGTCCATCGATGGGAAAAACCCCAATCTCACTGTGCCGTTTAATGCTGCAGGACCTGGCTCGAGAGGTTGCACTGGTCGTCGCGGATCTTCGGGTACACCCAGCAGTTCCCGAGATACTCGGTTAGCTAAGTCGAGGACCTCGGGAGGATTTCTAAACGACACGGTGAGTTCTTTTTTGGTGGCGGGAGAACCGTTACTTCCGAAGTCTGTAAGGAACCTTTCGAGGTTGGCTGCAGTGGCACCACGCCATCCGTAAATAGATTGCATGGGGTCACCAACTGCGGTAACCGCGGTGCCAGCAAATAGGCTTTTGAGCAAAACACGCTGCGCATGGCCAGTATCTTGGTATTCATCAAGCATGATGATCTGATACCTATTGCGTTGCGACGCTCCCACCTGTGGATTTTCTGCAGCGAGGCGGGCTGCTAAAGACATTTGCTCGCCAAAGGTCATGAGGTGGTTGTCAGCTAGATATGTTTTTAGCTGTTGAACTAGTGGCAGTAGTTCATTGCGCAGCACCTGTGTATCTCGCCATTTGTACACCTCTTTGCTTGGGGCCCGTTTACTTGTTGCTTCGACGTCTTCGATCATGGCAAGAAATGCCGCTGATTCTTCTTCGATGTCTGTGGGCGACACCATGTGGTTGTCCATCTCCGAGACCAAAGACATCAGCGTGGAGGTCACCGTATTGGGTGAATTCGAGGTATTGAGTGCACCCGTGTGAGCAGACACTATCGAATGCGCAATTTGGAATAGCTCCGTTTGCGAAATCAAGCGTGATGATGGCTCCACTGGCAGCAATAGACCGTATTCGCTAATTAATCGTCCCGCGTAGGAGTCGTAGGTAGATACCGTGGGAGCGATCGTTTCTAGTTTGGTTGCTAATGCGCCTGTCGGGTCCAGATCTCGCAGGTTCTCAATTCCCGCCAATTGCTCAAGCCGATCACGAATTCGCTTGGATAGCTGCTGTGCTGCTTTACGCGTGAAGGTGAGTCCTAAAACACGATCAGGGTCGACGAGTCCACTAGCCACGAGCCACACCACTCGGGCAGCCATCGTTTCCGTTTTTCCTGCACCTGCTCCAGCAACCACGAGTGTGGGGGCAAGGGGTGAGCTAATAACGTCTGCTTGTTGCGGCGTTGGTGGAAATTTTTGTCCCAGTGCGCGCGAGAGTTCTTGAGGGCTTAGCATTCTGGGATCATCTTTCCTTCCGGCTGAACTGGGCACATCGTTTTGATTTTGCATTGATCGCATCGTGTATTTATTCGTGCAACGAGCTGGGGCCCAGACAAGCTTTCTAGCAGTGCTGGCAACGTCGCAGAAAACTTTTCTAGTTCTTCTGAATCCTTTGGGGTTTGTTCCCTCGTCGTCACAGTTTTTGTGTCTGTTGCGGGGTATACCAGTACCGCT